>JAZNZX010000058.1:0-68389 GCA_045595185.1 Candidatus Fimenecus sp. | reverse complement strand
AACCATCACTATTATACTTGGAGGTTAATCTTTTCTCTACTGCTTTTCGTGGCTTGCCATTGCTCGCCACGTTTTATTTTTACTAAAGCTTTTTTTATCCCCCGGTAGAACCGGGGGATTATATCTTTGCTAAAGACCATATAAACATAGCGGGATTCGAAACGAATCCCGCTATGTTATTGTATTTGAAAACCACTGACCGTACTAATGATGAAAAAACAGAGGAGATTTTTTAGGTCTCCTCTGGTTTAATTTGTTTAAGGTTTAGTTTTCGTAAATCTTTGTTCCACCGAAGAGTGAACGGAAGAAGCTGCCGATTTTGTCAAAAAGACCTGCTTTTGAATACATTTCTATAGTGTCTTGTGCGATTACATTATTGTCAGCATCATAGACTGTTGCTGTGAATGTTGTATAACCGTTATTCTTTGATATAATTGTAATTTCGTTGCCACTTGCTGATGTGGTCATATTGAAATTATTGTTGTTTTTACTCCATTCAATTCTTGAGCCATCAGAGAGATTACCTATAATCTTTGTATGAAGCTTGATACCATCATTGCAACGAATTGTAGTTCTTGATGGTTGTTGAATTTCAAATGTAAAATATAATGGGTCAGGAGCTTCGCAATCTGTGCAAATACCGTCTTTGTAATTATGAGATAATGCATCAACATAATCACCTGTGTATGTATCACCACAATGGCAAGTATATGTTGTGTAGCCTTCTGATGTACAAGTAGGTGCTGTGACCACTGATTTATAGTTATGAGGACAATAATTGTAATGAACAATTGATGTAAGCAGTGGTTCGTTACCTGGAAAAACAGAAATACTATTCCAACTTTCTTTCGAGCCACAAAAATATACATCTTTTATGTTTGTACAAAAGAAAGCATAGTAATCAATCACTTTTACGCTTTTTGGAATTGTCACACTTTTAAGGTTTTCACTTCCGTTAAATGTACTGCCTTCTATACGAGTTAGGCTATTGCTAAGCGTAATTTCTTCAAGAGTTGCACAACCACTAAAAGCTGCATTTCCAATGGTAGTTACGCTGTTAGGAATGTCAAATCTTCTTATTAGTTTACATGCATTAAAAGCTGCTTCATGAATTTGAGTCACACTATTTGGTATTGTAATATCAAGTAGGTTGTCACTACCTGCAAAAGCTGAACTATGAATTATTATTACATCATTGGGAATGACATATTCCGTCCTCTTATTTCCGGTTGGATAGTGAATTAATTCTGTTTTTTCTTTATTAAATAAAACTCCATATTCATCGTTTGAATAATGAGAATTTCCTTCATAAACTACAATACTTTTTAATTTTGAAGTATAGAGAAAAGCATCGCGACCTATTAATACTACACTATCCGGAATAGTTACATTAACAAGATTTGAACATTCATGAAATGCATTATCTGCAATTGTTTTCGTTTCATCCACTATGATATAATTTTCAGAAATATTATCTTTTGCTTTAATTAAATGTTTACCAATATATAAAACATTATCATTCCAATTTTTTTCATCATTATAATACTTTGTATCATCAAAAGTAAAAGCACATATTTGAACCGCTATATCTGGAATATTTATATTTTCAAGATTGAAGCATGATGAAAAAGCGTTTTGCTTTATTAATTCTATACTATTTGGAATTGTCAAGCTTGTGATACCACAACACGAAAATGCGGATTCACCAATTATTTTTATTTTTTCAGAAAATTTGACATTCGCGAGATTTACACAACCAACAAAAGAGTAGTCTCCTATTACTGCTATGCTGTTGCCTATAACAATTTCTTTTATGTTTTCCACATAATCTTCCCACGGACGAATGCCGTAATCTAATTAAACATTTCACCATTACCTTCAATAGTAAGGGTGCTTGTTGATTCATTAAACTCCCAAGTTGCATTTTCACCACAAGTACCTGATGTCGGTGTATCTGCAGCTTTTGAAATAATTGAAAAATCAAGCCAATCAGGAAGGTCGATTCCCACAAGGCCACTCAATGGTGCTGATGTTAATGTTATACAAACGATTAACATTACTGATAAAATTTTGGTTAATGTCTTTTTCATTTCAACATCCTCCAATAAAATAAATCTAATAATATTATAAATCAATTACCAAAAATAGCAAGATATTTATGAATTCTTCAGTTTGTTCTATAAGTGTCATATTTATTAAATAATAAATCATTATAAATGTTTTCATATTGAATAAATAAATATTATGTGATACGATAACATTAATCTGATAACGAGGTGAAACTTATGTCCATTGACAGAGCTATAAACAATGCTGCAGCATCAGTTGAAATGGAAGGATATACAATCGACGACCAATGCAAAGAGTGGTGCCGTCAGCTTTTAGAGAATAAAATCACAATGGAACAGTACATTCAACTTGTATTAGAACAGGCCGATATGAATGCGTAATGGGATATAGTATCAACTCAAGCACAGATAGCTATTATGGAAGATTTGAAAGCAATTTTTAAAGTTCTATTATTGCAGATATAAAATGAAAAACTAAGAAATATAATTACAATTTAACAAAATCACAAAGCAAAGGCTGGCTCAATAAAATGAGTCAGCCTTTGGTACTTTTTAATTTAGATTTATGCAGCGGTGATGCTGTTGTGCATGATATCAACGATGTTTCGAAGTATCTGAGCCTGAGCACCAAACATTGTGATAATGTCATAATTATCAAATGGTGATTTTTCAATCAGGTCGTTTACATTGATGTCACCATTTTCACGAACATAATCAATAATTGATTTAACAAATTCCTGCTGTTGTGAATTGAAAGTATTACCACTTAAGAATTCGCCGAATTTCTCATTGATTGCATCTTGTTCGATACCAACAATTGAACGGATGAATGCAGCAAGATTATCAATGTTTGTAATCTTATTATATTCGTCTTTTGTGCCGAGTTCTTCCCAGAGAACGCGTTCAAGCTCTTTAAGGTCGTTAGCATTAATAGGTTCAAGATTACGGATTTTTTGAATGGTTGGGTTATTGGTATTTTCAGCAAGATAATCAATAATCTTTTCTTTGTATGTTCTGATATCCATAAGACCGTTGCCATCATATTCACCGTCAAGAACCTCATCAGGTGTATCAATATCAACCGGTTCATCCTGTGGTCTGATGTATTGCATAAGGTCACGGACTTCGTCACGATATTTTTCAAGGTCACTGATTGTTGGACTATCCCAAAAGTCTGTACCTGCAAGTATTTTAAGGGTGTCAGCCTTTGCTCTTACACTGTCAATAGTCGCATAGTCAAGAAGAATTCTTGCAGATTTTCTTACCATAGTAACAGCTCTTGTTGCTTCACTGATGTTGCCATTTGCAAGAACAGAAAGTTCAATATTAAACATCTTAACATCAAATGCAAGTGCTTTTTTGTCTTCACCAATATCACTATCAACGAGTTTTGAGATGTGAAGTTGCATTTCTTTTGCATCAAGAATCGAAATAGCCTGCCAACGTTCCTTGTCACAGAATTTATCCACATAAGCCAGTTCTTCTCTTACGGAAATTCTTGCACTATTAGCTTTTACGCCAAGAACTTTATTAATAAGTTCAGGCTTGATTTTGTCATAATACGCCTTGTGTTCAGGATTTGTCTGATGCTCGATTTTCTGTAATTCAACAAAAAGATTAAGTTTTGCATCAAAGAGTTTCTGTGAAATTGACTTTGACACAATGCCATCGGTACCATTAGGATTTTGGTCAAAATATTCAAAGTTGCCACAGTAGTCGAAGATAAGGAAAAACTCTTTATCCTTACCGTCAATAAGACCTTCGCAAAGACGAGTACCACGACCAATCATCTGGACAAACTTAATTTTTGATTTAACTGGTTTAAAGAATACAAGATTCAATACACTTGGAACGTCAACACCTGTGTCAAGCATATCAACAGAAACTGCGATACGGAAATTGTCATCAGTTTCAAATTTTGTTATAAGCTCATTTGCACCTTTAACCTGATTATCAATAAGCTGACAATAATATTCACCATATTTAGGATATGTTTTCTTGAACACATCAACAATCAGTTTTGCGTGTTTGTGGTTATATGCAAAAATGATTGTTTTACCGATTTTTTGACCATAATCAACCTTTAAGCCATTTGTCATTACTTCGTCAAGGACTCTGCGACAAGTATCTTCGTTATAGAAAATCTTAAAGAGAGTTTCTTTTGGTATAACATAATCAGTTGGCACATCTTCAAGGAGTACATCAACTTTTTGCTTGTCAGTAGCACTCAAATCGCTGTATTTAATGCCATGACTCAAGAGTTTTGTTGTTTTGCTCTTAAGTCTGTATGGCACGAGATAATGTTCTTTTACGCCTTCTTCAAGTGAATATGAGAAGTTTGGTTCGCCATTTTCACAGTTGAAAAGATGATATGTATTTGCATCAACTTCGTCTTTTGGTGTTGCAGTAAGACCTACAAGCAAACAGTCAAAATATGAGAAAATTGAGCCGTATTTATTGAAGATTGAACGGTGTGCCTCGTCAACTATAATCAAGTCAAATCTTGCCGAAGTGAATTCTTTGTTTTCAGCATCAATATAATTTATCATTGTCTGATGAGTTGAAAATGTGATTCTTGCGTTTGGCTCGTCTGCGAGAGATTTGTCAGAAAGAACACAGTAACTCATATCAGGTAAAATCTTCTGGAAATTCTTGAATGCCTGTTGCACAAGGCTTGTACGGTCAGCAAGGAACAAAACATTTTTAATCCATTTGTTACGAGCAAGAACTTCAACAAGAGAGATTGAAACTCTTGTTTTACCTGTACCCGTAGCCATAACGATAAGACCACGACGGTGCAGGTCATTGAATCGCTCACAAACATTTGTTATAGCCATTTTTTGATATGGTCTGCCAGAAATATCATCACGGATTACAAGGTCAGTTATATCATTTCTGCTACGCTTCTGAATCATATATTCAAGCTCTTCAGCAGTATGGAATGCCATCACCTTACGGGATGGATAAAGTCCGTCAATCACAAAGATTTCATAACCATTTGTATAGTAAAGCACAGGAACATAGCCATATTGCTTTTTCATACATTCGCCATAGGTTTTAACTTGCTGAATGCCAACAGTTGCATCAACACTTGTCTTTTTTGCCTCAACAATAGCAAGTGGCTTACCGTCCTTGCCATAAAGGACATAATCGCAGAACCCGATACCCGAGGCATTAGGCATATCTTTAACAGGGATTTCACAACAAGCCATATTAGGCATTACTGTACCACTTTTTACAACTGTACCGTTTGGCAGAGTTGTTGTGCCAGTTGGTTCAAGCACATTCCAACCAACTTCACCAAGATAAACATCTATGTAAACACGACGGGTTTCTGCCTCACTCATATATGCAGGAATTGTGAAAGATGCAACTGTGTCAGGCTTTTCAAATTTTCTATATACAAACTCTGCAAAGAAAGCAAGGTTATCAAGAGCCAGACGAGCATGTTTTTTCTTGATATTCTTATCGTGCTGTGCATTCATACCCAACTTACGGATGAAATGAAGTGTTTCAAGAATGACGCTGTTATCAACAAACCCTGTTATGAGTTTGTTGTCGATAAGCTCAAGCATTGTTGCATTTTTCGGTATTTCTACACTGTGTTTATCGTATATAAATTCAACTATTGTCAAAAGAGCATTACGACAACTCAAAGCCATATCCGATGGTGTTTCAGCATTTTCAGCCAATACACAAGCATCATATATAGCTTTGTATTTAGTATTATTCTGAATAAAATCAAATTGAGTCATAATCACACTTCCTATATGGAAAAATAATCAAGAATGGTATAGTTCTGATGTTTCATGTGGCAAGAATTCTATATCTTTAGATGTCCTTAATGCATCAAAACCTGTTTTGCCATATATTGCAACTAAATTTTTTATGTAATCTCCTACTTTTTCAACTTTATGATAAAAGATTACTATTTTCGTTGCTATATTAAATATCTCTTGAATAATATCTTTATCTGTTTCATCTAAAGAATGTCCAATAACAAACAATGTTATATCTCTATTAGCTAATGTTACCCTATCTCTAAATTCATATAAAAATGATATTTTCTTTATAAAGCTAACATCAGTCTTATAAAAAACCCTTTGAAAATACTTTTTAAAACAAATAAAAGAAGTATCAAGATTTTCAGATTCATCGTATTTATCAGGATTAACCCCCAACACGATATTATCATCTACATTCCCATGTATATGATATACAACATCTTCTTCCGTTGTGTAAAGTTTTTCAATCGTATTAGTATAATTAAAAGTGAATGCACAATGCATATCTGGATATGTATTATTTTTCATTGAATAATCTTCTTCATGAAGTTTATTAGATAAGGAGTCAATAAATAGTTTTAAATATACTTTTAGCATATCAGCAAATTCACGAAGAGAACAATATAATTCATGTATAATCTTTTCTTTATCAATTTCATATAGTTCTGAACCAATTGGATTTTCTATCGTATATTCTTTTTTAACTTCATCTACACCCCAGAAGAAACACCAATCAAAATCATCTATATCTATTTTTAAGAAAAATGAAAACTGTAACAAAATATATACCATCTTTTGATATTCTTCTGTGATTCTTTCATCAATTAAATCAAAATGTTTATTGAAACAATCTATAACAATAGCAATTTCCTTCTCAAAATCAATCCAAGTAAGTTCTTTATCAATTGCAGTTGAAAAATATTGATACCAAATATTTGTTTTAGCTTTTTCAATCAGATTTTTAATCATATCATTTGGTAATGAAATTTCTTTATAAAAATATTCATATTCAAGATAACTGTCAGCAATATTTTTACATTTGCTTTTTAGCCTTTCATCACCAAACACTTTTGCAACTGTATCCATTGTTGATTCATCATAATAATCAACAAGAAATTTTACTGTATGTAAGAAATCAATATATGCAGTTGGAAGCTTAAAATGCAAATCGAAACCGTTTCCTAAAAGAAAAACATTCAAAAATATTCACTCCATTCAAAGAATTAGATATAACCTAAAAAATAGTTTTAATTGTTTTTTCAGTTCCTGCAATTAGCTCTTCAACTTCATCTTTGGTTGGCTCTCTATCCTTACTATGGTCACAAAGATTACGAATATCACCTAAACGCTGAATTCTTCTCCACTCAATTGTGTCATAAATATTGTCTTTTAACGCATCATTATAATCAGCAATTGTAGGGTTCTTTTTTGTTATTTTAATATTATGATTGGCACATACTCCAAAAAAATGTTTTTCAATAACAACACCACAAATTGCACCAGCAGCACGCAAGAAACCCATTTTCAAAAGATGTTTCGCTGAATCTATTTCGGAATCAAAAATGTCAGCTTGCAAAATGTTTTGAATATCATAAACTTTGCTATCAAAAGTATCCAAACAGCTCTGAATCATGTTAATTTGTCTAAATACACATAACTTTGCAGTATGTGGCCCATAATATCCAAAATTGCTACTGATACTTCTTAATGCGTCCGATATGGTGTATGTTTCCACATTGAGACTCTTTCGTTTATCGTTTTTATATAAAAAGACGAAATCATTAACTCTGTCAGGCAACAATTGTTTAACTACAGTTAGTGCTTTTGAATACCATCTTTCATAATAACCGATAAAATAAACTAAATCTTTTGATTGGTCCTTATCTCCATTATCAATGGCAATATATAATTTCCGTCCTTCTTCAATAAGCTCTTCAATATCTTTTTTCATTTCATCATATTTGTTCATGTTTTACCTCATCTAAAATTATCTGTTATATGTCTTATGTTATTTTTACTCAACTAAAAGAGTTCCTATAATCTGTATAATTGTTCCAATAAAAATTAATGTTAATCCAATATATACCCATCGACGTTCTTTTACAAAATCATTTTGAGCATTTGCAAGAGAGCCCCATGTTCCCACATTTTTTGTTTGTGTAGTAAAAATTTTCATAAAGGTAATTATTGTACCAATAAGAGTAACAGCCAAGCCAATTATCGTAATTATTTTAGAATCCATTTATAACTCCTATAATCAAAATTAGCTAAATAGTTTGAAAACCATTTTCCAAAAAAATTCTTTGTTACTTCATTCGCTATCTTTAAAATATCAAAGATATTATTTTTAAAGGTTACATAGTTATCTTTTTCAATCTCTTCAATTTTGTCAAAATTAATTATTATGTTATCTGTTTTATTATCAAGGGGAAATCTTGATGACATAGATAAATTTTCACCGTTAATTACAAAATCATTGAAATATTGATACTTAACCTCTATTTGAAATAATGAATCAATGTCAACATCATAAGATTTCAAAAGTTCGCTATTCTTTTCTACCATATTTTTAATTATGTTTTTTATTGTATGTATATCTAATTTAAGTTCTTTAACATTACTAGAATCATTTGCAGTCAACACCAATAGTTTAAGCCACAATTCAAGATATTGTGAAAAGCTGAATAATATTGGATAAATTAAAGTCTTATTTTCGTTGCTATCCAGTTTATCTATTAATTCAATAGTACATCTAAAATATCCATCCATATAGTGCAAAAACCATAAATAATTTGCATTTTCGATGTTAATGGAAATTTCATTACCATTTGTATTTACTTTTACATCTAACATATGTTGTCACCCAAAATATTCTTGCATTAGACTGTCAAAAAGTGTTTGTGCTTCGTCAAGTGCTTTCTGTATGACAAATTTTGATTTATCTACTTGTTCAACAAATGTGGCAAATTCATTTTGAAGTTCTAATGGTGGCATCATAATAGGAATCTGTTTAATTCCTTTCAAGATAACCCTCTTAATAGCGGCACCTGTCACATAATTTTTACCAACTAAATCTACAATTTCATTTGAACGCATATACCTGCATAAAAACTCAGGATTAATTTGTTCTTTGTTAGGTCTAAGAATAGCAATAGAAGAAAGTACCGCTTGCTCAATTTCCTCTTTTACAACAAATCCGTAGTAAAAGTAGCTACCATCTTTTGCGATTAACACATCATCTTTTAATGGTTTGCATCCTTGTTTAACCAATAATTCATAGTCTTCTTGAGAAACTAATTTACATCCATTGTAATTAAAACCATCTTTTCTCATATTTTTAACAGAGAGCATAGGGTATCCTTCATCTTTTCCTAGGGGACTAAAATGAGAGCCATCAGTAACAACACAAATTTCTCCTGTGTTTTTTATTGACCATTCTTTTTCATTTACCAATGGGGTTCCAAACAGTTCGACAAATCGGGCTTTGACTAACTCATCAAGTTGCTGGAGTTGTTGCTTGCGATTATCAATTATCGACTTAACTTTATCAAGAATATCAACGATTTCCTTTTGCTCTAAAATTGATTTTAACTCAAACGCAACTTTTTTTAAATAACCAGCTGATATATTAGGTTGTGCACCACCCACACCATCATTTATGAAGTACTCTTTATTAGCACAAAGAAAATAATATAAATATTCTGGCAATACCTTTTCATTAGGCAAAAAAGCTGCACAAGCTTGATTAGTGGATGCTTCAAAAGCCAAAATAGAACAAGCACCTATTGTTGCACCATACATAGCAACAAGTACAGTATTTACAGGAAACAATTTAGCTGAACTATTTTGAAGTCCAAGTTCCGTAATATAATCAACATTATTTGATATGTATTTCTCTTTTAAATCGCCTGTTTTCACCCAAGGAATAGTACCATTATCATAATAACTGTTTTCATTTTTATTAGGTGTTCCACCTGATGAAATCGTGAAAACTTCTCCTAACTTAACTTTCATACATTCATCCCTACAAATCCGAATTTGTTTTATAAAAACCTAAAAAAATCAGTTTAATCCAAGCATTTTTTCAAGTTCATCCATCGCTGAGCCGATTTCAATTTCTAATTCACGGATATTTGCCATTATTTCTTCAGTACTTGGGTACTCAATCGGCACATATTCGGTTTTCTTATACTTATTGATTGAAAGGTCATAGTCGTTTGACACAATTTCGTCTTTCCCGACGAAGAAAGATTTTTCTGTGCGTTCTCGTTGAGATTCTTCGCTCTGCTCAGAATGACAATCTTTAAATCTTGCAATGATATCAGGGATATCATTATCGTCAATAGGTGTACGCTTATCGTCAAGAGTGTGTCCGTCAGCCTGCATATCATAGAACCACACATCTTTTGTGCCTGACGGGTCTTTCTTGAACACAAGAACAGCAGTTGAAACACCTGCATATGGCTTGAACACGCCTGAAGGCATTGAAATTACAGCCTGCAAGCAATTGTTTTCAATAAGTTCTTTTCTGATTGACTTATGTGCATTTGATGAGCCGAAAAGGACACCGTCGGGAACTATACAAGCACATCTGCCACCAATTTTAAGTGATTTTATAAACAAAGCAAGGAACAAGAGCTCTGTTTTCTTTGTCTTGCAAAGGGCTAAAATATCCTTGCTGATATCTTCCTGGAAAACGCTACCTGTAAATGGTGGGTTTGCAAGAATAAGTGAATACTCATCACGGACAGTATTATCATCAGAAAGTGAATCCTGACGGTCAATATTTGGCTCTTCTACGCCGTGAAGAAGCATATTCATAGCACCGATACGAAGCATTGTTGGGTCTGTATCAAAGCCATTGAACATTGTTTTGTTGTAATGCTCTACAACATCCTTACGCATCAGTTCAGTTTTATAATTATTCTGGATATATTTCGCACTACCTAAAAGGAAACCTGCACTACCCATTGCAGGGTCAAGAATTTTATCATCAATATTAGGACGGACAAGCTCAACCATCATATCAACAATATGACGAGGTGTTCTGAACTGACCTAATGCACCTGCAGAGGACATAAGTCCAAGGCAATATTCATAAACATCACCCATAATGTCCTTATTACTCATATCGATTTCGTTAAGGGTATCAACACATACTGCAAGAACCTTTGGTGTTGGAATAAGGAAAACAGCATCATTCATAAAGCGAGAGAAAGCAGTATCTTTACCCTCACCGTTAACTGATTTGACAAATGGGAACACAAAATTTCTCACAGTATCAAACATTACATTCGGCTCTGAATTATGGAACTTTTTCCAACGGAGTTCACTATAAGCAATGCTTGTATTACCATCGTCAGGTGTGAATTCACCATCCTTGAAAATCTTGCTCTTATATGGAAAACCAAGAGCAGCAGCATTACCTTCTTTTCTGATTTCATTATCATCAAGAAGTTTCATAAACATAAGGTATGTAATCTGCTCAAGAACTGTTGTTGGTGATGAAATACCTGCTGTCCAGATAGTATCCCAAATCTTATCAATTTTTGATTTTAATTCGCCTGTAATCATTGCTATTCCCCTAAACTAAAAATTACTTATAATTATCTATATTTTACAACAAACCGTCGTGTTATGTCAAATAAAGTCTGCACTTTAAAGAGAGTTTTTTCGGACATAAATACCCTATTAAATATAAATCGAAATTTTACTACATTTTGTGACAAAACACTACAAAAAAACACCTGAAAAAAATGACAGGTGTTCTTTCTTTTCACATATATTTTGTTGTAACAAGCATTGGCTGTGGGGACCTTTTATTGTCCCCTTGCCGTTTTCAGGGGATACCCCTATGACCCCACAACGGATAAAAATGCTCAGCATTTAAAGGTGGGTGCACCCAAAGGCAAATAAAAAGCAGAGAAGATTTTCTCTCCTCTGCTTGAGTTGGTTATGGAATTTATTTGAGATTCTTCGCGTTGCTCAGAATGACAACAAGTTTACCGATTAGAAATTAGTTTTCATAAATCTTAGTTGTGCCGAAGAGTGAACGGAAGAAGCTACCGATTTTGTCGAAGAAACCTGCTTGAGATTTCATTTCGATTGAATCTACTGCAAGAACTTCACCGTCTGCACTATAAAGTGTTGCTGTAAATGTTGTCTTGCCGTTGCTGTTTGAAATGATTTTCAATGAATCCCCACCATTGATTTCTTCTGTCTTGAACTTGCCGTTACTTGCAGTCCAGACAACATATGAACCTGCAGGAGCAGTGCCTTCAACATTCGCATGAAGCTTAATTCCATCTTTATGACGAATTGTGGTTCTTGATGGTTGTTTGATTTCAAAGCCATAACTGTTTTCCGGGTCAGATGTTCCGTTTGCTCTCCACACAGCATACAGTGTTGTATTTGCGTTTGTTGTAAAGCTACCTCCTGCTGAATATGCTGCGCTTGTTGCTGTACTGCTTGTTGACCAACCAAGGAAAGTGTGACCCTCTTTTGTTGGAGTATCGTCACTTAATGTAAGTGGTGCACCGTAATCTTTACTCTGTGAGGATGGTGCACCTGTACCACCGTTTGCATTATATAAAACAGTATATACTCGACCGAATGTAAATGGAATTGTACCTGTTTTACTTGAACTCCAATATTTTATGCCAAAACGATATGTTGTACCTGCAGTTAAATTATATTCAAGTCTGAAGTTATTACCATCACCACCGTCATCGTCACTATCCAATTCTGTACCTGATGAATTATACAAAAATACTTTTGTATCTTCATCTGCTGTTGAATAGATTACATATTTACCGCTTGATGATGGAGTAAATGTATAATACTTCATTTCACCACCACTTGAAATAGTTGCATTATATGTTGAGTTCACTACAAGTGTTGATGTATCAGCTTTCCATACTGCATAAAGCGTTGTATTTGATGTAATTGTTATGCTATCTCCCGGTTGATATGATGCAGCGGTTGCACTGCTGCTCTTTGACCATCCAAGGAATACATAACCTGTTCGGTCTGGTGTTGTATTGCTTATTGTATAGGTTGTTGAACCTGTCTGACTTGAAGGTGCTCCTGTACCACCATTTGCATTATATGATAAGGTATAAGATGTTGCTGGGTTTTTACTCCATACTGCATACAAAGTTGTATTCGCATTGGTTGTAAATCTACCACTTGGTTGATATGTTGCACTTGTCGCTGTACTACTTGTTGACCAACCAATGAAAGTATAACCTGTTCTCATTGGTGTTATGCTGCTTAGTGTCAATGTTACACCATGTATCTTTGTCTGACTTGAAGGTGCTCCTGTACCACCATTCGCATTATAACTTATGGTATATTTGCCAGTTATATTAAAGTTAATTGTTCCTGTATAGTTACTATATGCTCTGACTTTAATGTAATACTTTGCTCCAGATGTTAAATTCAATGAAAGTTTAAAATTTGTTCCTTCATCGCTACTGTCATCATCATAACCAATTTCTGTTCCTGATGTATTATATACATATACTCTTGAGTCTACTGAACCTGTGGATTCAAATGTATATTCACCGCTTGAAGAAGGTGTGAATGCATAATAAACTTCTTGATTTGCAAAATCTACATTAGCTGAATATGATGTCCCAACAGATAATGTTGTTGCTGATTTCCATACAGCATATAAAGTTGTATTTGTTGTAAGAGTAATAGTGTCATTTGGTTCATATGTTGCACTTGTCGCTGTGCTACTTGTTGACCATCCGAGGAATGTATAACCAAATCTAGTAGGAACGGTGCTACTTATTGTATAGCTTGTATAACCTGTTTGTGATGTTGGAGTTCCTGTGCCACCATTTGCATTATATGATAATGTATAAGATGTTGTCGGATTTTTACTCCATATAGCATAAAGATTAACTGTTCCACCATCTGTTGATGTTAAATTTTTTACAGATTGACCATTTGTGTATGTTGCACTTGTCGCTGTGCTACTTGTTGACCAACCGAGGAATGTATATCCTGTTCTTACAAATGTATTTGATGTCAATGCTTTTGATACATCATAAGTGTGGCTTGAATTTGACATTGAGCCAGTGCCACCGTTTGCATTGTACTTAACTGTATATGTATTTGCTTTCCATACAGCATAAAGCGTTGTATTAGCATTTGATGTAAAGTTTCCGCCTGATGAATATGTTGCAGATGTTGCTGATGAACTTGTTGACCAACCAAGGAATGTATATCCTGTTTGCGTTGGTTTGGTGCTACTCAATGTCAATGTTGTGTTGTGATATTTCGTCTGACTTGATGGTGCACCGGTACCACCATTCGCATTATAACTTACTGTATATGTAGGTGCAACAACCGTCACATATACTTTTTCGGTAGCAAGAAGTTCATCTGTATCATAATCACGCAACTCAAGTGTTATAACCCCTTGTCCTGCTCTAATGCCAGTTATTGTCATTGACATAACTCCATCGTTCCATTCACCCCAGTCATAACCGAAACAATCTCCGCTTGTAGTACAATCCATATATATGTAATCAGACTTTGTTGCACCTGAATATGAAATACTAATAGTCTTACTATTTGTTCCAGTTATACTTAATTGTACATCTGATACAGATGGGGTTACACGTGGCTCATAAACTATTTCAGCATACCTATAAAACGTCTGTGATGTTCCACTTTCCCAAGTGAAAACTGCCTCGCCCGTGTAATCTCCTTCAGGATAGTTTTCTATATAAATCCAGCCATTATCAGAATAACTAGTTTGAGTATATGCAACCGAACCATCAGGTTTATAAATAGTTATCTTTACAGAATAACCTTCAGTAACATAAGAATCAAAGGCATCACCTGTATTTGCATCAAACATTTCATAACAAAGATAAAGTCTTTCATTTGTACGAACACTTTCTACTGAATTGCCATACTCTGAATTAGAAAAACGCAAATATATTTTACTATCACGTTCCTGACCTGCCTGTTTTTTTGTCAAATACTGCATCGATGCATAGCCTGAAACACCATTATATGTCACATGAGCCCAATCACTACTACTTGTACCACTTGCTTTTGTAACTTCCACAGTAGCACCTGGAGGTATAGAACCGATAGCACTATATGAACTTCCATGACCACTGCGTATAGTTAAGTCCAAGCTCGAAGTCGTGCAAATATAGGTACCAGCATATGAGGTTGAACAACTACATGAAGTTGAACCACCTAGCAATGTGTTCGGTGTATAGTGTGCAATGTAACCATATGTAGCCGCTTCCGAACCATATAAGGAAGTTTTCAAATAACCTGCTAATGTTGATTTGGATACTGTTTGGTTCCATTTGATTGTGTTTTTACCGTCCGAGTTACAATCAGTATAATAAATTGTACTTCCGGAGATTCCTGTAATAAAAATCGTATGGTTCCATGCTTTAGATGTTGATGTTCTATATCTAACAACATCACCAGGCACTAAACTATCGATATAAGTTGAAGATGAAGTTGATTTGTATAAAGTCCAGTTTGCACCTCTACCGTTGGCAAAATCTACACCCCATACATACCAAGAAATCCATCGACCATATCCGTGACACTCCCAACCCACCACCGAGCCATTAACTGACCACTCATATTTTTGTGAGCCATGTGGATACATCGATTTCACTTGTGATAGTTTTGTATCAAACTGGCTTTGAGTTAGCGTTGCCGCACTTGCTTCTATACTTGTCATTGGAATGATGGAAAATACCATCAATATGGCAAGAAACACTGATAAGATTTTGTTTACTTTTTTCATTTTTCAAATTTTCCTCCTAACTTATTATTGGAAAGGACTTTATCACCTTTCTCAATACTTCTATTTTTTCAAAATAGGTTAAAACGAATATATCACAATACTTTATGTTATTCTTCTTAAATTACAAAATGACCTTAAATTTGTTGAAAAAAGATATAAATTCATTTGTTTTTATTGTATAATAAAACCTATCAAATTTAATAGGAGGTTGTGTAAATGCTTAACATTGCAATTTGTGATGATAACGCAGATATTTTAAGAGAATTACAGGACTTAATAACTGAAATTGATTTTGATAAAGATGTTACTTGTTTTGATAGTTCTGCAATGCTTGTAAATTACCTAGATACTGAAAATAAATCTTTTGATATAATCATAACTGATATAAGAATGCCTGGAATCGATGGTATAAATTTAGCAAAAAACATAAAAAGAAACTATCCAAACACACATTTTATCTTTGTGACATCATATTCAGAATACATACAAGATGTTTTCACGGTAAATCCTGTATATTATGTTTTGAAACCGATTGACAAAAGCAAATTTATCGAAGCAATTACACTGGCACACAACAGGATAACAGAATCCAGAGGAAATACTATTAATTTCATATCAAAAAACAAAGCGCTTCGTATCCGTATTGATGATATAAAGTATGTAGAAAGCATAAACCGTACCGCTGTTTTTCATCTTATTGATTCCCGTTTGGAAATTAATATAAAATTAGATGATGTTGAAAAAGAATTGCCAAGCAACTTTATAAGATGTCATAAAAGTTATTTAGCAAATATGAATGTGATTCATGAAATCTCCAATAACAAAATCACACTATTTTCTGGTACAGTAATTCCTGTTGCTAAAAGCAGATTTCATGATGTTAAGAAAAAAATCTTGTATTATTGGGGGGATATATTATGACACCAGCTCAGATTTATGACTGTGTACAAACATTACTCAACAGCATTCTTTATATTTACACTTTTCATAAAATTCTTTATTGTAAAAAGCATCCTGTTCTTACAATTATTTCTTTTTCTATGATATTAAGTACATCATACTACTTGTTTTGCTATTCACCCTACATAATACAATTACTTACTGAAGACATAAGAATGGTATTTAAATCACTCTTTATGATTTTACCAATGATTATATTTGCTTTGTTTTTCTGTAAAGAAAAAATAACAAAAAAACTACAAGCAATTTTGATTTTTAATATAGCAATCTTTTTGGTTGAACTAATACAAACATTTTTTTATTTAACAATCTTAGATATTTCTTCTTCTGAAGTGCGCAATATAAATTTAAAAATGCGAATAATCATTAGTTCAATTGCGTTTTTCTTTTATTTATTTGCTTGCGTAAGTTCTTATTTAATTTGCAAATATAAAGATTTAAAACTACAACCAAAAGTTTTTGCTATTATAACAATATTATTTCTTTTACTATGTTTCTTATTTTCACTTGTCACATCTAGCACAGTTTATAGCAAAAGTCTCTTTACTACCATAGCTACTATTATCACATCTTTTGTTACTTTATTTTTAATGTTAATTCTATATCGCATAATGATAACTGCAAACGAACAAGAAATTTTAAAGGAAAAACTATTCTGGAGCGAAAATTTGCAAGCCCTTCAGTTAGATTATTACAACAGCATCAAAGAAAAAACAAAGGAAATCCGTCAAATCAGGCATGATTTAAAAGACCAATTAGAAACTGTAAAAAAACTTGTCAATAAAAATACAGAAGAAAGTATTGGAGCTGCTACGGACATTTTAAATGAGCTCAATAATAAAATTGACTCTACATCTTTTCATTATTTTACGGACAACCTAATTGTTAATACAGTTATAGGAATTAAAATTGAAGAATGTAAAAATACCAATATACAATGGGATATCAAATTAGATTTACCTGAAACTATCCAGTCAATAGAAAATATTGACCTTAATTGTTTGTTCATCAACCTACTGAATAATGCTGTTGAGGCATGTAGCAAATTAAAAAGTGAAAATCCGAAAATAGTTGTTCGTGCTATAACCAAAAGCAATCACTTGATTATCAAGGTTGAAAATCCTTTTGAAGAAATTATCATTAATGATAACGGTAAGCTCATTACAACCAAAGATGATAAATCCAATCACGGTGTTGGTATGCTTTTGATTGAAAATATTGCAAAAAAATATAACGGATTCTATGAAATAAAAACTGAAAACAATGTTTTCAAAAGCATTGTTACCATACCATATAAGAGTGCATAACAAAATTATTATTTCAATATGGGCTTCAAGGTTTTATTTGTCTTTAGTATAAATATTGATTAATTCTTTTCATATGTGTCAATAATAAAGACACTATGAAAGGATGGTCAGGTTGTATTTTAACGTGAAATTATTTATAAATGACATGGAAGTAGATTCGTCTGACCTTCCTGATTATGAGATAAAGTGTCCTGCCATTGACAGGATTGTTAACAGTATCATCGATAGGGCAAAAGAAGACAATGACGTTGAAATAAAAGTTTCATAAAACGAAAGTACTGATGCAGAAATGCGTCAGTACTTTCTATATTTCGACAAATTTTGTTAATTTGATTTTTATATTGTTTTAGTCGAAATGTTCTGCTATAATGAATACAGTAATTACAGTAGGAGGATAATGTTATGGGTTGGATTCAAGAAAATGTCAATCTTATGGCAAAAGAAGAGATTTTATATGATACCGACAATATTCAAAGGGATAGCGAAGGTAACTATCTTATTGATATTGCATATCGAAGAGTTTCAACTGAAAAACAATCTTTAGATGGATTCGGTCTTGATAGCCAGTTGGAAAAGATTAAAGCTTGTTGCAGGAAAAACGATTCAACTGCTTGTATCCTCATTACAGACGATGGTTTCACTGGTACTGTGATGGAACGACCAGGTATGGACTGTTTTATAAAACGACTTACTGACTTTAACCGAGGTCTTAGCAAAATCCGAATTCGTCGATTGATTGTTCCAAGGATGGACCGTCTGGGTAGAGATATTGTTGGTATGTTGAGTTTCATTAATGACTACATTCTGCCTAAGGGGGGTACAAAGTCAACAGTTAATGAAAATCGTTACCTTGTTGAATTTATCTCTGAAGAAGAAAGCAACATAAGAATTGTCACAACTGAAAATGGTGAACTTGACCCTACATCACATTTGTTGATTGTTATTTTCTCATTGCTTGCTGATTTGGACAGAAAAGCTATTCTCCGAAAGTTCCGTTCAGGTAAGGCACAACGAGTTGCAAGTGGTTATCCATTGGGCGGTGGTAATGTTCCGTATGGCTACCGATATGTTGAAAATACCAAAGACAAAAAAGGTAATTACGAGACAATTCCTGAACAAAAAGAGAAGTTTCTTGAGGCAAGAAGGCTGTTTGTTGAAGAACACCTTCCACCTGCTACCATTGCAGAGGAACTGAATCTTTCTACTGAAAGACTCGTTACTCAAATGCTTAAACGCAGAACTTATCTTAACATACTGACATACAATGGTGTTGAATATCCTGGACATTTTGAGCCATTCATAACAGAAGAAGAATGGCAGGAGCAACAGGATGAGTTTGAACGCAGAAGTCGAGCAAGATGTGATACTACATATATGCTGACCGGTTTGGTATATTGTGGTAACTGCGGTGCAAAGTTCAGATATCAAAAAGAATCCGCAACAGGAAATATAAAGCTTTCTTGTTACTCAAAAGAACATTCTCATGCTAAACGTCATCTTGTCAAAGACCCAAATTGCCCAAATAAAACACGATACTACGCAAAAGATATTGAAGATATTGTAATTCGTGAGTTGTTCAGGCTGTCTTATATAAACCAAGACAATAAAAAAACAGTAACTGACTTTGATATTATCTCTTCACTTGAAAAAGAAATTGAAAAGAATCAAAAGGCATTGAACAAGGCAACAATGGAATACGCTATGTCCGATACAGACAGTGCAAAAGGCAAGGCATATGCTGCAACCATTGACAGACTGTCAGATGAAATTGAACGACTTGTTTCACAAGTAAAAAGTGAACGAGAAAAACGAAATATTAAACGAAAAATTGAAAAGACAAAGTCAACAATTAAAAATATTGCTGATGCTTGGCCTCATATGACGGACGAAGAAAGACGTACCGTATGCAGAGAAGTCATTGACCGTATTGTGATTACTCATACAGATGGTGACCCTGAAATCAGCATCCATTTTCACCTTGAACAATACCTTAATAAATAATTATTACTATATTTTCGCCTGACATATACCATTCCAATGATTATCGGTGAAATCAGGAGGTATTTAAGGGATTACAACTCAATCAGGGTCAGTCGTTCACTTAAAGACACTGCTTATCACGCTATGCAGATTAAAGAGCGAATCCAGAATGAGCTTGGACGAGATGCCACAATTGATGAGATTGCAAAGGAAATGGGCGTTGAGCCTGTAAATGTGATTATTGCACTTGAAGCCATTATTGAGCCGATTTCACTTTATGAGCCTGTTTATTCTGACGGTGGTGACACCATTTTCGTTATGGACCAGGTAGGAAGCTCTGAAAGTGACGAGGACTGGCTTTACGAAATTGCCATAAAAGAGGCAATCAACAATTTAAGTGACAGAGAAAAGCAGATTTTGAATCTTCGTTTTATGCAGGGTAAAACCCAAATGGAAGTAGCACAAGAAGTTGGTATTAGTCAGGCTCAGGTTTCGAGGCTTGAAAAAGGTGCGATAAAAAAAGTGAAAGAATTTTAGTATTCTTATGGGCATATGATTGTTATGGGGTGTTTATATGAACTGTTGCATAACTGATATGCGTGAAAAAGAAGTAATCAATTTAAAGGACGGTTGCCGACTCGGTAACGTCTGTGATGTGGAATTTGACACTTGTTCAGGAAATATTGTGTCAATTATCGTTTTTGGCAAGGGAAAAGCCTTTGGTCTTTTGGGCAGAGGCGAGGATATTAAAATCTGCTGGAACGACATTAAGGTGATTGGCGACGACACGATTCTTGTGGATGCAGTTATTCCTGAAAACTGTAAATGTAATACAAAAGAGAATATGTTTGATTCCCTTTTCAGACACCACTCTTGAAATGAAAAAATTTATGTGATACAATAAGAAAAAACATAGATTTTGTCGTATTGGAGTGTAAAATCAATGGACAATAAAGTTAAGCTTACTATTCGTGGTACAAATTTTTATATCAATACTGATGAAAGTGTCAATTACACAAAGGCACTTGGCAAGGTAATTGATAATCGACTCGGTGAAATTCTTGATGGTAACTATCGTCTTTCAATGAGTCAGGCTACTATTCTTGTGGCTCTTGAAATGGCTGACGCAAAGGCTAAGGCTGAAAAAGAAATCAAGGAATTACGCGAACAGATGAAGGGTTATCTTGACGACTCTGCAAAGGCAAAGAGTGAACGCGATTACTATAAGCGTGAAAACGAGCGAATCAAGACTGAGGCAAAATTCAAGAAAGACCAAATCAATCTTTTTGCAAACAGTAAAAATGACGATGATGAATAAGATTGAAATATTAGCTCCTGTAGGAAACAGTGAAAATCTTAAGGCTGCTGTGCTTTCAGGGGCAGATGCGGTTTATTTTGGTTTGGGAAATTTCAATGCCCGCAGGAATGCACAGAATTTTTCAGAGGAAACTGCAAAAGAGGCAATCGAATACTGTCACAGTAGGGGTGTTAAGGTACATATTACGCTTAACACCCTTATTAAAGATGGTGAAATCAAGGATGCGGTTGAAGCCGTAAAAACAGTATGTAAAATCGGTACCGATGCAATTATTGTTCAGGACTTAGGGCTTGCAAAGGTAATTAAAACAGTTTGTCCGCAAATGGAAATTCACGCATCAACGCAAATGACTGTAGGTACTCTTGAGGGACTTTATGAGCTTGAAAAGCTTGGCTTTAAACGAGCAGTTTTACCGAGAGAATTAAGCTTTGAAGAAATAAAATTCCTTTGTGAACATTCCCCTATTGACCTTGAGGTGTTTATTCACGGTGCATTATGTATGTGCGTTTCGGGTCAATGCCTTATGAGTGCTGTGCTCGGTTCCCGAAGTGGAAATCGGGGACTTTGTGCCCAACCGTGTCGTCTGCCTTTCAAGGTGCAGAACGGTACAGGTCACGATTTAAGCCTTAAGGATTTATCTCTTATTGAGCATATTCCCGAGCTTGCCCGAATGGGTGTCTGCTCATTTAAAATTGAGGGCAGAATGAAGCGACCTGAATATGTAAGTGCTGTTGTTTCTGCCTGTAAAAAATCCATAGATGACAGTTATACTTCTCTTGTACGAAAAGATTTGGCTGATTTGTTTTCCCGTTCAGGCTTTACTGACGGATATTATGAGAATATGCCGGGACGAGATATGTTCGGTTTTCGTGAAAAGGAAAATGTTCAGTCTGCTACAAAGGAGCTTTTCAGTAAATACGCTTCAATTTACGAAAAGGAACAGCCAAGATTCAATGTAAATTTCAAATTTTCAGGCAAAATTGGTGAAAAGGCAAGGCTTACTGCAACATATGAAAATTATATTGCCATAGCGGAAAGTGAGATGCTTTGCGAAGCTCCTATCAACAGACCGATTTCAGTTGAAAGAATAGAAGATGCACTCGAAAAATGCGGTGGCACACAGTTTAATGCTGAAAGTGTTGAGATTAAGGGCGAAATTGACTATTCACTTCCTGTTTCTGCACTTAATCAGATGCGAAGAAAGGCTCTTGATTTTCTTACAAAAGCGATTATGGATAAGACAGAGAAAAAGCTTTGTCCACCACCTGTTCCTACAAGTATTGTTTCAAGAAATGAACGAAAATACTATTGCAGATTTGATAATGTCAATCAGATTCCCGATAATATTCAGGCTGATTTGATTTTTGTGCCTTTAGGCACTGAATCGGGAAATTACGGTGTTGAACTTCCACACGGTATGTTTGGCAATAGTGAAAAGGTTGAAAAAATGCTTCGGAATTCTTCTGCCGAATACTGTCTTTGTCATACTCTTGATGCAGTTGCAGTAGCGAAAAAATGCAACAAAAAGGTTGTGGCATCACCGTCAATGAATATTTTCAACTCGCTTTCAATGGATGTGGCAAAAGCCCTTAAAATCAATGAGGTTATTGTTTCCAACGAATGTACTGTTGAGAATTTTCGTAAGATTTCTGCACCTATCTCCAAAGGAATTACAGTTTACGGTAAAATTCCCCTTATGCTGACTCGTAATTGTCCTGTAAAAAACGGCAAGACTTGTTCAGAATGTAAGCGACAAAGTGAAATTACCGATAGAAAGGGTATTAAATTCCCTGTAAGATGCTTTATGGGATATACTGAAATTCTTAATTCGCGACCGATTTATATGGGCGACCGCTTAGGTGAAATTCCTGAATGTGATATTCTGTTTTTCAATTTCACAACAGAAACTAAAAGTGAAGTTGCAGATATTATTTCTGCTTATAACGAAGAAAAAAGCCCTCAAGGTGAATTCACAAGAGGACTTTTGTACAGAGGTGTTGAATGATGAAGATTTTAAAAATAAAAAGAGTCAGAGAAAACGCAAAAATACCGACAAGAGGAACTGTCGGTAGTGCAGGTATGGACCTTTATGCCTGTATCGACGAGCCCATAACACTTAAAAAAGGTGACAAAGCTGTTATTCCCACAGGTATTGCAATCGGCCTTGATGACCCCCATTATGCTGCTTTTGTGTATGCAAGAAGCGGACTTGCGATTAAGCATGGAATAGGTCTTCTTAATTCCGTTGGTGTTATTGACAGCGATTATCGTGGTGAAATCTGTGTTGGTGTTATTAAGCAGACTGACCCTGAATACACAATCGAGCCCTTTGAAAGAATCGCACAAATGGTAATCCAACCTATTGAATTGCCCGAAATAGTTGAGGTAAATGACCTTGACGAAACAGACAGAGGTGCTGGTGGCTTCGGCTCAACAGGAACAAAGTAAGTGCAGAGTGCAAAACGCAAAGTGCAAAATCAATGATAAAAAAAGTAGGTAACACAGTCGCGTTACCTACTTTTTTAAATACAGAATTTTTAAATAAAAAATAGTTGACAAATGTCAAAGCATATGATAGAATATCGCGAAATCACTTCGATATGACCCGTAACGAGCCACACTTGAAGTGATTTTTTTACTGTAAAAAACTATTCGGAGGATAAAAATAATGAGTCAGACAAACGAAAACAAGAAGATTAAGCTTCTTCACAAACCACCAAAGGGAAAACTCCCTGCACTTTGCCTTGTGTTCTTATGGATTGCATTGTGGAATTCAATTTTCCAGTTGCTTGAAATTACACACATTATGCCACATGAAGGCTTAAGATTAGTTAACTGGGCATTTTTTATGACAGTTGCTGTATTCTTCCTTCAGGAAGAGCTTACATATAAAGAACGTTTCTGGTACACACTTTGCGGTGGTGCAGTAGGACTTCTTCTCGCAGCTTGTGTAGGTCTTGGTAAAGGCTTCTTTGTTAATCTTGGATTACCTGAACTTGCTGCAACATGTATTCCGCTCGTAACAATCATCGGTGTTCTTATTCTTACAAGACCTTTTCTTCCTATGTTCTTCAATGATGTTGGCTTTGTTTACCTTATATGCTCATTCATCAACAAAAAGACAATGCTTGCTGACCTTCCAAGTCACCTTCTCTCACTTGTTTTAGGTTCAATTATCTTAAATCTTGGTGCAACAGGTATCATATTGCTTTACAGAAACCATATGGCAAAGAAAAGAGCAAAACAACAGTAATTACAAATAGCGTGGTCAGACTACCACGCCAAATTTTTATTGCAAACTGAAAAATGTCATTCTGAGTAAAACGAAGAATCTCTTTTTATAAAATCTCGTAAAACTTTTCTTTTCTCATATTGACATTTCTTAATTCATAATATATAATAATAAGGCTGTTGAAACAGTATGCTGGTGTGGCGAAATCGGCAGACGCAAGGGACTTAAAATCCCTCGGTAGCAATACCGTACCGGTTCAAGTCCGGTCACCAGCACCAAAAGGTGAAATTACACTTTAAATGTGTAGTTTCACCTTTTTTATTTTTAAAATAAAAACCTGAAAATCCTATGAGGTTCGACTCCTCATTTTCAATGCACAACAAAAAAGGCACCCTAAAGGGTACCTTTTCCGCTGTGGTCGGAGTGACAGGAGTCGAACCTGCGGCATCCACATCCCAAATGTGGCGCGCTACCAGCTGCGCTACACCCCGATAATATGCTTTTTTTCGTCAGCTTTGATAGTATATACTATTTTATTCCGTTTGTCAATAACTATTTTAAAAAATTTAATGAAATTTGGGATATGGTTGTGATGGTGATTGACTGTATGGAATTTTATTTGTAAATTATAAATTTGCAGAACAAAATAAAAATGTCACTATGAACGCAGTGAAGGGGCTCGTTGTTGAGAATATGAGATTCTTTGCATATGCTCAGAATGACACTAAATTAGTTTCTATGTTAACTAACAACGAGTCGTCGAGATTCCGAACCCTACATAAAATCATCCCAACAAAACCCCTCAGTCAAATGCCACACATTTGCCAGCTCCCCTTTCAGGGGAGCCAAGTTGTTGCAGTTCTATAATTACGAATTCCGAAATACGCATTACAAATTGATTTCGACAAACTTAGATTCGCAAAAATATACTGCGAGTTAAGAGACACGCAATATTACGAAAAAAGAAACTATTTTACAAGTTCATACATTTCGGTTGCTGTTTGCTTTGTTGCGTGTTCAGTCACATTAAGCACCTTATATTTTGTGATTTTTTCACCGAACTGAATTTCGAGAATGTCCCCTTCTTTCACATCATAAGAGGCTTTTACAACTCTGCCACTTACAACCACATGACCTGCGTCACATACTTCGTTGGCAACAGTTCGTCTTTTTATTATTCTTGATACTTTTAAAAATTTGTCTAATCTCATAGGGATTTCCTCCACCAAGGATAAAAAACAAGGGAGTCAACCGACTCCCCGATTTTTTTTTACAAAAGTTTAATTATTTAACAGCTGCTTTGAGTGCTGCGCCTGCTTTGAATGCAGGAACTTTTGTTGCAGGAACTGTCATTGTTTCGCCTGTTCTTGGGTTACGAGCTGTCTTTTCTGCTCTTTCACGAACTTCAAATGTACCGAAGCCGATAAGCTGAACCTTATCACCATTCTTGAGTGCATCTGTAACTGATGCGAAAACTGCTGCTACTGCTGCGTCAGCATCTTTCTTTGAGATACCTGCTTTTGCAGCTACTGCTGCTACGAGTTCTGTCTTGTTCATTGTGTATTCCTCCAAAAAATTTTTATCTTTTTTATTTAAAAAGAACCCTCGTCCTTTTTAGCCAAATCCCACAGCTTGTCCAATGTTGCCAAGTCTGTATTTTTCATATCGAGTCCTTGCTCATCTGCCATTTTTTCAACCTTACTGAAACGGTCAATGAACTTGTCCGTTGACTTTGTAAGGGCTTCCTCGCTGTCAACCTTTACAAATCGAGAAACATTGACAACGGAGAAAAGCAAATCGCCAAGCTCTTCGTGGATATTCTCCTGATTCCCCTCTTTGTATGCCTGTTTAAGTTCTGCCAACTCTTCCATAACTTTATCGAAAGCACCGTCAGCGTTATCCCAGTCAAAGCCCACCTTTGAGGCTTTTTTCTGAACCTTATCGGCACGCATCAGTGCAGGAAATTCACGAGGAATTGAGTTCATTGATTCTGTCTGACTTTTCTGCTTCTTTGTACGCTTTTTAATAACATCCCAATTCTCAAGCACCTGTTCACTTGTTTCGGCATTAACATCACCGAAAACATGTGGATGACGCTCAATCATTTTTTTACAGATTCCGTCAGCAACATCCGATAAATCGAATGTACCCTTTTCACGCTCAATCTGTGTATGGAAGACAACCTGTAACAAAACATCACCAAGTTCTTCCATAAGCAAGTCCTTATCGTCCTTATTGATTGCCTCAATCACTTCATAAGTTTCTTCAAGAAAATCACGACGAATTGACTTGTGGTCCTGTTCCCTGTCCCAAGGGCAACCATCGGGCGAACGAAGAATCTCAACAATATCAATTAAATCGTTCACATTGTAGTTTTCTTTGAACTGAAAATTATCAATCATAATGTTACCCTCTCATTTTACTCTATAAAACCAAATTTTGCAAGTATTTTTGCAATTTTTTCTCCTTTTGGGAGCATAATTACATCATCTTTTGCAATTCCTTTAATCAAAAGTATGGAAATTACATAGACAATGCCACCAAAACCTATGGAAACTGCAAGGCAGAAAAGATTCTTGATTGAGAATTCGGGTAAGAATCTGTTAAAAATTCCGTAGGATGTGTATGCAGCAACACCACAAAGGATTCCACTGAATACAGGCTTTATGAAAACAGAAAGAAGATTTATCTTTACTTTTGCAGTTTTGAGAAGTGCTACAAAGTTAATTGAAACAACAATAACATAGCAAAGCACCGTACCGATTACAGCACCGTTTACATTAAGCTTTGGAATTGAAACAAATATAAAGTTTGCAATAAGCTTCGCAAGTGCACCTGCTGAAAGTGAAATAAGAGGTACTTTTGTTTTATCAAGTGCCTGAAGCATATTTGTCATAGGCTGTGAAAGTGCCATAAGGAAGATTGTAAAGCCATAAGCAGTAAGTACAGGTGCTGCGATTGAAACACCACTTGCGGCATCACCACTACCGTAAAAGGCAGCGAGAATAGGTTGTGCAAGGACACCCATACCGATACCACAAGGCATTGCAATAAGCATTGTCACACGAAGCACAGATTCGATTGAAACTCTGATTGCCCGTTTATTCTTAACAGCCCAAGCTGCAGAAAGTGCAGGAATTGCACTGATACCGAGAGTCATTGTAATTGACGGAATTAAATTACGGAAGTCAATTGACAATGAATATGCACCGTAAAGGAAATTTTTAATATCAGCGTCAAGTATGCCTGTAAGCTCTGTGCTATAAAGATTTCTTATATAGTCAAGGTTGTTGAGAATTACATATTCAAGACGATTCTGAATTGTGATTGAGTCGATAAGATTTGTGATACTGAACACAAGCGAGCTGATTGCAACAGGGATTGCAAATTTCAAAAGCTTACTTGCAACCGCATTTGCTTTTTCAGGCTTTGGTGCAGACATAAGCTCTGCTTTTGTGATTCTGTCGCCCTTAACCTTATGAAGAATAACAAGGTAAATAACACCGATAACTGTACCGAGAGTAACACCTGCTGCGGCACCTGCTGCGGCATATGGATAAATAGCACTTAATGCTTCACTTTCGTTTGCAACAGTTCTGCCGAAAACTGTAAGTCCCTGTTCAAAACGAGAATAACCGTAGTTGATTACAGTTTTTGCACAAATAAGACCAAAAACAAGTTTTCCTGTTGCTTCAAAAACCTCTGAAACTGCAGTTGGTGTCATATTTGAAAGACCGTTATAATATCCGCGATAGCTTGACATTACACAGCAGAAGAAGATTGACGGAGTTATTACGAAAACTGCAGGAAGAACATCCATATTCTTTGCTGACATAGCATACGGAAATGCAAGAATAAACATTGCGATTGTTCCGATTATGCCCACAATCAGGAAAATTCGCTGTGCTACTTTACGGATAATCTTTACATCACGATACAAGCCCATTGCCATAGCCCTTGAAACCATATTTGAAATGGCAACAGGAAGACCTGCCATAGAAACCGTATAGATTGGCACATAAAGATTGTATGCCGAATCGAAATAACCTCTGCCCACAGTACCAATCATATTGGAAAGTGGAATTTTATAAATAACACCGATCACCTTAACAATCAATGATGCAATACTTAAAATCAATGCACCGTTGAGCAATGTCTGGTTAGTTCTTTTTTTGTCTGCCAAAATTATCACACCTTTTGAATTGGTATTATTGTCCTAAAAACTCACGAAGAAGCGAATCATCAGGGACTTTGTTTTCTTCTATATCATTAAACTTTTCAAGTGCTTTTGTAAGTTTTTCTATATCCTTTTTAAATTCATCCGATACCTGACTGTTTTTTAGAAGTGGTAATGCCTGATGCTTTAAAACACAAGATTCGTAAAGATGAATTGTGTTTGCCTTTATGTCAGCATTGTCACGATATGGGAAAAGATATTTATCCTCACCTGCCGTAACATTTTTCCACAGCTTACAGGTGTTTTCCACGCTACTTGCACGGAATTTGTAGTCACGAATCATTCTGCGTATAAAACGCATATTTCGTTTATTGAGAACGATATTTCCATTATTGTCATAAATTCTTGAAGAAACATTGATATATACCTTTAAAAGTTTACCGTGAACCTTTTCCGTAATTACAGGATTAAGGGCGTGAAGTCCTTCGATAATTACAATATCCTCGTCACCTAAGGTGATTTCGTTAAATTCCGTATCACTTCTTTTGCCTGTTGTGAAATCAAACACCGGAGTTTTTACCGTTTCACCGCGAAGAAGACCGTTCAAATCCTTTTCAAGATGAACTAAATCAAGAGCATCGACCGTTTCATAGTCCTGACTTCCGTCAGGAAGATAAGGAATATCCTCACGGTTAAGGTAGAAATCATCAAGGCTTAACACATAGGTTTTTACGCCTTTTTTCAGAAGTCCTTCTTTGAGTTTTCGTGCAGTTGTTGTTTTTCCTGCTGAAGAAGGCCCTGCAAGCATTACAATTTCCCGACCGTCTTCTGTAATAATTTTTTCAACAATGGAATCAATGATTTTCGCGTATCTTTCTTCACATTCTATAACGAATTGTGCAGGGTCAGTAATTGCTCTTTCATTGACATATTCAAGTTTATTATTGATATTTGCCATTTATAATACCTCACAAAATTATTCTATTATTTGTATGTATCATAAAACTGTGTTATTCTTTTCTTTCGTTCTGTTAGCTCATTAAAATCCTTGATATATTCAAACGGGTATTTGAAATTGAAAATCCGCTCGATTTCATCACCCTTTGGTGCTTTAAGCTTTGTTACTGCACCGCCACCGCAGGAAAGTATTGTATGACATTCTTCCATCATAAAAATATTGTAGATACATTCACAATTTTCCTTTGCCCAGCCGACATTTTCAAGAGCACCTGCTGACTTTGACTGACGGTACATATAATACGGATGATACTTTTCATATAATTTTTCGTAGGTATATGAAAGCATTTCTGACGCTGTGTTTGCATTTTCCACAGCAAGCTTAGGATTATTCTGTCCTATTGTTGATGAACGCTTTACAGCAAGAGTATGAACTGTGATATTTTCAGGCTCAAGGCTTATTGCAGTATTAAGTGAATGACGAAAACCCTCAACTGTATCCGTCGGAAGCCCTGCAATAAGGTCCATATTGATATTGTCAAACCCCATTTTACGAGCCATATTGAAGATGTTTATTGTATCTTCTGCAGTATGTCGTCTGCCCACAGCTTGTAAAACCGAATTATTAAAGGTCTGTGGATTTATGCTTATTCTGTCAACAGGACTGTTCTTAAGCACTACAAGTTTTTCTTCTGTTATGGTGTCAGGACGACCTGCCTCCACAGTAAATTCACGACAAGAGGACAAATCAAAATTATTTTTTATTGAATTTATTGTAGTTTCAAGCTGTTCTGCCGAAAGTGTTGTCGGTGTACCGCCACCGATATAAATGCTTTCAAGTTTTACACCGATTTTTCTTGCGATTTCACCTGTTATTTTCAGTTCTTCCGATAAAAGTTCAACATACTGTGGCAATAAATTTTTTGCCTTGTCATTTTCCACAGAATGAGAAACGAATGAACAGTAGCTGCATCTTGAGGGACAAAAAGGAATTGAAACATAAAGGCTGAAGGATTTTTCTCCACTTGTACCGATTATTTTTTCTTCCCAATCGGCAACTTCCCTTGCAAGACGAAATTTTTCGTCTGTTACAAGCAAATCTGTTTTAAAATATTCTTCAGTTTTTTCCCTGCCTATTTGTTTTTCTGTGTTTATTAAAAGTTTGGATGGCCGTACACCTGTCAGAACTCCCCATTTTGGATAAAAATGCGTATATTCACCCATAAGTGAATAGACCATTCTGCCCATTTGCATTTCATTGTCGTCACAAAGAGGGGCAGTAAGCGTTCTATTAAAGGTGTCAAAATTTATTATGACCTTAATTTCGTCTGTTACAGATGTTGAGATATTAAAATCGTCACATTCTTCATATACGACCTGAATTTTTACATCAGGCATAAAAATTCTGACTAACTTTTCCATTTCATAATGGAATTTGTGGTTGATTACAAGTAGTTTAATCATTTTCTTCTGAAACGAGTTCTCATATAACGATTGTTTTCGCGTTCAAAGTCAAGAGTTGTGTCATCTTCGTGACCTGGATAAACCTTATAATCGCCTTCAAGTTCACCAATTTTTGCAAGTGAACGAAGTTCTTCACGACCACTGCCACCGTAAAGGTCAGCTCTGCCTGCACAAAGACGGAAAAGAGTGTCACCTGAAAACATAACCTTGTCGTCCATAAAAAGATAACAAACGCCACCCTTTGAATGACCAGGTGTATGAAGAACTGTAATTTTGCTGTTACCAAGCATAATTTCTGTTCCGTCTTCTGTGAGAATATCTGCATTTACTTCAGGGAACGGAATTCCCGGACAGTTTATTGCAAATTCGTTCTTTTCTGTGTCGTGAAGCATTTCGTCATCATTTTTATGAATAACAATCTTTGCACCTGTGTTATCCTGAATCATTTTTGCACCGCAGATATGGTCAAAATGTCCGTGAGTAAGAAGAATATACTTAACATTTTTTCCGCTTAATTTTTTCATTAGCTTTTCTTCGGGAAGTGACGGGTCAACAACTGCTGTGTCTCCTGTTTCACAATCTGTGACAATATATGTATTTGTTGTAAAACCGTTATTCATTACTGCCAAATGTTTTTCTACTGTTATCATATCTTTTTACTTCTTTCTCCATATTTCTGAATCATAAAGGATAGTTACAGGGCCATCGTTGAGAAGCTCAACCTTCATATCGGCACCGAAAACACCTTTTTTAACACTTTTTACGCCATTTTCAAGAAGCTTCTGACAGAAACATTCGTACAACTTATTGGCTCTGTCAGGATGCGCAGAATGACCGAATGACGGTCTGTTGCCCTTTTTCAAATCGGCACAGAGAGTAAACTGTGAAACTGCAAGAATTTCACCATCTACATTTTGTATATCAAGGTTCATTTTGCCTTCTTCGTCTTCAAAAACACGCAAGGTTGATGCTTTTCGAGCCAACACCTCTGCATCGGCTTCTGTATCATCATCCATTACACCAAGCAAAATAAGATAACCTTTTCCGATACTTGATATAAGCTCACCATCAACGGTGACACTTGCTTTTGATACTCTTTGAATTACTGCTTTCATATTTTATATCCTTATCTCTCTACACTTAATATGCCATCAACCTTTTCGATTCTCTGAATCAAATTCTTCAAGTGGTCAATACCACTTACATTGACGGTAAGCTCGATAATTGTTCTTCCGTCCTTCATATCGTGGGTACTGATGCTTGTAATATTAACTCGCATATTGGCAACCTGCATTGCAACCTCTGCCATAAGTCCCACACGAGAAAGGCAGGTAAGCTGAAGTGTTGCCTTGTATTCTTCCTTGACATTCTGATTCCAATAGGCATTAACCCAACGGGCAGGCTCTGCACAATTTATAATATCCTTTGGCACATTTGTACAATCACGCTTGTGGATTGAAACACCGTGACCACGAGTGATAAAACCGATGATATTGTCGCCTGGAAGTGGATTACAGCATTGTGAGAACTTAATAAGACAGTTGTCAATTCCCTCAACAGTAACCCCCTCTTTATTCTTCTTTGAGTTGTCCTTAACGGTAACAATCTTGATTTCCTGACGACTCTTATCGTAATTTTTCTGATATTCTTCCTTAATGTAAGGCATCATTCGATTGATGGAAAGTCCACCGTAACCGATTGCTGCATAGAAATCGTCAACATTGTCCATTCGCTGACGCTCGCAGAGTTTTTTGATGAATTTCTGATAGTCTTCATCTGACAGACGAATATAATTTCGTCTGAACTCCCGTTCAATTTCAGCCTTACCTTCAATGATATTTTCTTCTCGTTTTTCCTTTTTAAACCAAGAACGGATTTTGCTCTTTGCCTGATTTGTTTTTACAATATTAAGCCAGTCACGGCTTGGTCCTTTACCCTGTTGAGAAGATGTAAGAATTTCGACGATTTCACCTGTTTTGATTACATAGTCAATCGGTACAATTCGACCGTCAACCTTTGCACCTGTCATCTTGTTGCCAACAGCAGAGTGAATAGCATAGGCAAAGTCGATTACCGTTGAACCAACAGGCACATTGATAACATCTCCCTTTGGTGTATAAACAAATACCTCGTCAGTAATAAGGTCAGTTTTGATTGTGGAAACAAGGTCTCTTGCATCCCCTGTTTCCTGCTGTGTTTCAAGCATTTCACGAATCCATTGAAGACGCTGGTCAAAACTCTGTTTTCCACCTGAAACACCAAGTTTGTATTTCCAATGGGCTGCGATACCGAATTCAGCCGTACGATGCATTTCCCAAGTTCTGATTTGCACTTCAAAAGGTGTTCCCTCTTTACCGATTACGGTTGTATGAAGTGATTGATACATATTTGGTTTTGGTGTTGAAATATAATCCTTGAAGCGACCTGGTAAAGGATTATACATATCGTGAATAATACCAAGGCAGTTGTAACAGTCGATTACGCTGTCAACGATAATACGAACAGCGTAAATGTCATAAATTTCGTCAAACTGTTTGCCCTGCATATACATTTTACGGTAAATACCGTGAACCGACTTGATTCGACCGCTGATTTGAGCTTTTGGCACAGTTTCGTGAATACGGTCACCGATTTTTTGCTTTATGCTTTCAAGAAAATCTGTTCCCGACTCATTTGAATTTTCAAGATTTTCTTCAATTCCCTCATAAGCCACAGGGTCAAGGAAACGAATTGCCCTATCCTCAAGTTCTTCCTTTACGGAACGGATACCGAGTCTGTGAGAAATCGGTGCAAAAATTTCAAGTGTTTCAAGTGCCTTATCGCGTTGCTTTTGCGGTGACATAAACTGTAAAGTTCTCATATTATGCACACGGTCAGCAAGTTTTACGATAATAACACGAATATCCTTTGACATTGCAAGAAGCATTTTTCGGATATTTTCTGCCTGTTGTTCTTCTTTTGCTTCAGTTGAGTTAATCTGAACCTGACCAAGTTTTGTAACACCGTCAACAAGAATTGCAACTTCCTCACCAAAATCTTCGGTCAACTGTTCAATTGTGTATGGTGTATCCTCAACAACATCGTGCAAAAGTGCTGCAACGAGTGATTGCCAATCCATACCCAAATCAACAAGGATATCACAAACTGCAATAGGGTGAATAATATATGGCTCGCCTGACTTTCGTTTCTGGTCACCGTGATACCCGTTAGCAATTTCGAAAGCCTTGTCAATTACTTTTAATTCATCTTCACCGTGAAATGTTTTAATTCTGTTTCGTAAATTTTCGAACAATTCATTTACATCTACATTTACATTGACAACCTCTGCCATATTATTCACCACCCTTCATTTGATTTAATGTATTAAGAATTTTTGACTGTGATAAATCAGCTTTTTTTCCGTCACCGTTAAATATAATTCTTTCGTTTTCGTAATATATAAGTTTTAATTCCTTAAGCACATCAAGGGATACAAGCATTGTGCAATATCTCTCTATTGGGCATTTTGCTCTGTATGTGAGTGTTTCCACATCATAAGGCCATTGTTTGTACTGTTTTAAAAGATTGAAAACACCAAGAAGGAATTCCCTTGTGGGCATTAAAAATCTTGCTTCATGACAGTTAAGAAGGTCACCTCGTTTATACTTTTCATAAAGTGAACGAGATTTGAAGAAAGTTTCATCATCCACGCCTGAAAAACGAATTTCACGCACCTGAACGGCTGCTTTTACTTCCCCTCTGAATTCATTTTTATCAATTCGCACAGCAAGGTCAACTATGTCACCCTCGCTGAACGGAAATTCAAGAACTGTTGTAGAAAATTTCATAGCCACAAACTGTGTATTACCCTTTGTGAATGAAAGTCGAAGATGCTTACCCTCACCAACAGGCTTAACGGAATCAAGCCTTACACCGAAAATTCCGAACATCGGTTGGGGATTTCCTGCACCAAATGGCTCAAGATTTTCAAGAGATTCCACTAACTCTGTATTTATATATGCAGGATTGAGCTTACAGTCAAGTAGTAATTCAGGTACTGTATCAGGCTGTTTTTCGGCATATTCATTTACTCTGCGGAAAAATTCACCGATATTCTCTCGCTTAATTCCAAGACCTGCTGCCAGAGTATGACCACCGAAATGTGTAAGCAGGTCTTCACCAGATTTGATTGCATCGTAAACTGAAAATCCACCTATACTTCTTGCAGAGCCTGTACCCTCATCACCGTCAAAGGTGAGTACGATTGATGGTTTTCCGTATTTTTCCGTAATTCTTGCAGCAACAATACCAATAACACCATGATGCCAACCTTCACCACAGACAACAATTACTCGTGAATATTTAAGCTTGTCGTTACTTTCGATATGCTTTATGGCTGACTCCATTATTTCTGCTTCCAACTGATGACGCTGACGGTTGCACATATCAACCTGTTCACCGATTTCTAATGCCTTAAGAAGGTCATCACAAAGTAAAAGTTTGAGTGCAGTTGTGGCAGATTCAATTCTGCCTGCTGCGTTTATTCTTGGTGCTAATGAATATGTTACACCGACTGCGTTGAGTTGTCTTTCGCTGACACCTGCAATCTGACGAAGTGCATTGATACCGTTACAAGGATTTGAATTTATTTTTGCAACACCGTATTTTACGATTGCCCTGTTTTCATCCTTCAAGTCCACCACATCGGCAATAGTACCGACTGCGATAATATCGGCATATCTGTTGAGAATTTCTGCGTAATCACCTTTTTCCAAGGCACAGACAACCTTAAAGGCAACACCGACACCTGCCCATTCCTTAAAGTGAAGATTACAGTCCTCACGGTGCGGGTCAATAACTGCAACCGCATCAGGTAAAACTTCACCAACCTGATGATGGTCGGTAACAACTGTATCAATTCCGAGAGAGTTACCGTATTCAATTTCGTCAATAGCAGAAATACCGTTATCAACGGTAACAATAAGCTTCACGCCTTTTTCGTGAAGATATGCCACAGCTTCCCTATTCATTCCGTAGCCTTCGCTTATTCTGTCGGGAATATAGTACATTACATCGGCATTACGAGAAGAAAGGTATGAATACATAAGCGCTGTTGCAGTTACACCGTCAGCGTCATAATCACCGAAAACGCAGATTTTTTCCCTGTCCTCAATAGCCTTTTCAATTCGTAAAACTGCTTTTTCCATATCGGCAATAAGATATGGGTCACAGAAACTGAAATCGTTATCAAAAAATTCTTCAACATCCTCATATTCCGTAAGTCCGCGGGATACTAATATAAGAGAGGTAAAAGGGTCAAGACTATGATTTTCGGCAACCTGTGCTGCCAATTCTTTATCAATATGTGCTGTTAACCATTTTTTTCTGCTCATTAGTCTTGTCCCTCCTTTTCAAAAGTCAAATTTATCGCATTTTACTAATTTATCATTATACCATTTATTCCTTGATATTTCAAGGTTTTTATGGTAAAAACCGACACATTATATTGCATATATAAATTGGAAGTTTGTCGAACAAAACAATTAACTGGATAGGTCATTCTGAGCGTAGCGAAGAATTTTTCAAATAGTGACATATCAACCAACAGAGATTCTTCGTCACTTCGTTCCTCAGAATGACACGAAACCTTAATCATCCCGACAAATTATAATTTGAATTTTTATCTGTCGGGGTTTGAACCTGTCATTTCACAAACTAAAAGGTTGAAAATCTGCATAGACTATGATAAAATAATTATTTAGAGGAATTTGAGGTATTCTTATGACAAAAAACGATATCAGGAACCAAAGAAACATTGATTTTCACGAAAAAAACGGTGTTTGTATCCCTTACCATCAGAGTGTTGTAATTGAAGAGAATGTAACAATCGGTAAGGGCACGAAAATTTTACCCAACACTATGGTTTTTTCAGGTGTTTCTATCGGTGAAAACTGTGTAATCGGTCCTAACACGCTCATTAAAGAAAGTGTTATCGGGAACAATGTCAAACTCAATTCGGTTCAATGCTATCAGTCAAACGTGATGGACTGGGCTGATATTGGCCCGTTTGTTCACATAAGACCCAATTCGGTTATCGGTGAAAAGGTGCATTTAGGCAATTTTGTTGAAGTGAAAAACTCAAATATCCAAGAAAATACAAAGGTTTCTCACCTTACTTATGTTGGGGATTCCGATGTAGGTAAAAGAGTCAATTTCGGTTGCGGTACTGTTACGGTCAATTATGACGGTAAAAACAAGTACAGAACAATCATCGGTAACGACTGCTTTATCGGTTGTAATACAAATCTCATTGCTCCTGTTACCCTTTGTGACGGTGCTTATACTGCAGCAGGCTCAACGATTACAGATGATGTTCCTGCCGACTCACTTGGTATTGCAAGAGCAAGACAGGTCAACATTGAGGGTTGGCGTGAAAAAAACAAAGAAAGATTTAAAAAATAAAGGAAAAACTATGTTCAACAGATTCAGGAAACAGACAAAAATAATGGCTACGGGTACTCACGAATTTCTTATTGTGGGACTTGGTAATCCCGGCAACAAATATACTATTACACGACACAATGCAGGGTTTTTATGCCTTGATATGCTATCTGAAAAGCTTAATTTCAGAATTGACAGACTTAAATTCAAATCCCTTACGGCTGATGTAAGTATAAACGGTCATCGTTGTATCGTTATGAAGCCACAGACCTTTATGAACAACAGTGGCGAGGCAGTTAGAGAATGTTCTGACTTTTATAAAATTCCGCCTGAAAAAATCATTGTTGTAAGTGATGATGTATCTCTTGATGTTGGCAAAATGCGAATCAAAAGAAAAGGCAGCGATGGTGGTCAGAAGGGTCTTCGCAGCATTATTTATCATCTGAACAGCGACAATTTCCCAAGAGTGAAAATCGGTGTCGGCAAAAAACCGCATCCTGATTACGATATGGCTGATTGGGTACTTTCAGAATTTAAAAAAGACGAGCAGAAAGCACTTTTACCTGCACTTGAGAATGCGTGTAAGGCACTTGAGCTTATGCTTGACGATAACACAGAAAAGGCAATGAATTTATACAATAGCTGAGGTAAAAACAATGTCAGCATTTGTTGAGACAATTAATAATTCAGCAGAATATAAAGGTGTTGAAAACAGTATTAAAAAAGGTTTTCTTCCGCAAGGTGTTTTAGGGTTAATTCCCGTTATGAAAGCACACATTATTTCTGCATTAACAGGGGGTCTTGAAAAAAAGGCCCTTGTAGTCGTGCCTGACGACGCTACTGCTGTACGACTTTGCGAGGATTTGAGCACATTCGGTGTTTCTGCACTTCACTACCCTGCTCGTAGCCTTTCATTCTATACAACCGACTCACAAAGCTATGAATATGAGCAAAAGAGAATCAAGGTTCTTCGCAGAATGCTTGACAACCGTTGTGATGTTGTTGTAGCAAGTGCAGAATCGGCTGTTTCATATACTGTTCCACCTGAAATTTTAAGGCAAAAAAGTGTCCTTCTTAAAAAAGACGAAGAAACTACTCTTGAAAATATTATTATGTCACTTAACTGTGCAGGCTACGCGAGAGTTGATGCTGTTGAGGGTGTCGGTCAGTTCTCTGTCCGCGGAGGTATTGTGGACTTTTTCTCGCCTGATGACGAGGAGCCTGTACGAATTGAGCTTTGGGGCGACACAGTTGACACAATGTGCCATTTTGATGTTTCCACACAAAGACGAACAGTAAATATTGACGAAATTTTAATTACTCCGTCAAAGGAAATCATAATTGACAATAATAATGAGCTTATTGAAAAAATTGATAAATTGGCATCTTCAATCCGTGGTAAAAAGACGGACATTATCCGTGAAAAACTATATGCAGACATTGACAGACTCAAAGGCGGTCTGTCCGTTGGGTCTGCCGACAAATACTTACCGCTTATCTATTCCCCTGCTACAATTTTTGACTATGCAAAGGATTATCTTCTTTTTGCAGTTGAAACAGGCGGAATAAAAGAAAAGGTTTCTTCATTCCAAAAGCTTTTACTTGAGGATATCAAGGCTTGTGTTGAGGAAGGTACACTTTGTAAGGGACTCGACAAATTCTGTCTTACCTTTAACGATTTAGTTGAGAAATATAAAGAATTTGGTGCAACATACATTGACAATTTTCCAAGAGGAAGCTTTGATACACCTGTTAAAAGTCTTACCACCTTTAACGGAAACACATTACCCGTATGGAACGGAAAATTAGATGTACTTATGGAAGACTTAAAGCCTGTCAACACCAATGACAGTACGGTTGTGGTGTTTGCAGGAACTGAAAAAAGTGCAAAAAATCTTGCAGACGCTTTAAATGACGAAAACTTTGTTTCAGTTTATTTTTCACAGATTCCGGCTAAATTCCCGAAAGGTGCTGTATGCGTTTTAGCAGGCTCGCTTTCTTCAGGCTTTTCATACAGAAACGAAAAATTATATGTTTTCACATATTCAAAAATTTATCAATCAACCTCTCGCAAGAGAAAAACAGGCTTTAAAGCAAGGGATACAATTCATTCGCTTGATGAACTGAAAAAAGGCGATTATATTGTTCACGCGGTTCACGGTATCGGTATTTTTGACGGTGTTACACAGCTTGAAGCCAACAAAATCATAAAAGACTATATTAAAATCAAGTACGCAAAAAGTGATGTTCTTTATGTGCCTGTCACTCAGCTTGATTTGGTATCGAAATATATAGGCCCTCATGAAGACGACGGAAAAGCACTTAAGCTTAACCGTCTTGGTGGCGGTGAATGGGAAAAGACACGAAATAAGGTTCGTACTGCAGTCAAGGATATGGCTGACCAGCTTATCAAGCTTTATTCTCAACGACTTCACAGCGAGGGCTATGCCTTTTCACCTGACATTGATATGCAAAGGGATTTTGAAAACCGATTTGCATTTGAAGAAACAAGCGACCAGCTACGAAGCATTGACGAAATCAAGAGTGATATGGAAAAACCGTATCCTATGGACAGACTTCTCTGTGGTGATGTTGGCTTCGGTAAAACTGAAGTGGCTTTGCGAGCAGTTTTCAAATGTATTGCAGACGGTAAGCAATGTGCAATTTTAGTGCCGACTACAATTCTTGCATTACAGCATTACCAGACAATTCTTAAACGATTTGACGGTTTCCCCATTGAAGCCGAAATGCTTTCCCGATTCCGTACACCTACACAAAGGGAAAAAATCATAAAACGAGTAAATTCAGGCTTTGTTGATATTATCGTTGGTACACATTCACTTATATCAAAAAAAGTGAAATTCAAGGATTTAGGTCTTTTGATTGTTGACGAGGAACAACGCTTCGGTGTTGCACAAAAGGAAAAGCTGAAAGAATTATTTCCTGGTGTTGATGTTCTTACTCTTTCTGCTACACCGATTCCGCGAACACTTAATATGGCAATGTCAGGTATTCGCGATATGTCGGTTATTGAGGAAGCACCGTCTGACCGTTCACCTGTTCAGACCTATGTTGTTGAACACAATATGCCACTACTTTGTGAAGCTATGGAAAAAGAGCTTCGTCGTGGTGGTCAGGTCTATTTTTTACACAACAGAGTTGACACAATTGACGGTGTTGCGAATCAGATTCAGGAGCAATTGCCTAATGCTCGAATTTCAGTTGCTCACGGTAAAATGAACGAGGAGCAGTTAAGTGACATCTGGCGTGACCTTATGGACGGTGAAATCGACATTCTCGTTTGTACGACCATCATTGAAACAGGCGTTGATGTGCCCAATGCCAATACGCTAATCATTGAAGATGCCGATAAATTGGGACTTGCCCAACTTCATCAGCTCCGTGGTCGAGTAGGCAGAAGTGCAAGACGAGCAAGTGCTTACCTTACTTATAAACGCGACAAAAATCTTTCGGAAATTGCATATAAGCGACTTCAGGCAATCCGTGAATATACAGAATTTGGTTCAGGCTTTAAAATTGCTATGCGTGACCTTGAAATACGAGGGGCAGGTAATCTTCTCGGTGCACAGCAACACGGTCATTTGGCCGCAGTCGGTTACGATATGTATATGAAGCTTTTAGGTGAAGCCATAAGTCAGCAAAAGGGTGAAAAACCAAAGGAAAAAGAGTGTCTTATTGACCTGCAAATCAATGCTCATATTCCTGAAAAGTATATTTCTGCATTACAGCAACGACTTGCCATTTACAGACGAATTGCAGATATCCGTTCATTTCAGGATGCAGAGGATGTCCGCGATGAACTCCGTGACCGTTACGGTGATATTCCACCGTCAGTCGAAGGACTTATTGAGGTTTCACTTTGCAGAAATACTGCTGCGTCACTTGGAATTTATGAAATCGGTCAACGCGGTGATACACTCTGTCTTTACTGTGAAGAAATCAACACATCATTAGTACTTGATATTTCTTCTGTACTTCGTGGTCGTGTAGGACTTACGAAAACAGGTAAAAAGAGTATAAATGTTAAAAAGAGTGCTGACCAGAATTCTCTTGATACACTTAAAGAGATTTTTCAGGCTGTAGAAAGTACGAGGTTAGATACAAAATGATTGGAACAATAGTTAATACTGCCACAATTCTTACGGGAAGTGTAATCGGCAGTCTGCTCAAAAAAGGAATTAAAGAAAAATACACAAATTGCCTTATGAATGCAATGGGACTTGCAGCAGCAGGTATTGGTATAAATTCCGTTGTGCAAAATATGCCCAAAAGTCAGTATCCTGTTCTTTTCATTGTAAGTCTTGCGTTGGGTTCACTTTTGGGCAATATGATTGACTTGGACAAGCATTTTAATGCACTTACAGAGAAAAAAGGCAAAAGCGAATTGGGTAAAGGTCTTTCAACTGCAATTCTCCTTTTCTGTATAGGCAGTCTGTCCATTTTAGGACCTATAAACTCTGCTCTTAATAATGACCATACATATCTTTTTACAAATGCTACTCTTGACTTTGTGACAAGTATGGTGTTAGCATCAACATATGGCATTGGAATTGCTTTGGCAGCACCTGTACTTTTCTGTTGGCAGGGCAGTATTTATTTACTTGCAAAATTTTTAGGTGAGTTTATGAGTCCTGACCTTATGTGTGAAATCAGCGTTGTCGGTGGTTTCTTAATCGCATCATCGGGTCTCAGTATTCTTAATATCAAAAATCTTAAGACACTTAATATGTTACCTGCACTCATTATTCCACCTGTGTGGTTTATTATAATGTGGCTAATTTCATTGATATAAAAGAGAAGGAGTTATTATTATGAAAGCAAAGAAATTTTTTAAAGGCTTATTAAAGGGGTTAGCAATCTTTTTGTGTATCTGTATTGCTATCGGTTGCGTAAACTTTGTTGTAAACAAGATTTATAACAAGAACAAAATCGGGTATACAGCATCATTTGAGGCTGTTGAAATTGAAAATCAGTTAGTACCTAAAAAGGACGAGAACGGAAACTGGACATTCACTACTGACAGAGAATTAAAGATTATGCACCTTACTGACATTCACCTTGGTGGTGGTTGGCTTTCAGGGAAAATGGACACAATGGCACTTAATGCAGTTGCACAGATGATTCGTGTTGAAAAACCTGACCTTGTAATTGCTACAGGTGATATTGCTTATCCTGCACCTTATGAAACAATGTCACTTAACAACCTTCCACCTCATACAGCTTTTGCAACACTTATGGAAAGCCTTGGTGTTTACTGGACAGTTACCTTCGGTAACCACGATTCAGAATTTTACAGTCCTTATGACAGAGAAGATATTTCTGAATTTTACAGTAACCCTGACTTCAAATACTGCTTATATCAGGCAGGTGACGAGGACATTTTCGGCTACGGAAACAGCGTGATAAATGTCAAAAACTCACAGGGAATTATCACACAGTCAATTTTCACAATCGACTCAAACGCATACACAGGTGACGGTCTTATTGAAATGCTTGCATGGGAATATGACAACATTCACGAGGACCAGGTACAGTGGTACAAGGAAACTGTACAGAACAATAATGAATACAACAAAAACCTTATTGCTACATTAGATAACAAGGACGAACTTCAGGAAAAATACGGTGAACTTAACACATTACTTTTCTTCCATATTCCTATTGCTGAATACGGTGATGCCTGGTTCGAATTCGTTGAAAATGATTACAAGGATACAGAGGATGTTAAATACTTCTATGGTACTGCGGGTGAATCAGGTGATGTGGTTTACAGTAGTGACATTCCTGATGAGCTTTTCGAAACTATGTTAGAACTTGGTGGCAAACACGGTACATTCGTTGGTCACGACCATGTAAACAATTTCTCATTTGAATATAAGGGTATCCGTCTTACATACGGTATGAGCATTGACTATCTTGCATACCTTCGAATTCACAAGCTGGGCTCACAGCGTGGCTGTACAATGATTACAGTAAAGCCTGACGGAAGTTTTGAACAAATTGCTGAAAACTATTATCAGGACAAATACGACCACGAAGCAAGAGAAGAAGTTACAATGCAGGTACTCAACGAAGACCACAAATAAAACTGAACACAAAAAAGAGCCTTCAGTGTGGAGGCTCTTTTTGTTGGTGAATTGGAGTTTGTAGGGATATTTAAGGTTAGTGTCATTCTGAGGAACAAAGTGACGAAGAATCTCTGTCCTATTTTAACAGACCCTTCATTTCACTCAGGGTGACTGATGAAATGCGAGAGCTTCTTCGCTACGCTCAGAATGACTTACCAAATTGGTTGTTCATCCCGATAAATTATAATTTGACTTATTCTATCTCATCCAAATTTGCGCCTTTTGTTTCTTTTACGCCTTTTGCGAACATTATTGCTGCTGTGCCGACTGCCACAACTGAAATTGCAAGGCATACCCACCAGATTTGGAATTTAAGCATACCAAGGATGGCAAGAAGATAGCCTACTGCAAGGCCGATGATTACTAAAAGTCCTTCTGCACCAACTACTGATGCACGAATATCTGTCGGCACTTTTTCGGTCATCATAACATTCATATAATCTCGACCAATCCAATATGAACCCTGATAAAGTCCTGCGAAGAAGCCGATAAGATATGGATTCCAGCCACAGAGAATACCTGCTACGAAAAGTGAGTAACCAACAATACAGGTCATTGAAAAGCCTGTTACCGTTACTTTTCTGCCGAATTTATCGGCAATAAAGCCTGAAAGGAACGTGATTGTGGCATAAACCACAGGCACCATAAAGAGTGCTTTCGTAATCTCACTTGTGCTCATACCAACCTTGTGCATTGATGACTCAAAGTAAAGGGCAATTGCAGGCATTGCAGAGTCGAACACAATGTGTGAAATAATAAGGTTTTTTGTGTCAGCGTTTGAAAAAATGTATTTTACACCATTAAAAACGCCCGACTGATTTCTTTGTGCTTCTTTTTGTTGCTTTTTAAGTGCTTTTTCAGCCTGTCTTTCTTCATATGGACGAGAAAGATATTCAATTCTCTCGTTTATAAACACCTTTGTGTCCTTCGCGAAAATCACAACGAGTAAAACTGCAATAAAGCCGATTATGGCAGGTACTAAAAAGATTTCACGCCATTTTGTTGCGTCATCACCCATAAGCATATCGCGAAGCGTAGGAATAAGAATAACACCCAAAATGCCGAAGCTCTTTAAAAAGCTGTAAATCTTTGCACGGTGCTTGTCAGGTGCTTCCTCAAGGATATAAATAATCTGAATGTCGTGTCCCATGAAGAAGCTGATAATTGCAAAGCCCACAAGGAACATTATGTAGCTTGAAGAAAGGTGAATTACAACAAGACCCAATGCCATACCGAGTGTGGAAATGGCAAAAAGAGGTTTTCGTCCCCATTTGTCGGCAAGGGCCTTGTAAAACGGTGTAAAAATGCCTAAAACATAGGTGAAAACACCAACACCTGAATGAAGTGCAAGACCTTCCTGAAATGTGTAATATTTACCCATAAACGGGTTGTTTACAAAAAATTCAGTTACGAATGATGACTGCACAGTAACGGTAAGGTTACTTGTTACCTCGTCAAGAATATTTACGATTGCAATAAGTGTCAGCAAAACAAGAAAATATTTACTGCTGTTTCCCCTGTTTTGCATTCCTTTAAGTCGTTTTATTTCCCTTTGTTCACTTTTCGTGATTTGTTCCGCTGTTTTCATTACACAATTCCCCTTTCGTATAATCTAATTATAAACAAAAAAATATGACCTGTAAAGACAGGTCATACAAGTTTTTTATTCACCTTTTAATTCGCGGATTTTTCTGTTGGTTTCGCGTTGGTCAATCCAGAATACAATGACTAATTCCATTATAGCACCAAGCATATGCCATGTTGAATGACCGTGGAAATTACCAAGTGCAAAATCAGCGATTTCATTGTCGCCCCAAAGAGCTGTTATAACGGCAGCAACAATCAATACACCGATTGTAAGAGCCAGAAGTGCTTTTTCATTTCCTGTCATCTTCTTGAAATTATCTGCAAAAAGATAAGCCATAGGAAGAATTGTGATTATACAGCCAACCTCAGCAATTGACATACCACCTGTTTTACCGTCCATTGGTGCACCGTTGCCACCAAAGTAAAGTGGTCTGTCGTGAATTACAAATACTTCATATGTAAGAATGCCAAGCACAAGCACCGTAATTGCCGAAACACCTATAAGGAATATATTTCGCTTTTTAAGGCTGTCCTTTGACTGATAAAATTCCATTGCAAAGCAACATACACCGCACCAGGCAGTAAGCTCGGTAAACGACATATCAACATAGCTTGCAAGAAGCTTTGTTGTAAGAACTCCGGGCTCAAATGCACCGTAGTTAGCAGTATGCATACCGACTGATGTTACAGACATAATGCTGAAAATAATAAGGAAAAGATACCAATACCATTTTTTGTTCTTCTTAATAAGAAGAATGATAATACCGATAATTGCTGCATATGTATATGCCCAGTTTGTCTGTACAGCAGAATACTGTGCACAGAATTCTGCAAATGTTATGTCAACTCCCTCAAAAGGCAAAATGTCTTTAAAGGAAAGCCAATCAATAAAATCAAGCTTTAATAATCCCATTTTTTCTATCTCCTTTTAGCGTGTAAAAAGATGAGTCAACAATGACTCACCTTTTATTTTTACTATTCTTTAACCCTTGAAGCCACCGTTAAGTGTAACAACGAAGTCAACGATTGCTGTTGCCTGCTGTACAGGAACTGTCATACCAAGAGCCTTGATTGTAAGGTTATTAAGAGTAATATTTACATAATAGCTCCATGTACCGTTGATAATCTTACCGTTACTGTCAATAGCAACCTTAAGTCTTGGGTTCTTGTAATGAAGTGTACAATCCTCGTCAGCAATTGTTGCATCCATACCAAGACCTGAGAACTGACCGATAACTGAATCAATATCACCAACAACTGAAATAGCGTGACCAACTGTACCGTTGTACATCTGACCGTTACCCTTATCAACCTGTTCCTTCATAATCATTTCGATAACGATATTGTTGCCACTCTTATATGCTCTTGCACTCTGAACATCAGAAACAGCAAGATTCTGGTGACCACCTGTGATACCCTTGATATTCATTGAGTTATTGCTGAGTGCATCAGCCATAACACCTTCTGCAAAGCTTAACAATGGACCGGGAATACCAGGTGCGTTAAGTGAACCGTCACGAAGCTTCATATCCTGATATGAAGTTACTGAATTATGAGTTCTGCCTGCAGCGTGCTTATATGTTTCAACAATTTCTGCTACTGACCACTTTGTAGGGTCAGCACTCTGCTGTGTATTCTGCTGATTATCGTTCTGCTGACTGTTATCATTCTGTACATCGTTTTGCTGATTATTGTTCTGTACAAAATCATTGAAAGAGTCGGCACCCTCAACATCCTTCAACTCAATTCTTCCGGATTCAATAAGATAGTTATAATATTCAAACATCTGACTGCAGTATTCACAGTCGCAAGTCGGAACATTACTCTTATTATTATTTGATGAAATTGCAAAAGCAATTCCGAATATTGCAACGAAAGCAACTACAACTGCAAGTACAATCGCAACGATTTTCTTTGTTTTCTTTGATTTTTTAGGTGAAGCAGGCTGTGCAGGCGGAGTTGGTTCTGTTGGCTGTACAGGCTGCATAGGTTCCATATTTTCCATTGTTATGTCCTCCCATATACATATATGAAAATATTTTACTATATTTGTGTTTTTTTGTCAATTGAATAATAAGCAGAAAATTCATTGCGGAAATCAATTCGGAATTTGGAATTGATATATGAGTTAGTCTGATAAATTGAAGTTTATCGAACACCTTTCGTAGGAGCTGCGTCCCCGACAACCCGTTGTAGTTTGATTGTGCACTTTAGAACGGGCTGCCGAGTCGTCAGCCCCTACAAGGTGACCAGTTTTGTATGCTGTAGGGGTTGGTCACCCTGAACGAAGTGAAGGGTCTCGTTGTTGAGAATATGAGATTCTTCGCTACGCTCAGAATGACACTAAATTAATTTTTATATTAACCAGCAACGGCGGGAGCAAGCCCCCGCTCTACATTGTTTTGTTTTTTTACATCAATCATCCCGACAAATTATAATTTATACAAACACATATTTATACAGGTTTATGAAATGGATTGTAGCGCCTACGATTACGAGAATGTGAAATATTGTGTGAAAATATTTTTTCTTTGCACCGATTGCAAAAAGGACAAGGGCTAAAATGTATGTTCCGTTACCACATAGGACATATTTTACTCCCACAGGGTCAACCTTGTCCCCTATTACGAAAAGTGACGAAAATGCACAAAAGCCTATTACAATATATAAAATCATTCTTATAGCTTTTGTTTTACTGAAAGCTGTGAGTGTCAGAATTATTGAAATTACGGTTGCAACAAGGCAGGTTATGAAAAGTCCCCAACCGAGCTTGTAATTCACATTAACAACTGACAAAAGCATATACGGTGTTATTGTGCCCATAAGCATAAAGTAAATGGCTGTGTAGTCAATCATTCTCATTACTTTTTTTGCTCTGCACAGTGGCAGACCGTGATAAACTGACGAGCAGACAAATACCAACAACATTGAAAGACAATAGACAAGACCGATTGCGAGATAGTCCGTTCTGTCAAGAGATACGGAACGGATAATTGTCATTACTGTGGCGATAATTGCCAGAACTGCACCGAAAATATGTGTTACCGTATTCAGCTTTTCTTCTTTTTTTGTATAATTTACAAATTCAATCAAATCAATTTCTTTCATTGTCTTACCTCAATGATGATGGTGGTGATGGTGATGATGTGAGGAAGAATGTTCAAAGTGAATGTGACAATCTTCTTCGTGACAATGCTCGTTTTCATCTTCAAGCTCAAGTGTTGCGTGCACTATTCCGTGCTCGCTAAGTTCTTCTCTTACCATATGTTTGATTTTGTGGCTGTCACCGTCAGCTACAATGTGCATTGTGGCATAATTGCGGTGACCGTCCATGCTTCTTATATGAATATGGTGAACACCTTTGACACCGTCAATATGAAGAATATGCTCCTTGATTTCGTCAATATTTATGTCCTGCGGAATTTTTTCAAGGAACAAATCAAGGACTTCCTTAAGATTTTTCACAGCGTTTATAAAAATGAAAACAGCAACACAGATTGAAAGCACAGGGTCAATAATGCTTATATCGGTAAATCGCATTATAACTGCACCGACAAGGACAACGAGCCAACCCAAAACATCTTCAAGCATATGAAGATTAACTGCCTTCTGATTAAGCGAGTCACCGTCTTTTGTAAAATAGGCTGCAAGGAAATTTACAACTGCACCGATTACTGCAAAAATAATCATACCGTTATAATTGATTTCCACAGGATTGAAAATTCGCATAACTGCGTTGTAAATAACTGCACAAGAGCCGAAAAGAAGAATAAGCGTTGTAATTACGCTACCCATTACTGAAAATCGTGCATAACCGTAGGTATATGTTTCGTCAGGCTGTTTTTTGCTTTTCTTTTCAAGAAAATATGATATACCGATACTCGTTGCATCTCCGATATCGTGAATTGCATCAGAAAGAATAGCGATGCTTCCTGTGAATATGCCACCTACAAATTCAAATATTGAAAATGACAGATTTAATATAAATGCTATTAAAATATTCTTTTCTGTTTTCACTTTATCACCTGCTTTGCTTATGATTTATGTGTTTCAGACCGACTTCAAAAATTTCCTTTATATGGTCATCATCAAGGGAATAATAAACCGTTTTTCCCGATTTTCGACATTTTATGAGTCCCACATCCTTCATTTTACCTAACTGATGGGAAACAGATGATTTTGTCATTGAAAGCACATTTGCCAAATCACAGACACACATTTCATTTTGTAAAAGAGCAAAAAGCAGTTTGCATCTTGTAGAGTCCCCCATAATTTTAAAGAATTCTGCAAGATTGTTTATTATATTATTTTGGGGCATTTTAGAAAGAGTATCTTTAACCATTTCTTCATGCACCATATTGCAATCACAAATAAATTCATTTTTTGGCATAAAACAATTCCTTTCAGTTGAATGTCAGTTCAACTGTTATTATAGTTGAATGTATATTCAATTGTCAAGAGTAAAAAAGAAATACAGCCCTGATTTTTTATCAAGGCTGTAATTTTTATACTGTCAATGTGTATGTTTCACCTTTTTGAGTGTCAAATTCAAGCATACCGTTTTGTGATGTAAGTCCGTTTACTGTAAATTCGCCTTTTGCGTAATAGAGCTTGCAAACACCACCTGAATTTGATGTGACTGTTGCAGATTTAAGGGAATTGTTTTCCCATTCAATGCTGAGCGTAAAATTACCGCGAGCCACAATACCCTTTATGCTACCCTTATTCCATTCTGTCGGTAATGCAGGAAGCAACTCGATACAATCGTAATTGCTTTGCATAAGCATTTCGTTTACACCTGATGTGAAGCCGAAGTTACCGTCAATCTGGAATGGTGGATGATAGTCAAAAAAGTTAGGATAAATTCCGTTTTTGAACAGGTCACCAATGATTTTAAGGACTCTGTCACCGTCACCGACTCTTGCCCAAGTGTTGATTTTTTGTCCCATTGACCAGCCTGTGCTTTTATCTGTACGATGATTCATTGAAACGATTGAGGCTTCAATAAGCTCAGGGTTTTCGAATTTATTCATCACATTACAAGGGAAAAGACCAAGAAGATGTGACATATGACGATGATGAATTTCGCCAAAATCACCAAGCTTCTTTTCGTGGTACCATTCTTTGATTTGTCCGTCTTCACCGATTTCATAAACCTTGAGTTTACTCTGAATATCCTGCCATTTAGTGATTAAATCAGCATCAACATCCAATGCAGTTGCGCTCTTGATTGAATCGTCATATAACTGCCACAAAAGAGCCTGTTCATATGTATTACCCATTGTTCGTGGTCCGTGCTCAGGTGAATAGCAAGGGTAAGTGACGAGTCTTCCACCGTTTTCAATCATAAGACAAGAGAAATAATTTGCACATTCCTTAAGCATCGGATAAATGTCATTTCTGAGTGTTTCCTTATCGAGAGTGTATTCATAATGCTCATAGCAATTATGCAAAATCCAAGGCATTGCAGCCGGTGACCAGCCCCAGTCAAAGTTCCACCCGGGACAAGTCCAGCCGAAAGGTGTACATTGAGTATGGAAAAGGAAACCGTTCTGTTCACCTTCTTTACTTTCAATACCTGTATAGTATTTTGCAGTAATTCTGCCCGGCTCAACCATTGACTTGATATATCTGATTAACGGCTTTGAACATTCAGCCATATTACCGTTAAATACAGGCCAGTAATTCATCTGTAAATTTACATTTGTATGGAAATCACTACTCCATTTCGGTTTGTTTGATACATTCCATATGCCCTGAAGATTTGACGGCAGAACATCACTTTCGCGAGAAGATGAAACTGTCATATATCTTCCGTACTGATAAAGCAATTCTGCTGCCTTCTTTCTGTAAGCAGGAGTTTTCCTGTAGTTATACAAAAGGCTGTCAGCAGGAACATCATATGCACCGTTAAGGTTGATTTCCACCCGGGACATAAGCTTGTTAAAATCATCCTTATGTGCTTTAAAAAGCTCATCATAACCTTTTCCGGTTGCATTAAGCACGGTTTCATTCACTCTGTTATAAAGAGCTTCTGCACTTTCGCCTGTTCTGTATAAAGGATAAGTATCCATATAATCAGTATCTGCAGAAAAGATGATTGTAAACTCAGTTGCATTTGTTATTTTTATTGCTTTCTCTGTTGCTGTGACAGTACCGTCTGTCATAACATTGGCAACAAAACAGAATTTAAGAGCATTGTCTTCCAATTCACCTGAATGAACAATTCTGTTCTTTTCGTACTGTACTTTTCCGTGTTCAGTTGAAAGACTTAACTCTGTATCAAGCTTTTCGCCTGTTCTTCTGACACGTATAACGCCACACTTATCAGGATAAGACACAAAAGCAATTCTGTCATCGTGAAGCTTTTTGGTCAAGCCTTTTTTCGCGTAATATGAAACAGTACAAACACCGTTTTGCAAATCAAGTTCACGATTATAATTACAACTACGGATTGAACCGAAACCGAATTCGAGAGTACCCCAGCAACGGTATCCACCGTAACCGTCCATAATGCCCACTAACTTTTCACAAAGGTCATGTGCTTTTTTTTCGTCACCTGCTTTAAATGCAGTATAAATCTCCTTGTAATAATCAACAGGGAGTTTGCCGTCTTTGTCAGGCTTTGTGATGTTACCGCCGCAATAATCAGGTCGCTTTGGTGATGGTCCGCCTGCCCACAATGTTTTGTGGTTAAGGACAATTTTATCCTTTTTTATGTCACCGATAATGCTCATACCGAGACTACCGTTGCCCAATGGCAAGGAGGCCTGCTCCCAGAGGTTTTCAAAACCGCGCCAATAGGCTTTTTTAAGTTTCATTTTTGATGGAGGTCTGTTATAAAATAATTTCATAGCTTAAAAATCCAATATCATATCGTAATGAGGAATATTTTCTTCCATATATTCAGGTGTACCCAAAAGCTTAAAACCGCATTTCTCATAAAAGCCTACTGCGTGAGTCTGTGCTCCTACCCGTACGGTTTTTGCACCGTCTTCTTTTGATTTACGTAAAAGCTCATGGACAATTTTTTCACCAAGACCTGTGCCACGCATAGTCTTTTTAACTGCAATTCTACCGATTTTAACGATGTCTTCACCATACGGGATTACTCGTCCCGTAGCAACAGGTTCACCATCCGAGAATATTACAAGATGAGGTACTTGCAAATCATATTCGTCAAATTCGTTTTCTTCAGGTACACCCTGTTCTTTCACGAAAATATCAATTCGTAAATTCCTGAAAGAGTCGTCAATAACTCCTTTAGGAAACCATTTATATTCCAACATAATTATTCACCCTTGAATGCAAACTTAAATGCAAGTGTTTTATCAGTTTTTACACAGTATTTTTCCAAAGTATCAGGACCGCAGGTGTTTGTACCTGTACCACGCATAAAGCCGTCAATACAGAGAACTGTTGAGTCAACGAACTGTAAATCCTCCTGATGCTTTGCATTGTGAAGGCATTTCTGTGTATAGTTATGCGCTGAGAAGCTGAATTTCGGTGCACCGTAAACAGTAAGCACATTACCCTTGTCATTTGAAAGCTTAAGATATTTTACTGCACCGCAGTTTCCGTTATCCTGTGGCATAACATAAGGTTCGTACATATTTTCAACTGTTGTTTTCCAAATTCCTATATATGCGTGGTCCTTCATATCACAGATATTTTCCATTTTTTCGTCAGAACCACGACCATAGAACTCAATATTCTTAAACTGTGATGAAAGCTCTGTCATAAGACCGAAACGCTGAAGCTGACTACAGCCGAAAAGTGCCTTATCAAGCTTACATTCAACTTCAATAAGTCCGTTTCCGAAAATCTTATATACGACATTTGCGTGGAAGAAGTTTTTAAATCCCTTTTTGATTGTATAAGCAACACCGACAAGCATATAAATTGACTTGTCAACATAACGGAAATCAGTAGCAATAATATCGGCATCGTGAAGATTGATTTTATCCCAAGGCTTTTTATGTCCGATTACATCGTTATCAAGAGATGCCCTTACAAGATTTGGTACAAAGCCTTTTTTACCGTCTGCAGGGTTAGGATTAATGAATTCGCAACCATTATTCACATAGCTTGTCATCTCGCCTGTCTTTTTGTCAAATGCAACCTGACCACCATCAAATACAACCACAACAATGTTGTTGTTTTCAGTTGCCGAATAATTACCTGCGATTGAAAGGTCCTTAGTAAATCTTGCTTTGTCAGAAAGAACAGACTGTTCAAGTGCTACACGAGTTTCACCGTCATAATAAGCAATATTGATATGGCAGTCTTTTTCAGTATCATACCAATCGAACGGAATTTCATATGTCTTTGTCTGCATTGGTTCAATATCAAGGCACAATTCACCTGACTTAGCCTCTTTACCGTTTACAAGCTGTGTCCAAATAACCTTTAAGTATTTACTGTTTTTAAATCCGTTTGTATTCTTAAATTCAAATACTTTTCCGCTGATGTGCTTACTTCTTATTGGTCTGTAAACTGCTTTGATTGCATATGCACCAGTATGTGGTGTTTTGTCAGGATATAGCATACCATCAACACAGAAGTTGCTGTCGTGCTTTTCTTCGTTGTGGTCGCCACCATATGTATATTGATACTTATATTTATCGTTCCCATCGTGATAAACTGCGTGGTCAGCCCATTCCCATACACAACCACCCATAAGGCTATCATGTTCATAGATGCTTTCCCAATATTCTTCAACTGCACCGGGTCCAACACCCATAGCGTGAACATATTCACACATAAAGTAAGGTTTATCAAGATATCTTTTATCTTTAAATGTCTTTGCACCGATTTCAGCTACTTTTCCTTGTTCAGGATACATTTCAGAAATCACATCGTAAGCAAATCGTTTTGTATGGACTACACTTTCATAATGAACAGGGATTTTTGAACCACTGTTCTTGATATAATCGTAACAAGAGTCCTGACAATTATATCCCCAAGCCTCATTACCAAGTGACCACATTGTGATACTTGGATGATTACGGTCACGACAAACCATTCTGCTTACTCTGTCAACATATCTGCCTTCCCATTTAAGGTCGTGGCTGATTGTACAGTTATCCCCTGCCGGTGCTTTGATGTGCCATGCACCGTGAGTTTCAATGTCTGCTTCGTCAACAATATAAAAGCCCATTAAGTCGGCAAGAGTAATAAGTGTTGGGTCAGGTGGATAGTGAGATGTACGAATTGAGTTGATGTTGAGTTTTTTCATTAACTCCAATTCTTCTTTGATTTCTTCACCTGTAAGAACATAACCGTTCTTCATATTTGTGTCGTGATGATTAACACCCTTAAATTTAATAGGAACACCGTTGAAAAGGAACACATCACCTTTGATTTCAACAGTTTTAAAGCCTGTAATATTCTTTACACAGGTTTTGTTGCCGTTTGCATCTGTCAATGTGATAAAAAGGTCATAATTATATGGTTCTTCTGCATTCCATTCGGTAACATTGAGTTTTGAGAAAATAATTTTTGACTTTGCACGGGCATCTGCTGTTTCCTTTGCAAGAACCTTATCACCGTCAAGAAGCTCTGCTGAAACCGAACAGCCCTCTTTGTCACCTTTAATTCTGAATGAAAGAGTCAAATCATATGTATTGCCCTTTTTTTCTGTATCAACTGTGAAATCATAGAGATAAGTTTTCTCAAGTTCTGTCAAAAGAACATCACGGAAAATACCGTTTTCACGGAACATATCCTGACATTCAAGGTAAGTTCCTGTTGACCATTTGCTTACAACTGCTAAAATTTCATTTTCACCTTGTACGAGATACTTTGAGATGTTGAATTCGGCTGAATTATGAGCACCTTCGCTGTAACCCACGAATTCACCATTGATATAAAGGTCAAGTGATGAAATTACACCCATAAATGTGAGGATATAAACTTTATCAGGATTTTCAATATTGATTGTTTTTCTGTAAATACCCATTGGTACTTCTTCCGGAATTCCAGGATAAAGCTTTGCGTCAAACTCGTAACGAGTGTTGAGATAGCAAGGCTCACGATAACCTGTTCTCTGCCAGGTTGATGGCACAGTTACCTTGTCAAACTGAATTCTGTCTGTATAAAACTCCTTTGGAATAAGCATATCCTTTTCGTAATATTTAAATTCCCATTCACCGTTAAGAACGGTCACCATATCGCTGTTATATCGTTCTGTAAGAACATTCTGTTCACAAAGTTTTTCCATAGATGAATATGGAACAAAATATGCGCGTGGAGAAAGTTTGTTGATTTCTGCCACATCGAAATTTCTGAAATTATCTGTATTTATTGTGTATTTCATAAAAAGACCTCCGTCTTACATGTAGATAGGTTAAGTTTATCATATTAGTAAATAATTTACAATATGTAATTAGACAAATTGGAGTTTGTAGGGATGTTTGAATGACCTATCGAATTGGTTGTTTATCCCGATAAATTATAATTTGTTTAATTGATTGTGCAATATAATTTAAAAAGCACTTGATTTATCTGATTAAAAAGATTATAATACATAAGCATTCGAATTATTGAGTATCGAGATGTAGCGCAGGTGGTAGCGCGCCACGTTCGGGACGTGGATGCCGCAGGTTCGAGTCCTGTCATCTCGACCAATACCCCGACTACGCTTGTAGTCGGGATTTTTTATTCAGGTGAAATTATGAGCAGACGAAATATTGATATGCTTAACGGTTCTTTGCTTAAAAATGTTATTGCATATACTATCCCCATAATTCTTACGGGACTTTTACAGCTTCTTTTTAATGCCGCTGACCTTGTTGTTGTAGGTCGGTTTTGCGGAAGTATTTCTGTCGCAGCAGTAGGGGCTACCGGTTCAATTACAAATCTTATTGTCAATTTGTTTATAGGACTTTCTGTAGGTGCAGGTGTTGTTGTAGCACAGGGACTTGGTGCAGGAGATAACCAAAAGGTACACAAAGCAGTTCATACTGCAATTCCGACAGCACTTGTTGGTGGTGTAGCTCTCACAATAATTGGCGTTGGTCTTTCAAAAACATTTCTTATATGGATGAAAACACCTGAGGATGTTCTTCCTCTTTCTGCACTTTATATGAAAATTTACTTTGCAGGAATTATTTTTATGATGATTTATAATTTCTGTGCTTCTATTCTTCGTGCTGCAGGCGACACAAAATCCCCTCTCGTATTCTTGACTATTGCAGGGGTTATAAATGTTGTGCTTAATGTGATTTTTGTTACAGCATTTGACTTAAATGTTGCAGGTGTGGCGTTGGCAACAACAATTTCACAGGCTGTTTCTGCAACTCTTGTAGTTATCGCACTTGTGAAACGAAATGATGCTTGCACACTTCATTTTTCACAGTTGAAATTTTATAAAAACGAGCTTTTGCAGATGATTAAAATCGGTTTGCCCGCAGGAATTCAAGGTTCACTTTTCTCAATTTCAAATGTTATTATTCAGTCTTCAATCAATTCCTTTGGTTCAGTTGCAATGTCAGGGAATGCAGCAGCGCTTAACATTGAAGGCTTTGTATATGTGACTCTTAACGCATTCCATCAGACCACACTCAATTTTACAGGGCAGAATATTGGTGCAAATCAATATAAAAGAGCGAAAAAAGTTCTGCTTATGTGTCTTTGTTGTGTAGTTGTAATCGGACTTACAATATCAACGATTATGTATTTGCTCGGTCCACAATTACTTTCAATCTACATTACAGACTCTCCTGAAGCAATTGAGTATGGACTTATCCGAATGACTTGTCTGTTTATTCCGTTCTCACTTTTAGGGTTAATGGATGTTTCAACAGGCGGACTTCGTGGTATGGGTGTTTCGCTTGTGCCTATGATTATTTCGGTTTTAGGAGTATGTGGTATTCGTATAGGTTGGATTTATACAATATTCCAGCTTTCTCAATTCCATACGCTCGAATGGTTGTACCACTCATACACAATTTCCTGGGGTATTACATTTATTGCACAGACGATTGCGTATTTTATTATTTATAATAAGAAAAAACGGAGCATATCGAAACAAAGTTGACAAAATATTATTTTTGTTATTTGACAAAAACAGAAAAAGAAAAAATGGTGAGAAAAAATCTCACCTTTTTTCATAGTTGGTTATCTGTTGTTCTGGTTATTGTCGTTTTTCATATTTGGGTTATTGTTGTTCTTATTTTTCTGATTGTTGTTCTGTTGATTATTGTTTTTGTTTGTTGGGTTATTTTTGTTGTTATTCATCATTATCACCTCGCAAAAATAGTATTGCCCCATTTTCTTTTAAAATAACTGTTTATTTTTTCTTGTTGTTGTGGTAGAATACCAATATATGCGGTACAAAGGAGAACATTTATGATTAATCTTAAACGCTCAAGGGAAATTTTTCTTAATATTTATCCAAGTGAATCTTTGGCAGACAAGCTTGAAAAATACACAAGAGAAAATGAAAAGAAAATAAACTTTTTCCTTTTCTTCTGTAATAAAAAGCGTTGGGAAATGACACTTAAGCAAGAGCCTATGATGAAATTGTCACTGATTTATGCTTTTCTTCCGACAGTTTATGACAGATACAAGGAAAAGAATATAAGTGACGAAATTTTTTATGACACAATGACCGATATAAAAATATGGATTAACGACCACAAGACAAGAACGGGCGAAGACGGTGTTTTTGAACTTCATTGGCTTATCCACCATATGAATATGAGTATTTTTAAAATCGGCAGACTTCAGTATCAGTTATTGTTCTGGTATTTCCCTTATGCATCATATAACAACAAGGGTGTTAAGCTTTCTTTCGGTAAAAAGGTTATCAATATGCATATTCCTCGCGGTGAAAAGCTAATTTATGAGGATTGTGTTAAATCTGTTGATATGGCACAGGAATTTTTGAAAAAGCATTTTCCTGATTTTCCAAATGACAGATATATGTGTTACAGCTGGCTTCTTTATACAGGCAACAAAAACTTTATGCCTGAAAACAGCAACATTTTAAAGTTCCAGTCAATGTACGAGATTGTTCATGAAAAGGAAGAACCACAGCCTGCATATCTTTGGCTTTACGGTCAGAAGCTTAAGAACTCTGACTTAATGAAAAATAAAAAGGAAACAGGAAATTATGGCTTTATTGAGCGGCTTCCGCAGAATTCTTCATTACAGAAATCTACCATTGAATATATCAAAAACGGCGGAACATTCGGTGAAGCACTTGGCGTAATTATCAAAAAGTAAATAATTAACGGAGACTGTTCGATAGTCTCCGTTTTTATTTTGCCTGTTCAGTTTTTAAAAATTCAAGTAATGCATCTGTGTCTTTAAGGTTAATTCTTTTTGATGCGATATATGTTTTAAGTGCTTTTTTATCGGTAGTTTTTTCGCAAGGACTGAATTTTCCATAAGTTGATGTCATAATTGTTCCGTCAGGCATTACAGCATTTCCGCAATATCCTGTATCGGCATTTGCATAATATTCAGGCTTTTTCTGTTTATCGGTATAAATGTGAGCAAGCTTGATTCGGTATTGACCTTCTGTTCCGTTTTTAAGGTCTTCATATGTACCGACCCACGCAACCCATCCTTCACTTATCCAGCCGATTTTTGTTGAAAGCTTTGCATTTTTTCTTGCTTTTTCGCCTCGTTCAATTGAACGAAATGTGATAAACAATCTTCCGTCGTCAGTATATTCTGCCTTGTGGCGTTCACCGTTGAGTGATGCAGGTACTTCTCTTGGTTTGCTCCAAGTTTTTCCTTCATCAGTTGAAAATGAAACAAGAGAATTTATCTTCTTTGTGTTGCTGCGAGTAATAAGGCAAAGCTCATTACCTTGACCGTTTTCCGAACGAATCACCTCTACCTCGCACATATTTGAGCTCTTTTCAATTTCCCGATGCTCACTGAAATACTTTTCAGGAATACTCCATTGCATATTATCGTTTTCATCAAAGGTAAGAATTGTTTTGTAGTTATAAAAGTCTGAATCGTGGAAAAATCCCATCCATTTATCTGTGAATTTGCCATTTTCCTTAAGTTGAGTCAGACTCGCCATAGCAACAACAGGTATCATAGGATTTTCACTTTCCAAATCGTAAAACCGTTGAAATTCTGACCATGTTTTGCCCTCATCAACAGAAATTGAGCAATTAAATCCACCTGTTGTACTTTTTTCATTCCACCATTTTGGGTTTGCCGAAATCATTATGAGCTTGTCGGCTGTTTTTCCGTCAGTAAATGTAAGACGATAAACAGTTGGTGTTTCCTTTGATGTTTCCCAGCTTTTTGGTGTGTTTTCAACTTTCTCATTCCAAGAAATACCACCATCGGTACTAATTTTTGTAAGAACTGCACCTTTACCGTGTCCCGCAGGATACATTGTAAGAATGTTACCGTTTTTAAGAAGAACGGAATCAGGATGTGCCATATAATCCTTTGAATTATCCACAGTTGACAATTCATACAGATATTCAAATTTTGTTCCTTTTACATTATCAGGCATTTTTGATAAATCAAGCACAGGAATTGAATAGTCACTACCTGTAAAAACTGATTTTTTTCTATTCACATAAATTGCTGAAATAAGGGCAATTAAAACAAGAATAAATAAAACAAATAAAAACTCTTTCATTTTATTCCTCCTCAGGATATTTCATATTCCATTGGTTGCGAAGCTCTGTCATTATGTTCATTACATCAATTGTGTAGTCAAGTCGCATTGTGTTTTTGCCACTTGAAATTGCTTTTTCCATATTTTCAATTTCATACCAAAGAGCATTTTCCAATTCGCCTGCATTGATTACTTCTTTTTCGTTACTTTCTGTATAGTAAATCGTCGCTTCGTCTGCTCTCGGATATTCAAAAATTTCAATATATCCTTTATCGTAACAGATTGTTGCACGTTTAGGTTGTTTCGCGTGTAACGAAAGTGTTACACTCGCCAATTCTTCTTTTGAGTTTTTAAGAATAATGTTTGACTGTTCGTCTGCACCAGTTTCAGCAAATTTTACTTGAGATTTAATGTTATCAGGGTATTCTGTCATAAACATTCTCACACAAGAAAGTGCATATACACCAATGTCAAGCAACGCACCACCTGCCAAATCCATATTGAAAAAACGATTTGTCATATCGTATTCCTTGAAACTTCCGAAATTCACCTGTGCGAGTCTGAAGTTACCCAATTTTCCTGAATTGATTATTTTTTCAAGTTCGGTATAAAGTGGCATATTGTATATTGTCATCGCTTCGGCTAAAATGAGATTTTTTTCCTCTGCCAACTTTACAACTTGATTTAATTCGTCAGAATTCAATGTAATTGCCTTTTCACAAAGCACATGTTTACTATCTTCAAGGGCTTTTAAAATATACTCAATGTGCTTATTATGAGGTGTTGCAATATAAACAATATCTACATTATCATCAGTAAAAATATCATCAATATTTTCATAGACTTTTTCAATATTATACTTTTCTGCAAAAGTCTTTGCCTTTTCGTATGTACGGTTGGCAACTGAATAAACTTTGCCACCCATTTTATTCATTTCTCTTGCAAAATCGTTTGCGATATTACCACAACCGAGTATTGCCCAATTGTATTTATTTGACATTTCCATCACCTTTTGTATTATAACACAAAAATCGATTGACAAACAACATTTTTTTATTTAATATTAACATATAATCATAATCACATGGAGGGGATTTTGTGAATAAACGATTATTAAAAGGAATATCAATTCTTATGGTGGTGACTTTGCTTTTCACCTGTACCGTAAGTGCTTTTGCGTATAGTGGAAGAATCGACCCTGACATTATCGCTGAAACATCAAAGATTGCTATGGAAATTGAGGCAGAAGGTATTGTTCTTCTTAAAAACGAAGACAATGTTTTACCTCTTGACGGCAAAAAACTGAATGTTTTTGGCGTTGGTTCTGTTTGTCCGTTCTTCGGTGGTGCAGGTTCAGGCTGTATCACAAGTGAAAACCCTGTAAGCTTTTACGATGCACTTGACGACAGAGGCATTGAATATAATGCTGAGCTTCGCAATCTTTATGAGGACGAATGCGGTACAGAGGCTATTCCTACAACAAGCCATCCTGTTGTAAACAATGCTCTTGGTCTTATCCTTACAAAGAGTCAGCTTCCTGAAATGTCTGTTTCACTTCTTACTGATGAGATTATGAATAATGCAAAAGCATATTCTGATACTGCACTCGTTGTAATCAGCAGAACAAGTGCTGAAGGTACTGACCTTACAGAAGACATTCTTCGTATCAGTGACGAGGAAAGAGCACTTATTGAAAAGCTCAATGCTAATTTTGAAAATATTATTGTTCTTCTTAACATTTCAAATATTATTGAAATGGGCTTTATTGATGAATATGAAAATATCAAGGCAGCTGCTGCAATCTGGATTCCAGGTGAATTCGGTATGTATTCTGTTGCAGATATGCTTACAGGTAAAGTAAATCCGTCAGGTAAGCTTGCTGATACAGTTGCTTACAGCGTTAACGACCATCCGTCAAACGTTTGCTTCGGCACAAATGAATATGACGGTGGCGAATACTATGTTGAATACCTTGAAGGCATTTATGTAGGTTACCGTTACTTTGAAACATTTGCAAAGGATAAGGTTCAGTATCCGTTCGGCTACGGTCTTTCATACACTGAATTCAATCAGGAGCTTGTGGATTACAGCTTTGATAACGGTAAGGTTACCGCAAAGGTTAAGGTTACAAACACAGGTGATGTTGCAGGTAAAGAGGTTGTACAGCTTTATTACAGTGCTCCTTACTATGAAGGCGGAATTGAAAAAAGTGCAATCTGTCTTGGTGCATATGGTAAAACAAAGCTTCTCGAATCAGGTGAAAGCCAGACTCTCACAGTAAGCTTTGACATTGACGATATGGCATCCTATGACCACAAGAACAACGAAGCCTGGATTCTTGAAAAAGGTACATATAAAATTATTCTCGGTAAGAATGTAAGAGAACATATTGACACATTCGATTATGTTCAGGCTAAAGACAAAATTATTAAGTATGACGATAAGACAGGCGTTGAAATCACAAATAAATTTGAAGATGTTTATGGTGGTTTTACTGTTCTTTCCCGTGCTGATTATGAAGGAACATATCCTGTTTTCAGACAGCTTACTGCAACTGATGAAATCAAGAATGTTGATATTATTCCTGAAAAGACAACAGAAGGTACAGCTCCTGTTACAGGTGCTGTGTACGATGAAACAATTATGCTTCAGGATGTTTATGAAAATCCTGAGCTTATGGACAAATTCCTTGACCAGCTCACAGTCAATGAAATGGTTATGATGGTAATTGACGGTGGTTACGGTACTCGCGGTGTTGAACGACTTGGTATTCCGCAGACTTGGGATAACGACGCACCTGCAAGTATTAAGGGACAGAACGGTATTGCATTTACCGACAGCGGTACTGCATATCCTTGTGAAGTAGTTGTTGCTTGTACCTGGAATGTGGAGCTTGCGGAAATTATGGGTAAATGCGTAGGTATTGAAGCTCGCGACATCGGTACTGACATATGGTATGCTCCAGGTGTAAACATTCACAGAAATCCTGCAGGTGGCAGAAACTATGAATATTATTCAGAAGACCCTGTTATTTCAGGTACAATGGCATCTGCTGTGATTACAGGCTGTTATTCAGAAGGTCTTATTGTTACAATCAAGCACTTTGTTATGAATGACCAGGAATCACACAGAGAAGGTGTTTTCACTTGGGCTGACGAACAGACAATGCGTGAAATATATCTTAAGGCATTTGAAATCCCGATTAAGGAATCTCCTTGTCTTGGTGTTATGTCTGCATTCAACCGTATCGGTACAAACTGGTGTGGCGGCAGCTCCGCACTCCTTAACGACCTTCTCCGTGGTGAATGGGGATTTGAAGGCTTTGTTGTTTCTGACTATTCATGGAACTTCACAGGCATCGGATATATGAGCCCTATTATTGCGGTTTATAACGGTAACGACACATTGCTTACAGGTCTTTGGGCAGTTAATCTTCCGTCTCATGTAATTGCTGTTACTGCACAGTATTATGCAGACCCTATCGGTTTCGGTACTGCCCTTCGTGAAGCTTGTCGTCATCTTTGCTTGGCAAAAATGCATACAAAGGCATTCCTTGAGCCTTATGAATATGATGACACATTACAAGGTGCACTTTTAAAACCTGAGGAATGGGATTTTGAAGAACCGTACATTCTTTCAAATATTGAATACATTATCAACAATGTATTGAATACAATTGTTTACTTTGTAAAAAATCTTGTTTAATGTCCACAGTGCCGGGTCAAGTACCCGGCACTTACTGATAAACTTCTTTATAAAATATATCAGACAGCCTTTTTATGTATTTTCAACATAAAAAAGGTTGTTTTTTCTACTCTTTAACTGTGTTTGTTGTATTGCTTTTAACGGGAATTTAATATATAATATTTATTGTGTGTGTAACAATAATTTATGATATAAATTCTATTCATAGAGGTCGTAATATGGACTTGTCAAAGAAAAACATAAAAAAGATTCTGGGCATTATAACTTTTGCCGTTGTTCTTTTTACACTTTCACAGAATCTTTCGTCTGTGGGTGCATTTTTAAAGGGCATACTCGGAATTTGTGCTCCGCTGATTATAGGCTTTTGCCTTGCATTTATTCTTAATATTCCTATGAATGTGCTTGAAGAAAAGGCTTTCAAAAAAATCAAGACTTCAAAGAAGAAATCTGTCAACAGGCTTCTTCGTCCTTTGAGCCTTGTTTCAACCGTTGTGTTGACTCTCGGATTTGTTGTGCTTTTGCTTTTCATCATTATTCCGAAGCTTCACGATTCGGTTATGTTGATTGTAAGTAAAGTGCCTTCATATTACAACAGCTTTGTTAGTTGGGTTGACTCTCTTGTTGTTCGTTTCGGTCTTGACATCAGCACAGAGATTCTTCATAACCCTAAATTTGATGTGAACACCATTATGACAATGGCTGAAAAGCTGTTTACATTTGACAGGACAAGCGATATTTTAAGCACCACAATGGGTGTCACCTCCTCTGTTATTTCAGGTATTGCCAATTTTGCAATCGGATTTATCGTTGCTATTTATATACTTGCTGAAAAAGAGAAAATCGGTGCTTTTACAAATAAATTTCTAAAGAAAACTCTGCCTGAAAAGGTATATGAGCATACGCTGAAGGTTTCTTCCGTAACATCATCCTCCTTTTCTAATTTCATCACAGGACAGGTTACAGATGCTTTTATATTGGCAATCTTATGCTTTATCGGTATGAGTATCTTCCGTTTCCCGAGTGCAGCAGTTGTTTCTGTAATTATCGGTATAACCGCTCTTATCCCTGTAATTGGTCCGCTGATTGGCGAGTTTATCGGTTGCTTTATCATATTTATGGAAAGTCCTTTGAAGGCTCTTTTCTTCCTTATATTTGTGCTTATTCTTCAGGCAATCGACAACAACTTTATTTATCCGAAAATTGTGGGTAAGTCCGTCGGTCTTCCGGGAATTATTGTTCTTGTTGCCGTTATTATCGGTGGTAACTTTGGCGGAATTTTAGGTATTCTTTTAGGTGTACCTCTTGCGTCGGCAGCCTATGCACTTTTCATTTCGTGGCTTAATAATGAAAAGGAAGCTGTGCAGATTGAAACAGATGTTGAGAATAATGAAAGTAATGTTTAAAGGTGTAAATTATGCGTAAATTAGGTTTTGACAATGACAAATATCTTCGTATGCAATCTGAGCATATCAAGGAGCGTATCAGCAAATTCGGCGGTAAGCTCTATCTTGAATTCGGCGGTAAAATATTTGACGACTACCATGCCGCAAGAGTTTTACCGGGCTTTAAGCCTGACAGTAAAATGAAAATGCTTTTACAGCTTAAGGACGATGCTGAAATCATTATTGCAATATGTGCAAAGGATATTGAAAAGAATAAAATCCGTAGTGACCTTGGAATCACCTATGACCTTGACGTGCTTCGTCTTATCGACATTTATCACGGCTTCGGTCTTTTCGTCGGTGGCGTTGTTCTTACTCAGTATTCTAATCAGCCGTCTGTTACCGCCTTTGAACAGAAACTTCAGAATCTCGGTATAAATGTTTACCGTCATTATCCGATTGAGAATTATCCTCTTGATGTTCAGCTTATTGTAAGCGAAAACGGATACGGTAAAAACGATTATATTGAAACATCTCATCCGCTTGTTGTTATTACTGCTCCGGGTCCCGGAAGCGGTAAAATGGCAGTTTGCCTTTCACAGCTTTATCATGAGCATCAGCGCGGAATAAAGGCAGGATATGCTAAATTTGAGACATTCCCTATCTGGAATTTACCGCTTAAGCATCCTGTAAACCTTGCTTATGAGGCGGCTACTGCTGACCTTAACGATGTCAATATGATTGACCCGTTCCACCTTGAGGCTTACGGTGTTACAACCGTCAACTATAACCGTGATGTTGAGAATTTCCCTGTGCTTAATACGATATTTGAGGAAATTTACGGTGAATCACCCTACAAGTCACCTACCGATATGGGCGTTAATATGGCAGGTAACTGCATTATTGACGATGAGGTTGTGTTAAAGGCATCAAAGAAGGAAATTCTTCGTCGCCATTGTAATTACCTTGTTCAGCAGAAAAATAATAAAAATGTTGCAAGTGAGCTTTATAAAATTGAGCTTATTATGAAACAGTTGAACATAAGCACGGATGACAGACCTGTTGTTTCGGCGGCACTCAACATTTCAGAAAGAACAGATGCACCTGTTACTGCCATTGAGCTTCACGACGGCAGAATTATCACAGGTAAAGCATCTGACCTTTTAAGCTCATCATCTGCTATGCTTCTCAATGCATTAAAGGCTCTTGCTGATATCGGTGATGAAATTCTCCTTATTTCACCGACTGTATTTGAACCTATCAAGGAATTGAAGATGAAAATGCACGAGATGGATACAAGTCTTCATCCTGACGAAATACTTATTGCTCTTTCAATTTGTGCTACTATGAACCCGCTCGCAAAACAGGCACTTGACGCAATCAAGGGACTCAAGGGCTGTGACGTTCATGCAACGGTTGTGTTGTCTGATACTGACAAGGAAACACTTCGTAAGCTTGGTACAAACGCAACTTATGAGCCATACAGAAAAAACGATAACTTGTATTATAATTAAGTAATTTTTTAAGGGGCATCAATCGGTGTCCCTTGTTTTTTATAAATAATATGTATTTTATTGTTAATTAAATTGGAGGCTATAGGGATGTTTAAGGTTAGTGTCCTTCTAAGGAACAAAGTGACGAAGAATCTCTGTCCTATTTTAATAGACCCTTCGTTTCACTCAGGGTGACTGATGAAATGAGAGAGATTCTTCGCTACGCTCAGAATGACTTACCAAATTGGTTGTTCGTCCCGACAAATTATAATTTATTCATTATGCTTATGGGTTGTTATGTTTATGGTTTTGTGATATGGTTGAGGCACAATAGGGACAAATACCACCTTACCTTGCTTATTTCATCACAATAAATAGGGCAAGGCAGGAATAACTGTCATACCATACTTTAATACATCCTTGTAAAGCAAGGAAAAGTATGGTATGATTTTTTATATAGAAGTATGATTTTTGTCATACTCATAAAATGAAATAATCAAAAAGGGTATATTACTAATGAATGAGACATTTGAAAAAGCAAGAACTTTTATGTATCGCAATGCACGACCGCTCGATTTAGTTCGCTTTCAATATCATTTTGAAAATGGAAGCCAAGAAGCTGTGCTAAACGTATTGTCTTACTACCAAAATGAAGACGGTGGTTTTGGTCACGCTGTCGAGGCAGATTGTTGGAATCCCAATTCTATACCGTTACACTCTAATACTGCAAGTGAAATTATAAGGGAAATAGACTTTATGGATAATCAGCACCCAGTTATTCAAGGTCTTTTAAAATGGTATGCAAGCGGAAAACATTTTAATGGGAAAACCTGGGAAATAACAGTGGAGAGCAACAATGATTATCCTCACGCACCTTGGTGGCATACAGAAAGCGTTAGTAGTTGTCATACTGATTATAATGGCACTGCTCAAATAGCCGGTTTTATTGCTCGATATGCAGATAAGGAAAGTGAACTTTTTAAACTGGGTGTACGCATTGCCAATGAAGCCATTGAAGCACTTTCTCCTAATGAGATAAGAGATATGCACACTTGTGCTTGCTATGTGCGAATGGCGGAACTTTTTGAAAAGGGAAAGGCGATAGAATACATTCCATTTGATGAATTAAAGGAAAAGTTGCATAAATCTATAAACAAACTTATTGTTACCGACACTTCAAAATGGAGTGGTTATGTATGTCAACCCTCTTGCTTCATCAACTCAAAGGAGAGTGAGTATTATCTTGCTAACAAAGAAATTGCCGATTATGAGTGTGAGCATATTATAAATACCCAACTTGCAGATGGTTCCTGGAATATCGGCTGGACATGGGGCGGCAATTATCCTGATGAATGGGCGATAAGCAAAAATTGGTGGAAAGGACAATGGATTATTCAAAATCTTCTTTATTTAAAAGGTTTTGGATTATTATAATTTGTCCCTAATTTGCCACAAGCATATAATACACATAGGCGGTGATTATATGAAAAAGAAAAGAATTGCTTTGGTTGCTATTAGTATTGTTGTATTTCTTCTTGCGGTCAATTTTTTCGTCAATGGTTTTGAGTTTTCTATTTACGGTGTCTGCAGTTTTAATTCGAAATATTATGATTCTCCGAAAATCGCTTTTGAACAAAATGAGACAATGGATATTTCGGAAGATATAGGAATAGCTGAAATTGATTCGCATAATGTGATGTATTTAGCTAAAGCCGAAGATGGAAACATACTTGCTGCTCAGATGAAGTGTAAAAATGACGGCTATTTCTTTGTTGGCGATTATAGTTTGTCTTCTGATTATTCTTTTGAATCACTTTTGCCTAATGAGTATCCTTTTTCTAAGAACTGTATGTACAAGGAAAATGGTTTATTCAAGTGCAACTTTGAATATTTCATAACAAAAGAATTGGTTGTTCCAAATATTGAAGGATGCACAGTTAAAAGCTTTGATATAGGCACTGATGAAAATTTATATTTTGTATATAAAATTATAGATGAATAAATTGACG
>JAZNZX010000057.1:0-17551 GCA_045595185.1 Candidatus Fimenecus sp. | reverse complement strand
TGGCTCACAGAACGACATGGCTACATCCGACTTCAAGTGGATATAAGAAATGTGCTTGTTCATCTGTTGTGAGTTCGTCCCACTGTGTTGTGTCAAATTTACCAGTAGAAACACCTACTGTTGCAGGGAGCAACTGTTTTACAACCATTGTCCCATCAGCAGGGTTTTGTCCTACATAGGAAACATAACCATTGTCGTGATGAACAACATCGCCAAATAACCAGTTACCAAAATAATTCATATCAAGAATATGTATCTGATGGCGAGGGTTATCACCTGTTGGGTGAAATCCACGTGAAATATTCAATGTTTCGTTCATATTTTTCTCCTTTCGCAGAGGATAGTCGCCTACCCTCTGCTTTGTTTTAAAGTATTTTACTTTTCATAAGTTTCAGTCTGGTCGCCACTTTCATAATAAGTGTTTATTCTGAGCCAACCATTTGACTGTGAAGTAGAAACCCTGTAGTAAGGACCAGCTTCACCAGTTCCGTAAGTAACGATAACATCTTCGCCACTTTCGTTTTTGCCGTTGCAAGGGGTTTCCATACCAGCATCATCCAACATTTTTTTGATTTCATTGAATTTACTCATATTGTTTACTCCTTTGCTCTCTTGTTAACAACGCCAACCCTTACATAAGTTTCTTTATCAACTTTGTAAAAATATTCTCCGAATACATCGTTGGTGTTAGGGTCACGCTCAATACGAGCGTAAAAGTCCTTTTCACCAATCACTTCTGTACCAAGGTCGTTACCTTTTTGGTCGAAAAGAGTGCGATAAGAAACGGAACAATGCTCAAACAAGCCAGTAATTTCCCAATTATAATCTTCAAGGAAGCCCATTGAATTAAGTTTATTTTTGAGAAGTTCTTCCTGTTTTTGCAACATTGCAATGTTGTACAAGAGATTGTCGAAGTTCGCAGGTGTGTTATCTGTGACACTGCCTGTAATTTTGTCAACATAAGCGTAGAAATACTCCTCAAAATCATCGAAATCTTCAACGAATTGCTTCAGATGTGCAGTCAATGGTTCTTTGAATTCCTTTGAATTGTAAGCAACAACATCATCGCCGTTTGTTGCAAAATTCCATTCACCCCAAGCACCACCTGCAAGAATACCTATATTTGCGGTAGTCTTTTTATCATTGGAATGAGTAACGATAAAGCCTACTCTATGATAAGTTGAGTCAGCAGTAAAACCACACACATCCCACTTACCATAAATCTTCTTTGCATCACCTTCCCAACCGATACGCAAATTATTTTCAAAACAAGCATTTGCAGTTTCAAGAAGTTCTGTGATACGAGGTTTTAATCCCTTTACCTGTGCAATAAGAGTTTCTCTTGTCTGCTGTTCCTGAATTTCCTTATTTTCAGCATTGATTTTCTGCTGTTCAGCATATTTTTTAATATTATCAATTCTTGTCATAGTATATCTCCTTTGTTATTTGATGCAGTTTTTTGCGTGTCCGTGATTTATCAATCATCAAAATCACCATATTCACTTATGAAATCCTCTGTTGACATTAAGCCGTTAAACCAAGCAATAGCGGACTCGAATACATCTTCACCTTCTTTATGATAAAGTTCTAATGTATCCTCGTCATACTCAATTAAATCTGTTTCTTCATACAAACGAATATTTTCTTCGATTTTAGTTAGCATACTCAAAGAAAACGCATTTTTGATGGCTTCAAAATCTTCGCATTGAGATAAATAAGGAAATTGAGTAATTGTATCAATTCTTGACATAATTCATATCTCCTTTTTATTCAACTTCGGACCAGTCGAGTTCATAAACGATACCATCTGCAATCTCTTCTTTAAGAAGACCATAAAGACTTTTTGCAAAATTATTTTCTTTGCCAAAATCAGCAAACGGGTCAGTTTTGCTTGTGCAATCCCAACTGTTTATGTACGACTCAATTACCTCATTAACATTTTCAGGTATCCATTGGTCCTTATCAAGACCTGCATCTTTTTCAGCTTTCAAAAGTTCCTCAACTTTTGCTTTTGTTGTTGCAAACTCAATAGTGCCAGTATGGAAATTAAGAATATTTTCGTTAATTCTCTTATCCATAGCTCTGCACTTGCCGAGTTTAGCAAAATCACCACACTCACCGTTTGAATAAGAACAGAAAGTGCATCTGCCAATTGTTCTTGCATACTTGCTAACAAGCATCGCAAACATAGCAGAAGTCATTGGAGTTTCTGTTTCAAGACGAAGATATTCGCCCTTTGTTTCATATTCCTTAATCGTTGGAATTTGTCTTTTTTCGTTCTTGTTCATTGGTTCGTAGTAATCTTTTTGATGTGCTCTGCAACAAGAATTACAAGGATACATTGATGCACTTGGATAACGGAGTCCAATATGAGCACAACCTTCACAAAGCTTTTGTCTTTCATCAAAAACTTCGATAAGTTCTGCAAGTGCTACGCAAAGATTATATTTCAGTTCTTTGTCGAACTTCTCATATTCTTTTTCAGACTCTTCTGTTATACCATTGTCACCGCCAAAGAGTTCTACATACTTATCGTTGACTTCATCAACATATTTTTTATGTAGAAGTCCTGCTTCTGATGAATTTAAGACCTTCAGGTATCGTTCAACGCTCTTGTGAGTGCCACGAAGTTCAGCATAATTGTAATTCATAATGAAGATTTCACGGTCAAGACCTTTTTGACCTTCTTCCGCATAAACTTTTGACAAAGTTTCAATACGGTGAGAATGGAAAGGTGCTGTGTCATTATTTGAATGTGAGGAGATATACACTCCGTCTTTTTTTACTGTTATACGGTTAATAAGCTCGTAGCCCATATATGTACCGCCTTTCTTTTAATATTTTTTAAAATAAACTTATTTGTGCTGTTTCAGTGAGTTTGAAAGCGGAGAAAATCTCCGCCCTCAAGCTCTCTACTGTGTCAAAACGATTTTTAGCATAGCCGCCACCTTCATAACTCTTGTTACTATACTCATAATTGAAATGTACGATAAAATTATCGCCATTCCATATATGACAATAGTTTTCAGGAATAAAGTCGCCGTTTATAACGACTAACTTTTTATGACCGCTTTGCATTTTTGTTTCTTTTCGGACCTCAAAAGGTTTCTTGTCCTTTTGACATTCAAAAATGTACTGAAGTTCAGCAGGCTCAAAAGGATTTTCTGAAAAGCGTGGGTCAGTAATGTTTGTATTCATTACTTCACCACCCTAATGAGTTCAGGAAACTCTTCAACGCAGATGTATTTGTAATCCGTTTCTTTCTTACCTTTGAAATATGCCAACCAAGACTCTTCGGTTTCTTCTATTTCAATACCGATTACCCTGTCATAATCAAAGGCTCTCTTTTCACATATAACATCTGCTACGAAGCTGTTTATCGCTTCCTCTTTTGTACCAAAATGTTCGTGATATTCATTCACGATTTTGCCGTCCTTAACTTCAGTAGTATGAACTTCATAACTTAAGACAACAACATCTTCAGCAGTTTCGCCATCTTTATCCAAAAGGATTATTTGAGGCTGACTGTCTTCGTTATAAACATCTTCATACACCACAACACCGAGTTGATTGGCACTTGAAATATGTGTAACAGAAACGACCTTAACAAAAGGTTTTCCTTCTTGATGAAGATAAATTTCAAGTGCTTCGCCATTTGAAACAGCATAGAGAGTGCCATCAGGAGTTTTTACACCATCTCTTACTGTGTTCTTTTTAATATTTTCAATGTTATTCATTGTTTACCTCGCTTTCATTTTACAAGTTTTACAACTTCCTCAAATTTAGTAGGTAATAAAGCGAATTTTCTTTTACCATTTTCACGAGATTTATTTCTTGTATCAAAAGCAATCCAGTTATATCCATCAGCACATTTGTATTCACAAACGGTAATGGAAAAAGTAGGTTGTTCTTTTACAGATTTCGTAATATCATCAACAATGTGAATTGAAAAATACTCTTTACCCTGCTTATCAAAAGAAGATTGTAAAATGTAGTGTTTTCCGAAATATTCAGCAAGTTTTTTAGCAAGAGGAATAACGAGAGTAAATTCAAAATCGGGAGAAAGCAATGTAATAATTTCTTTTTCTAAATCTTCCAATTGTTTTTCCGCCCTTATAATTCTGTTCTTTATCTTGATTTCTTCTGCTTCAATTTCTTTAATGCGTTCTGAATATTTGTTTAAAACATTTTCATAATTAACAATTAAATCTTTCATAGAAAATACTCCTTTGCAATTGATTTCGTGTTAATTACTCTTTTTATCTACTTCCGTTGAAAAAGACTGAAGAATAGCATCTTCAAAGCTCTTTTCATTGTGTTTTTCAGAACGGAGTGCATTGATGAAGTAGTTTTTATCTACTTGGTTATATACAATGGTCTTACCTTTTTGCTTTTTGATGAAATTGGAAATTGAAAACCAACCTAAACAGCCAAAAAGATTTTTAACCTTTTTAAAGCCGTTCTCATTAAGAGTTCTCTCATAAAGTTCGATTGAAGTTTCATCTTCTTCAGTATCTTCTTTAATCAAAAAGTGTTTTCCGTCATAATCAAAGTAGATTTTTGTTGACTCTTCAACAATCCTTGTGATTTTGAGCTTATCGGGAACAAGACCGCCTCGCTTTTTGATGTATTCATCAATCCATTCTGTATAGTCGTGCAATTCAGTAAGAGCATCAAGAACATTGTCGTCAAGAACTGTGTCGCAGAACAAGTCATTAACCAGATTTTCGCCTTTCTCGTCATAAATACGATACTCAACCCAATTGTTGTTGCCCCACTCAATGCGACCTTCTTCATCTGCCATCTGAAAAACTGTATCATTTTTCAAGATTTCTCTTGCTTCAGAGTTCATCCAAGCCCCGTCATTGTTCTTATCTACATAATCAAGGAGTTCGATTTCGTGTTCAAAATCCGAAAAATATGTAAAACGAACTTCGCCGCATACAGTGAACCACACTTCAAAACCTTTGTATTTAAGTGTTGCAAAACATCCACCATACCAAATGCAGTTAAGATGTGAGTCGTCAATGAAATCCTTATGTGAGCAGTCAAGGATAGCACCGAGCTTTTTAGCTTCTTCTCTTGTAGAGTCTAATGCCTTTAAAATATTTTCTTTATTCTTTGGTTTATTTTTCATAAGAAATCACCTTTCTGTTGATTTTAAAGATTTGCTGTGGCACAGGCTTTATATGCAATAACATAAATAATGCCTATCCAGAGTAATACAGTAAAAACAGTTTCCATTACTCCACCTCTTTACCTTCAACGATTTTGTAACCCAGACCATAAAGGATTTCCTCAACAAAATCAGGGTCATTTCTTCCGTTAGGAATTAAGCAGAAAATACTGTCATACAGATAAATCTTTAAATCAGTACCATCCATTTTTACACGAACCTGTTCAGGATTTATTTCTTCAATGGGCAGACCTTCCTCTTCAATTTTCCAATCGAAAAATTGTATTGTTCTATGAGCAGAAGCATAACAGTTACGCTGAACTCTGTTCCAGTCTGCAAGGGCTTCATCTGAAGTTCTGCAATTCATATTCTTACTACCTCTACCACAAACAGGGCAGAAAGCAGAATAGGAAAAGCGTGTTCTTTTTGAAAATTTACACTTATATACGGTAAGCTGTGGCATACCATAGTGCACACCGTCCCCACAGTTGGGTATATGGTCTGTACAGACGCAAGGAATAATTTCTTTAACCTTGACAGGTTGTTTTTTTGTAGTTTTTTTCTTTGCCATAAGAACCCCCCTATTCAACTTTCTGACGTTCGATAACGATGCAATAAGACTCATCATCGTTATACGCATAACCACGATACATTGTGTGAGCGTACTTGCCTGTCTTGGCAATTTCACTCTTAATCTCTTCTGTTGTAACATAATGAGCTTCATCTTCTTCAACAAAGCCATTGTCTACACCCGATTTGATTTGTTCAGTAAGGAATTGAGTCGCTTTATCGAAACTATCCTTAACACAAAGGGCTTGAACAGTTTCGTTTTCATAGCAAATTTCGTTGTAGTTTACTTCATAACAGACATATACATAGCCAGACTCTTCTTCAAAGTTAGAAAGATTTTCTTTTTCCTTCTTAAGTCGATTGTATATCTGCTTGTATTCCTTGTCAGAAAGAACAGCAACCTTCGGTGTGCGTCCATCTTTACAGATTTCAACAACACTTGTAATGCCGTATCCTGCAAGTTTTTGACGAGCAACATATTCAAACAATTCAGTCTTGCTTGAACACTCAACAAATTCGTGCCAAGTAGCTGTATATGTAAGTTTGTAAATAGTTCCTTTGATTTCTTTTGACATTTTATTTTTCCTCGCTTTCTTTTACAAGTTCAAGAGCATCAACGATACCAGTTTCAATAGTTTCACCGTTCTCAAGTGTGAGCAATCTATAACGACTGCTTTTACCAATCATATCGCCGTCAAGAATTTCTATTTGAGTTTTGGAAAGTTTTGCATAAACGACCTGTTCTTCAGGTTCACCCTGACAAATTGTTAGAGCATATTTTTTCCTAACATCAGGAAATTCAGCAATGTGTTTCTGAAGGAGTGTTAAGGCTCTGTCGGCAGTAATTTCACCCTCACTTAAAGAAGTAAGTGGAATATCTTTGTGTGAAAAATCACACAACTGCAACAAATTCTTGTTTATAGCTCCTCTACTGAACTGATGCTGTTTTACAACAATTTGTGTATCAGTAAGGTAACTTTGACCCTTGTACGCTTCTGGATAACCAATCTCCCAACCATCACAGCACTGCTTCATTTCAAAAGGAATACCTTTTTCAATAAGCATAACCGCAAGGTCGAGAATTTCCGTGTACTTGGTATCAGGCTTATCTGTATAGAATGGATTATTCTTGTCGTCAGGAACTACTGTGAGTTTCTTTGCAATATCTTCTCCATAAACAACACCGAGAGAACCGTGACCGTCCCACGAAGGAATAATCATTCCTGTATCGTCAACGTGTCTGACTGTACCAATCGTCCCTCTTGGTGGCTGTTGATTATAAGCATCATCCATCTTGAGAAGGACGATTTTTGAGCCTTCAGGATATTCTGCTCTTAATTGAGCGAGAGTTTTTTTGTCAATTCCAAACATAAATGTTTTACCTTCTTTCTTTTAATTTTTTATGAGTCCGTTTTGAAAACAACAACTGACGAGTTTAACCAAGTCAATGTACCTACGCAGGTCGCGGTTAGCAAGTAGGGTTTTATTCCCTACATAAGCTTTGTATATCTCAATATCCGCACCGATGAAGACAACATCAATAATTGCAGGAAAGTAAAAGTTTTTCTGCACTTCATCATTAGTACAGATTGAATAACTTCCTTGCTCATTATTAGAACAAACGCGACAAATTGTGCCGTTCTTATCTTTGATTTGCCATTCTGAAACGCGATAATTTTTAGAGATACGCTCGACTGTTAAGTTAACTGTTTTTTCATCACAATTTGTTTTATGATTGAATTTAAGCATATCGTCACTCCTTTTTAGAGTTTCAAATAACCAAACTGAACCAAGCCGTTCAGTAAAAGAGCAAGTTCCTTGTACTTCTTGAGAAATCTTTCAGCTTTTAAATTGCGATTACCTACCAATGCTCTGTGGATTTCAACACAATCGCCAGCGGAGTAAATGTCAATTACTTCGGGATATGTTACCAGACCATTTTCAAGTGATTGCACACCGATAGTCCACTCATTAACCTCGCCTGTAAAAGCAATAATGAGTGTTTTGCCGTTGGAAAGTGTCATTCTCCATCCACGAATACAATTGTTTTTTAATGGTAAATCGGTAATCACAATGCCATTATCCTCAATAGTCTTTTTTAACTGCTCATTTGTAACTGAATTTTTAAATTTAATCATAAGAAACCTTCTTTCTTAATAAACATCCCGACACCAGACTCACTCTGGTATCGGGACTTTTAGTTTTTATTGCTCAAGACTGTGAATTAACGCCAAGACATCATTGTATGCTTCGATTGTAACAACACAATCGTGAGTTTCAGAAGCTGGACACTCTTCAGAATATTTTTCAAATCCAGAAATCTGGTTTTTGCAATACTCTTTAACAGAATTGAGTTTATCTTTTTCTTTTGCATTACCATTTAAGGCAACCGTGATTTCTCCGATAAGCTGTTTAAGACAATCTTCACAAGCTGTAACTACAATGGAAGGACCATTGCCAAAACCAATCTTGTAGATTTTATCAACCTTTTTAGAGTGTAACCTTACTGCACTTGCTTCATTAGTAGAAGCATTACAACAGTTGCAGGAAGAAAATAAACCATTAGTTACTTCTTCAACGGTAATCTTTTTTGTTTCCTTGTTTACCATACGCTGACCTCTTTTACTTTCTTTTTATTTGGAATATGGTCTGAAAAGCTCTTTGCGATATACCCAAGTCTTATCACCTTTTTCAAAAGGGACTTGCTGTGGATAACACATTGAAACATCATCAATCTCAACATACCATTTGAAAAGTCTGTTTTTGATGATTTTGACCTTACCAGTGAAGCCGTCCCATACAGTAATGTTTACTGTACGACCTTTTCTCATAGTAAGTAAATCTTTAATAAGATGTTTGAGCATTTCTTACACCCCCATTTCAAAAGAATAATCGGGTGAAGTGTTTGAAGCAACAACGCAAGGTTCATCAAGCATTGGTGCTTTGTTGTATGCCTTGATAAATGTGATGATTACTTTTCCGTTTTCACTTTTCTTATTGAGAAGTTTATACGGAAAAATCTGCTTATCAAGGTATGCTTTTGCTTCTTCATCAGAGTCAAACTGAATGATTTCCTTTGTATGTGCGAATAATACTTTTTTAGCCATTACGATTTCTCCTTTTTAGTGCTGAAATTTGTCTTTTGGGAAGATTTCTTCTACATTGATATAACTACCAAGAAGCTCATCAACATCAATGCAGAGGCAGTTGTCTTGCATAACAGCTTTAATACCGCCATCATCAAAAAGACCGTTGCCGACAATCTCCGTGAGTTCTTTTACAAAATCATCAAGATATATGTAATAAACCCACACATAAAGATTATAGTCAGATGCCCAACCAAACTCTTCAACATAATCACTTTTTGTTAAGAAAGCCGAAAGTTTAGTTTCCCACTCTTGATACTTACCAAGTAATGTTCCAAGATTTTCTTCGTCTTTTTCAGTTACATTTGAACTTTCTTCAGTACAATCAACGATTGCATCATCTGGGAAGTCTTCAACAAACTTATAAGAAACCTGAACAAGCTTTGTGCATTTCTCACAGCCAGATGTTTCAAGCAAATGAGGACGGATTGTAGTAACATCTTCAGGAGCGAGTTCCTTATGTGTTTTAATTACAACCACAAAATCTTCTTCATTTTTGTCATTGCCGAAATAAGCTTCATAGAAGAAAACAGGTTTGCCATACTCATAAGCTAACTGCAATGAGCCGTCTTTGAGAAGCCAAAGTTGTTCAACAATAGGAAGTTCGTCAACAACTGCTAAAGGAATTTGCTGATAATGATAAGCATTTTCAACGCTGTGAACTGCGGCAACAAAATCATCAGTAGTTTCACTACCATCAAATGTTTTGATTACATCGGACCAATTAAGGTTTCCTTGTGGTAAGCCAAACATCTGTTGTTCACTTTTATCACCATTGAGTTCCTGTGAAATCATAAATTTGCCGTTAACTTCAAAAGCAATAATTCTGCGTGTCATTCTGCGTCACTCTCCTCTTTAAGATTTTCAAGGAGATAGTAGTAATAATACATATACTCCGTTTCAAATTCACGGTTTTCAGGTTTGTTGAAACCATCAAGAGCTGTTCTGATTTCTATAGGAAGAACATCTTTAGGAATTTCACTCAACTCTTCAATACCTTCAAACTCTGAACCACCAAAAAAGAAGAAGTATTCACCGATATAACACTTAAGACCATCACCTTCAACTTTAGGAATGATAAGACCTTGTTTAAGACCCATTTTTATCATTTCAAGAGTAATGATATTTTCAGATTTTACTCTTACTTTAAGTGCATTTGAAACATTAAAATTAGCCTGTTCTATATGCCAATTTTTGCACTTAAAACCACTTTCTTCTAACCAACCCAGTTCACCATTGATAGCATCAGAAAGGCAAAAGTTTTCTTTTGATAACTCCATAGATGTACAATAGTGTTCCTTGAGAATTTCTTCGTCAAGAAAAAACTCGACAATCAAGGTTGATGAAGAATGTGGAGCAGTTTCTTTGCAACTTTTGAGTAAAAACTCTTCAAACTCTTTAACCTTTTGGGCATAAGCAGTTTTAACGTCAGCTTCTTTTTCCTCAACCTTTGTCTTTTTATTATTAAGGAAATCATTGTAATTGCGAACCGCGTCAATGAGAATTTGACTTAAAATATGCTTAATCTCGTTATTAACAAGATAACCATAAGTTTCACTCCAACCAAGTTGCCCTGAAATAACGCCGTAAACTTCAAGTGCGTTTTCGGAGCTATATACCTTTTTACGAAGCAATTTTTCATCAGCATCAAGCGGTGGCATATCCTTCAACAAATATATGCGAAGTGTTTTGCCTCTGGCGTGGTAATCACACTCAAATACAAAATTTCCTTTTCTAATGAATTTTATTGAGTCTTCAAACTCTTCAAAACCATACCCACCTGCTCTTGCTAAAGTTTCAACGGCTGTTACATATTTTCTTGCACCTTCCATATTTTTTACCTCTCTTTTTAAGAATTTAACATTAACACCGTGTTCGCAGAGAACAGGTATCTATCTTTTTCTGCAAAGACCTTTTCGTAGTCGTCTTTACCCTGAAATTCATCAATAATTGCCTTTGACTCTTCATCCATTTCGTTATATGATGCTTTCGCGTATGAAGGCGGCAACCACCCCTTTTTCATCGAACCGAAAATATTGAGTTTCTTCAAAACATCTTCGTTTGTAAAAGTAATGTGGATTGTACCCTTCTTATACACATTCACATCAAAATACTTGAAGTGGAGTCCTTTTGTCTGTTGAGTATTCTCATAATGCTGAAGCCAATGAGGAATGTTTCTTGTAACTTCAGTTTCACCGCCGTCAAGGAAATCGAGAACTTTTTCAAGGTCTGTCAAGAATTCACAGAGTTCATATCCATATCTGTACTTGTTCCAAATGGTGTCCCAAGTATCCATATACGGAACAACAACTTTTGTGTTAATCTTGTATGCCTTGTTTGTCTTCCAACCATTGTAATAATGAACATTCTTATCACACCCCATAGAGTGTTCGTAAGAAAGCTTTTCAAAGGTTGTAAGGATTTTTTCTTCAATTCCTCTTGCAGTGTTTTTGAGAATATCAATCTTAACAGCGTAGATGTTACTCAAACTGAAATCTTTGTGAGCAAACTCTTTAATCTGATTGTAATAATCATTACGAAGATTTGATGTAAGATTGCCCATAAAAGATGCAGAATGGAGAAGTTCATACCAATACTTGTAACGAACAGAGTAAACATACTTATTGAAATCAAGTTCTCCTCTTTTATCATCGCCATTTACAAGACGAAGAGTAGCACCTTTTTCATATTCAGGTGTGTTCTCTTTTTCAAAACAAATAGTAAGATATGGTTTTAACGCCAAATACTCTTCAATAAGACGCTTACCTGCGGCAACTTCTTGTTTATACATCAAAACTGCTTGTTGCATTTTATCGTCAGTTACGAGTGCTTGTGGAGCAGAGTCAAGGTCTAACTTGATTTCCTGCTCTTTAAGTTCGTCTAACAATACCGAGTGCCCTGAAAACGGGTTAGGTAAAGTCAGTCTGACAATAACGACTTCAACATCAGTTGAGTGTTCTGCATCAGTAAAAGCATTTTCAATGTATTCGTATGTAGCACCATATTTCTCAAGCTGTTTGAGAAGTTCTTTACGACTGTTGCTGTATGGATTTCGGATTGTTTCCGCATTGAGCAGACACACAATCTGTGAACCACCCTTTAAGCCGATTTTAATAGCTTGGAGAAGGTGTTCATCACCATTTGAGAACGGTGGGTTCATAATGATAAGGTCATACATCTTGTCGCCATCGAATTTAAGGAAGTCAGTATCGACAACTCTCAAATCTCTGCCCTCAAGAACATCACGAAGCACAGGAGCATTTTCAATACATTCAATGTTTTTGTATTGACTGTAGAAATGTTCCCAACCTTCTCTATTCTGTTCATTGAACTTTGAAATAACATATTTTTCGATAATGAGTCTGGATACATCTTCTCTTGAAAGATTACACGCACTGTCAACATCACGCTTGTAATAACGGTCTGTGCAGTATTTGTATGCCAAACTATAGAAAAGAGCTATGTCGCCCTTCCCTGCCGATGGTTCAAGAACATAATCAACCTTGTTGAAATCCACACCATAAAGCATTTTTGCAATGAGTTCAGGTGGTGTAGGATAGAATTCTGTTAAACATTTGTAGTCATTAGACATAATTTTTTCACCTATTTCTTTATAAAATTTTCCCGACACCAAAACAGGTATCGGGAATTGTTAGTTTATTTAGTGATGCAATTCAAAATGAAATCATCAACAGCATCGTCAAGACCGACTTCAGAATTCCATTTACAATAGATTGTATCTATAAGATTTGGATATTTTGAAAGTCTTTTCTTTTGTGCTTCAGTTAAGCAGTTCATAACATCAGCACTTTCAATGACATCAAAGATTTCAGTTTTGATAGCAATTTCAAGAGCATTTTTCACATAATCATCAGGTGATAAGCTCTTTACTTTTGCAATAAAAGCATCATATTCCTTTTTTACCTTTTCCATAAAGGTAAGTTCTTTCTTTTTAGGTGGCATATAGCACACTCCCTTCTTTATTATTTCCAAAGAAAAAATTCTCCGCCAAGAGAAGTAACTTTATGAAGGATTTCTTCAACTTGTTTGGCATCACGCTTTGGGTTCACATTCCATTGACGAATAAGGTCATTGAGTTCCTCACTGTACTGTGGAATAATAAAATCACAACCAAAGTTGCAAACTTTACCACCGTCATATTCATAAACGGCTTTAGCAGTTCCCAAGATAATTTCTGTTCTCATTTTGTCGTAGTAATTTATTGAACCGATACAAGCTTTAGAGTGCTGTTTATAGAACGCTTTGATAATATCACGATTAAAGTCGTTATATTTATCATCAGCTTCTTCTAAACAGTCAACACCGCCGAAAGAAGCGATGTATTTACTCTGTAATGCTTTGTAATATGCTAATTCAAAAGCACCTTCAAGTTGGGCTTTCCATTCAGCAACATTCAATAAAATCTTTCCGTGATTTGCATAATCCTGTGAATACTTACCATTAAAATCAGTATTCTCAAAAGCAAAGAAGTGTCTGTGATACATTGAATTTTTGCTTTCTTGTGAAAGACCTGCACATTCAGTATCTACTTTACGGTTGTAATCATCATCTTCTTTGAAGTAGAACAGAACCGTATTCTTGTCACCTTTCTTTGCGTGATAATTAGGCTTATACATTACTACGCCCAGTTTTTCGGCAATCTCACGGAGAAAAACCATCTGGTCTAAATATTTTTTGTTCATTTTTAATTTCCTTTCAATTTTTTAAGAGTGCTTCAATTTCCGTTCTGCGAGAAATCGCCTTCTCATATTTGTCAAAAGTTTCCTTTGTAACTGTTCCATCATTATAATCAATGGAACATTCAACGCCATCAATGAAAGCATTGAGCTTGTGAAGTTCTTCTTCAAGACTCTCTTTATCTTTAGGCTGATTACTTTCTTCCTTTACATTTTTGCGAAGTTGCTTAATCGTATCGGTGTAATCTCTTGAAGCAATCTCAAAAATCACTTCTTTCAATTCGTCAATTAAAACGATTTTAGAAGAGGTCCAATTGCTCCAAAGAGTATCACCTTCGTCGAATTCGATAGCATAGTAAACGACAAAATAAAGGTCGCCGTCTTCTATTTCCTTATAAACCTCGCAATAAAGATTGTACTTTTCATCATCTACCTTGAAACTTTTGAGTCCATAGTAGCCACTACCTTCGTTTCCATCTTCAAGACCGACACTACGAATAGTTTCAACCATTTTTTCAACCCAAGCATCACATTCCTCTTTGGAAAGACTGTATTCCTTCCACGGAGCGTACTTGGATTTTTCAACGCCAAAAGGCTCAATATCGAGAATGGTATTCAAATAATCGAACACTGGAAGCATAATGCCGTCTTTTTTAAAGTGAGCATTTGAAATAAGGATTTTTCCTTTTCTCAACGCTTCTTTTAAAAGACATTTGCCACAGAGTCTTGCATCAAAGCCTTTACCATTGAAATCTTTGATTAAGTAGAGGTCAGTCTGACAACCACAGATTTGACAATCAGGTTCATCATCTTCCTCTTCTTCAGACTCACTTTCATCTTCTTCCATTCGTTCTACATACTCGTTATGCAAGTATGTAATCGTCTGTGGAATTTTCTGTGGGAAATGCTTGTTAACAAAGATATTTTCAAGAACAACATCATCATTATCAATGGTGTTATAACACAACAATTCGCAGTTCCAACCTTCACGGTCTGCTGTGGTTGCAATTCTGTAACTGTCGTCGATGTAATAACACGCTGACAAATCAGGTTCATTATTTATGAGAGCATCATAAACGAACTGAACAAGGAATTCAGGAACACCAGATACATCAATTGTGTCAATAACAATGCCTTCTTCTGCATAGCTTTCATCAGTGTAACCGAGTTCATACAAATGATTTTTAGCACTTTCTTCATCATTAAAGCAGATGCCGAAGCCGTGTTCATTTGTGAAACAAGTAACGCCGCCATTACCGTCAGGACGGAGAATAATGTACTTTTTAATCATTATCTTCACCTACCATTGTTCTTAAGACTTCTCTTGCTTTTGAGATGCACACATACAAACTTTCAGTTCCATCACCATTATCTTTACATACAGACACATCAATCAATTTATCTAAAAACGCTTTGAGTGCCTCTGCTTTTGCAGTTTTGAGCTTTTTCTCAAGCTCCACAACCTGTGCATTTTTGTTCTCAATAAGAGAAATAACACGATTGCAGAATTCTCTGTCTAAATCCACAGAAGAAATGTTGGTTGACTTCAATGTAGCGAGAATTTCATTTTCGTCGATTTTATCGAAATCATCGCCACCTTCAATATGGAAATCACCTGCACAGATTGCAACAAGAGCATCCCAACCTTCTTCATCAGCCAAGATACCTACCCAGTCTTTGCCATCAACAACAAAATCAACTACGAACTCTGACTCCCCTTCAAAAACAATAGTGATGGCTTCACTATCTTTGTTTTCAACGGTAGCAATGAAATCGTAAAAATGACCTGTTGTTGCAATCTTAACAAACTCGTCTTCATAAAGAACAACTTTGTTACCTTCAAGGCTATTATCAACAACAACTTCGTCATTATCGTTACGATAAATGAGTTTCTTTGTTTCAGCCATTGTTGTCACCTGCACTTTCTTCAGACTGACTATTCATCAGCATATTGAGAGTATCAGGAATAACTTCGTCAAAGAAAAGACTCATAAGGTGTTCCCAACCAAATTTAGTAGCATCGACAAGTGTGTCAATAGGATTTTCCAATGTTACGATAAAAGCTTTCTGTTCATCAGTAAGCTTTTCGCCATTCAAAAAATCAACGATTTTTTCAGTAGCCAAATATGTTGAAAAGAGTGAAGAAACACCTTCGCAGTTGGCATAGTAAGGATTTCTGTTAAGAATGGCTGTCACAAAAGGTTTATTCTTATCCTTTGAATTAGCAGTAGTGCCATTGACGGTGCTTTCAAACAAAATCTTTGTTGTATAAGCAAGGTTTTCGTATGCGTCCTGTTTTGTGTATTCGTACTCTCCGAATAAATCAGAAAGAAGTAAGACAAAACCATCAAAGCAATCGTTCATATCGTCAAGCAATTGCTGAAGACTCCAATGTTCACCTTCTTTTCCTTTTTGAGCTTTATAAAGCTCAATTGCTTTATTTTCAGAAGAAAAGTTAAGGTAATAATTTGCGACAGCACTTACGAAATGTTCCCAGTTGGGACATCCACTTCCGATTTCAACTTTCCACTCTCTTCCTAAAGGAGATTTTTTAGTGAAAAAATAACTGTCGTCAACGAAATTGTAAATGTGTCTTTCGGTTCTGACTGCGGGAGTAACGGTGATACCGTTTTCATTGAGTTTTTTAACGAGATTTTTTGGAAGCAACATAAAGCTTCTCTCCTTTCATTTTTGCTTTTTTAATTAAATATTTTCTGTAAATTCTTCTTGCATTTCCAATTACAATGCGTTTAATGGCTTGTTCAACCATAACAACCTTTTCTTCGTGCATAAAGCCGTAGATAAGTGTAATTGAAATAGCAAGTTCTATGAGTGTAGTAATAGCAAAAGTTGCCGTACTGCTCATAACAATACCTTCTTTCTGCCCATAAAGGCGATAATTAACCCCCTACGGTGTCGTAGAGGGTTTTTCGTTTTGTTTAAGCATTTAAGTCATTCTCGATAAGCTTCATAGCTTTTACGGGAACTTGGATGTGATTTCCGTGCGTTACAACATCATACGCATTGTTGCGAGTTATAATATGTACACGGGTAGGGTTCACAACAATAAAATGCTCAACAGTGGTTGTTTTGATAACATTGTCATTTACTGCGTCATAGATGTACGCAGGTTTTCCGATTTCAAGGGGCTTGGCTCTTACACCGAGAATGGTGGTCTTGCCCTGCACATAATCTCTAAAGATTTCTTCAAATGAAGAAGTGAGAATTGCACCGAAGGCTCTGTTAAAGTCTTCATAAGGGACAATAAGATGTTTCCCATCAGAAAATGTAAGCCTTACCTCTGTGTCGGAAATTTTCGCCCAATCAACAGGCTTGTTTGTGTTTAAGTTTGACATAATATTACCTCTTTCTTTTTTAATTTTTTCTGACTAATTTGATTAAATGCTCGAAGTGGAAAGAACTTCATTAAGACAATCTTCACAATACCACTCACCCTCATAGAAATAGAGTTCGTCGTATTCTGTAGTAGTGTCACAATCGCAACAATGTGTATGTGTATTTTCACATTTAGGAAGATTTTTCAAGACACATTCACCACATAGAACTTTATCTCCTATTTGGTAAAGTTGCGTTTCGTTTTCATCTTCGCCACAAGTGTCACAGATTTCAACTTGATAATCGACACAACAATGGACGCACGGATAACTCGGTGCGGCACAGTCACAACAATCATTTCGCGTTACTGTCATTCATTCACACTCCTTAATAATAATTTTCCACATTGAATGTGGGGTCTGTATCTTCGCGGAATTCATTGAAGAAATCTTCTCCATTTGACTCCATAAGATACTCATAATAGTTTTTTGCATAATCTGGCATAGTACAGGACTCCTTTCGCCTAATGGCATAATTTTTAGTTTTTATATATAAATCTCCGCAAGTAGCACTTACGAAGAATTTATGAGGAAATAAAAAAAGCACCCAACGAAAATCTAAAAAAA
>JAZNZX010000056.1:0-118815 GCA_045595185.1 Candidatus Fimenecus sp. | reverse complement strand
TTCTGCAAAGTAACCCTGGTTTCTTGTAACTGCTGCCTGGTGGAAACCTATCCAAATCTCGTCATTAGCTTCTACTGTATCAGAAACTGTCATCTGGAATGACATAAATGCTTCTGTACCTGATGGATTCCATCTTGCTGTTGAACCAAGCAAAGTAGTACCAAGTACCATGATACCGCCTGTGTAATATGCTTGTTCTTCTGTTGTAAATGCAGCTTTTAAAGCTGTTGCTGCATTATAGCTAAAGTTAACTGTTGCGGCTGGGTTAGCAAAGTTTGCACAATCGCCCAACCAAGTTCTAAATGTTGTGTTAGTAGTACTTGCTGGTGTAAGCTGAGCACTGTTGTAAACAATTGGAACACCAAATGCACCAAGTCCACCTACTGTACCTTTGTTGATGCTCAATGTAATTGTTACAGTGTCACCAGCTTTTACTGTTGTCTTATCTGCTGAAGCAATAATCTGTACTTGACCTGTTGTGCTTGTTGGATTGTAAGTTAATGCACTTACAGGAACTGCAAAACAGGAAAGAAGCATTACTAAAGCAATAACAACAGATAATATTTTTTTACTGTTTGTCATTTAAAAAGCCTCCTAAATGTTTGCTTTTATATTATGCTATACCTTTCATTGTTGCAACACTTGCTGCCAAATCAGCCTGTGTTGGGAAGTCCATATAACCTGCGATACCATCCATCATAGAAACGTCAATAGCATCGATAAATCCGTCACCGTTCATATCCATTGCCATTGATTCACATGTACCGTCGCCACCGTAGTAATCGAAGTCCATGTAACCTGCAATACCATCAGCAATTGATACGTCAATAGCATCGATAAATCCGTCGCCGTTAACGTCGCCAAGGAAGATGAAGTGATATGTTTCAACGACATTACCTGCAGTATCTAACAACTGAACAGTTGCACCTGTGCTGAATGCACCATTTGCGTTTGGTGTTACAACAATTGAACCTGCTGGTGTTTCGAAGTATGAGTCAATTGTTTCACCATAGTCTGTGTTGATACCGTAGATAAAGCCTGCACCATTTGCGTTGTATGACATCTTATCTACTACAACACCATTCATTGCGCCATATTCAGAAACAATGAGTTCTGGTGCTGCTGTTTCGATTGCGAAGTTAGCAATTGCTGTTTCGAGGTTAGCGTTAGCAACGTCAACCTTAGCCTGGTTGCTCTGACGGTTTGGACGGTCGTTATCAGCATATTCATAAGCTGAATCTGCATAGAGGTTCCATGTGTTGCCGTCTTCACCTACATAGTAATAACCAAGAGCTGAGATGAGCTGTCCAAGAGCTGCTTCCTTTGTGATGCCAGCTGCAATTGCTTCATCTGTAAGTGTGATTTCATCCATGCTCATAGCAAAGATGCCTTCAGCGATTTCGATGTTTGCTTCGAGGTCAGCTGTGCCGCCTGCTTCGATAAGAGAATCTGCCTTGAGAAGGAGTTCCTTATAAGCAACCATGAGATTCCACTTAGCATTGTAGATTATTGAGTTGTAGTCAGCGTACTCTGCTGTACCTGCTGCAACTTCTGCTGCGTAATCATATGCATCCTTGAATCTTGCCCATGAATTTGCTTCATATTTTGATTCCTGAAGCTGCTGAGCATCGATATGAGCGATTTCCTGGTTGAGGAAGTAGAGATGGTCTGCATCTTCCTTAACTGAATCGTTAACGAACTGTCTGTAGTATGCAAGACGAGATGTCATATCATCTACAAGAAGTTTACTGTTAACCGGCATTACCCATTCATCATGAGCAGCCTGAGCTGCGTCGATAGCAGCCTGGTTGTTTCTGAGCTTAGATGCTTCGATACCAGCTGCGATAGCTGCGTTAGATTCAGCTGCGATTACATTGTTAAGTTCTGCTTCGCGGATACCTGAACCGTAGATGTAATATTCATCCATAAGTTCTGGAGCGTAGTATGTCTTAACAAAGTTTCTATGAGCTGTTCTAAGGTCAGCATAGTTGAAGTATTCATAGAAGTCATAGTCCTGGAAGTTGATTTCAAGCTCGCCATCACCGTCGTCATTAGCGAGTTCAGCTTCGAGGTTCTGAACATATTCAGGAAGAGCTGAACCAGCTGCGCCTGTAGCCTGAGCTTCAGCGAGAGCTTCTTCATAAGCTTCCTTAGCTGCTTCAAATCTTGCGATAGCAGATTCAATATTAGGCATGATTGCAGAAACGTAGTCGATGTCTGAACCTGAACCAGCAGCTGTTGTCATCATTGGGTATGTAGCATACTTAACGATGTCTTTCCATGCTGCGTTGTATTCGTTATAGATTGCAGAGTCAACACCCTGGTTAGCATTGTAACCATTTTCTTTGTTATCTGCATAAACCTTATCTACATCATAGTCGTTGTAGTAGATGTACTGGATTTCCCAAACCTTAGAGTCATCACCGTACTTGATTGCATATCTACCCATATCGTAGATACCATAATCAAATGCTGTGTTTTCATTTACGCCAGATGCAGCCTTGTAAAGCTTACCACTGATAGAACCTTCTGCAGGTTTTGTTTCTTCCCAACCAGCTTCTGCACGGTCAGTAATGTAATCAAACTTATCAGGAGCAAGACCTGTCATGTCATGAGATGTTGTAACATTACCGTCACAGTCTGTTTCGTTATCAGGAGCTGTAATGCTAACGAAGTCTCTTGAACCTGTAGCACCTGTTGTACCTGTTGTAGCGAAGATAGTAGGCTCGAAGTTTGTTACTGTGTCATAAATGTCTTCAGTAAACTGATACTTCTTATACTGGTCGATACCTGCATAGTCTTCGTCATCGTCACCGTCGAAACGACCATCGATGTTAGCATCTTCATAAAGATTAGACATGAAGAATGTTGTTGATGTGTACTGTGTGCCACCAACAGCCTGACCATCTTTACCAATATAGTCGTAAGCGATTGTAACTGTAATAGCTTCGTCAGTCTGGTATGTACCGCCAACTACGATGTCAACAGTTTCATAAGGTGAAACAACATTATCATATGTGAATGTAATTGTATTAGCTGTTGCGTCAGATGTAACTGACTTGATTTGAATTTCGTATGCGTGGTCTGTTACAGAACTATTTCTGTGAGTTTCAAGCATACCTGCTGAGTTATTAAGAACCTTAATAACTGTTGCGCCGTCACCGATGTCTGAACCTGCGCCAAAGCCGCCATCCTTCCAGAGGTAAGCATAGTCGTTGTTATCACGGAATGTTGTCCAGATAACAGGGTCAGCGATTACCTGTGGGTCTGTCTTCCAACCAAGAAGGAAGTTAAGGAAAGGCATAAGAGTATCACAACCACCGTTTGCGTCACCTGCAGTGTAAAGAGCACCAACAAGGTTTACAACCAATGTCTTGATGTTGCTATGAGTTGCAAGTGTATCAAAGTCTGTGATAGCTGAAGGAATAAGGTCAATACCAAATACCTTACCTAAAAGGTTGTTTACAATACCCTTAAGAAGTGCTGCAAGCTGGTCAAGAACATTAGCTGTTCTGAAGTACTTGTTTGTTCCGTTGAACTGGATTGTGTTGATAAGGTGGTCCCACTTAAGGTCAACGATACCAAGAATGAGGTCATCACGAAGGAAGTGTTCAATCTTAGTCTGGTCGCCTGTTGGTTCAACTGTAAGAATTTCATCTACAGGAAGGAACTTACCAAGAATTGTCTGGAGTTTTACCCATGGGTCCTGAGCTAAACCAAGGTCGATTGTAAGACCTGTTGTGTCAGCAAGGTTTTCCATCTTCCATGTCCATTCGTAATCCTTTTCAAGTGCCCAGTCGATGATATAGTCGAGCATGCCTTCCCAGTGAGCGTTAAGAGCTTCCTGAGTTGTGCCTGCTGCGTATGTCATACCATCTGGAGCGTATGGAATTGTTGTATAGTCTGTTGAAATGAAGTTGTTCCATTCATCTGTACCTTCACCCATATCAGCGAATGCACGAAGGTATTCGAAACCAACGTTGATACCCATTGTAAGGCAAACATCAAGCCAGTAAGAACTGTCTTTACCTGAAACGAATGTCTTAACAGGGTCATCCGTTGTTACACCGAAGTCTTCGTAGATAAGTGCATCGAAGTTGTATTCAGGTGCAAGATATGCTGCGAATTCACGGATAACTGCTGCGAGGATTGCGCCAACTTTAGCACCAGAAGCAAGAATTTCATCCTTGCCTGGAAGTGTCATTGAAGGCATAATCATGTTAACAAGGTGAGCTGCGATACCAACGAGAACTGTGTCGTTGTCGTCAGAAAGCATAAGTTCAACATAGCATCTTGGGTTTGTTTCATAGTCGTCACCGAAGATGTGCTGAGGAGCAAGACCAACAACAGCCTGTGCAAGAGCCTTAACATTTGAAACAAGGTTTGCGTTGCCAGCTGCAAATGTTGGACGTGTCCATGTTGCTGTGTGATCAGTTCTTGTATCATCAGTTTCAGCTGATTCGAGAAGAACTTCGTTAGCTACCTTTGTAAGGAAGTCAGCAACGTTAAGGAGAACTCTGTCAGTTGCATCTGAATCACTTGTAGGAATGAATTCATCCATAAAGTCAGGTGTGATTTCATAATTCCAGTCGATGATATCAAAGTAGTTGTTTACATTGTCAAGACTACCAGCAAAAATCTGGTCTTCAAAACGATAGTAGTGATTACCGTTGATTACTGCGTAGTTTGACCATTCCCAAAGATATTCGCCCTGTTCTTCTGTGAAGAATGTGTTTGAAGCATCAGGAAGAGCTGCAACTGCGTCGCTTCCTACGTCACCAACATATGTGAAGTCAGCACCTACGAATTCAGCAAGAAGCTTCTTAACTGAACCGTTAAGAACTACAGGAGCCATCTGTTCAAATACTACAGGAATAAACTTGTAAAGAAGCTGGCCTGCACTCATTGTCTGAAGGTCAATGTCGTCACCTGTGATACCAGGAAGAAGCTGTGAATCATCGTTGTACCACTTCATGCTCCAGCCGCCTTCTACGATACGATTACCGTTTTCGTCAGCAGCTGCCCATACATATGTTTCGCTACCTTCTACTTCCTGAACTAAGATATAAGTCTGAGCTTCTTTGAAGTATGTGTAAGCAGCAGGACTGCCGTTTACCTTATCAGGAGTTTTAGCAAGTGCTTCTGCTTCAGCAGCGTCAACAATGTGGTAAACTGTCATAACAGAACCAGGCGTTGTACCTGTGATATGGTAGTAACATCTTGGGCTGCTATCTGATGGTGTACCAGGAGCTGTTGTGCTGATTGGCATACCTGTATGTTCTGATGTCATATTACCGTTAGCATCATACTTAACAGTTGTGATTGACATGTTGTCGCTAAAGAGCTTCTTTACTCTCCAGTTTGCAACGTTTTCAACTGATGTGTAATCTTCACTTGTACCAGCAATACTTGCATCAAGCTCTCTAATAACAGCGAGAGAGTCATCCCATCTTTCAATCATTGGGTAAATCATACCCTTAAGAGCACTTGGAAGATCTGTAACCAATTCATTGATTGTTGACATATCACCAAGTGAAACGATACCAAGGTCAATACCATTAGTAAGAACGCTTTCTACAAGGTCTGTGTTTGTTGAAAGAACTTCAAGAATTTCAGCAAGGATTGTAAAGTTATCTGTACCGTCACGGCTCATACCTGTTGCCCATGAACTAAGACTGAGGTCTTCCAAAATACCAAGGTTAACGATAGCCTTAGCAACTGAAACAAGACCATTGCTCAAAAGAGACTTAGCTTCGTCAAGAGTGTCACAAACATAATCGATAGATGTAAGGTTAACTGTCAATGTAAGCTTTGTAACAACCAAGTTAACATTCAACAATGTACCCGGATTGATGTTTGCTTTTGCGAGTAAGTTGTCGAGAGCGTCAAATACGATTGATGTTCTTTCTTCAAGTGAAAGTCTTGTTACCTGACCATAAGGTGAATAAGCATCAAGAGCTGTCAACTCATCAACTGTCTTGTAAGCTGTTTTAGCAGCAGAACCAAGAACAGAGAATGCTGAGAACGCAAGAACAACTGCGAGAACAACGCTCAACAATTTTTTCATTTTGTTCATAAAATTTTTCCTCCTATTATTTTTTGCATACATATTATATATATGCAAGTTGAAATAGTTCCCCATAATTTTTTTACATCGCCACGGGAGAGGCGATACGAGAGCATCAAATACTCACTCTCTGACCCAGCGGTATAATCTTTCCTGTTATACTCGCAGAGCTCGACAAATGTGCTCTATGTTACCCGGACTGCCTTTCCACCGCTTCCGCTTATCATTGAGAAAAGCCACGGCGGAAGACTGATGATACACACCCGAGTATTACCTTAGGATGTGCATCACTAATGGAATTGAAGTGTCACTTCTTAAAAAATTAGGCACTTCACCCATTACACCATTCCTATGGTTATAACAATTATACAAACATTTTCCTGAAATTTCAAGACCTATTTAATAAAAAGTTCACAATTTTTACACTTTATATAAAAATTTTTTCTGCTTTTGTGCATTTGACCAAAAGGGGATATGAAAACTTGTCAAAAAGTCCTGTTTCTCGCCAAACTTTTCGACTGGTGCTGTTGATGTTGTCGAAAAATGTCGTTTTTTTACCGTTTTATTGAACACTTGACAATATTTTTGTTGATTTTCTGTGCAAAAACACAATATGTTGTGTATAGCCATAATTACACCACAATTTTGGGTTTTCAGGGGATGAATGGGGTTATGTGTCATTCTGAGGAACGAAGCGACGAAGAATCTCTGTTGGTTGATATGTTACTGTTGGAGAGATTCTTCGCTACGCTCAGAATGACCTGTAATTTGCCATAAAAAACGGAGACACCAAAAAAGTGTCTCCGTTATGTTTAATCAATCTTTATTTCTTTTCGCCAAATGCAAATGCTTCGTTAATCATTGCCATTACATCTGCTTCTTCATAAGAATAATCTGCACATTCATATCCTATGTTGATAACTCTATCGTTGTATATAAAGTTTACAAGATAGCTGTAATGGAACATTTTACCATCATTATCTATAATTTTTGATTCAACGATTTTACAAGGTATGCCTCTGCTTGTAGCTGTACCGTCTGTAATTTCATATGTCATATTAGGAAATGCTTCTGAAAGCTCTTCAATATATTCCTGACTTGCATTTTCTGTTTCCTTCATATAGTTTTCCAAATCACCATACGGATTTTCGAATTCTGCTACTGTAAAGGAAATATTTTTATTACCTTCTTTAGTATATCCGCTGAGTACGCTGTTATATTCCCAGCCTTCGCCCATTGTAAAGGTATAATCTTCACCCTCTACAATATTGCTTGGTAAATCGAGCCAATATGTCTGGTCCTCACCATTAGCATATGTAATAACTTCGCCTTCTCGGTCTGTAACAATAACTGCTACCTGATTTTCTTCGTTTGCAATCGTATTACCTTTACTGTCTGTTGCAAGCGGATATTCTCTGCCACCGATTTCTGTCATATCCAACTTTGTTTTACATGCTGTGAATGCTGTTGCAATAAATAATATTGCCAAAGCCACTGCTAAAATCTTTTTGTTCATAATTTTTCCTCCATTTTTATGTTATCCCTTAAAGCAGGGGACATAAACATTTTTACTGAACCTTTGTAAGTCCTTTATTATCAGCAGGTACAACACCTATCCAGGTCTGTCCCTGATTGATTACCAATTCGTTGTTATTCATATCCTGTATTTTCAACGGCTGATTTTTTCCTGCCTTTGACCAGGTAATATCCTGAATAACTCCGTTTGATACATATTGACCTTCGCCACTACCAATGTCCCAATTCCATTCCTTATGTCCTTCAGATGTTCTGAGCGTTGAAACAGGTACATAAAGCACGATTACATTCTCAATCGCCATTGCATTACCGTTATTTCCGTCTGTCATAAGGGTATTATTGAGATAATTGTAATACTTGTTACTCATTGTATCATATTTAAACGTATGAGTAAAGCCTGTTGAGAAAGTTACTGAAATCTGGGAACAATTTGTTGTGCTTGTTGGTGTAATGCTTTGCATAGCAGCCGGTACATCATAAGGTTGCCAATCGTTATCCTTTGCCTTTGTGCTGTAGCCAAGCTTTGCTATTGCATTCTGAATTGCTGTTCCTCTTGTAATTCCTCTATGCTCAATAGTTGTATTTCTTGTAGTATCTCTGAAGAAATACACGCCCTCATACTTCTGACCGTCAATATTATTGACACCAAGATTTCTTATAGTCTGGTATCCAAGTGTAAGTCCAACTCTTGAACCGTCACTTGCGCCCCAATGAACGAAAATCGCGTTCATACCGCTTGCAAGCTCAACAAAGTCGTGTCTTGCACTTCTTACTGGGCCAACTCTGTCAGGAATTTTTTCTGCATCGGCATAAATCCACATCATTCGTGTAATTCCGCCTTCTGCAACACCTTCAACAACTATGTCAGGTGTTGAAATTCCCCATTGTGGTCGTGCAGCAGGGGAATTCTCCACCATAATTGCGATTGGTCGTGCTCCTATTGCACTTTCCGATAAATCAGCAAGTCCTGTTAACGGGTTTACATTTTCAGGAATTTCAACATTATCTGTTGACGGTTCTTCTGTCGGTGCTGTTGTTGATGATGTTTCATCAGGTGTTTCAGGTTCTTCCTTGTTACATCCCACGAAAGAACATATCATAAGTGAAACGGCCAACAGAATACTGATAATTCTGATTAAACTACTTTTCATTTTGTGTATCCCTCTCTGATTTTGCGATTACTTTTCAATCTTTGTCTTGCCACCCATATACATCTGTAATGGCTTTGGAATATTGATACTGCCGTCTTCGTTAAGATTGTTTTCAAGGAATGCAATCAACATTCTCGGAGGTGCAACAACCGTATTATTAAGTGTATGTGCGAAATAGTTACCGTCTTTGCCCTTAACTCTGATGCCAAGTCGTCTTGCCTGTGCATCACCAAGGTTTGAACATGAGCCAACTTCAAAATACTTCTGCTGACGAGGACTCCAAGCCTCAACGTCACAGCTCTTAACCTTTAAGTCAGCAAGGTCACCTGAACAACATTCAAGTGTTCTTACAGGAATATCGAGTGAACGGAAGAAGTCAACTGAATTCTGCCAGAGCACATCGTACCACTTCATACTGTCTTCAGGCTTACAAACAACAATCATTTCCTGCTTTTCGAACTGATGAATTCTATATACACCGCGTTCTTCAATACCATGAGCACCAACTTCTTTTCTAAAGCAAGGTGAGTAGCTTGTAAGAGTTTTTGGAAGCTCATTTTCAGGTGTAAATGTATCAATGAACTTACCAATCATTGAATGTTCGCTTGTACCGATAAGATAAAGGTCTTCACCCTCAATCTTGTACATCATATTTTCCATTTCAGCGAAGCTCATAACACCTGTTACAACATCGCTACGAATCATAAATGGCGGAATATAATAAGTAAAGCCTCTGTCAATCATAAAATCTCTTGCGTATGATAGAATTGCTGAATGAAGTCTTGCAATATCCCCGCAAAGATAGTAGAAACCGTTACCGCTTGTCTTTCTTGCAGCGTCAAGGTCAATACCGTTAAGGCTTTCCATAATGTCAACGTGATACGGAACTTCAAAATCAGGTGTTACAGGTTCACCGTAACGCTGAATTTCAACATTTTCGCTGTCGTCCTTACCAATCGGAACACTGTCGTCAATAATGTTCGGAATTACAAGCATAATCTTTTTGATTTCAGCTTCTAATTCGCCTTCCTTAACCTGAAGTGCAGCAAGCTCGTCAGCCATATCCTTAACTCTCTGCTTTGCTACTTCTGCTTCTTCGCGTTTACCCTGTGCCATAAGGCCACTGATTTCTTTACTTACTGAGTTACGAAGTCCGCGAAGCTCGTCAGCTCTGCCTTTTGCTGCTCTGTATTCAGCATCAAGCTCGATAACCTTGTCAACTAACGGAAGCTTATCGTCCTGAAACTTTTTCTTTATATTTTCCTTAACCACATCAGGGTTAGTTCTTAAAAATTTAATATCTAACATTTTTATTCCACCTTATTTATCAAATTCTTTTGCGAGTTTTGTTAAATCTTCTTTGCCGAAGAACTCAAATTCAAGAGTTCCCTTATGTCCCGATGGTGACAAATAAACTTTAACTTTTCTACCGAGAGTGTTTGTAAGAGCGATTTCAACCTCGTCATAATACTGGTCTCTCTTTTTATCACGCTTTTTAGGCTTTGGTTTTTCACCCTGGTTTGCGTATTTTACCATCTTTTCAACCTGACGAACTGACAAATCCTGTGCAACAGTTGTTTCAGCAATTTTCATCATTTGTTTTTCATCGTCAAGTCCCAATAAAGCACGAGCATGACCTGCTGTGATTTTTCCGTCACCTAATAAATTGAGAACAGGCGAGGGGAGTTTCAACAATCTTAATGTATTTGTAACAGCAGTTCTTGATTTACCAACCTTGTCCGCTGCCTCTTCCTGTGTAAAGCCATAAGACTCAATAAGTGATTTAAGTCCTTCTGCTTCTTCCACAGGGTTCAAGTCCTCGCGTTGAAGATTTTCAATAAGAGCAAATATGCTTGCTTCTTCGTCTGACATCTCTCTTATTGTAACAGGCACTTCTGTAAGCCCTGCCATACGAGCTGCACGCCAGCGTCTTTCACCTGCGATAAGCTGATAACTACCGTCTGTCATAGGACGAACAAGAATAGGCTGGATAATACCGTTCTGCTCTATACTTTTTGCAAGTTCTTCAAGGCCTTTTTCACTGAAATTTTTTCGTGGCTGATTTCTGTTAGGCTCAACCTCGTTGATATTCAGCATTGTAGTGCCGTTTTCGTTGCCTGTTGCTGAATTATCAAGGAAAAGAGCGTCCATACCTCTGCCCAATCCACCTTTTTTAGCCATCTTCTCACCTCATCGTTTCTGCTGTGATAAGAATTCTTCTGCAAACTCCATATACGCCAATGCACCTTTAGAATTCTTGTCATAATATATAATCGGTTCACCAAATGATGGTGCCTCTGAAAGTCTTACATTTCTTGGAATTGTTGTTTTATAAACCTTGTTGGGGAAAAACTTTTTAATTTCTGTTACAACCTGTTGTGTAAGGTTGAGTCTTCCGTCATACATTGTCTGTAAAACGCCCTCAAGCTCAATATGAGGATTATATAATCTTTTCACCTGACGAACTGTTGCCATAAGCTGTGCAAGTCCTTCAAGTGCGTAAAACTCACACTGTACTGGCACAAGGAATGTGTCCGATGCAGTAAGAGCGTTAATTGTGATTAAACCAAGAGATGGTGGACAATCAAAGAAAATATAATCATATTTATCGTAAAGCTGAGCCACAGCCATTTTAAGACGGCTTTCGCGCTTGTCCAATTCAATAAGCTCAACTTCTGCCCCTGCAAGATTAAGATATGCAGGCATAATGTCAACATTCTTAAAGTCCGTCTTAACAACAGCATCATTGGCATTTATGTCTTTTACAAGAACATCATAAGACGAAAATCCGATTTTTCTTTTATTTATGCCAAAACCACTTGTTGAATTGCCCTGTGGGTCAATATCTGCAAGTAGCACCTTATAACCCTTTGCACCTACTGCAGCTGCAAGGCTTACAGCAGTTGTAGTTTTACCTACACCGCCTTTTTGGTTAATAATTGAAATAACTTTTGCCAAGGATTTTTTCACTCCGAAACAGTAAAATCGCATTTTTTATATGCCTTTTACCCAATTTTACATAAGTATATCACATTAATTCTCAAATTTAAAGTGAAAATACAGATTTTTTACAATTTTATAACAATTGTTTCACGTGAAACAAAAGGACATTCAGATTGCAAGCTCTCTGAATGTCCATATTTTTATTTTGGTGTGCCAAAAAGGTTACAGCACACAACCTTTATTGTCTTTTTGCTTTCGTTTTTATAAAAAGCTATTCCGACACCTGTTTCTTCAAATTGCTTGCCTACCATCTGGTTGTAATGTGGTGCGTCATCAGCAAACATATCAAAGTATTTTTTTGCTAAATCCTTCAGGGCTTTTTCGTTAAAAGCAAATGAATAATCTGTACTTGAATGAGGTCCTGTGATTACATAAGCAAGATTTTCTCCTGCCCATTCATACTCGTATGTAAACTCATTACAAAGAATATCATGGAAAGGTTCTCCGTTTGGTCTTGTATGAGAAAGGGAAGTAATGTTTTCTCCTGCTCGTACCATGGCAGCCTTGGTAAGTATTTCATTTTTTACTAATGGCTTTGCACCAACGCGAACTCGCTCTTCATTGACAAGTCGTAAAAACTCTTCTTCTATAATTGCAATCATTTTTGTTTCTGTCATTTCTTCGTCGTTTTGCTCAAATTTTTCAAGGCCGGCAACGACTCTTAATATTTTTCGTGCATCAACTGCCGATAATTTTCCGTTACCATCAATATCACAATTTGAGATTTCTTCTTTCGTTGCAGTTTTAATTCCTGCCGAAACCTTAAGAACCTCTCTTGCATCTGTTGCCGATACTTTACCGTCACCGTTAAAGTCGCCTTTTACTGTTTCTTGTGCCGAAACACATACTGCATTCATTATTACGAAAACAATTGCTAAAAATATCGATAATACTCTTTTCACATAAATCACCACATCTGAGTTTTTGTATAAATCATATTATCACAAATTCTGACTTTTTTCAACAAAAACAGCAAAAGACTCCTCTTATGAGAAGCCTTTCGCTGTGGATGTGGGGTGTGAAAGAGAAGGATATGGAGTGGCTTTCGCCACGATTATAAAAACACTTTATATCGGGGGTGATAAAAGTGAATTTACCAAAATAGTTATTCATTACTTGCCATTGGTCTGTCTTCAAGCTTTGGAATTCTGACAATATATTCAACATATTCATCAGTTTCCGTTTTAATTGAGTCGGCATCTATTCCTGCACGACGGATAGTATCAACGGCATTATTGAGTGTATTTATAAAAATTCTGATATCTTTAAACCCTTTGAGTATTTGTCGTTTCGGTGTTTCGTGTTTTCGAAGCATCTGTTCAACAAGCGATTCACTTTCGCTGACTGTAAGATGTCGGTCAATGATAATTGATAACGCTCTTGCTCTCTGTACCTCATCAGTCAGGGATAAAAGTGTTCTTGCGTGTCGTTCAGTAAGCCCTGCACGAGAAATCTTATATCTCATTTCTTCGCTTAATTTCAGAAGTCGCAACTTGTTTGAGATGGTTGATTGTGCTTTTCCAAGCTTTTTACAAAGCTCTTCCTGACTCAATCTGTAATCACTCATAAGTAATGCTATGGCTTCTGCTTCTTCAAAGAAATCAAGATTTTGTCTTTGCAAATTCTCAATTACAGCAAACACTGCGGATTCCGATTCAGAAATTTCGTTAACTATACACGGCAATTTAGTAAGACCAATCAATCTTGCTGCTCTGAGTCGGCGTTCTCCTGCAACAAGCTCATATTTACCATCGTCAAGCTGTCGCACTAACAATGGTTGTAAAATTCCGTTTGCTCTGATACTTTGAGCAAGTCCCTCAAGTTCATCGTAATCGAACCTTCTTCTTGGTTGATTTGGATTTGGGAGAATATCACCTTGGGGAATCAAGAGGATTTTATTTTCTGTCTTTTTATTTTCAAAACTTCTTAATCGCATAAAATAAAACCTCCGCAGTGCTTGTCCTTGTCTAAATGATAGCACCACAGAGGTTATATGTAAAGAAAATCCGTTCGTCAAAAATCGACGCAATATCAAGGGTTTTCGTTCTTATTTTAATGGCTTTTTGGATATCTGTGCAGAGGGTCGTGGATATTTTGTCGGTGTTTGCGAATTTTTTCTTACTCGCACAATTCTGCGAGGCATATTATCGACTAAATCAAACAAAATATCTTCTTCAATTTTTCCGCCAAGTATGCTAATTGCCTTTTTTGATTCGTTAAGCTCTTCATTACTATCGGCAGATTTCATTGAAACAAAGCTACCGCCTACCTTAACAAAAGGAAGACAATACTCAGAAAGCACAGGAAGGGCTGCAACAGCTCTTGCAGTTGAAAAATCAAATTTTTCCCTGTACTTTGAAAGCTGTGCTGCTTCTTCGGCTCTCATATGAACAATTTCGCCTTTAACACCACATTCATTCAATACGCTTTCAATAAAACCTAGTCTTTTCTTTGTACTGTCAAGAAATGTCATTTGAATATCAGGTCTTGCAAGTTTCAAAACGAGACCGGGAAAGCCTGCACCTGTACCAACATCAATAATCTTTGCACCTTCAGGGATTTTGACATATTTGAATATAGAAAGGCAGTCTGCAAAGTGCTTTACCGTTACATCATCAGGCTCTTTGATTGCAGTAAGATTAAAGCTTTTGTTTGTTTCAATAAGCATTTCTGCGAATGTATCAAGACGGGAAAAAGCCTCATCACCAAGACTGATTTCAAATTTTTCTATTGTCTTATAAAGTAATTCTTTATTTAACATAAATAAACCTCATATCTTATCAGGCTCCCTTGTCAAAGGGAGTCTATTTTGTGCTTTCATTTTTTGAAAGATGTATAAGCAAAACGGATATGTCAGAAGGGGATACACCACTTATTCGCGATGCTTGTCCAACGCTTTCGGGTTTAACCTTTTTAAGCTTTTCCCTTGCTTCAAGTCGAAGTGAATAAACATCGTCATAGTCAATGTCAGCAGGGATTTTTTTAACTTCGAGTCTTCTCATTTCATTAACCTTTGCTTGCTGACGCTTGATGTAGCCTTCATATTTAAGGTCAATTTCAACCTGCTCAAACACATCGGCAGGCAATTCAGGTCGAGTTTTGTCAAATGGTGTCAGACACTCATAGTCAAGCTGAGGTCGTTTAATAAGCTCTGAAAGTCTTATACCAGTTTTCATCGGTGCAGTTTCACGTGAAACAAGCACTTCATTTATTGCTTCTGACGGTGGAATTGTGACAGATTCCACTCTTTCTCTTTCTTGTTTTATAAGTTCAAGCTTATTTTTGAATTTTTCGTATCTTTCTTCTGAAATAAGACCGATTTCGTAACCGTAATCAGTAAGTCTTATATCTGCATTGTCCTGACGAAGCAAAAGTCTGTACTCACTTCGTGAGGTCATCATTCTGTACGGGTCGGAGCAACCCTTTGTAACAAGGTCATCAATAAGAGTTCCGATATATGAGCTTGCTCTGTCAAGGATAAACGGTTCTTTTCCCTGAATCCTATGGACTGCATTCACACCTGCAATAAGGCCTTGTGCTGCTGCCTCTTCATATCCTGATGAACCGTTGAACTGACCTGCACCGAAAAGGTATGGAATATCGTTAAATTCAAGAGATGCTTTGAGTGCCAACGGGTCAACACAATCATATTCGATTGCATATGCTGTTCGCATAACCTCTACATTCTCAAGACCTTTGATACTCTTTAAGAATTTTAACTGTACATCTTCAGGAAGTGAAGATGACATTCCCTGAAGATAAAGCTCTTCTGTATCAAGTCCGCAAGGCTCGATAAAAAGCTGATGTCGTTCTTTTTCTTCAAATCGAACAATTTTGTCTTCAATGCTTGGACAATATCTTGGGCCTACACCTTCGATTTTTCCCGAATAAAGAGGGGAACGGTGAATATTTTCAAGAATAATTCTCTTTGTTTCTTCGTTTGTATATGTAATATGACAAACTTCCTTATTTTCAGGTAATATTTCAGTTTCATATGAAAACGGAATTATCTGTTCGTCACCTTCCTGAATTTCCAATTCAGTAAAATCGACACTGCGTCTGTTAACTCGTGACGGAGTACCTGTTTTAAATCTTCTTAACGGAATATTCATTTTGTAAAGTGCTTCTGAAAGACGAGTTGCCGCAAACATACCGTCAGGGCCACTTTCATAAGACACATCACCGATATAGATTCTGCCACCTAAAAATGTTCCTGTGGCAATAATAACTGCTTTTGCCTTATATATTGCTTCAAGCTGTGTTTTAAGGCAGAATAAGTCACCGTCTTTATATAAATCAACGATTTCAGCCTGTTTCATATCGAGGTTTTCTTGTAATTCAAGGGTATGTTTCATATATTTGGAATAATCGCGTCTGTCAATCTGGGCACGCAAAGAATGAACCGCAGGACCTTTACCGCGATTGAGCATTCTTGTCTGTATAGAATTTTTATCAGCAGCCTTACCCATTTCACCACCGAGAGCATCAATTTCACGGACAAGATGTCCCTTTGATGTGCCACCGATTGAGGGATTACAAGGAAGATTACCGACCCAATCCATATTTATGGTGAAAACAACTGTTGATGCACCGAGTCGTGCCGAAGCCAATGCTGCTTCAATACCCGCATGACCTGCACCAATAACTGCTATATCATATTCCTTTGCAAAATATTCCATAATATCTGTTCCTTTAATAAAAAAGCAGTGGAGAATGAATCCCTCCACCGCCATACGGCGGTCCCCCTCCCTTTGACAAGGGAGGCTTCCCTACCATATCAATTATTCTTCTGTATTTAATGAACGGATTTCTACTTTTCCGTAAAGTGCTGAACCGTCAATATCACTCTTTGGTGCTCTGTCAGGAGAAATTTCAGGCTTATATGCTTCCTTCTTTTCTCGTCTGCCACCGTTTCTGTTGTTTCTTCCACGGTTACCGCCGTTATTTCTTGCACCTTCAACAGGAGCAATTACAACTCGTCTGTCAAGATTTGAACCGATTGAATATGATGTTGCACCTTCAACCTCCTGAACAGCAGTATGAATAATTCTTCTTTCATATGGGTTCATTGGTTCAAGTGAAATATTTCTGCCCTGACGAACAGCCTTTGATGCTGTCTTTCTTGCAAGGATGCGAAGTGTTTCTTCTCTCTTTGCTCTGTAATTGCCGACATTGATTGAAACTCTCTTATAGCTTGAGTTACCTTTATTTGCAACCATTCTTGCGAGGTACTGAATTGCATCAAGTGTTTCGCCACGCTTACCGATAATAATACCGTAATCGTCACCGCAATCAAGCTCAAAAGAAATTTCTTCTTCATTTGATTTTTCTGTAATTGTACATTCTTCCATACCGAGAGATTTTACGATAGAAATAATGTATTCGGCAGTTTTTCCGTAAAGATTTGTTTCTTTTAATTCAGGTTCTTCTGCCTTTTTTTCTTCTTTAACAGGCTCTTTTACTTCCTGTTTTTTTGCTTCAACCTTCTTTTCAGGTTTCTTTTCCTGTTTTTTCTCAGGTTTGTTAAATTTCTTTTCTTTCTTTTCAGGTTTTGGGTCAGGAACTGTAACAGAAACCTTTACCTTTGCAGGATTACCACCGAAAAGACCAAGAATCTTCTTTGTTGGAGTCTGTACAACTTCAACTGTAAATTCATCAAAGTCGCTTAAGCCCAATTCGAGCATAGCAGCGGCTTTTGCCTCGTCAACCGTATTACCGGTTCCGATTGCCTCTTTAATCATATATTTATACCTCAGTTATTCTTCGTTTTTCTTTGCTGATACATTTTTAAGTACTTTTTCTCTTGCTCTACGGTTAATTGTTTCATCAACCATCTGTTTTGCAAGTAATTTCTTTGGTGACATCACTTTGTTTGTAACAATCATCTGAATAAATGAAAGGAAGCTTGAAATGATGATATACACACCAACACTTGCAGGGAAAAGGAATGAGAAATAAATACTCATAGCAGGTGTCATAAGTGACATACAACCCATTGACGGATTTTTTGCCATTTCAGGATTTGTCTGTTTCTGACGAAGCCATGTATAAACACCCATCATAAGTGATGTTACACCTGTAAGAATAGGAATGAGCCATAATAAATCCATACCCATTTTTGTGTCAGGTGTTCTTGAAAGGTCGATACCAAAAAGATTAAAATTATCTTTAAATACCTGAATCTTGTTAATTACTTCTGCAGGTACTCCTGTTAAATCAAGTTTATCAAAATGCTGAATTGCAAGTAATTCAATCTGATATTCAAGATTTGATACTTTTCCCAATGTTTCTTCAGGTAATGCACGAACTGCATCTTTGATTATATTGAGTGTTTCTTCCGGAATTCTAAGAACATAGTCAAGAATTTTGTAGTTAACAAAATAAACACCCATCATAATTGGGAACTGAATAAGCATACCTGAACAACCACCGGTCATTGATGAATAACCCTCTTTTGCATAAAGCTCCTGTGTTGCTTCATTGATTTTTTGCTGATTTCCGGCATACTTTTCTTTTATTCTTTTTAATTTTGGTTGCATTCTTTGGGTCTTAACCATACCCTTTTGTTGCTTTATCGAGGACGGAAGTAAAATAAGCTTAACGCAGATTGTCATTAGCAACAATGATAAAATGTAGTTATCACTAAGTTCATAGAAAAATCCTATGAGATAACCAAAAGGAATTGAAAATATTTCTCTGATAAAATCCATTTTGTCCTCCAAAATTTAAGGGACCACTTTTTAGTCTTTTTTTCTTTTTTCCTTTTTCTCCGGAACAGGGTCATACCCTCCTGGAAATAAAGGATTGCACCGTAAAAGTCTTAAAACAGTAAGAATGGAGCCTTTAAATGCTCCAAATCTCTCAACTGCTTCGACAGCATAATGTGAACAGGTGGGGTAATAACGACAGCGAGGACCAAATAAAGGAGATATTTTTCTTTGATAAAACCTGATTGCTTTAATTATCAGCTTTTTCATTTATAACTCCTGCTTGTGTCAATTGTAAAAGCATCATTTCCGCAAGTTTTGTACTTTTAATGTATTTTGTCTTTGTTCTTGCCACAAAAACAATATCATAATTTCCTTCTACCTTATCTTCAATCATACTGTATGCTGCTCTTATAACTCGTCTTGACCTGTTACGTTCAACAGCATTTCCAATCTTTTTTGATGTTGTTATTCCTATACGACAAATTCCCGCACGGTTTTTTAATACATAAGAAACCAGTGCAGGACCTTGAAATGATTTACCTTTGCCGTATATTCTACGGAAATCACAGTTGCTTTTAATTGTTACTGTCTGTTTCAATTTTTTTACCCAATCGACAAATTAGTATGTCAACTGCTTTCTGCCTTTTGCTCTTCTGCGAGCAAGTACCTTTCTGCCATTTCTGTCAGACATTCTCTTACGGAAGCCATGTTCCATCTTACGATGACGTTTCTTTGGCTGATAAGTTCTCTTCATTACTACTCCTCCGTTTCATAAAATTTAGTCACACATTGTAAAAATATCTGCAAGTAGGCATTATATAAGAATTTTGTCAACTTGTCAACCAAAAAAATTTTAACCATTTTTTCAATATATTTTGTTTTTTATGAAATAAAATTACTTTTTCAACAACATATTGTGTTATTTTCAAAAATTTCAAAATAAAAATTTTATTTTTATCTCTTTTTGATATTTTTTCATTCAAAAAAATTTTCCTATATATTATATATAATTATTATATTTATTTAATTTTTTCATTGAAATATTGCAAAATATGTGTTAGAATGTATTATGTATGAAAATGAGATACTACACCTATAAACAGGTAAAACCTTAAATAAAGCCATTTTTGCGAAAATTACAATATATGTACTCTATTTTATATCATTTTTTAGAAAGGAAATTACAATAATGAATTCTTACTCCGAATTTTGGGATGCTGTCTTGAATTTTTGTCGTGAAAGTATGAATAATATTGCTTTCAATATGTGGATTGAACCACTTAAACTGATAAAAATTGAACCTGACAGAGCTATTATTGCTGCTCCCGGATTTAAAATTGACCTTATTTTATCAAAATATAAAAATTTAATTGAAGATGCATTTTTTAATGTTATGGGATTCAATGTTGAAATTGAACTTATACCTTTTGAAAATATTCCAAAAGATAATACAGAAGAAGCTTTGACTGAATCTTCTTCATCTTCCTCAATTGATAATGCAAAGCTTACATTTAATAATTTCGTTGTAGGTCCTTCAAATAAATTTGCTTATACAGCATCATTAAGAGTTGCCGAAACTCCCGGTTCTGTTTTTAATCCTTTATTTATTTACGGTAATTCAGGTCTCGGAAAAACCCATCTTCTTAATGCGATTATTGAAAAAATAAAAAGCAATAAGCCTGATTCAAATATTCTTTATATCACAAGTGAAAATCTTATGAACGACTTTTATTTTGCTTTGCATATTAAAACTCTTCACGATTTTCATAATAAATACAGGTCCTGTGATGCTTTACTTATTGACGATATTCAGTTTATTGCAGGTAAAGCTCAGATGGAAGAAGAAATTTTCCATACCTTCAATATTTTCATAAGTGAAGGAAAACAGCTTGTTCTTACATCTGATAAGCCTCCGCGAGAAATTCCTAAAATTGAAGAAAGACTTAAAACAAGATTTGAAAGCGGTATTCTTTGCGATATTCAACCGCCTGATTTTGAAACAAGAATATTGATTATAAAGGATAAAGCAAATGCATTAAGATTTGAATTACCAAACGATGTTTGCGAATTTATTGCAGAAAACATTAAAAGTAATGTTCGTCAGATGGGTAGTGCTGTTAAGAATATTTATGCATATTGTTCCTTTAATAATGTTGTTCCAACAGTTGAAATTGCAAAAGATATTCTTAAAGATGTTCTTGTTACAAGTCAACCGATAAGCGTTGTAGTTGATAATATTATTGAAAAGGTTTCATTTACCTTTGGCGTTACTGCTGAACAGGTAAAAAGTGAAAAACGCGACTCAAATATTAACAGTGCAAGACAAGCTGCTATGTACATAATAAGAGAAATTACAAATCTTTCTCAGGAAGAAGTCGGTAAGGTTTTCGGAAGAAATCATTCTACTGTTAACAGTTCTCTTAAAAATGTTCAACAAAAAATGGCTTCTGATTCAAAATACAAAAATCTTATAAATGACATAATTAAGAATATAAATGACTAAACTTTCGACAGTTTTTTAGTTTTCAACAATCAAGATTTGAACAAGTTAAATTTTATCTTTTTTACGGACAATTTGTTAAACAGTTTTCAAAGTTAAAAGTTCCTTGTATTTCCTTGATTTCATTCAAAATATAATACTTTTCAACAATTTGAACAGTATCTAATACTATTACTATACTTTATATTTATTACTTTAAAAAAAGGAGAATGAAAATGAAATTTACATGTTCTTCACAGATTTTAAGCGAAGCTTGTACTAATGTTCAAAGAGCAACATCTACAAAGTCAACTAACCTTCCTACAATTGAAGGAATTATGATAAAAGCAGAAAATGACAGAATTATGCTCACAGGTTATGACCTTGAAATGGGTATTATTACTTCTGTTGCAGGACGAGTTGAACAGACAGGCAGTATTATTTTGAATGCAAAAATTCTTTGCGATATTTTAAGAAATGCTCCTGATGAGCTTGTTACTATTGAAAGTGATGAAAGACTTATCTGTAAAATCAAGAGTGGTGACTCTGAATTTTCAATTACAGGCTTTCCTGAAGAGGATTATCCTGAGCTTCCTACTGTTTCAGGAGGCTTCCCGATAGTTGTAAAAGGTGAAATCTTAAAGGATATGATTAAAAAGACAATTTTTGCAACTGCTGATAACGGTGCAAAGATTGTTCATACTGGTGTAAGATTTGAAATTTACAACGGTAGTATAAGACTTGTTGCAGTTGACGGATACAAGCTTGCAATAAGAAATGAAAAAATTGATTATGAAGGCGAAGAAAAGAATTTCATTATTCCTAAAAAGACACTTAATGAAATTATGAAGCTTGCAGGAGACGGTGATGAAACTGTTTCAATGGTAGTTGCTTCTCGTCATATTATGTTTGAATGTGGTAATTATGTAATTGTTTCCCGTCTTCTTGAAGGTGAATTTTTAAGCTATAAGAGTGCAATTCCGACTACTGCAAAAACAGAAGTAAAAGTAAATACAAGAAAAATTATCAGCAGTATTGAAAGAACATCACTTATCATTACTGAAAGAATAAAGAGTTATATCAGATGTATTTTTGATTCAGAATCGATAAGAATTTCAAGTACAACTGCATTAGGTACTGCAAATGACAGAATTTTAGCAGATATTCAGGGTGAAAGAGTAGAAATAGGATTTAACAATAAATATCTTCTTGATGCTCTTAAGGTTTGTGATACAGATGAAATCACTCTTCGTCTTAACGGTTCAGTTTCACCGATTATTATTGTACCTGAGGATGACGGTTCACTTATTTATGAAAGAAACTTCTTGTTTATGGTATTACCTGTAAGGATGAACTAAAATAATGAAAAAAATTGTAGCTCGTGTAAAACAAAAAGAACACCAACAAGTTAAAATCAACGGTGATTTTATAAAGCTTGATTCACTTTTAAAAATGTGTAATGCTGTTATGACAGGCGGTCATGCAAAGATAGTTATACAGGAAGGTGAAGTAAAGGTTAACGGTGAAGAATGTACAGCAAGAGGAAAGAAAATCAAAGTCGGAGACAGTATTGAGTTTGATAATGTAATCTATGAGGTAATCTGATGTACATAAAATCAATAAAAATTGAAAATTTTCGTAACATAGAGTTTATGGAAATTTTTCCTCATAATGAGATAAATGTTATATACGGTCAGAACGGACAGGGAAAGACAAATCTTCTGGAGGCAATCTGGCTTTTTACAGGATGTAAGAGCTTCAGAAACTCAAAGGATAGTGAGCTTGTTCAGTTTAATGAAGATAATTCAAAAATTTCAATAGAATTTGATACTGAAATAAGAGAAAATAAAGCATCAATCTGTATTGAAAAAAGAAGAACAGCAAGTCTTAACGGTATAAGTCTTTCTTCACCGAGAGAGCTTATAGGAAAATATTACAGTGTTGTGTTTTCACCTGTTCATTTATCTCTTATAAAGGATGGACCGTTGAACAGAAGAAAATTCATTGATACTGCTATAAGTCAGATTGATAATGTGTATGCAAAAAAGCTTATGTATTTCAATCATCTTATTCAGCAAAAAAATGCACTGCTAAAAAATGCAAGTGAAAATCCTTCATTACTTGATACTCTTGATATCTGGGACGAAAAAATTGCATTGGCAGGAGCAGAAATCATTAAGGATAGAATTGAATATATAAAAAGGCTTCAGGTCAAGGCAACTGAGATTTACAGAGGTATTTCAGGTGAAAAAGAGGAGCTTTCAATAAAATATTTAAGTAATGTCCCGTATGAAAGTGAAGATAAAGAAAGTATTGCAAAAATTTATTTTGAGAAAATGAAGAAAAACCGACCAAATGATTTGTATTTAAAAAATACAACAAGCGGTCCGCACAGAGATGATATTGAAATTCTCATAAACGGTATTTCTGCAAGAAAATTCGGTTCACAAGGACAACAAAGAAGTGCTTCACTTTCACTTAAACTTGGTGAAGCAGAAATTATAAAAGAGTTAAAAGGTGAACATCCTATAATTTTACTTGATGATGTAATGAGTGAGCTTGACAGTACAAGACAGAATTACATATTGAATAAAATGACAGAAAAACAAGTTTTTATTACATGTTGTGAGAAAGAAACAATATCAAAGCTTTGTACAGGAAAAGTAATAAAAATAGAAAAAGGAAAAGCGATTGACTGATGTATTTGAATATCGGAACAGAAGTACTTATAAAAGATAAAGATATTTTAGGCATATTTGACCTTGATAATACAACTGTAAAAAAAGCAACAACAGATTATATAAATACAGCAGAAAAAAACGGTGAATGTATAACGGTATCATTTGAAGAATTGCCGAAATCATTTATAGTGACAACAGAAAATGATAAAAGAAAAATATATATTTCACCACTTAACACATCAACAATATTTAAAAGAATATAATAAAAAGTCAAATTTTTGACGGAGGAAAAAAATGAGCGACCAGATTAAAAATGCAATTGAAGAAGAGGTTATGGACACGGTTGTAACCGAAACATACGATGCTTCTGCTATTCAGGTTTTGGAAGGACTTGAAGCAGTAAGAAAGCGTCCGGGTATGTATATCGGTTCAACAGGACCAAAGGGACTTCATCACTTGGTTTATGAAATTGTAGATAACTCAATTGACGAAGCACTTGCAGGTTATTGTTCACATATTGAAGTAGAAATTTTACCTGATGATATTATCACAGTAAGAGATAACGGACGAGGAATCCCTGTCGGTATCAATGAACAGCAAGGTCTTCCTGCAGTTACAGTTGTTCTTACGGTTCTTCATGCCGGCGGTAAATTCGGCGGAAGCGGATATAAGGTATCAGGCGGTCTTCACGGTGTTGGTTCATCAGTAGTTAATGCTCTTTCTGAATGGTTTGAAGTAGAGGTTAGTCAGAATGGCCATATTCATCACCAGAGATTTGAAAGAGGTAATATAGTTACTGACCTTAAGGTTATTGGTGATACAGAAAATACAGGTACATTTATTAAATTCAAGGCTGACCCTGAAATTTTTACAGAAACAACTGTTTACGAATATGAAGTTTTACAAAGAAGACTTCGTGAACAGGCATTTTTGAATGCAGGTCTTTCAATTACTCTTACAGATAAGCGTGACCCTGAAAATATAGTTGAAGAAAACTTCTGTTATGAAGGTGGTATTAAGTCTTTCGTTGATTATATCAACACAAGTCGTGGACTTACACCTGTAACAGACGACATTATGCACTTTACAACAGTAAGTGGTGACAGAAGTGCAGAGGTTTCAATCTCATATAACGATGGTTACAATGAAATTATTTTGAGTTTTGCTAACGGTGTCCGTACAATCGACGGTGGTACTCACGAAAACGGTTTCAAAACTGCATTGACAAGAGTATTTAATGAATACGGAAGAAAATTCAAGTTACTTAAGGATAACGATAAAAACCTTTCAGGTGATGATGTCCGTGAAGGTCTTACAGCAGTTATCAGCGTAAAGCTTACGGAAGCAGAATTTGAAGGACAGACAAAGGGTAAGCTCGGCAATACAGAAATGCAGACAATTGTGTCAAAGATGATGTATGAAAAGCTTATGACATATTTTGAAGAAAATCCACAGGCTGCAAAGGCGATTTTCAATAAGGCACTTGATGCATCAAGAGCTCGTGAAGCTGCAAGAAAAGCAAGAGATAGTGCAAGAAGAAAATCAGCACTTGAAGGAAATTCACTTCCGGGTAAGCTTGCAGACTGTATTGATAAAAACCCTGAAAATACTGAAATTTTCATCGTCGAAGGTGACTCTGCGGGCGGTTCTGCTAAAGAAGGCAGAGATAACAGAATTCAGGCAATTCTTCCACTTTGGGGTAAAATGCTTAACGTTGAAAAGGCAAGAATTGACAAGGTTATCGGTAACGATAAATTGACACCTGTTGTAACAGCACTTGGTACAGGCATTGGTGAAGAATTTAACATTGAAAAGCTTCGTTATCATAAAATTGTAATTATGGCCGATGCCGACGTTGACGGTCAGCATATCAGAACACTTCTTCTCACATTCTTCTTCAGATATATGAGAGATTTGATTGACGGTGGATACATTTATATTGCTCAACCACCACTTTTCAAGGTAAGTAAGGGTAAACGTCACGAATATGCCTTCTCTGATGAACAGCGAGATGCGTTTCTTGAAGAAATGGGACAAAATTGTGATGTTCAGAGATATAAGGGTCTTGGTGAAATGGACCCTGAACAGTTGTGGGAAACAACAATGGATCCTGCAACACGAACAATGCTTCGTGTAACACTTGAGGATGCTATGGAAGCAGACGAAACATTCTCAATTCTTATGGGTGACAAGGTTGAACCTCGTCGTGAATTTATTGAGAAAAATGCAAAGTATGTTCAGAATCTTGACATTTAATGAGGTAAAAAAATGAGTAAAGCTAACAATCCTAATCTTGGTGGATATGTTCCACTTGAAGAACAGAATATTATAAATGTTGAGATTAACAAGGAAATGAGAAAATCTTTCCTTGACTACTCAATGTCTGTTATTACTTCTCGTGCTCTTCCTGATGTACGAGACGGTTTAAAACCTGTTCACAGAAGAATTTTATATACAATGTATGAAAATTCACTTTATCCTGACAAGCCACATCGTAAGTGTGCCGATACAGTCGGTTCAGTGCTTGGTAGATACCATCCACACGGTGACGCATCTGTTTACGATGCTATGGTTCGTCTTGCACAGGATTTCTCAATGAGATATGTTCTTGTTGACGGTCACGGTAACTTCGGTTCAGTTGACGGTGACCCACCTGCTGCATACCGTTATACAGAGTCAAGAATGAGTAAAATCGCTCTTGAAATGCTTACAAATATTGATAAGGATACTGTTGATTTCACAACTAACTACGATGACCGTCTTAAAGAGCCTACTGTTTTACCATCAAGATATCCAAATCTTCTTGCTAACGGTTCAACAGGTATTGCTGTTGGTATGGCTACAAATATTCCGCCACATAACCTTGGTGAACTTATTGACGGTATTTGCTGTGTTATTGACAATTCTGAAGCAGAGCTTGACGATATTATGGAGCATATCAAGGGACCTGACTTCCCGACAAGCGGTATTATTATGGGTCGAAGCGGTATCCGTGCCGCATATGCTACCGGTCGTGGCAAGATTACACTTCGTGGTCGTGCAGAAATTGTTGAAAACGAGAAAAACGGCAGATTCCAGATTATTATTACAGAGCTTCCTTATCAGGTAAACAAGGCAAGACTTATCGAGTCAATTGCTGATTTACACAAGGATAAGAGAATTGAAGGACTTTCTGATATTAACGACTATTCATCAAAGCGCGGCGGTGGTATGCGTATCGTTATTGACCTTAAACGCGATGCTAACCCACAGGTTGTTCTTAACCAGTTGTATCAGATGACTCAACTTCAGATTTCTTACGGTATCATTCAGTTGGCACTTGTCAACGGTGAACCGAAAATTCTCACATTAAAGCAGATTATTGAGGAATATATCAAATTCCAATGTGAAATTATCACAAGAAGAACACAGTATGACCTTAATAAAGCTCAGGCAAGAGAACATATTCTTGAAGGTCTTGCAAGAGCTATCGATATTGTTGACGAGATTATCGCAACAATTCGTGGCTGTAAGGGTGGCCAGGCAGAAGCTAAAGTTGCTATTATGGAAAAATTCGATTTTGATGACCCACAGGCATCGGCAATCGTTGCTTTCCGTCTTGGTCAGCTCGCAGGCCTTGAAATTCAGAAGATTATTGCTGAACGCGACGAATTAAGAGTAAAGATTGCAGAATATCTTGAAATTCTTGGTTCAGAATCAAAGGTTAAAGAAATACTTAAGGACGAGCTTCAGGTTATCGGTAAGAAATTCAGTGATGACAGAAGAACAGAAATTTCAAATGTTCTTGGTGAAGTTGACATTGAAGACCTTATTGCAGAAGAAGATTGCGTATTTACTCTTACAAAGATGGGTTACATCAAGCGTCAGCCTGTTGAAACATATCAGGTACAGCGTCGTGGTGGTAAGGGTATCAAGGGTATGAGTCGTCGAGAAGAGGACTATGCTGAAAGTATGTTTATCTGTTCATCTCACGATTACATTCTTTTCTTCACATCAGAAGGCAAGATGTATCGTCTTAAGGGTTATGAAATACCTGAAGGAACCCGTACAAGTAAGGGTATGAATATTGTTAATATTCTTCCTATTACTGCTGACGAAAAAGTTACAGCAATGCTTCGTGTTCCTGATTTCGGTGAAGATAAATACTTCCTTTGTATGGCTACAAAGAACGGTGTTATCAAGAGAACAGAGCTTGATGCATATAAGAATATCCGTAAGAGTGGTATTATCGCAATTAACCTTGATGAAGGTGACGAGCTCCGTTGGGTTAAGCTTACTGACGGTGAACAGAATCTTATGGTTGCTACTCGTAAGGGTATGAGCATCTGTTTCAAGGAAAATGACGCTCGTGCAATCGGCAGAACTGCTCGTGGTGTTCGTGCAATTACACTTTCTGACGGTGACGAGGTTGTGGGAATGGTTATTTTCGGTAACGAAGGTAAAGTTCTTACAATCAGCGAAAAAGGTTACGGCAGAAGAAGTGATGTTTCCAACTATCGTGTTCAGAACCGTGGTGGTAAGGGACTTACAAACTATCATACAGAACAGTATGGTGAAGTTTGTGCAGTAGAAATGGTTGAAGAAAATCAGGATATTATTATGATTTCTTCTGACGGTGTTATTATCCGTCTTCCTGCAGAACAGGTAAGAGAATGTAATCGTCCTTCAAAGGGTGTTATCCTTATGAAGACAAAAGACGGTGAAAAGGTTGTTACTATTTCTCTTGCTGCTCATGAAGATGAAGAAATAGAAGAAACTGAAGAAGTTACGGTTGAAGAATAATTATCTTCAAAGTGAAGGGAAAGATATTTATGAGTAGCGAAATAAAGAATCGCAGTACAGAAGAAAAGAAAAAGAAGAAAAGACGAACAATATTATTGCCATTTTTTATATTTTTTCTTATAGTAACTGTGTTTGTAGTCGGTGTTGTAGGATATAAATTCAGTCTTATCAATATTGATAGGGATGACACAATTGATATTGACCCTAACAAGTTTGTTGACAATGACCCGTTTGATTTCGGAGAAATCGACGATGCAGTTGGTCGTGACCTTAAGGAAATTCTTAAAAACTGGGCAACAAACGGTGGTACTAAAATGAGTAATAAGAATGTTATAAACATTCTTCTCATCGGTAGTGACGCATCTGCATCAGACCCTGACAGAGCAAATGTAACAGAAAAGGGTAACACCGATGTTATGATGATTGTATCTGTCAACAAAGAAAAGGAAACAATCAAACTTGTTTCAATTATGCGTGACAGCTATATTTATCTTCATGGCTATGACAGATATGCAAAGCTTAACGCAGCTTGTGCTAACGGCGGACCACGATATCTTGTTGAAACAATTGAAAATAATTTCAAGATTGCCATTGACGGATATGTTATGGTTGACTTTGACTCATTCGTTAAGGTAATTGATGTTCTTGGTGGAGTAACAGTTGATGTTCCTACTTATGTTGCTGAATTTTTAGGCGACAATTTCCCAAAAGGAAACGGTGTTCTTCTTAACGGAAAACAGGCATTACGCTTCAGCCGAGTAAGATACTCTGACGCAGATGGCGACATCAGCCGTGTGGCTCGTCAAAGACAGGTTATCAATTCGCTTATCAACAGATGCAAGACAGCATCAATTTCTGACATAAATGCTGTTTCTGATGTTATTCTTGCAAATATCAGAACAAATATAAGTCGTAGAGCAATTCTGGGCTATGGTGCAAAAGTAATAACTGACGGTTGGGCTAATTTCACAGTTACAGAAATTACAATGCCTACAGCAGATACTCGAATGCCATATAGTTCAAAATCAACTGCGTGGATTTGGGTAGTTGACTATCCTCTTGCAGCACAGCAGTTACAGTTAGAGCTTTACGGACAAACTAATATTAAATTAGAGGAAAACAGAAAAACTGCCATTACAATTATGAGCGGCAGATAAAAACTGACTAAAGGTGTTGGCACATGAACAATTTTTATAATCAAAATGGTCAGTTTGGTGGATGGTCTTCGTCACCATATGGTTACGAAGCAGAAATGTATAATGAACAGGTTTTAAAACAGACACAGAAAAAGCAAAAAATGGAAGAACTTAAAAAAATCGGTAGCAAATGCGGACTGGCTGTGATTTTATATGTAGTTATTTCTTACGGGCTTTCATTGTTGTTAATATTAGTGTCCTGGATATTTCCGTCAATAAGTAAGCTTTACACGGAAACAGAGCCTGCATTAGCTTTTGATATTCTTGTTACCATATTTGCAATAGCAGTTCCGTTTTTCATTATTCATAAAAAGATGAAAAAGGAAAAGATTTCTGAAGTTTTACCATTCGGGACAACGTATAATAAGGAATTGGCAATAAATCTTGTAATGATATTTATTCCTGTAATGGTAATGAGTGCTTTGGCAATCAATTCAGTTTCTGCAGTTATTCAGGAAATTCTCGGAATAGAATTTGAATCTGCAGTAAGTGAAATTTCTCTTGCCGGTGCAAAAGAAACTTTTATGGGTGTTCTCAGCGTTGCTCTTGTTCCTGCAATTGTGGAAGAAGCAGTAATCAGAGGAATTGTAATGCAACCACTCAGAAAATTCGGTGACAAATTTGCAATAATTGCTTCTGCTGTGTTATTTGCTTGTATGCACGGTAATATGGTGCAGATTCCTTATACAGTTGTCGGTGGTTTGCTTTTAGGTTATCTTGCAGTTGCAACAGGAAGTCTGTGGCCATCGGTAATTCTTCATTTTGTGAATAATCTGTATTCGGTTGTTGTTATTGCAACGGACGATAATTTTGGTGAAAATGTGTCTGTCCTTGCAATTGTGATTATGCTTATTGCATTTACCGTAATTGGTGTAGTAGGTTTGATAAGACTTATAAAGCTTAAGCATAAAGTGACATTAGAGGAAGAAAAAAGCCTGACTATCGGTGAAAAGATTTCAAGCTTTGTAAAAAACGGCCCGATGATAGTGGCAATTGCAATGTTGATTGTAATTACAATCAGTAATATTAAGTTTTAATTATGGATAAATTTGAGTTTATGAAATACGCTCTTTCTCTTGCAGAGCAATCTGCCGAAGAAGGTGAAGTCCCTGTCGGTGCAATAATCGTTTGTGACGGTAAAATTGTCGGCGAAGGACGAAATCGCAGAGAAACAGTAAAAAATGCTTTGCATCACGCAGAAATCGAAGCAATAAATAGTGCTTGTCAGAAGCTTGGTGGTTGGAGATTGTGGCATTGTGATATGTATGTCACTCTTGAGCCTTGCCCTATGTGTGCAGGAGCAATTATAAATTCAAGAATAAAAAATGTGTATTTCGGTGCAAAAGATGAAAAAAATGGTGCTGTCGTTTCGGCAGCACAGCTTTTTGATATGAATTTTACTCATAAGCCTTTGTATGAAGGTGGAATTTTAGGTGAAGAATGTGCAGAAATATTGTCATCCTTTTTCAAGGATTTGCGAAAGAAGAAAGCAGGTGAAGAAAAATGAGCACAATTGCTGCAATTTCAACAGGCAGAGCACCAGGTGGAATTGGTGTCATAAGAATTTCAGGTGAAAATGCCATAAGTGTAGCCGACAAGATTTTTTCTTCATTCAACGGAAAAAAGTTATGTGAACTTTCCGGTTATTCTGCTCTTTACGGAAAAGCAACTGACGAAAAAGGTAGTATTGACAATGTGGTAGCACTTGTTTTTAGAGCACCAAAAAGCTATACAGGTGAAGATGTTGTTGAAATTTCTTGTCACGGAGGACTTTTTGTAACTGACAAAGTTCTCAAAGCAGTATATTCAGCAGGTGCAGTTCCTGCAGAACCGGGTGAATTCACAAAAAGAGCGTTTCTGAATGGCAAAATGGACCTTACAAGTGCAGAATCCGTTATGAATATTATTTCTGCACAAGGTGAACAGGCTGAAAAAATCGCTCTTGGTGTGCTTGAAGGCAGACTTTTCAAGGAAATCAAGAAAATCAATAATAAACTCGTTTATGATATGGCACTTCTTTCAGCGTGGGTTGACTATCCATACGAAGAAATTGAAGATTTGTCGGATAATAATTTAAAAGAGCATATAAAAGAAAGTCGTGAAAGGTTGCAAAAACTCATAAACGACTTCGATAAAGGACAAATTATACTTGAAGGTGTTGATACTGCCATTGTGGGTTGCCCGAACGTTGGTAAATCAACGCTTATGAACTTGATTTCAGGCACAGAAAAATCAATTGTAACTGAAATCGCAGGTACAACACGCGACATTGTGGAAGACACGGTAAATGTTGGTGGAATTACCCTTCGGCTTGCCGACACAGCAGGTGTTCACGAAACAGAGGATATTGTTGAAAGCATTGGTGTTGACAGAGCAGTAAAAAGACTTGAAAACGCAGAGCTTGTCCTTGCAGTTTTTGATGCTTCAAGAGAATTAAATGATGCAGATTATCGTCTTATTGAGCTTTGTAAAGGGAAAAATGCCATAGGCATTATCAACAAAACCGATTTAGACAGAAATTATCTAAACGGAAAAATTGAAGAAAATTTCCCGCAGACAGTTTTTATCTCAGCCAAAACAGGCAAGGGAAAAGACGAGCTTACAAGAGCCATTGAGCAGACTCTTGGCACAGCAGATTTTGACACATCTGCAACTGCAATTGTCAATGACCGTCAATGTGAGTGCTGTAAAAAAGCACTTGATGCACTTATAGATGCTGAAAATGCACTTGAATTTGGTATGACAATGGATGCGGTAACAGTTTGTCTTGATTCTGCCATTGAAAATCTTATGGTTTTAACAGGTGAAAAGGCAACAGAGCTTGTAGTAAATGAAATTTTTGCACAATTCTGTGTGGGAAAATAAGGTTAGTATAAATTTGTCATTCTGAGGAATGAAATGACGAAGAATCTCAACCGAAAATCAAAGAGATTCTTCACTTTGTTCAGAATGACTTTTTGAAATAGTTAATAATTATCTATCTTGAAAAGAGGTTTTATAAAAATGAGTGGATGTAGTGGAAATTGCAGCAGTTGTTCATCAAACTGTGACAGCAAAAAACAGGATTTACACATTCCGGGAAATCCGATGAGTAGTGTTAAAAAAGTCATCGGTGTTGTAAGTGGTAAAGGTGGCGTTGGTAAAAGCTTCGTAACATCATCACTTGCAGTAACAGCACAGACAATGGGTTATCAGACAGCAATTCTTGATGCTGATATTACAGGCCCGTCAATTCCAAAGGCTTTTGGCGTTCACGGAAATCCTGAAGGCACAGCAGACGGAATGTATCCGTTGGAATCAAAGCTTGGCACAAGAATTATGAGCGTCAATCTTCTTTTGGAAAGAGAAGACCAGCCTGTAATCTGGCGTGGCCCTGTTATTTCAGGACTAATTCATCAGTTCTGGCAGGAAACTGTATGGGGTGATGTTGATTTTATGTTTGTTGATATGCCTCCGGGAACAGGTGATGTTCCGCTTACAGTTTTCCAGTCACTTCCTGTTGACGGTATTGTAATCGTTACAACTCCTCAGGATTTGGTTACACTTATCGTTAAAAAGGCAGTCAATATGGCAAAAATGATGAATGTTCCGATTATCGGTATCGTTGAGAATATGAGTTATTTTGAATGTCCTGACTGTAACAAAAAGCACTATATTTACGGTGAAAGCAAGATTGATGAGGTTGCAAAGGAACTTGGTATCCCTGTTCTTGCAAAGCTTCCAATCAACCCTGCAAATGCAGCACTTGTTGACAAAGGATGCATTGAACTCAGTGAAGAAAAACAGTTCATTGATGTAATTAAAAAAATAGCTGAATAATTTATGGTGGAGGGAAACCTCCACTTTTTTCATAATGTAAATTGGAGTTTATCGGGATGTCCTAGGGTTATGTGTCATTCTGAGAAACGAAGTGACGAAGAATCTCTGTCCTATTTTAATAGACCCTTCGTTTCACTCAGGGTGACTGATGAAATGCGAGAGATTTTTCGCTTACGCTCAGAATGACCTATCGAATTGGTTATTCATCCCTACAAATTATAATTTGATAAAGGTTTTTCCAAAAAAAATTAAGGACTACCGTTTGGTAGTCCTTTTTGTATATTCAGTTAATCAATACAATGTTTTTGAGAGAATGAAGCAAGTCCAGAGGGCAACTACAAACAAGCCTTCTGCAGGAATTGCAAGCTTTGTGTATGGGCATTTCCAACCCTTATCAACACAAAGGAAGATTGTTCTTGTCACAAAAACTGTTGTTGCGAAGAAAAGTCCGCCAATCATTGAGTAGTATGGTGTTTTAAGAGCGAGCATAAGGAAAAGCAAAAATCCGCCTAATGCACCTGAAATACCGCCATAATAAACTCTGATTTCTGTAATACCTGCATTATCAACAGGCTTTACCGAAAAGCTTTCAGCATTTTTTAATGGACTTATGATAAATACAATTGCCATACCGAAGAAATAAAGCACAAGACCGATTGTGGCAACAGCCGCAGGAATATTTGACATTAAAATTTCTTTCATAATAATTCTCCTTTATGCTTTAATTGTTTCTTTTGCATCTTTTTTATCAAAGAATGATGTAAAGTTAATTATAAATAAAAGTACATATGCAACCCACATAGGAAGATTTTCAATAAATGCACTCTTACCGACTGTCACTAAAAGAACAAGCATAAGAGCAAGAATAATAACGAAAACAACAGTTGCGATTATGTACTTTTTATCTTTTTCCATACATTTGTGGAAAAGGAAAATAATCATACCTGCTGCACCGAAGAATGCAAAAATCAATGCTGATGCCCAATGACCAAGGCAACGGGCAGTCATAATAAGCTCAAGACCTGCCGATGGCACATTGATTGTAACGAAAAGTGCAGCACAACCAAGAGAAGTAATGATAATACCTGCTTTGTTGTAGTAATTGTTTTTACGGTACATATAAAGCACATTTGTAAAAATTGAAACGGAAGAAAGTACGCCCCAGATTTTATATTCCAATGGATATTTAAGGCCAAGCATACTTGCTGTAACATCAGTTAAAATATTGCCGAATTGTTCAGGGAAGCTCAAAAATCCGTACCAGGTGATAAACGCAAAGCCTGCGATAAGATTAACAACGCAAAAAACAGTTGTTACCTTTGAAAGCTTATCGGCAAAAAGAATCTTCTTTATAAAAAATGCGTAGAAGAAAAGTAAAATTGTTGAGCCGATTACCCAAAGCCAATAAATTGGCTCACTTGCATACATCGGGCCATAAAGCATACCGTCAAATTTCGCGATAAAATCTTCAGCAGGTAAAGCTAAATCTGCTTCAGTCGGAATTATGTATTTGAACTGGTTCCAACTCATAATAAAGGTCATCCATAAGCCGTAAACAACAGCCACAATGCCCCACATAACAGTATAAATTTTCATCATTTTTTTGTTATCTGTCATATCAATCCCTCCATAAAATCATTGTAACACCATTTTCCCATAAAAGCAACAAAAAAGGACTACCGATTTGGTAGTCCTAAAATTTTGTGAATTTGAATTATTCTTCGTCTTCGCAGCAATCACATTCGCATTCGCAATCGAATTCAAGTGTTTCGCCACAAGCTGGACATTCAGCCTCGCCATCGAGAATGATTTCTTCATCAAAGTAAATCACTTCACCACAGTTTGGACATTCAACTTCATACATATCTTCGTCGCAATCGCAACAATCGTCACAATCACAATCATCACATTCGTCATAGAAGATATCTTCAAGCTCAGCAAGGTCTTCGTCAACCTCATCAAGCTGTTCTGTAACGAGTGCCATTTCGTCATCAAGGTCGCTTACTGCAAGAGCAAGGTCCTCAAGAACATCAAGAACTGCGTTAATAACCTTTGTTTCTTTATCGTCCTTGTCAAAGTCAAGACCTTCAACAAGACCCTTAAGATATGCTACTTTTTCTGTTACTGTCATCATAATTATTCCTCCGTTCAGAAAAAATCAATGCAAAAATAGTATTTACCTTATGCTCTTGACATATACTCGCCTGTACGAGTATCAACGTTAATCATTTCGCCTTCTTCAATGAAGAGAGGAACTTTGATTTCTGCACCTGTTTCAAGAGTAGCAGGTTTTGTAGCGTTAGTTGCTGTGTTACCTGCAAAGCCAGGGTCAGTCTGTGTTACCTGAAGCACAACAAAGTTTGGTGGTTCAACACCGAAAACACTACCTTTGTATGAAAGGATTTTACAAACCATGTTTTCTTTAACAAACTTAAAGTTGTCGCCAAGGTCCGAAGCATTTACAGGAACCATATCGTATGTTTCCTGGTCCATGAAGTAGTAAAGACCACCGTCATTGTAAGAATATTCCATATCTCTTCTTTCAATAACAGCTGTTGGATACTTTTCAGTCGGGTTGAATGTTCTTTCAACAACACCACCTGAAATAACGTTCTTAATTTTTGCTCTTACGAAAGCAGCGCCCTTACCAGGTTTAACATGCTGGAATTCAACGATTTGGAATACGTTGCCATCCATTTCAAAAGTTACGCCGTTTCTGAAATCACCTGCTGATACCATAGGTAATATACCTCCAATTTGTTTTTATTCACCTTAAAATAATACAATAAATTTTATTATATTTCAAGTCTTTTTGTAAAATCATGGAACAATTATATAACTTTGTGCCTCACTTGAGGACAAATCTTCATAAAATTCCGGATTTTCAATGGGATTTTTTATAGTTGGAATTACTTTTACAGTAGAAAAATTGTTCTTTGCCTTGTTGTTAAGAACTAAATAGCTGTTCTCAATATATGTCAAAAAGTCACCGTTTGCGGGAGCTTCAAGGACAGGAGAACAAATATGAGCAGCAGTATCAAAAAGTGTACCGCCCCATTTTTCTGTGTTTCCTGTGTCAGTACATTCCAATGGACAACCAAGGATAATAGGTCTTCCGTCTGCTGAATTGACTGCCTTTTCAATAAATTTCATCAAGACCATATTTCTGTTAAGAGTTGTGTCATCAGATGTATAAACAGGGACAGCACCTGTTCGTGATTCAGGGAATTGCACAGAATCAAGATAAATACAGTCAACACCTAATGATACAATTTCCTTTATTACAGAAGAAAGGTAATTTATTGATTTTGAATTGGTTGGGTCAAGCCACACTTTACCATTCATAATGGCTGAGTCATCAAACCAAATTCTTGTTTTTTCTGCGTTTTCATATACATATGCATTAAGTCTTTGTGGTGCAATTGTATCTTCAAAGCAATAAATTCTTCCAAGAAGCAAAAAGCCTTCAGATTTGATTTTGTTGATTATCTGTGAGTCGATTTCAATGTATTCCTCGTCACCTGAATACGAAATAAGGTCAGAGTCATAGGTCAAAATGCCTTCTTGAGTCTTAAAATCAAGCATAACTGCATTAAAACCATTTTCTTTTGCAGAGTTAAGACGATTGCCAAGGTCAGTTAAATCGCGAAGCACATAATTGTCGATATATGTTGCCCTGACTGTGCCAATATTATCAGCAGTAACCAAAGGTGGCGAGTCAACCTGATTATTATCTAAAGGACGAGTTGTAAGGTTATAACAGAACTTTGCAAAAATGAAAACACCAACAAAAAGCAAACACAAAAAGACGCAAAACAGAATTGTTCTGATGCGTTCTCGTCTTTTTGCTTTACGGGTTTCGTGAATAGGTCGTTCACCGATTCTTGAAGGGTATTTCTTTTGAAAACCGTAATAACCTTTAAGTCTTCGTTGTGAATTTTCTTTCTTTGCCATGTTTTTGTCACCTTAAATAAATACAGATGTGCCTGAAATTCCTGTAAAAGCCAAGGATAAAAGGGCAGTATAAATGAATATTGCAGGAGTACCCTTAAAAGCTTTCGGAATAGTTGTGATTGTATCAAGTTTTTTAAGTCCGCTGTTTATTAAAATAACAGCAATAATGTAGGCAAAACCTGCACCAAGACCTGCACCGATTGACTCAATAACATTAAATGCAGAACGATAATTGATTAAAGGCATTGCAAGAACAAGTGTATTGAATGCGGCAATACCTATTCTTCGTTTTGTGGCAGGTTGAACCTTTGGAATAATATTGGCGATAATCATTACAACAATATATGTTGCAAGAAGAATACCAACATATATAAGCGCGTGATAAATCTCGTTGAGATTATGAATTACAGGAAAAAAGTCAACGAGTACACATAATGCAGATGTGACGGTTGAGAAAAGTGTAATAAAAACAGCCATGGGAAAAAGCTGACGAGGTTTAGCACTCATTCGGACAGCTTCGCTTAAACCGTAACCACCGTTGAAAATGAGGTTCTGAAAAAGCATAACATAGAGTGCAGCAGAAAGGAGATTTAAAAAGATACTCATTTTCCGTCACCTCCGCTGTTTTTATTCTTATATTCCTCAAGGTCAGAAAGCATTTCCGAAAAATCATCCATATATGTTCTGTCGTTTTCCTGTTTTACAGGAGCTTCTTCAGGTGCTACGGTGATTTCAGGTGCAGAAGATTTTTCTGTAATTTTCTTATTGCTTCGTTTTGCCTTCTTATCCTTCTTATCCTTCTTTTCTTTTATTTTCTTCTCTTTTTCTTCCTTTGATTCAGGGACATAGATTTTAACATTGTCTTCTTCGACAGTGTCACCGTAAGGGTTGAAATCGTCCTTCATAAGCTCAATAAACTTATCACGAAGCGAACGCCTGATTTCTGATGTGTCGAAAGCTTTATTAGGATTTGCTTCAGGGTATTTGACAGCAACAAAGGCTTTAAGTCCTGCTGCGAAAAATCCCATAAGCAAAAGTCCGCCGAACGGCATTAAAAATGCAGGAAGCTTTACGGGAGTACCAATGTCATATCCCCAGATTGTACCGTTACCGAAAAGCTCACGGAAAAAGCCTGTAATTATTGCTACCGCACCATAGCTGAGTGATGCGGAAACAGCATCAATAAAGCTTGTTTTTACATCGTTTTTAACTGCAACTCGTTCACAATGAAGTGCAATAAGTGAATTGACAGCCATCAAAGGAAGATAAACACCAAAGTTTGCCGAAATATTGGGGAACATCTTATCCACCACGTACATTGTAGGGAAAATCAGTGCCACACCAAAAATGGTATAAAGTGCAACTCGCCAATATCGACGGACATTTTTAAGGAATTTTGAAGCCAAAACTTCACAGATAATCAACTCAACAGCAGTAACAACTGCAAGGAAGATAGCAAGCTTTAATGAATGGGCGATAGCGACAACAGGGCAAAGACCAATAGCCTCAAAAAGAATAGGGTTTTTAATAATCGCACTGTTTCGGATGGTTTTGAGTGTTGGGTTTTTATCCTTCATCACTGTCACCTCCCATAAAGAAAGGTACATCTTGTTCCGTAACGGTATTTTCTTCGGAAATTACCGTTTCAAGAGTTTCACTTTCACGATTTAAGTTTTCCATATCATTTTCATGTTCTGATTGTTTTTCCATTTCTTCAACAGCAGAAACATCAGGAATCTGTTCAAGAATATCTTCAGGAACAACAGCAGGAGCAGGTTCAACTATATCCATATACGGTTCAAGTGCTTTAATCTGTTTCTTTTCCTTACGAGTAAGCGGTAAACCGTCAAAAAGGTCGGAAGTAGCACAAGCGATTAAGAACCCGAAACAAGCACCTTCTTCAAATGGGCAGACATAACGGATAAGCATACAAATAATACCACTTGTAAAGCCCCAGATTACTTTTGCGACAGTTCGTTTAGGTGCAAAAAACGGTGATGAAATAAAGAATACTGCACCGAATAAAATCATTCCCGAACAAAGCTCCATTACAACTGAAACAACTCTACCTGTTGCAACTCTCGGGAATAACACAGCCATAAGACAAACTGCAGAAATGAAGGTAAAAACAGAAATACTGTCCTTCGGTCTGCGAATAATTACAAAAATGAACAAGCCGATTAAAGCAAAAGCACAGCCTGTACCAATTGCAGACGGAACTTTTCCTATACACGCTTCCAATATGGCAACAACATTGTCATCAACGGAATTTCCGTACAAGAGCATTTTACCCAGAGAATCACCGAAATCGGAATAACTGTATATTTCTTCAGGCCAACAAAGTGTTGCAAAGCAAAGAGCAGAAACTGACGGAATAAACGGTGAGCTTTCAGGACTGCCAAAGGGTAAAACACAAACACCCATAGCAAAGCCTGCGGTTATGGCAATCATCCACCAAGGTGCAGATGCAGGCAAAAGCAATGCAACCGCTGTACCGATAACAACAGTATGATATGTTCTTGGCGGAAAATGAACATCAAGAAGCTTTTTACCCAATGATGCAAAAATCCAACAGGTTACAAGAGAAATTGCTATGTTTATAACTGCAGAAAAGCCGTTAATAAAAACAGCCACAGCCACAGGAACGCAGAGCATAAGAGCGTACTCTCTCACTACTGAACGCTTGATTTCTTCTGTTAAATTTTGAGGCATATTTGTATCAGTCAAAGCATATCCCTCACTTTTTCCATTATTTATTTATTGCACATTGCAAGTCCCTGTAATATTATGAAATAAGGGCATTTATAGTGTTACAGGAGGCAAGATATGATATTTGAAAATCTTAACGACAATGTAATGTTACTTGAACTTTCAGGAGATGAAATGGAAAAATTCCATATTACATATGACATATTGAACAGCAACAACGAAAAGACAAAAAATGTACTTAAAGCACTTTTGCATAATATTGATGCAGAAAATCGACTTTCAAAAGGTGAAAGGGTTCTTATTGAAGCTATGCCGACAGAAAATGGCGGTTGCTTTTTTATTCTGACATTTTCCCACAAAAGAAAAACTGTTTACAGAATAAAAAGAAATAACGAACCTGCAGTTTTCCGTACAAACAACATTGATAATATGTTGGATTTTCTGTTAACCGTAAGAAAAAGGGGCATAAAAGCAGAAAATCTTGAAGCATTTTCAATGAACAATGAATTTTTTATTTATATCCCAAAAACAGAAAGAAAACTCAACATAATTATAAACGAATACGGTGAAAACGATACTCAGATAGGCTATGAAAGGCTGAAAGAGTACGCTCAACCAATGGGAAATGTTTATTTGCAGTAGTTTTCTTCTGCGATTTTCTTGAATTTCTCGATTGTGCCTTTACGGTCAGTACTTGAGAAAATTGCATTACCTGAAACGAAAACATCAGCACCTGCTTTTGCAGCGATTGCAATAGTGTTTTCGTTGATACCACCGTCAACCTCGATTTCACAGTCAAGACCACGCTTTTCGATTTCCTGTCTTAATGCAGAAACCTTTGGCATCATGTCTTCCATAAAGCTCTGACCGCCAAAGCCCGGCTCAACAGTCATAACAAGCACCATTGAAAGCTTGTCAAGGTATGGGAAAATATCTTCAACAGGTGTCTTTGGCTTAACTGTAAGTGATGCCTTTACACCATTTGCAAGGATTTTGTCGATTGTTTCGTCAATAGGTGAGTCACATTCTGTATGGAAGGTGATAATGTCAGCACCTGCCTTACAGAAATCGTCAATGTATTTAAGTGGTTCACTAATCATAAGGTGAACATCAAAAGGCACATCAGTTGCCTTTTTAATACATTTCACAAGAGGAGCACCCAATGTGATATTGGGAACAAAATGACCGTCCATAACATCGATGTGCATATAGTCAGCACCGCAGAGTTCCATATCCTTTAATTCTTCGGCCATTCTTCCGTAGTCACAGGAAAGAATAGATGGTGAAATCTTCATCATAATAACTCCTCCAAAAATAAGTATTATCAATACATTTTAACACAGATTGACGCGAAATACAATATTATTGTGTTATTTCATAATAGGTGCACAAATTGGAGTTTATCGGGGATGTTTAAGGTTAGTGTCATTCTGAGGAACAAAGTGACGAAGAATCTCTGTTCTATTTCAATAGACCCTTCACTGCGTTCAGGGTGACTGATGAAATGCGAGAGATTCTTCGCTACGCTCAGAATGACCTACCAAATTAGTTATTCATCCCGATAAATTATAATTTATCAAAAAAGAACACTAACCTTTTTCTATTGCATTATACCTTTTGTTTTGGTAAAATATGTTATTATCATTTTTGGCGGTGTCATAATGGGATTTATACCCTTTAATTCAAGAGATTCGTTTTTTAAAGATAAATTCGGTAGTGTTTGTGCAGGTGAAGAAATACATCTTCGCCTTTGTATGCCTCGCTCTTTTTGTTGCAGTAAGGCTCTTTTTGTCATTCGTCGCGATGACGGTGCTTATGAAGAAAGAGAAATGCAATGGGCCGGTATGTGTGGCGACGATGCAGAAATCTGGGACATTCATACCTGCATAGAAACGGAAGGTCTTTATTGGTATCATTTTGATTATTTTTCATCTTACGGAAGAAGCTCCGTTCTTCAATGTGAAAACGGAATCGGCGGTTTTGCAGGCTCGCATTTTGCACATAAGGATTGGCAGATTACCGTTACCGAAAAGGATTTTACAACACCTGATTGGCTTAAAGGCGGAATTATTTATCAGATTTTTCCTGACAGATTTTATAATTCAGGTACAAGTAAGAAAAATGTGCCCACAGACCGTGTAATGCGTGATGATTGGGGAAATGAACCCGTATGGCAACCAACTTCTGACGGAAAGGTTTTAAATAACGACTTTTTCGGTGGTGATTTAAAGGGTATTCAGGAAAAATTACCGTATATTAAGTCACTTGGAGTAAACTGTATTTACCTTAATCCTATTTTTGAATCACATTCAAACCACAGATATGACACAGCCGATTACAGTAAAATTGACCCTGTGTTAGGTACGGAAAAGGACTTCAGAAATTTCTGTAATGAGGCAAAAAAACAGGGTATTCATATTATCCTTGACGGTGTTTTTTCTCATACAGGTGATGACAGTGTTTATTTCAACAGAAAAGGCAGATATGAAACATTAGGGGCATACAACTCACCTGAAAGTCCATACTATAAATGGTATAAATTTACAAATTATCCCGACAAGTATCAGAGCTGGTGGGGTTTTGTAACACTTCCTGAGGTAATTGAGGAAGGCGAGGAATACCGCAATTTCATTAACGGAAAAGGCGGAATTGTGGAAAAGTGGCTCAAAGCAGGTGCTGACGGCTTCCGTCTTGATGTTGCTGACGAATTACCTGATATTTTTATTGACGAATTAAGAGATAGATTAAAACTAACTAAACCTGATGCACTTTTAATGGGCGAGGTCTGGGAAGATGCCACAACAAAGCACAGCTACGGAAGTCGTCGTCGTTATCTTCTGGGCAGTCAGTTTGACTCTGTAATGAACTATCCTTTTGCCAATGCAATTCTCGATTTTTGCCGTAACGGGAAAGCAGAAAGCTTTATGGAAACTGTAATGCAGATTGTGGAAAATTACCCTAAACAATGTCTTGATGTTATGATGAATCATATCGGTACTCATGACACAGAAAGAGCCATAACAAAAATGGCAGGTGAGTCCTGTGAATATCGCGACAGAAATTGGCAGGCGAGTCATTTCCTTGACAATGAAAAATATGCAAAAGGTGTTCGGCTTTTAAAATGTGCTGTTGCGTTACAGTATATGCTTCCCGGTGTTCCTTCTGTATATTACGGTGACGAAGCAGGTATGCAGGGCTACAAGGACCCGTTTAACCGTGGTTGTTATCCTTGGGGAAAGGAAAATCAGGAGCTTGTTACCTTTTACAGAACATTAGGTGAAATAAGAACACAAAACAAGGTTTTCGAAAAAGGGTATTTTGCACCTGTTTCATATATGCTTGGTTGCGTTGCTTTTCGTCGTTATGATGAAAACGGTGATATTATGGTGATTGTAAACCGAAATGAACATTCAATAAATTACCGTTTGCCTGATTTTTATCACAATGCGAAAACACTTTACGGTGATAGCGTTCAGAACGGTGAAATTTACATTGACGGATGTTCATTTGTTATACTTTCCTTGTAAAAAGAAGTTCAATATGGTATTATTTATTTAACAAAGCTTACGGTGGTTAAAAAATGACTAAAACTTATGGCTACTTACCAAAAAATCAAAGAATATTGTGGATTTGTCTCCGTGTAATTATTTTATGCTGGGGCATTTTCGGCTTGTTTCACGGTTCGATAGTGGAGTTTTTGGAGGCAATTTTTGCAATTATTTTTACTCACCTTTGGGACTTTTTTCAGATTTTCGGTAAAAAGTCATTTATAATCGAGGTCGAAGCATCAACACAGACAATGCTTTCACTTTTCATTTTTATTGGTGTTTGTGTCGGCTCAACAATCAACAACAGAACGACATTTGAGCATTTTGATATTGTTACTCATTTTGCATCAGGTGTGCTTTCTGCTTGGTTTGGCTATGATTTTGCCAATATCATTTATCGCAAGCGTGGTGATTTAGGTCCTGCTATGTCATCACTTTTCTCAATAACATTTGCCTTGGGAATTGCTGTTGGTTGGGAAATCTATGAGTTTACAATGGACAGCCTTTATGGAATGACACTTCAAAAGGGCAATACAGACACAATGGTGGACTTTATCAGTTGTTCTGTGGGTGCTGTAATCACAATGTTGCTTGTTGCCTTTTTGCGTAACGGAATTATCGGTAAAAACAAAGAAAAAGTCAAGGAAGAAAGACGACTTGAAAATGAAAAGCGTCTTTTAAAGGACAAGCTTTATAAGGAATATATGGGGTCAAAGGAGGATGCACAATGAAAAAGGCGGTTGCACTAATCCTTGTGGCAGTAATCTGCGTTATGTCCTTTGCGTCCTGTTCAGGTCCTGCAAAGGTTAAGGTCAACGGAACAAAAATCGACAACGAGGTTTATGCTTATTTTGAAGATTTGTATGATGGAAACGAAAATGAAATTACAAAAGCGATTTCCCGATATGTAACAATCAATTCGGAATTTGCGAAAAGAAATCTTAAACTGACTCCTGTTCAAAAGTCAAATCTTTCATTAAGAGTTGACGATTTATGGCACTTGTACGGAGTTCATTATACAAAAAAGGATATTTCACGACAGACAATTTATAAGATTGAAACATCAAAGGTTTATGAAGAAAGACTTCTTGACTATTATTACGGTCAAGGTGGCGTTGAGCCTGTCAGTGAGGAAACAATCAAAAAGCATTTCAAATCAAATTATATTGCAATTTCATTTGCAACAGGATACTTGTTCAACATTGACGAAACAGGTGCAACTGTGCCTATGACCGACTCTGAAAAAGCAGTTGTTATAAACGATTTCGCAAAATCAGAGGCACTTATCAACACAGGAACACCGATTGAGGGTTCAACAAACTACGATGTCCGTAACACAATAATAAACTCATCCTATGACGGAACATTCCCAAGCGGATTTTATAAAGAGGTGTCAACGATAAGTGTCGGCTCTGCTCGTACAGTTTCCCTTGATGACTACGTTTTCCTTGTACAACGAATTGATGTTTTTGACGAAACCTACGGATATTACGAGGAATACAGAACAGAGTGTCTGAGAAGCCTTAAGGGCGAAGAATTTGACAAAATGATTGACCAATGGTCACAATACTATAAAGTAAAATAAAATGTCATTCTGAGGAGTGAAACGACGAAGAATCTCATATCAATGTTTGAGATTCTTCGCTTCGCTCAGAATGACAATATAATATATGCCTCCTTAGTTAAATGGATATAATAAATCCCTCCTAAGGATTAGTTGTGGGTTCGATTCCCGCAGGGGGTGCCAACACCGTCTCATTTGAGACGGTGTTTCTTTCGGCTCCCTCTGACGAGGGAGCTGTCTGCGAAGCAGACTGAAGGAGAGATTTAGTGAATAGTAAAATTCTCTCTCCCTCCGTCAAAATCAAAGATTTTGCCACCTCCCTCGTCAGAGGGAGGCTTTTATCTGTCTGCTGACTTTATGGGGTCAAAGCTTATATTTTAGTACTTTCTATTGAATTAAAACAAAAATCGTGGTAAACTAATTATGCCAAACTAATTAAATACGCAAAGTGGTATTTTTATTCATAGGGATACTATACCTTTTTTATGCCCTTTTACCAAACTCGGTGAATTTGATAAAAACGCAAATTTCATTATGAGTTTGGTTAATACCATTTTGCATAATTAGTTTGGCGACTATCGGAGTTTGCGTTTTTTGTGCGTCTGCTTCGGTGGGCGCATTTTTTATTGTGAAAAGGAGAAAAAATTATGGCAGCATTGGTATGTGACCTTTGTGGTGGTAAGTTGATGATGGGTGCTGGTGGAATTGCTACGTGTGATAGTTGTGGTATGGAACATAGCGCAGACAGAATGAAGGAAAAGGTTCAAGAAATTAAAGGAACAGTTAGAGTTGATAATACTCATATGATTGACAATTATCTTGAAATGGCTCAAACGGCACAAGATTCAGGTAATAACGAAGAAGCTGAAGCTTATTGTAATAAGATTATTGAAATTGAATCAACAAATTATCGAGCTTGGATGCTAAAAGGTGAGGCTGCTGCTTGGCAAAGCACATTGCAAAATTCGCGTGTTGACGAAGGTGTTAATGCTTTTATTAAAGGAATCAATAATGCTCCTGAAAACGAAAGAGAAGAACTTATTGAAGAAGCAAAAGAACAAATAAAAAAACTCTCTGTTGCGATGATTTCCTTGCGTGCAGATAGATTTGCAAAATGGCCTGATAAAGAGGAAACAGCAGGCTTTATTTCCGATTTGGCAGGAATTTTAAGTACTGTTGTTTCATTTTTAACACAAACAGGAGCGATTGTTCCTATCTCTGAAATTATGGCACCGGTTGCAACTTTAATTAATCAGTCTGTAGTTAAAGCATATCGAAATGTTATTTTACCTGACTATAAGAGTGACCGTTACCCTTGGCCTAATGACGATGATTTTAATAAGTATATTGAGAGATTGGGCTATTGTACAAATCTGGTCGATAAAGCAATTGACATTTGCGACGATGATGATAAAGAAGATATTCAAAGATATGAAAACCTTATTTTTTTTCATGAAAAAGCAATTGAAGCATGCTCATATGATTGGGAATATGTTGATTTAGATGAGCAATGGAAAGTGAATTTTTATAAAAAACCCGGATGGCATCCTGTGCCGAGAGAAAATAGGGTTTATGTCGAACACATGTCATTAAATGATAACGCGGTAGCATCTAGAAGACGATTAATCTCTCAATATGAGACCAAAATTAGAAAAATTAAAGCTGATATTGCAACCAAAGAAGCTGCAGAAAAGGCTGAAAAAGAACGTATAGCAAGAGAAGAAGCACAAAAAAGATATGAAATGTATTGGAATGAACATGCCGAAGAAAAAATAGAATTAGAATTAGAGTTAAAAAGCATTAAATCTCAAATTAATCAATTGAATTCTAGTTATAATGTTAAAATTGAAAACATTAATAAGCAAATTCTTGAAATTCCAGGTTATACTGAAATATCACACCTGGATGAGAAAATCAATCAACTGAACAAAAATAAAAATTCTCTTGGATTTTTAAAGGTGAAAGAGAAGAAAGTTCTTCAAGAACAAATAGATAATTTAATTTTAGAAAAAAATAATATTAAAGAGAGAATTGAATCAGAAAAAAAAGAACTTGAATCAAAAATTATAGCAATTAGAGATGAAATTAATTGTAAAATTACTCCTTTACGAAATAGAGAAAATACAATTACAAATGAATTAAATAAACCTAGATGATAAAAGTAGGTTTATTTAAATGCTTTTTACGGGCGGATGAAGGGCATCCGCCCCTACTTTTTTGTGAAATAAAAATAGCAGGGGTCGAATGTCTGCTTCGGCTACGCCTTGCATCCATCTCGCTCGGTGACCCAAACTATTAAACACAAGAAAATAGCAGTCCCGACAAAAGTCGAAACTGCTATTTTGGTGCGGGTAGCAGGGGTCGAACCTGTACACCTCTCGGCACAAGATCCTAAATCTTGCGTGTCTGCCAATTCCACCATACCCGCATAGTTAGTTGAAACATATAGATTCCGTGTGACACTTGCGGTGCCCGAAGACTCGTGCTGTCGCACTCGCTTTTCGACCGCTGCGTCTTTTGTGCCATCGCTTCATCATCCGCAGGATGCGCTTGGCACAAAACTGCCAATTCCACCATACCCGCAAATTTATTTATAATTATAACAAATAAATTTCAAAAATCAATAGACAAAACCTTGTTTTTATTATAAAATGAATATGATTATATTGCCGTAAAAGGCTTTGTTGTATTTGGAGGTAAAAATTATGGGATTTTTAAAAACTCGTTGGACAGATTCAATTGACAGAAATAATCCGTTACCTGAATATCCTCGTCCACAGATGGAACGAGAAAACTGGATGTCAATGAATGGCGTTTATGATTACACTATTGTTGACAAATCAGTTGAATGGGTTGACAATTTCGACGGTGAAATCGTTGTTCCATTTGCTGTTGAATCAATGCTTTCAGGTGTTGAAAAGCCATTAAAGCCTGACCAGAAACTCTGGTATAAAAAGATATTTACAATTCCTGAAAATATGAAAGGCAAGAATATCTTACTTAACTTTGCTGCTGTTGACTGGGAATGTAATGTTTATGTCAATAAAGAGCTTGCAGGAAGCCACAGAGGCGGTTATGCAACTTTCTCTATTGATATTACAAGATTACTTAAAGACGGTGAAAATGAGCTTGTTGTAAGCGTTTATGACCCTACTGAAAATGGTTGGCAACAAAGAGGTAAACAGGTTAACGATACTCACGGATTCTGGTATGTTGCTACATCAGGTATCTGGCAGAGTGTATGGCTTGAAGCAGTAAATCCTTGTCACATTCTCAAGCTTAAAATGACTCCTGATATTGATAATAAGTCACTTGCGTTCAAGACATTTGCAAATGATGACAATTGTCAGGTTAAGGTTACTGTTTTTGACGGTGAAGCTGTTGTTTCTGAAAACACAATTTCAATGGATGATGTGATTAAGTTTGACGATGTTAAACTCTGGTCACCTGAAAATCCATTCCTTTATGACCTTAAAGTTGAACTTATCAAAGACGGTGAAGTTGTTGATAAAGTCAAGAGCTACATCGGTATGCGTAAATTCTCAATCGGAAAGGATGAAAAAGGTTATCCAAGATTTTTACTTAATAACAAGCCATATTTCCAGAAAGGTCTTCTAGACCAGGGATATTGGTCAGACGGTGGTATGACTCCTCCGACTGATGAAGCAATGATTTATGATATTGCTACTATGAAGCGACTTGGCTTTAATATGCTTCGTAAACATATTAAAGTTGAACTTGACCGCTGGTACTATCATTGTGACCGACTTGGTATGCTTGTATGGCAGGATATGGTAAGCGGTGGTGAATATATTGGTCAGTTCCTTGCTGGCGTTCTTCCGCTCGTTGCAATTCATGTTAAGGATGATAAATACAAGGCATTTAAGCGTGGCGAAAAGTTATGGCGTGACGAGTTTGAACGCGAACTCAACGAAATGCTTAATCAGCTTTATAACCATACATGTATTTCTTGCTGGGTTCCATTCAACGAGGGTTGGGGACAGTTTGACTCTGTCAGAATTTCCAATGAAATCAAACAGTTTGACCCATCTCGTGTTGTTGACCATGCAAGCGGTTGGCATGACCAGGGTGCAGGTGACTTTAACAGTATGCACAGATACATCGCACCAATTAACCCTCGTAGAAACGATGGTCGTATGTTTGCGATTACTGAATATGGTGGATATAGCCACATTGACAGAGGTCATACTTGGGATGAATCAAAGAGCTTTGGTTATATGATGTTTAGAACAAAGGACAGCTTATCAAAGGCATATAAATTACTTCACGATACTCAGGTAATTCCTCTTGTTAAAAAAGGTCTTTGTGCAACGGTTTATACACAGGTAAGTGACGTTGAAAATGAAGTGAATGGTATTCTCACTTACGACCGTGAACATATCAAAATCAATGAAGATGTTCTTATTGAAACAAATAAGAAACTCACATTATAATTACTATGAAAACTCCATCTAAACAAAAATTAAGATTACTTTATATTATTGATATTTTATCAAAATATTCTGATGAAGAGCATCCGATGTCTGCTACACAGATAATGGATTATCTTCTCAATGATTACGGTATTGAATGTGAAAGAAAAACTGTATACGACTGTATTGAATGTTTAAATGAATACGGATACGAAATAATAAAATCACAGTCTCCGAGAGGCTATTTTATGACTCCGTATTATTTTGAACCTGCTGAATTAAGACTTTTGATTGATGCTGTACAGTCTGCTGACTTTATTTCTGCTAAAAAGACAAAGTTGCTTCTTAAAAAGTTTTCTGCATTCGCAAGTGAATATCAGTACAAAAGAATTGAAAAACAGGTTTATATTGATAATAGAAACAAATGTGCAAATGAAAACTTGTTTATTCTGATTGATATAATCAGTTCTGCAATCGTTGAGAGAAAACAGATTGATGTAATATACAGACGCAGAAAAATTGTTGACGGTAAAACAGCTCGTTACGAAGAAAAAACGATGACAATTAATCCGTATGCGTTGATTTGGGCTGATGACCATTATTACCTTGTAGGTAATTACAGTAAATACGATAATCTTATTCATCTTCGTATTGACAGGCTAAAGAGTGTCACTGTCCTTGAAACATATTCTCGTCATTTTTCTGAAGTTTCTCAATATCAGAAATATTTTGATATTGCAGATTACAGTAATAAGCATCTATCAATGTTTTCCGGTGATATTAAGCCTGTTGAAATGATTTGTAATAATTCTATGATTGAGGATTTTGTTGACCAGTTTGGTGAAAAAGTTTCAATGAAGCCTTACGACGAAGATAATTTTATAGCAAAGGTTGATGTTGCTGTTACTGACGGTCTTGTTGCGTGGATAATGCAATACGGAAATAAAGTAAAAGTTAAATCACCAAAAGAGTTAAAAAATATGATTATAGACAAAACAAAATCTATTTTGGCACTTTATAATGGATAAAATGATAAATTTTTAACAAATATAATCATAAGTCTTGAAAAAATCAGACTTTTGTTATACAATGATTAGTGGTAATTTTTACAAATTATATCTTTGAAAGGATGTTATCTAAATGAGCAGTGCATTAAACAAAAAGACTGTTGAAGATTTACAGGTAACAGGTAAAAAAGTACTTGTTCGTTGTGACTTCAATGTAAAAATGGAAAATGGCGTTATCACAAGTGATAAGAGAATTGTTGCTTCTTTACCAACAATCAAATACCTTATTGCTAATGGCGCAAAAGTTATTCTTTGTTCACACCTTGGTCGTCCAAAGGGTGAAGTAGTTCCTGAATTTTCACTTGCACCTGTTGCTGCAAGACTTTCAGAGCTTCTTGGTCAGGAAGTTAAAATGGCAAAGGATGTTGTTGGTGAAAGTGCACAGGCACTTGCAGCAGACCTTAAAGACGGTGAAGTTCTTCTTCTTGAAAATGTTCGTTATGAAAAAGGCGAAACAAAGAACGACCCTGAACTCAGCAAGAAATTTGCTGACCTTGCAGAGCTTTATGTAAATGATGCTTTTGGTTCAGCTCACAGAGCTCATTCTTCAACTGCCGGTGTTGCAGAACACCTTCCTGCAGCTTGCGGTTACCTTATTCAGAAAGAAATCGAATTTATCGGTGGTGCTCTTGAAAATCCAAAGAGACCTCTTGTTGCTATTCTCGGTGGTGCAAAAGTTTCTGATAAAATCGGTGTTATCACAAACCTTATTGATAAGTGCGATACTCTTATCATCGGTGGTGGTATGGCTTATACATTTATGAAGTCATTAGGCTATAATATCGGTACATCACTTCTTGAAGCAGATAAGGTTGAGCTTGCTGCTGAAATGATGAAGAAGGCTGAAGAAAAAGGCGTTAAGTTCCTTATTCCTGTTGATAACAAGGTTGGTAAAGAATATGCTGCTGATACAGAAGCAATGATTGTTGATTCAGATGATATTCCTGACGGTTGGATGGGTCTTGACATTGGTCCTAAGACACAGGCTATCTTTGCTGATGCTGTTAAGGACGCAGGCACAGTTATCTGGAACGGTCCTATGGGTGTTTCTGAATGGGAAGCATTTGCATCAGGTACAGTTGCAGTTGCAACAGCTATTGCTGACAGTGATGCTATTTCAATCATTGGTGGTGGTGACTCTGCTGCAGCAATTCAGAAGCTTGGTTTTGCTGATAAGATGTCACATATTTCAACAGGTGGCGGTGCATCTCTTGAATATCTTGAAGGTAAAGTTCTTCCTGGTATTGATGCACTCAATGAGAAATAATTAATAATATTGTGGGAGGACATAAACCTTATGGTCCTCCCAAAATTTGCAATAAGGAGTAATAAAAATGAATAAAAATCTTCGTAAAGCAGTTATTGCAGGTAACTGGAAAATGAACAAAACACCTGCAGAAGCAAAGGCACTTATTGAAGAAATGAAACCACTTGTTGCCGGTGCAGATTGTGAAGTAGTACTTTGCGTACCATTTATTGATATTCCTGCTGCAATGGAAGCAGCTGCTGGTTCAAACATTAAAATCGGTGCTGAAAATGTTCACTTTAAGTCATCAGGTGCATATACAGGTGAAATTTCTGCCGAAATGCTTAAAGAAGCAGGCGTAGAATATGTTGTAGTTGGTCACAGTGAAAGAAGACAGTATTTTGGTGAAACAGACCAGACTGTAAATCTTCGTTCACTTGCTGCTCTTAATGCAGGTCTTAAGCCAATCATCTGTGTTGGTGAAACACTTGAACAGAGAAGCCTTGGCTATACAGAAACACTTCTTAAGTTCCAGACAAAGATGGCACTTACAAATGTAACAAAAGAACAGCTTAAGAATGTTATTATTGCTTATGAACCTGTTTGGGCTATCGGTACAGGCGTTACAGCTACTGCTGACCAGGCTGATGAAGGTAACGGCTATGTTCGTGCTGCAATCGCTGAAGTTTACGGTGGAGATGTTGCTGCAACAGTTACAATTCAGTACGGCGGTTCAATGAACGCTGCAAATGCTGATGAGCTTGTTGCAAAGGTTAATGTTGACGGTGGTCTTATCGGTGGTGCATCACTTAAGGCAGCAGATTTTGCTAAAATTGTTACTGCTGCATCAAAATAATTTATTAAGGTGAAATTGATGAAAAAACCTGTAGTTTTATGTATTATGGATGGTTTTGGATTTAACCCAAGTGATTACGGTAATGCAATCACAGCGGCAAAAACTCCAAGACTTGACGAAATTTTTAAGAATAACCCAATGACATATATCGGTGCATCGGGCATGGATGTTGGTCTTCCTGACGGTCAGATGGGTAACTCTGAAGTTGGCCACACAAATATTGGTGCAGGTCGGGTTGTTTATCAGGAACTTACAAGAATCACAAAGTCAATTATTGACGGTGATTTCTTCGAAAATGATGTGTTCATGGGTGCTATTGAGAATTGCAAAAAGAACAATTCAGCACTTCATCTTATCGGTCTTCTTTCTGACGGTGGTGTTCATAGCCATAACACACATTTATATGCTCTTGTTGAACTTGCAAAGAAAAACGGTCTTGATAAGGTATTCGTACACGCATTACTTGACGGTCGTGATGTTCCGCCAAGCTCAGGTGTTGATTTTATCAAAGAACTTGAAGATAAACTCGCTGAAATTGGTGTAGGTAAAATTGCTACTGTTATGGGTAGATTTTACGCTATGGACCGTGACAATATGTGGGACAGAGTCGGTATGGCTTACAATGCAATGGTTAACCGCGAAGGTATTGCAACTGATTCTGCTCTTGAGGCTGTTAAAAAGTCATATGAAACTATTGATGAAGACGGAAAATATCTTACTGACGAATTTGTAATGCCAACAGTTGTTGACGGTGCAGATGCAATTTCAGCTAACGATTCAGTGATTTTCTTTAACTTCCGTCCTGACAGAGCAAGAGAAATAACAAGAACATTTGTTGACCCTGATTTCACAGGATTCCAGAGAAAAGAGTTTTTCCCACTTTATTATGTTTGTATGACACAGTATGATGCTGAAATGCCAAATGTAAATGTTGCATATAAGCCACAGACACTTACAAACACAATGGGTGAGTACCTTTCAAAGCTTGGTAAGACTCAGCTCCGTATTGCTGAAACACAGAAGTATGCTCATGTTACATTCTTCTACAATGGTGGCGAAGAAAAGGTTTATCCCGGTGAAGACAGAGTTCTTATTGACTCTCCAAAGATTTCAACATTTGACTTAAAGCCTGAAATGAGTGCATACGAAGTATGTGACGCAGCTTGTGAACAGATTTTAAGCGGTAAATATGATGTAGTAATTCTCAACTATGCAAACTGCGATATGGTTGGTCATACAGGTATCTTTGATGCTGCTGTAAAGGCTGTTGAAGCAGTTGACGAGTGTGTAGGTAAGCTTGTTGATGCAACAATGAAGATGGATGGTGTAATTCTTATTACTGCTGACCATGGTAATGCTGACAAGATGTATGAAGATGATGGTTCTCCATTTACAGCTCATACAACAAATCCAGTTCCGCTTGTAGTAGTTGGTAAAGAGTGTACACTTAAGCAGGGAGGCGGCAAACTTTGCGACCTTTCACCAACAATGCTTGATATTATGGGACTCGATATTCCAGCTGAAATGAGTGGCGTATCACTTCTTGAAAAATAAAATCTAATTTTAAGGCTCCTTTTAGGAGCCTTTTTTATGTTTATACTAATATTTTTTTGTATTATTTATAATATTTTTGTTGATTATATTTTTATAATATTGTATAATTAAAGAACAAATGTACGCGAGGGATATAATGTTTAAATTAGTAAGTAATTATCAGCCGACAGGTGACCAGCCACAAGCAATAGACAAGCTTGTTGATGGTATCGAAAAAGGTTATAAAGAACAGACTTTGCTGGGTGTAACAGGCTCCGGTAAGACATTTACTATGGCTAATATTATTGCTAAACTTAATCGTCCTACACTTGTCCTTGCACATAACAAGACTCTTGCAGGTCAGCTTTGTGCTGAATTTAAAGAGTTTTTTCCTGAAAATGCTGTTGAATATTTCGTATCATATTACGATTATTATCAACCTGAAGCATATATTGCAACAACCGACACTTATATCGAAAAAGACTCTGCAATAAACGATGAAATTGATAAATTACGACACTCTGCAACTTCTGCATTGTCCGAAAGACGCGATGTAATTATCGTTGCGAGTGTTTCATGTATTTACTCATTAGGTGACCCTATTGATTATAAAAGTATGGTTATTTCGTTGCGTACCGGTATGGAAAAAAATCGAGATGAATTTATCCAAAAGCTTGTTGAAATTCAATATGAACGAAATGACATTAACTTTATAAGAAACAAGTTCAGAGTAAGAGGGGATATTGTTGAAATTTTCCCGGTTTATTCTAACGATTCTGCTATCAGAGTCGAATTTTTCGGTGATGAAATCGATAGAATAAGTGAAATAAACCCTCTTACAGGTGCTGTTAAAAATGTTGTATCTCATGTTGCAATTTATCCTGCATCTCACTATGTTGTTTCTCCTGAAAAGATGGAAGATGCACTCAAAAAAATCAACGATGAGATGGAATTACAGGTTGCTGCCTTTGAAAAAGATGGTAAGCTTATTGAGGCACAAAGAATCCGTCAAAGAACTGAATATGATATGGAAATGCTTCGCGAAACAGGCTTTTGCAAGGGTATTGAAAACTATTCTGCAATAATGTCAGGAAGAAAACCAGGCGAACCACCATTTACATTACTTGACTATTTCCCTGATGATTATGTTCTTTTTGTTGATGAATCTCATGTTACCTTACCACAGGTGCGTGGTATGTACGGTGGTGACCGTTCTCGAAAGGAAAGTCTTATAAACTTTGGTTTCCGATTACCGTCTGCTTATGATAACCGACCTTTGACTTTTGATGAGTTTTACGATAAAACTCATCAGAAAATTTTTGTTAGTGCAACACCGGGTCCGTTTGAAAACGAAAAAAGTGTTCAGATTGCTGAACAGATGATTCGACCGACAGGACTTTTGGACCCTGAAATTTCTGTAAGAAGTACTGAAGGTCAGATTGACGATTTAATTTCGGAAATCAATATCCGAGTTGACAAAAAAGAACGAGTTCTTGTTACTACTCTTACTAAAAAAATGGCTGAAAATCTTACTGATTATCTTTCTCAGCATGGTATTAAAGTAAGATATATGCACTATGATATTGACACAATGGAACGAATGGAGCTTATCCGTGACCTGCGTTTAGGCGAATTTGATGTTCTTGTTGGCATCAATCTTTTACGAGAAGGTCTTGATATTCCCGAAGTATCTTTGATTGCTATTCTTGATGCTGATAAAGAAGGCTTTTTGCGTTCTGAAACATCGCTTATACAGATTATCGGTCGTGCGGCTCGTAACGCTAACGGTCATGTTATTATGTATGCTGATAATGTTACAAATTCAATGGAAAAAGCTATAACCGAAACATACAGAAGACGCGAAAAACAGATTGAATATAACGAACAGCACGGAATTGTTCCGCAAACCATTGTTAAGGATGTCAGAGATATTATTGAAATTTCAAGCCGCGACAAATCAGGCAAACGAAAACTCAGTAAGGATGAAAAACAAAAGCTTATTGTTCGTCTTACTGCTGAAATGAAAGAGGCTGCAAAAATTCTTGACTTTGAATACGCAGCATTTTTACGAGATAAAATTGAAAAAATTAAATCGGAGAAATAAATGATACACGATAAAATTATAATCAAAGGTGCAAAAGAGAATAATTTAAAAAATATTGATTTGGAAATTCCAAGAGATAAGCTTGTTGTTTTCACCGGACTTTCAGGTTCAGGCAAATCTTCATTGGCTTTTGATACTATCTATGCAGAGGGCCAGAGACGCTATATAGAGTCTTTATCATCTTATGCAAGAATGTTCTTAGGTCAGATGGAAAAACCTAATGTAGAGTCAATTGAGGGCCTTTCTCCTGCAATTTCCATTGACCAGAAGACAACATCAAAGAATCCTCGTTCAACAGTCGGGACAGTAACGGAAATTTACGATTATTTACGACTTTTATATGCCCGTGTCGGTATTCCTCATTGTCCTGTTTGCGGTAGGGAAATCATGCAACAGACAGTTGACCAGATTGTTGACAGCATTTTGAGTCTGCCTGAAGGAACTAAATTTCAGATTCTTGCCCCTGTTGTCAGAGGTAAAAAAGGTGAGCACGCAAAAGAACTTGCTAATGCCCTTAAAGCAGGTTTTGTAAGAGCGCGAATTGACGGTGAAATTACAGAGCTTGTTGAGGATATGAAGCTGAAAAAGACCTTCAAGCATACAATTGATATTATTGTTGACCGTCTTGTCGTTAAAGACAACATAAGAACTCGTCTTGCTGACTCAATTGAAACAACAACCCAACATTCAGGCGGTAATGTCATAATTGATGTAATCGGTGACAAGGAATATCTTTATTCTCTTAATTATGCTTGTCCTGAACACGGAATCAGTATGGATGAGCTGTCACCAAGAATGTTTTCATTTAATAATCCGTATGGTGCTTGCGAGACTTGTACAGGACTCGGAACTTTTATGAAGGTCAGTCCTGACCTTGTAATACCCAATAAAAACCTTTCTATCAGTGAAGGTGCAATCTGTGCAAGTGGTTGGGGAAAAGCCGAAAAAGGCTCAATTGCAGCCATGTATTACAATGCTATTGGTAAGGAATACGGTTTTACACTCAAAACACCGATTAAGGATATTTCCGAAGATGGTTTAAACGCAATTTTATACGGTACTGACCACAAAATGAAAATGAATCGTTCAACATTGTATGGCACAGGAACATATATTTCAGAGTTTGAAGGTATTATCAATAATCTTGAAAGAAGGTATCGTGAAACTACAAGTGATTGGGCAAAATGGGAAATTGAACAGGTAATGACAAATTCTCTTTGTCCTGATTGTAATGGTACAAGGTTAAAGCCTGAAATCTTGTCAGTAACAGTCGGTAATAAGAATATAAGTCAGTTTTGTGATATGTCAATTGTTGATGCAATTGACTATGTTGATAAATTGGAACTGACTGAAAAGGAAAATATTATTGCGGAACCAATTTTAAAGGAAATAAAAAGCAGACTTTATTTCCTCAAGAGTGTTGGACTTGAATATCTTACCTTGTCACGTTCATCAGGTACCCTTTCTGGTGGTGAAAGCCAAAGAATTAGACTTGCAACTCAAATCGGTTCGTCACTTATGGGGGTTGTATATATTCTTGACGAGCCGAGTATCGGTCTTCATCAGCGAGATAATGATAAATTACTTGATACTTTGAAAAAGTTAAGAGATTTAGGCAATACATTGATTATTGTTGAACACGATGAAGATACAATTCGATGTGCCGATTATATTGTTGATATCGGTCCCGGTGCAGGTATTCACGGTGGTGAAGTTGTTTGTGCAGGTAGTTCAAATGATATAATCAAGTGTGAAAATTCAATTACAGGTCAATATCTTTCAGGTAAAAGAAAAATACCTGTTCCCGAAAAAAGGCGAGAGGGTAACGGTAATTCACTTACTGTTAGAGGTGCATCTGAAAACAATCTTAAAAAGATTGATGTCAGTATTCCGCTTGGTTGTTTTACCTGTGTAACAGGTGTTTCCGGTTCAGGTAAATCGTCACTTATAAATGAAATATTATATAAAAACCTTGCCAATGAGCTTAATAACGCAAAAAAACCAACAGGTAAATTTATTGAAATGACCGGACTCGAGCATCTTGATAAGGTTATAAATATTGACCAAGCACCAATCGGAAGAACGCCTCGTTCAAACCCTGCAACATACACAGGTGTATTCACTGATATTCGTGAACTTTTTGCATCAACACAGGATGCAAAAATCAGAGGATATAACTCGGGTAGATTTTCATTCAATGTTAAAGGTGGACGATGCGAAGCTTGTGAAGGTGACGGTATAGTTAAGATTGAAATGCATTTCCTTGCGGATGTTTATGTTCCTTGTGATGTTTGTCACGGTGCAAGATATAATCACGAAACACTTGAAGTAAAATATAAAGGTAAAAGTATTTATGATGTTCTTGAAATGACCGTTGAGGAAGCACTTGGATTCTTTGAGCATATTCCGAAGATTAAAAGAAAACTTCAGACACTCTTTGATGTTGGTCTTGGTTACCTTAAACTTGGTCAGTCTGCAACAACACTTTCAGGTGGTGAGGCGCAACGAGTAAAGCTTGCTACTGAACTGTCAAAGCGTTCAACAGGCAGAACAATATACATTCTTGATGAACCGACAACAGGACTTCATACAGCCGATGTGCATAAGCTCATTGAGGTTCTTACTCGTCTTGTTGAAACAGGTAATACCATTGTTGTGATTGAGCATAATCTCGATGTAATAAAAACTGCGGATTATATTATAGATTTAGGACCTGAAGGCGGAGAAAAAGGTGGTAACATTGTTGTCTGTGGTACACCAGAAAAGATTGCTAAATGCAAAAAATCATATACAGGTCAGTATTTAAAGAATATATTATAAAAGAAAGCAGGATAGTTATTGTAAATTCAGTAACTATCCTGCAATTTTTATTCAATTATATCATTTTCATTATTCGTTGAAATTTCGGGTTCATCGTTTGAAGTAATTGTTTCTACTGTTTCAGTGTCGTGAACGATAATTAAATCTTCATTATTTTCTGCATTTTCCCAAATGTTCTTTTTTGATTTTTTAAAGATAAATATTTTTTTAGTTTTAAGAATATAAAGAATTATAAGGGATATGACAAACACCAATGAAATTATGGAAGCTATCTTTAATCCCGGAATTGAATATTTTAATAAAATATTGTGTTCACCCGATGAAACCTTTATACCGAGAAGTGCATCTGAAATTCTTATAATATTTTCTTCACTGACCTCTTTACCGTCGATATATACGCTCCAACCTTCGTCATAAGGAATTGAAGTGAATAATATCTCGTTTTCTTCCGCTACAAAAATACCTTCTATTTCAGTATCAGTAAATTTCGTATATTCCATTTGACCTGACTGTAATTTATTATATCCCTCAATAAATTTATCTTCGTTTATTGTAAATGCGACAAAATCAAAATTAGCATATGAAGCGTCTTGTTTTAACGGCATTTCAATTCGGATTATTTCACCTGCATTATAATATCCCAAATCAAGTATATAGCCATCATTGACATTCATTGATGTGTTTATGACCGAAGATGATACTGTTACGTGGTCAAGATTTCTTGAATATAAATAAATATACATATGACTATCAGAGCTTGTTGTAAGGTTGATGACGGCTGATGAATCTTCAGTATCATTTATTTTATACAAATTAAAATTATCAAATAATTTGTCATTATCATCCAATTCATAAATGTTAATATATTCAAATTCATAGTCTTTAGTTCTGTTGTAAAGACCTTCTACACCTGTTGCATAGTCAAAGAATATTTCTTGTGCATCAACAGGATTTGAGTATGAGGAAGTATCCCAATCAAATATATTATCTGAAACAGGATAAGCAATATTTAACGAATATCTGTTTTCATATACGGAATATGTTGAATTGGAGTCAACAAGGTCATAATATGTGCCTTCACTTATTAAGTTGTTTCTGTCATAAATATATTTAATTCCGAACATTGAATTATAAATTGGTGTCTGCGGATTATATGTGTAGCTGTTAATCTGATTACCGTATAATCCGATGTCTTTTTGTAAATTTGCTACTTTTTCATATGCCATTGATGAGAAAACTGATACACCATTGTAGTCATACCAGCATGGGTCCATTCTTGTTCTTAAATCAGTTAATTCTGAACGATAGAATAAACTATCGTCATTTTCATCAATAACTGCTTGAATTTCCTTGTATGCATCATAATCTTCTGTAAAAGATGTTTTAGTCTGATTTGCAACATAGTGTTGTGTACTTGCAATTATTGATTCGGAAATAACAACGCAGGAGAGAACAACAGAAAGGGAAAGTGCCTGACTTTTTTTACTTTTAATTAAACCAAGTATAATAACATAAGCAATAACAAAGGCAATAGAAACAAATATTGTTGAATCCGTTACATTTTTAGATTCAATTTTTTGTGTCAATACAATGTAGAATAAAATACCGGTTCCTGATGCAATAATTTGTTTTTTATTAAATCCGTCAATGTTTTTAAATGCCTTATATGCAATTATTATCAATATAAATGAATACATAAATGACTGACGATACGGCAAGTCATTCGGGAAATGTAATCCGTGCCAAAGGTAATTCAAAAAGTTAATATTAAAGCTAAAATAAAAAACTGAAAGCAAAAGTACAGTAGCAACTTTTTCAACAGAACGAATTTTATCAGAGAAAATATAAAGTGAAACAAGAATTACAGTCAATATACCGCAATATACATTTGGCAATACATCTTCGCCACTACTACGAATAGTCGGTTCAAGACTTGCTAAGTGATTTGCAAGGAAATCAAAAATATCGTAGTAAAAATTCATTTCTGTCGGTGCTGTGCCCGAAGTGGCAGAAGACGAATTTAGAACATATGCAACAGGCACAAGCATAAATAATAAAATTATTCCGACTGATAACGACGAAAATGCAAATCTTATGCCACTATGAAGGAAAAACGAATTACCCAAAAGTCCTGATTTGATATTTCTTGAATTAAGTAGTGCCTGTTTTTCCTGAATATCGTTGTATGAACAGAAATAATAATATATAAAATACAAGCAAGAAAAAATACAGAGCATAAAGCCTATATAGTAGTTTGTGTATATAGCTAATGACAGAAATACTATATAGTTTACACATTTACCTTCATTTATAATTTTTTCAATTCCTAATGCAATAAGAGGTAAAAGATACATTGAATCTATCCACATTACATTCCAGTAATATGCGATAAAATAAGCACTGAAAGCATACAAAATACCAAAAGCAATAAGCTGCGGACCATCACTTTTTAATGATTTTTTTATATAATACGATAATGCCATTGAACTTAAAACAGCCTTAATTGCAATCATTGCAGCAACAGCCTCAAAAGTGTTTTCATGGCCAAATAAAAGCACAATAAACGAGAACGGACTGGATAAATAGTTAAAGAAATTACCTATAAATGAACTGCCGAGTCCTGAGTTCCATGAATAAAGAAGTGATTCACCACTTGTTATTCTGTCGTACAATTCAGAAAAAAGAGGACCGTATTGATGATACAAATCCATACGATATATTGTTTTATCTCCAAAAGGAATTATTGAATAACAAAAATATACAATTAAAATAATAAAAAGTGCTGAAGCACCTGACAAAAGTATATATTTGTTATTTTTAAAAAAAGAATTGATTTTTGATTTCATTGTTTCACCCTACAAATTTATTTTTATAAATTATATCATACGCATATATGCTTTTCAATAATATTTTGGAATAATTGAGGACAAGTAATCATAGTTTAAAACGAGGTGATTACATGAATAAAAAATTTATTGAAGATTTTAAATATATTATTTCTTATGTTTCTCCTCAAATTCAAAATTGTCTATGCAAGTTGAATGAAGATGTTATTTTGCGTATTCAGGAGATTAGAATTCGTCAAAGCAGACCTGTTGTGATTGTAACGGACACTGGTTCACAATTTTTAACATCGAACGGAAAAATTAGCTCTATTTATTCTTTGAATTGTGTAATTCCAACAGAATATGATATATCACAAACATTTAATAAAATGTGCGATTATTCAATACACAGTCATTATGAGGATATTTTAAACGGTTATATAACACTCTCAATTGGTGCAAGAGTAGGTATAACAGGAACAGCGGTTTTTGATAAAAATAAAGTTAAAGGAATACGGGATATTGACGGAATAAACATCCGAATGCCCCGAAATATTCATAATATCAGCACTGTTCTTATAAGCAATATCTTTAAAAATGATAAATACAATTTGTTAATAGCAGGACCTCCATCATCGGGGAAAACAACTGTCATTAAAGATTTGACGTTTCAGCTTTCGTCGGGAATAAACGGTTATTTTTATAAAATTTGTGTAATAGATGAAAGAAAGGAAATAGCTTCATCAACAAAAGATTTAAATATAATTGGTTCAAATACAGATGTTCTTTCAGGTTTTCCGAAATCAATAGGAATTTCAATGGCTGTAAGAACATTATCACCTGAAATTATTATTTGTGATGAGGTCAGTGAAAATGAAATTGAAACGGTAATAAATGCAATGAATTGTGGTGTTTCATTTGTATTTACAGTTCATGCAAAAGATTTTAAAGAACTAAAAAGTAAAAAAATATATAAACATCTTGTGGATAATGCTTGTGTTGATTATATTGCATTTTTAAAAAACAGTTTTACACCTGGACAAATAGATTTTATTGTGAAAATTGATGAGGATTCAGATGAAATCATTTATAATTCTAATAGTAATTGCAACAAGCTTTTTTGCGACAATAAGTTATATAAAGCAATGTAATTGTTACGCAAAAGCTATTAATCAATGTATTTTAATGATAGAAAATATTGAAATTTTATTATCATTTAATGGTTTGACAATACAAAATATATTTAAGACACTTTCAGAAAACCATACATACAATTTATTAACATTCATAAATTCAATATCTGATAATATGGAATCAGGTATTAGTAAATATATATTAAGTGATGAAAATGTTGTTTTGATAAATAAAAGCAGATATTTAAAAAAAGATGATAAAAATAATTTATTAAATTTCTTTTCTGCTTTAGGAAAATCAGATTTGAACGGTCAAATTACTAATTGTAAAACATATAAAGAATTATTTAAAAAAAGGCTTGAAAATATAGAAAAAAATGAATTAAAGCAGAGTAAAAGTATGAGCGTTATGATAATGGGCATTGGATTTTTAATAGTATTTTTATTGTTATAAGTGGTGAAAATGGATATATCATTTCTTTTTAAAATCGCAGGAATAGGCATAATTGTCGTGATAATGCAACAGATTCTTTCAAGAGCAGGACGAGAGGAAATCGGGACTCTTATAGTTTTAACAGGAATTATATTTATTGTGATAATGATAATTCCTCATTTAGTTACTGTGATTGATGAGTTGAATTCTGTACTTAATATATGAGCTTTCTTTTTAAAATTGCAGGAATATCATTGTTGTTTATTGTAATGTCTGTATTTCTTAAAAATTATCGACCTGAATATGTTTTTCTGTTGCGAGTCTTTACAATAATTGTAATTATATTTTTAATTATTGATTATATTGAAAGCTTTATTGAGTCTTCTTTTGAAATATTTAATTTATTCAATATTGAGTCATCACACATTTCATTACTGATTAAAATAACAGGTATTGCAATTATGACAGATTTTGTTTCGGATACTTTGACGGATAATGGTGAAACAGCAATGGCTAATATTGTAATAGTATTTTCGAAAATAATTATATTATTGTTATCATTTCCTGTACTTAACGGTATAATTGCATTTTGTTTAAAATTGATAGAATAATGAAAAAATATTTATATTGTTTATTTGTATGTTTATTTATGTTTATAACAATAATAAACGCTTATTCATTAGAGGATACAGATGAATTATGGAATAATCTTGACAATGAAACAAAAGATTATTTGAGTGAAATTGGTATTGATGAAATTTCCTTTGATAACTTGTTTAATTTGTCGCCATCAAGAGTGCTTAAATCAGTTTTTGATATGGCTTTAAACAAGATATCATTATTTAAAGATAAGTTTGTTGTTGTATTTGTTATTTTGATTTTATCTGCAATTGCATCATCATTTCTCAAAAAAAATGACAGATACGGGAAAATAATTGATTATATATGTATTCTTATTATAATGTCTTTCATTATGACCCCTGTAAGCAAATTGTTAACCGATGCAGCTACTGTTATAAAAAATACAACTATTTTTATCAATGTGTATCTTCCTGTTATGACTGCATACATTGTCGCATCAAAATCACCGGCATTGGCTCTTACATATAATTCATTTACAATATTTTTCTCAAATATTATTGCAGTAGTATCAGATAAGTTTTTTGTGCCACTAATCAGCATAGTGTTTTCAATGAACTTGATTTCAATTTTTTCTACAGAAGAATATCAGATTAAATTGATTAAAACGATACGAAAGATAATAACAATAATACTTTCATTATTCTCTACAATTTTTACAGGACTTCTCACAACACAAAGTATTCTTGCAAGTTCATCTGATAGTCTTGTTTTAAAAGGAATTAAGTTTGTATCGGGAACATTTATCCCCATTGTAGGTGGTGGTGTTGGTGATGCGTTGTCTTCGGTTTTCAGTAGCTTTTTAATAATGAAGAATTCATTAGGAATTTTTATAATTATTGTAATAATAATCATAAATTTACCTGTAATAATTGAGCTTTTAATCTGGTATTTATTTTTTGAATTATGTTCTATAGTATCTTCATTATTAAATTTAAACAATATAACAGAAATTATTGATAGCTTATCAGCAACAATTTCATTGTTAAACATTATTGTATTTTTTGTAACATTCATTTTGATAATATCTACAGGAATAATTATTGTTATGGGAAATAATCATGGATAATTTAAAAGTATGGGCTTTTTCTTTTTGTGGTGCTATTGTAATAACATCTATTTTCAGATTGATAATATCGGGTTCACGACTTGAAAAATCTGTTAATGTATTCTTGTCAGTATTTATATTTTTTTATTCTGTAATACCTTTGAGTAATATTACCGAAATTAATGATTTATCATTGAATTTTGTAGTTGAAGAAAAAGAAGATGAAATATATCTTGACGGATATGAAATGGTAGTTGTTGAATCAATAAAAAAAGTTTGTAATGAAAACTATGTTTCTGTTATTTCTGTTGATATTGACTCATATCTTGATGATAAAAACGAATACACTATTAATGAAATAATTGTTGAAATTGATTCTCCTGAACGAGCTAATGAAATAAAATCTGTTTTAGAAAATCAACTGAATTTTGAGGTGGAAGTTGTTTGAAGAACATTCTTGATTTTAGTGAAAAAATCAAAAAATTGAATTTCGATAAAAACACGATAATTATTTTCATTGCAGGACTTTTTTTAATAGTTATGATATTCATTTCAGAACTATCTTCTTTTGATGACACAGAAGAAAAAATTGAAAGTGTAGATTCAGACGAAGAATATTGTATTTATTTAGAAACAAAAATTAAATCATTTATTGAAAAAATTGATGGTGCAGGTAAAACAGAAGTGATTATCACACTATCTGAAACCAAAGAATATATATATGCTACTGATGATAAGGATGTAAGAAAAAATAACACAAACAGCGATGATTCAACGGTTGAAAAAGACTATGTAATCATTGAAAATAACAATAATGATGTAGGTTTGCTTATTAAGACCATAGAACCAAAAATAAGAGGAGTTGCTGTTTCTTGTGAAGGTGGCGATAATACTAAAGTTCAACAACAGATATATTCAACTATTGAAGCATTACTTGATATAAGCACTTCAAACATATCTATTTCAAAATTATCATATTCGGAGGAATAAATAATATGAAAAGCAGAATTATCGGCAAAAAGCAATTATTGAGTTTATCTCTTATAATTGCATTTGGATTATCAATTTATGTAAATTGGTATTACACAAATCAATATTCTGATGTACAAGAACCTGATGTTACAAAAACTCATAATCTTGGGGATGCACAGCTCGTTAATTCAGATAATGTTCTTGAAGGTAGTGAAGAATATTTTTCAAATGCTAAGCTTAATAGAATAAAAGCACATGATAACGCAATAAAACATCTTGAAGAAATAATTGCTGACAAAAATTCTGATAAAGATATGGTTGCCTCGGCAAAAGAAAAGTTATTAAACATTTCTGACCAGATTAAAACTGAGACAGACATTGAAAATTTAATTAAAGCACAATTAAAGGAAGAATGTATTGTTACTTATAGTTTGGATAGCATTGAGGTTGTTATGCCTGAAAAATCAGTTAATGATAAAACTGTAACAAAGATTCAAGATATAATTTTAGCAAAAACATCGTTAACATCAGATAAAATACTTATAATTGAACTCAAATAATGTATATACATAAAAATATACATTTATCTATTGAATTTTGGTGTTTTAAGTGGTACAATATACAAAAATAAATGTATATACATTCGTACCGCAGAAAAATGAAAACACTCCCTGTCTTTTTCTGGCGGGGAGTGTAATTTTTTGGAGGATATTATGACTCGTAAAGAAGAAAGAGAACTGGCATTTACATTAGTTTTTGAAAAGATTTTCAATGATGAGCTTTCTATGGATGAAATAATCAACAATGCTGTTGAAGCGCGATTTATTGATGATAATACTTTTGCTTTCTCACTTGCTCAGTTAACATATGAACATATTGAAGAAATAGATGCAATCATAAATGAGAACTCTGTTGGATGGAAGGTTGAGAGATTACCAAAAGTATCTCTTGCAATTATGAGACTTGCACTTTGTGAAATATTATATGTACCATCAATTCCAAATGGTGTTTCAATCAATGAAGCAGTTGAACTTGCAAAGAAGTTTTCATCAAATGAAGATGCATCTTTTATCAATGGTGTTCTTGGTAAATATGTCAGAGAGAATGTGACAGAATGAGTTACTTTCTTGGTATAGATACAAGTAATTATACAACATCCGTTTCCCTTTATGATGATGAATCAAATCAAGTTATTAATTTAAAAAAGTTGTTACCTGTCAAAGACGGTGAAAAGGGGATACGACAAAGTGATGCTGTTTTTCACCATACAGTTCAACTACCTGAATTGATATCTGAACTATTTAAAGAAAAAACATATGATATTAAAGCAATTGGTGTATCTGTTAAGCCTTGTAATGAAGAAGGCTCATATATGCCATGCTTTTTGACGGGTATTTCCGTTGCTACTGCATTGTCAAAAGCTTTGAATGTTCGATTATATGAATTTTCACATCAGGATGGTCATATTACAGCTGCATTATATTCTTCTAACAAACTGGATTTGATAAATGAAAGTTTTATTGCTTTTCATATTTCTGGAGGAACATCTCAGGCATTACTTGTTAATCCTTCAAATGATTATTTTAATACAGTAAAGATATCGGATTCACTTGATTTGAAAGCAGGACAAGCTGTTGATAGAGTTGGTTTATCACTTGGTTTGAATTTTCCTTGCGGACCTGAATTAGAAAAACTCGCAATAAAAAGCAATAATTCTCTAAGTAAAACCAAAGTTTTCAGGCGTGATGGTAACTTTAGTCTTTCAGGTGTTGAAAATCAATGTAAAGCGATGCTTGATAAGGGTGAACCTGTTGAAAATGTTGCTTTACATTGTTTAAGCTATATTTATTCTTGTATTGATGATACTGTTGTTGAACTTATAGATAAATACGGTAATTTGCCACTTGTTTTTTCAGGTGGTGTTATGTCAAACAAACTGATTCGTAATGAACTTGAAAAGTCGTATAATGCATTTTTTGCAGAACCACAGTTTTCAGCTGACAATGCTTGTGGTATTGCTATTCTTTCTTCAATTTGTAGTAAAAGGAACTAATTAAAATGAATTCACCACTTATATTAACTGTTACACAATTGAATTCATATACTCGTTCTGTTATTGAACAGGATTCAAACCTTAACAATGTTTTTGTTGTTGGTGAAATTTCTAATTATGTTGACCATTACAGAAGCGGACATCTATATATGAGTATTAAGGATAATCAATCTGTAATAAGTGCAGTTATGTTTGCCGGTAATGCATCTAAACTTAAATTTCAACCTGAAAACGGTATGTCTGTTATTATCAGAGGAAGAGTATCAATTTACGAGCGTGACGGTAAATATCAACTCTATATTGATGATATGCAACCCGATGGAATCGGTGCATTGTCATTAGCTTTTGAACAGCTTAAAGAAAAATTGTCAAAGGCAGGCTTATTTTCTTCTGAACACAAATTGCCAATACCTGAATTTCCTGAAAAAATCGGTGTTATTTCTTCACCAACAGGAGCAGCAGTACAGGACATTCTGAATGTTTTAAACAGAAGATATCCTTTGGCAGATATTATATTTGCAGGTGTTCAGGTTCAGGGTGATAGTGCTTCTTCGTCAATTTGCGATGCAATTAAAAAAATGAACAAAACAGATGTCGATGTTATAATTATTGCTCGTGGTGGTGGCTCGGTTGAGGATTTATGGCCATTTAATGATGAAAAACTTGCCTATGAAATTTACAATTCAAATATTCCGATTATATCAGGTGTAGGTCATGAAACAGATTTTACAATCTGCGATTTTGTTGCTGATTTAAGAGCACCAACTCCTTCTGCAGCCGCTGAGCTTGCAACACCTGATGTTAAAGAACAAAATATGTATCATCAATCATTAAGAGATGCACTAAATAAAAGCATTGATGTTTATCTGAATAATTTAAGTTATGATTTAGACAAGTTTGTTAATTCTTCTGTATTATTAAATCCTGAAAGTATTATAGAAAACAGTACACAATATATTGACTTATTAACAGAAAAAATAAATACTAACTTTAAAAATATTTTAACAGATTATTCATCATCATTTAGTATAATTTGTTCAAAGCTTGATGCATTAAACCCTTTAAAGGTGTTGAGCAGGGGATATTCTATTACAAAAAAGAATGATTGTATTATTAAATCTGCTCACGAATTAGATATTGGTGATAAAATTTCAATTCAATTAAAAGATAGTTCCGTACAAGCTGAAATTATTGAGGTGTAATTATGAATTTAACATATGAACAGGCCACTAAAAGGCTTGAAGAAATTGTAGATAAATTGGAAGAAGGCTCAATGTCTCTTGATGAGTCATTATCATTATATGAAGAGGGAATTAAGCTTTCTGAATTCTGTATGAAAAAACTAAATACTGCAAAGCAGAAAATTATCAGTTTGAATGAGGCACAAAATAATGATTAAGGATTATGTTAACGAACAAGCAAAACTTATTTCAGAAAAATTACACTTATTTTTAAGTGAAAATATGCCATCTGCTGTTTTAGACGCAATGAAATATAGCGTGTCAAATGGCGGAAAGCGAATAAGACCTATACTTTCTGTTGAATTCGCAAAGCTTTGTAACGGTGATATTGATACTGCTGTTTATTTTGGCTGTGCAGTTGAAATGATTCATACTTATTCACTAATACACGATGACTTGCCTTGTATGGATAATGACGATATGAGACGAGGAAAACCATCTTGTCATATTGCTTTCGGTGAAGATAATGCTTTATTAGCCGGTGATGCTCTTTTAACTGAGGCATTTGCACTTTTAACTTACACGAAAAATGTTTCCGAAAAAAATATTGTAAGAGCAGTTTCATATCTTTCATCATTTGCAGGAATTAACGGTATGATTGGTGGTCAAGTTCTTGATTTGCAATTTGAAAAGACAAAGCCCACTATTAATGAAATACTTAAAATGTATTCTCTTAAAACCTGTGGACTTATTAAAGCTTCTTGTGTTTTAGGATGCTTATCTTCATATGAATATGATGAAAACAAAATAAAAGCAGCCATTGACTATGCCGAAAATCTTGGAATTGCTTTTCAGATTCAGGATGATATTCTTGATATTGAAGGAGATATTATTTCACTTGGTAAACCTGTTGGCAGTGATGAAAAAAATGATAAATCAACTGCTGTAAAATATTTTGGTTTAGAAAAATCTAAAGAATTAGTAAAAGAATATACAGATAAAGCAGTATCAGCGTTAAATGAATTTAATAATGATACTGAAACATTAAAACAAATAGCGTATATGCTTGTTGACAGAAAAAATTGATTGGAGTTTTCTTTAATGGGATATAAAATATTGAAAAATATAAATTCTCCACAAGACTTAAAGAAACTTAATATTGATGATTTGAATTTGTTATCTGCTGAGATAAGAGATTACATGATTAAAACTGTATCACAAAACGGTGGTCATTTATCCTCCAATCTCGGTGTTGTTGAGTTGTCTGTTGCACTTCACAAAACATTTAATTCACCTGATGATAAATTTGTATGGGATGTTGGGCACCAGATTTACGCACATAAGCTTTTAACAGGTCGCTATAATGAATTTACTACCTTAAGAAAAGAAGGTGGTATTTCAGGTTTTTGTGCCCCGAATGAAAGTGAACACGATACATTTTACAGCGGACATTCAAGTACATCCATTTCTGCTGCATTGGGTATTGCTGTTGCAAATAAAAATCTTAATAAAAGCGATTATACCATTGCAATAATAGGTGATGGTGCTTTGACCGGTGGAATGGCTTATGAAGCACTCAATAATGCTGGTCGTTCTGGAACAAAGCTTATAGTCATTCTTAATGATAATGAAATGTCAATTTCTGAAAATGTTGGTTCAATGGCACGATATCTTGCTATTGTTCGCTCAAAGCCTCAATACAATCGCTTAAAAGCAAAAACAGAACAAACACTTAATAAAATACCTCTCATAGGTAAAGGTTTTGCTAATTTATTATCTAAAATTAAAAGAGATATTAAAAATGCAATGTATGAAAGTACATTCTTTGAAGATTTAGGTTTTAATTATATGGGACCTATTGATGGACATAGTATTGAGCATTTGTGTGAAGCACTTGATTCTGCCAAATTATCTGATGAACCTGTTTTGCTTCATATAAGCACAGTTAAGGGTAAAGGGTATGACTTTGCTGAAAAATCACCAAGTACTTATCACGGAATTTCTAAATTTGATGTTGATAGTGGTGAATATTCAAGTGGAACAACAAATTTTTCAGAAGAATTCGGTAAAAAGCTTTGTGAATTAGCAAATAAAGATGAAAAAATTTGTGCGATTACTGCTGCTATGTCATTAGGAACAGGTCTTAAAGAATTTTCTGAAAAATTCAATAATAGATTTTATGATGTAGGTATTGCTGAACAACATGCAGTTACCTTTGCTTCGGGTCTTGCAAAAGGTGGTATGACACCTGTTTTTGCTGTTTATTCTACTTTCTTGCAAAGAGCATACGATCAGCTTGTACATGATGGTACTTTACAGAAACAAAAAATGATTATTGGTCTTGACAGAGCAGGCTTTGTTGGTGAAGATGGTGTAACACATCAAGGTGTTCTTGATGTTTCATATTTAAACAGTATTCCGGATATTACCGTTTATTCACCATTCACATATAAAAGATTACAATATGATTTGGAATATTCAATAAATAATGCTGACAATCTTACTGTAATTCGTTATCCACGCGGACAGGAACCAATAATTTCTGGGTGCTACAAAATATCAGATAATGACTTTGATTATATTGACAATTCTAAAGATATTCTCATTGTTTCATATGGAAGAATTTCAGCTAATGTGTTAAATGCTGTTGAGTCATTAAAAGAAAAAAATATATCTGTTTCTGTATTGATACTAAATAAGGTTAAACCGATTCCTAAAGAAACAATTGATATTGCAAAAAAATATAAGACTATTTTGTTCTATGAAGAATCTGTTAAATCAGGTGGTGTTGGCGAATCGTTTGCTGATAATCTTTTAAGTGTCGCATTTAATAACAAATATATTCATATTGCTGTTGATGATAAATTTGTACCTCATGCATCTGTTCAAGCATTAATGAAAAAATACAAGCTTGATACAGATAGTATTGTTAAGAATGTTATGGAGATTTTAAATGGCTGAGAAAAAAAGACTTGATACAGTTGTTGTTGAGTTAGGATTTGCAGAAACTCGTTCAAAAGCATCTGCTATTATTATGGCAGGTCAGATATATGTTAACGGTCAGAAAGAGACAAAAGCAGGTTATGCTGTTAAAGAAAAGGATGTTATTGAATTTATCGGCAAAAAAATGCCTTTTGTAAGTCGTGGTGGATATAAGCTTGAAAAAGCAATGAAATCATTTGGTCTTACTCTTAATGACTGCGTTTGTATGGATATTGGTGCATCAACAGGTGGTTTTACTGATTGCATGCTACAATGTGGTGCTACAAAGGTATATTCAATTGATGTTGGCTATGGTCAACTTGCGTGGAAACTTCGTACTGATGAACGAGTTGTTAATCTTGAAAGAACAAATTTCAGATATTTGACAAAAGAAACAGTAACTGAAGATATAGATTTTGCAAGTATTGATGTATCATTTATTTCTTTAAAGAAAATACTACCTGTTTTATTCAACTTCCTTAAAGAGAATGGCGAAACAGTTGCACTTATTAAGCCACAGTTTGAAGCAGGTCGTGAAAAAGTCGGTAAAAAAGGTGTTGTAAGAGATATTAACACTCATAAAGAAGTAATAAACGAAATTGTTGACTTCTCTTATGAAACAGGTTTTTCTGTACTGAATCTTGATTTTTCACCAATAAGAGGACCTGAAGGCAACATTGAATATCTTGTTTACATATCAAAAACAAACGATAAAAAATTGCTTGTAACAAAAGACAAAATTGATGAAGTAGTAGATAAATCACATAACGAATTGAGTGGTGAATAAAAATGAAAATCGGTATTCTTCCAAATTTTACAAGAGAAAAAACTTTTGATGTTACATCTGAAGTAATTAAATATCTTGATGAAAATAAATTAGAATATTATTTTGACCGTAATAGTGCTTCTTCATTTCCTATTAAAATTGAAAAAGATAAGTTGGCATCTGATTTATTTGAATTTACCGATTTGATTCTTGTTATTGGTGGTGATGGTTCATTTATTCATGCCGCAAAAGATGCCGCGGTACATAAAAAGCCCGTACTTTGTGTTAATGCAGGAAATTTGGCGTTTTTAGCAGGTCTTGAGGGTGATGAATTACATCTGATTGAAAAGCTTATAACAAGTGATTATTCGTCAGATAAAAGAATGATGCTTGAAGTTTTTATTAAAAATAATGACGAAGAAAAACTTCTAGGCTATTGTCTTAATGATATAGCTATTGCAAGATTTGGTGATATTAAGCTTATTGACCTTGATGTTTATTGTAATGATAAAAAGATAAACAGTTATCGTGGTGATGGTGTTGTAATTTCAACTCCAACAGGTTCAACAGCTTATTCATGGTCAGCAGGTGGTCCTGTAATTGACCCTGATTTAAGATGTATTACCTTAACACCAATTTGTTCTCATTCACCATTGAACAGAACCTTTGTTTTCAATGAAAAATCTGTGATTACTGTTAAAGCACCCAATAAGAATCAAAATATTTGTCTATCAACTGATGGTGACAAATCACTTGAATTAGGTGAAAATGCTGAAATTATTATTCGTCAATCAAAATATTATGCAGAATTTATACGCATCAAGTCTGACGAGTTTTTTAACATTCTTATAAACAAATTAGCGTAAAGGAAATTATATTCATGAAAAAGAAAAGACATGAACTGATATTGGATTATATTAAAAACAACAATATTTCCCGTCAGGAACAAATTCTTAAAATGTTAGTTGAACATGGGTTTAATGTGACACAAGCAACCATTTCCCGTGACATTAAAGAATTAAAAATAATTAAAGAACATTTTGGTAAAAACGACATTCGTTATGCTGTTAGTGAAAAAATCGGTAATGATGATAATTATAAAATGATTTTTACCCGTTCTGCTATTTCTGCTGATGCTGCAATGAATATTATTGTTGTTAAGTGTTATTCAGGTACTGCAAATGCTGCTTGTATCGCTCTTGATAGTATGAATTTACCAGGACTTGTTGGTACAATAGCAGGAGATGATACAATTTTTGTTGCTTGCAAAGATGTTAATGCAACATCACATATTATCGGGACAATAAATTCCTTACTTAAGGGTTGAGATTTATGCTTTCAAATCTTAAAATTTCCAATATTGCAATAATTAAAGAAGCTGTTGTTGATTTCAATAACGGCTTGAATGTTTTGACAGGTGAAACTGGTGCTGGTAAATCAATTATAATTGACGCAATCAATGCAATTTTGGGCGAAAGAACATCGCGTGAGCTTATTAGAACAGGAAGCACTTTTGCAGAAGTATCTGCATTTTTTGAATATATCAGTGATAATGTTGTTTCTCTACTTGATGAAATAGGTGTAACTCTTGAAGAAGACAGGTCACTTATGGTTACACGAAAAGTCTCACTTGACGGAAAAAATGTCTGCAAGGTTAACGGTGTTAATGTTACTGTTTCCTTGTTGAAAAAACTTGGTCAATCACTTATAAATGTTCACGGTCAGCTGGATAATCATAATCTATTGAATGAGGAACTTCACTATACATATATTGATAATTTTGCTGAAAATCATGAAATTTTTGAAAATTATCTTAACGCCTATAATGATTATTGCAAGTGCAAAAGACATTATGACAGCTTTATTGTTGACGAAAGTGAAAAAGCAAGAAAAATTGACCTTTTAACATATCAGATAAATGAAATTGAAGAAGCAGATTTAAGAATAGGTGAGTGGGAAGAACTTGAAAATCGTAAAAAGGTTCTTCAAAATGCTGAACAGTTGTTGTCATTAGTAAATAATGCAATTGAAATTTTTGACGGAAACGATAATTTCAGTGGTGTTGCTGATATGCTTAATACTGCTTCATCATCACTTATCAAAGCATCATCAATTGATGAAAAATTAAGCAATGTTTCCGATACGATTGCAGATATGTCATATAATATTGGCGATTGTGTAACTGAATTAAAGGATTTTATCTATAATTTTGATATTGACCCTGCTGAATTGGATGAAATTGAAGACAGATTGAATGTATTATTCAAATTATCAAAAAAATACGGTTTAACTGAAAATGAAATATTAGAATATTTAGATAAGGCAAAACAAGAACTCGAAGAAATCACATTTTCTGATAAGAAAAAAGAAGAACTTTTTATGGAGCTTAATGAAAAGTATGATATTCTTTCAGAAAAAGCAAATGAGCTTACATTAAACAGAAAAAAATACGGTAAAATTTTCATAAATGCAGTTAAGGATGAATTATCATTCCTTGATATGTCATCAATTTGCTTTAAGGTTGTTCATAATAGTAAAAGCTTTGATGAAACAGGTGCTGACGAAATTTATTTCTTGATTTCAGCCAATGCAGGTGAAGAACCAAAGCCACTTTCAAAGATTGCATCAGGTGGCGAATTGTCACGAATCATGCTTGCGATTAAAAATGTACTTGCAATAAAAGACAATATACAGACTTTGATTTTTGATGAAGTTGATACAGGCGTAAGTGGTCGTGCAGCACAAAAAATCGGTATTAAATTAAAAGAAGTTTCTAAAAACAGACAGGTTTTATGTGTAACTCATTTAGCACAGATTGCCGCCTTTGCTGATAACCATTTCCTTATATCAAAATCGGAAAAAGAGAACAAGACATATACAAGTGTAACATCTCTTGATTATGACGGAAAAGTTAAGGAATTAGCAAGAATAATCGGTGGTATTGAAGCAACAAAGTTATCCCTCGATACTGCTGCTGAAATGATTGAAAATGCAAAGAAATATTGACTTGACTTTTAATTTTTATTGTGTATAATATTCTCAATGACTTTGAAGCGAAGAAGTAATAAGATTTTTACAGTTACAGAGAGTGTTCGGTTGGTGTAAGGACATACGTAATGCTTATGAAATACATCGTGGAGTTGCACTTTTGAAATGGTAGTAGGAAGTGCCGGTTGTACCCGTTACAGTACGGAGTAATGTCAGTTACTCGTTAAGGCTGTTTATCGTGAGGTAACAGTAAACTGAGGTGGTAACACGAAATTTTTCGTCCTCTGCTTTTGCAGGGGACTTTTTAATTTTTTTGGAGGTAATTATGAAAGTTTATGAAGAACTCGTTGCTCGTGGACTTATAGCCCAAGTAACAAATGAAGACGAAATCAAAAATCTTGTAAATGAAGGTAAGGCAGTTTTCTATATCGGTTTTGACCCTACTGCTGACAGCTTGCACGTTGGTCACTTTATGGCACTTTGCCTTATGAAGAGATTACAGATGGCAGGTAATAAGCCAATCGCACTTATCGGTGGCGGTACTGCTATGATTGGTGACCCATCAGGCAGAAGCGATATGCGTCAGATGATGACAAAAGAAACTATTCAGCACAACTGCGATTGCTTTAAAAAGCAGATGAGCCGTTTTATTGACTTCTCTGAAGGTAAAGCACTTATGGTTAATAATGCTGACTGGCTTCTTGAACTTAACTATGTTGATGTGCTTCGTGAAGTTGGTGCTTGTTTCAGCGTTAACAGAATGTTGGCTGCTGAATGTTACAAACAGAGAATGGAAAAAGGTCTTTCATTCCTTGAATTCAACTATATGATTATGCAGAGCTATGACTTCTATGAGCTTTTCCAGAAATACGGATGTAATATGCAGTTCGGTGGTGACGACCAGTGGAGTAATATGCTTGGTGGTACTGAACTTATCCGTAGAAAACTCGGCAAAGATGCTCACGCTATGACAATTACACTTCTTCTTAATTCAGAAGGCAAGAAGATGGGTAAAACACAGTCAGGTGCAGTTTGGCTTGACCCTGAAAAGACATCACCATTTGATTTCTATCAGTACTGGAGAAACGTTGACGACGCTGATGTTCTCAAGTGTATTAGTATGCTTACATTCTTACCTATGGAAGAAATTGAAAAAATGGATTCATGGGAAGGCAGTCAGTTAAATACTGCAAAAGAAATTCTTGCATTTGAACTTACAAAGCTTGTTCACGGTGAAGAAGAGGCTACAAAGGCTCAGGAAGGCGCAAGAGCACTTTTCTCAGGTAAGGGTAATACAGAGAATATGCCAACAGTAGAACTCACTGCAGACGATTTTAACGATGATAGCGTACTTGTTGCTGATATTATGATTAAAGCAGGTATTGCAAAGTCAAAAGGTGAGTGCAGACGTCTTATCGAACAAGGTGGCGTATCTGTTGATGATGAAAAGGTAACAGAACCATTCAAAGCACTCGGGAAGGCTGATTTTGAAAAAGGATATGTAATCATCAAGAAAGGCAAAAAAGTCTTCTATAAGGCAATTTTAGCTTGATTTTAATACAGTATAATATAAATAATCGTAGGGACAGACATCCTTGTTTTTCCGTGGTAAGATAATTATTACGGACAGAATGGGAGTTCTGTCTCTACGCGTTTTTAAATATTAGTTGCATTTTTTTGATTTTGGTGGTAAACTAAATTTGCCAAACAAAATTTTATAATAATTTTTCTTACCAGTGGGCAAGGTATTTTTATCTTTATATAGGTAAAAATGCAGATGCTCTGTTTTGCATACTTTGCTCAGGTAGGAATGTAAAATTTTGTTTGGCGACAGTTGGAGCTATGTGTTTTTCGGTGCGTTGGCTTCGGTTGACGCACTTTTTATTTTTAGGGGAGATTGTTATGCGATAATGAATATATTTTCGTTGCCAAGAATTTTTTTATAAAATTTCTTGTAATTTTGCATAAAAAGTTTGCAATTGTGCATTTCCTATTGTAATTATTAAAAAAATATAATATACTACAAATGAGAAAATGCAATATTTTATATAAAAAGGAGGAAAAATTATTATGAAAAAAACAAACAAAATTTTAGCAATCGTCCTCGCAATTCTAATGGTAATATCCATTATCCCAATTACAGCAAGTGCCGAAACACCAATATCAGGAACTTGTGGTGACAATCTTACATGGGTGTTTGACGAAGACAAAGGTACATTGACAATTTCAGGCACAGGTGAAATGTATCGTTATGATTGTTATTTTAATGCTTCTAATGATGAGAAGGATGACCGTCCATGGTGGTCATACACATCAAAAATAAAAAATATCATAATCAATGAAGGAGTAACAACTATATCCGAAAAAGCATTTTATAATTTTAGATATCTATTTTTTGTAACAATACCCTCAAGTATAACTCGTATAGAAGATGAGGCATTTTATTCATGGGATGGCCTTATGGCAATTAATTATTTAGGTTCTGAAGAAGACTGGAATAATATCAACATTGGATATGGCAATGCCGACTTATACAATAGTGAAAAGTTTTATTTCAAAGATGATTATGTTCCTGTTTCAGATTCCGGTACTTGTGGTGATAATCTTACTTGGACGTTTGATGCCTCTACATTTACCTTAACATTTTCTGGCACTGGTAAGATGGAAGGCTTTTTAGGTGATGGTGGTTTATTTAATGCACCAGAAAGATTCGATGGTTGGAGACCTTGGGAAGATTATGAATTCGAAATAAAAAAAGTTGTCATCTCAGATGGAATAACTTCAATTGGCAAAAACGCATTTGCTATGTTTGTAAACCTTGAAAGTATAGTAATACCTGATAGTGTATTACAAATCGGCTCATATGCATTGGGATATTGTATCAACCTTACTGATGTTTATTATTTAGGCACGGAGGAAGAATGGAATAATATAATAATGGGAGATACAATCAATGTAGGCGGTTCTGATGTGCTGATTAATAACAGTTATAATGTACCACTTGAAAATGCAACAATTCATTATAACTATCATATTCATAGATACAATTCATTAATAACAGCACCTACTTGTACAGAACAAGGTTATACAACATATGCTTGTGAATGTGGTGACAGTTATGTTGATGATTATGTTGATGCAACAGGGCATACGCCTGCAGAACCTGTTCAACAATGGCCTGCTAATGCAACTTGCACAGAAAATGGCAGTATATATGAATTCATTTATTGTGCAGATTGTGGTGAAGAAATAAGTCGCGAATTAATTGTTATAGAAGCAACAGGACACGCAGACAATGACGGTGATGGTTATTGTGATAACTGCGATGAACAGCTTACTGAAAACAATGGTATATTCAGCACAATATTTAGTTTTATAAAATTAATCGTCAAATATATTATCAATATTTTCTCATAAGTGTATAATAAAAGGCTTACTGATTAATTTCAGTAAGCCTAAATTTATATATTGATTTAAGATTCGTTTACTAAATCTTTCATTGAGTAAAATCCCGGTTCTTTACCTACAAGGAACAATCCTGCATTAACTGAACCGTTTGCAAATAACTGCTTTGAATATGCTGAATGTGAAATCTTAATTACTTCGTCAGGACCTGCAAAGATAATTTCGTGTTCACCAACGATTGTGCCACCACGAACAGCATGAATACCAATTTCATTCTTTGTTCGCTTCATTCTCTTTGAATGACGGTCGAATTCATAAATTGGCTTTTCATCAAGTGCCTCTGAAATTGAATCAGCAAGCATCAATGCAGTTCCACTTGGTGCGTCAATTTTTTGATTATGATGTGCTTCAACAATTTCAATATCAAAGCTTCCCTGAAGTACTTTAGCTGCCTTTTTAGCAAGCTCAGATACCAAACTTACACCAACAGACATATTTGCAGAGAAGAAAAGGGGAACATCATTTGAAGCTTTTTTAATATCTTCAATTTGTTCTTCATTAAGTCCTGTTGTTGAAATTACAGCAGGGATTTTCTTTTCTTTTGCAAACTTAAGTAAATCATTAAGAACAGATGGATGTGAAAAGTCAATAATCACATCAGCATCAATATCAATTTCATTAAATGATTTGAAAACAGGGAAGGTACATTCTTCATTTGCTATGTCAACACCACAAACGATTTCACAATCATTTCTGTTTGATACACAAGCAGAAATCTGCTTTCCCATTTTGCCTAAAGCACCACTTAAAATAATCCTTGTCATTTTTTCACGTCCAGTAAATAGTTAGATTAAATTATACTTTCTTAGTATTGATTCAAGTTTTGCTGTTTTAGCGTCATCCATTTCACAAAGTGGCATACGGAGTGGACCAACATCGAAGCCCATCATCTGCATAGCAACCTTTACAGGAATTGGGTTAACATCCATAAACATTGCATTTATAAGGTCAAGGTATTTAAGCTGAAGTTCAGCACTTTCTTTAACTTTACCTTCAAGATAAAGAGTTGGAATATCGTGTGCAAGCTTTGGACAGATATTTGAAAGAACTGAAATAACACCTTTACCACCTAAAGACATAAGTGGAACTATCTGGTCATCGTTACCTGAATAAACATCAAGCTTATCACCGCAAAGTGCAATTGTTTCAGCAATCTGTGAAATATTACCGCTCGCTTCCTTTGTAGCAATAATGTTCTTGTGTTCACAAAGTTCAGCATATGTTGACGGAAGAACATTAACACCTGTTCTGCTTGGAACATTATAAATAATAATTGGTTTTGATGTGTTGTCAGCAATAGCGTTATAATGCTTTACAAGACCACGCTGTGAACACTTATTGTAATATGGTGTAACAACAAGCATTGCATCAGCACCAGCCTTTTCAGCGTCATTAGAAAGCTCAATAGCGTATGCTGTTTCGTTACTACCTGTACCTGCAATAACAGGGATTCTGTGATTAACCACATCACAAGTGAATTTAATTACATCTGAATGTTCTTTTGGAGTAAGTGTTGCACTTTCACCGGTTGTACCACAAATAACGATTGAATCAGTACCGTTTGCAATATGAAATTCCAAAAGATTTTCAAGTGACTTGTAGTTAACACTTGTATCTTCATTGAATGGTGTTACAATCGCAACACCACAGCCTGTAAAAATAGGATTGTTACTCATAATGATTTCTCCTTAAGATATTAGTCCATATAACCTTCTGCACAAAGAAGCTCTGCCATAAGAACAGCACCGCCTGCAGCACCACGAAGTGTGTTGTGTGAAAGACAAACAAATTTATAATCGTACTGTGTATCTTCACGAAGACGACCAACTGAAATAGCCATACCACCTTCAAGGTCGCGATGCATCTTTGTCTGTGGCATATTGTCTTCTTCAAAATAGTTAAGGAACTGCTTTGGAGCGTGTGGAAGTTCTAATTCCTGTGCACGACCTGCAAAGTCTTTCCATATATTTAATATTTCTTCTTTGCTTGGTTTATTCTCAAATCTTACGAACACAGCACCCATATGACCGTTTGAAACAGGAACACGAATACACTGTGCTGTAAAGTTAGGTGATGAAGCAGGAACGATTTCATCGCCTTCAACCTTACCCCAAATTTTAAGTGGTTCTTTTTCACTCTTTTCTTCTTCGCCACCGATATATGGGATTACATTGTCAACCATTTCAGGCCATGTCTGGAATGTTTTACCTGCACCTGAAATTGCCTGATATGTGCAAACAAGAACATCTTTAATACCAAACTTTGAAAGAGGGAAGAGGGCAGGAACGTAGCTCTGAAGTGAACAGTTTGATTTAACTGCAATAAAACCACGCTTTGTGCCAAGTCTCTTTCTCTGTGCAGGAATAATTTCTGCGTGTTCAGGATTAAGTTCAGGAACAATCATAGGAACATCAGGAGTATGTCTGTGAGCACTATTGTTTGAAATAACAGGACATTCAGCCTTAGCATATGCTTCTTCAAGAGCCTTAATTTCATCTTTCTTCATATCAACAGCACAGAATACGAAATCAACCTGTGAAGCAATTTTTTCAATATCTGCAGTAGCATCCATAACAACAATGTCTTTCATTGCTTCAGGAATTTCTACATCCATGCACCATTTAGCACCTACAGCATCTGAATATTTTTTACCTGCTGAACGAGGGCTTGCAGCCAATACCTTAACATCGAACCAAGGATGGTTATCCAAAAGAGTCATAAAACGCTGACCAACCATACCTGTAGCACCGATTACACCTACATTATACTTTTTCACTTGAAATTACCTCCAAATAATGATATTATATCATTCGTTATAAAAAATCAGTAATGATTTTGCCACCATTACTGAATAAAATACAAAGTATTACTGACATTTGTCATAATACGAAAGCACTCCATCAATTATGATGACAGTTGCATTACTGTTAATAATACAACCAGAAAAACAAACCCCAAGCCCTGTTTTTCTTCGGCAATAAACCCTTTCACGCTTTATCAAAAACTCTTGGGAGTTTCAAAAACGGTACTGATTTTTATTGCACCTCAATCGCTCAAATATTATACCATTATAGAGCCTTTGTGTCAAATAATTTTAATATTTTCTATATTTTTTACGGAGAACCCTATGAAAAAATCTGATTTTTATTACGATTTACCTAAAGAATTGATAGCTCAGACCCCAATTGAGCCTCGCGACCATTCAAGAATGATGGTTTTATCACGAAATGATGATAAGATTGAACATAAGCATTTTTATAATTTTATTGATTATCTCAATCCAGGTGATTGCTTGATTTTGAATAATACAAGAGTACTTCCTGCAAGAATTTATGGTATCAAAAAAGATACAGGTGCTGTCGTTGAATTTCTTCTTTTGAATAACTTGGGAAACGACAAATGGGAATGTATAACAGGGCCAGGTAAAAGAGCAAAAGTCGATACTGAGTTTTCTTTTGGTGATGGTATTCTTTCTTGTAAAGTTTTAGAAATACTTGAAAATGGTAACAGAATTGCTGAATTTTATTATAATGCATCAAATATTTACGAAGTATTAGATAAAGTCGGTGAAATGCCTTTACCTCATTACATTACTGAAAAACTTGAAGACAAGGAACGTTATCAGACAGTATATTCAAAAGAATTAGGTTCTGCTGCAGCACCTACTGCAGGTCTTCATTTTACTGATGAAATTATGGCTAAAATTGAAGCTAAAGGCATTAAAATCGGTTATGTTACATTACATGTGGGTATCGGTACATTCAGACCTGTAAAGGCAGAAAATATTGAAGACCATGAAATGCATTCAGAACATTATTCTATTCCAAAAGAGACTGCTGATTTAATCATAGAAACAAAGAAAAATGGTGGTCGAGTTGTTGGCGTAGGTACAACTTGTTGTCGTACACTTGAAAGTGTTATGCAAAGTCAAGGTGAAATGAAAGAGTTTGATGACTGGACAAACATTTTTATTTATCCGGGCTATCAATTTAAATGTGTTGATGCATTACTTACAAACTTTCATTTACCTGAAAGTACTCTTGTTATGCTTGTTTCAGCTTTTTATAACAGAGAAAAAGTACTTGAAGCATATAAAGAAGCAGTTGATAAAAAATACAGATTTTTCAGTTTTGGCGATTGTATGTTTATTTATTAAGGAGATTTTATGTATAAATTAATTAAGAAAAACGGTAATGCAAGACGAGGTGAATTTGAAACTGTACACGGTACGATTCAGACACCTGCTTTTATGAATGTTGCTACCCAAGGTGCAATTAAGGGCGGTGTTTCTGCCTATGATTTAAAGGATATTGATTGTCAGGTGCAGTTGTGTAACACCTATCATCTTCACTTAAGACCTACGGATACTCTTGTAAAAGAAATGGGTGGTTTGCATAAGTTTACAGGTTGGAACGGACCTATTCTTACAGATAGTGGCGGATTTCAAGTGTTTTCACTTTCTGCATTAAGAAAAATCAAAGAAGAAGGCGTATATTTTTCATCACATATTGATGGTCATAAAATATTTATGGGACCTGAAGAAAGTATGCAAATTCAGTCAAATTTAGGCTCTACAATTGCTATGGCTTTTGATGAATGTGTTGAAAACCCTGCTAAATATGAATATTCAAAGCAATCTTGCGAAAGAACAACAAGATGGCTTATTCGTTGCAAGGCTGAAATGAAAAGACTTAATTCGTTACCTGACACCATTAACAAAAATCAGTTGCTTTTCGGTATTAATCAAGGCTGTACATTTGAAGATTTAAGAATTGAGCATATGAAGGAAATTGCCAAACTTGACCTTGATGGTTATGCAATCGGTGGTCTTGCTGTTGGTGAACCAAAGGAAGATATGTATCGTATTATTTCTGCTGTTGAACCTTATATGCCTGCTGATAAAATTCGTTACCTTATGGGTGTTGGTACTCCCGGAAATATTCTTGAAGCAGTCAGAAGAGGAGTTGACCTATTCGATTGCGTTATGCCAAGCAGAAACGCTCGACACGGTCATCTTTTTACAAATGCAGGTATTATCAATATAAATAACAAAAAATATGAAAAAGACGATTTGCCAATTGACCCTGAATGTAATTGCCCAACTTGTCAAAGACATTCTCGCTCATATATAAGACATTTATTCAAAGCACAGGAAATGTTGGCAATGCGACTTTGTGTTATGCATAATCTTTATTTTTATAATAATCTTATGAAAAAAATAAGAGATGCACTTGATAACGACACATTTGATGAGTTTTATAAAGAAAATATTGATAAGTTAGATACAAGAATATAAAAAGTAAAAATATGTTAATTTTTTTGAAATTCACTTGCATATTTTTGATTTGTTATGTATAATAATTAGGTTGTTATTTATTTCATATATTGGAGGATATTTAAAATGAACGAATTTTTAACTTTTGCAATGGTTGGTGCTACAGGTGCTGAAGGTGAACAGGGTAGTTCAATGCCAATGATTCTTATGATGGTTGGTCTTTTTGCTGCAATGTACTTCTTTACAATCAGACCACAGAAAAAACAGCAGAAAATGGAACAGGAAATCCGTGAAAATACACAGATTGGTGACGAAATCACGACCATCGGTGGTATCTGTGGTAAAGTTGTTTCAGTTAAAGACGATTCTATTGTTATTGAAACAGGTTCGGACAGAGTAAAGATTAAGTTTAAGAAATATGCTATTCAGACTAACCATACAGCTAATGAAAAGGTTCAGGCTGAACGCGAAGCTGCAAAGGCTGCTATGCAGGAAAAGAAAGCAAAGAAGTCAAAGAAGAACGATAAAGACGCTGAATAATTATCATAAAAATATTTTTCCCCTCATATTCTTTATTGAATGTGAGGGGTTTTTCTATGTCAAAAAAATCGTTAAAGCGAAATATTGAAATGTCGATACCTTTGAAATGTATAATTGGATTGATATTATCTTCTTTTATTGGAATATTAAGTACTTTAATTGTTTCATTTGTTTTTTCATATTTATTATCAAACTCAGAAACAATAACTGATTATGTATTTGTATATCTTATTTTTAGTGTAATTATCGGCTCATTCATTTGTGGATTTGTAGGTTCATCATTTTTACCGTTTAAAGGTATTGTATCCGGTTTGATGAGCAGTGTTACATATACAATAATTGTCTTTTTAATTGTATTTATTTTTACTAAAGGTAGCCTGAATTCGTATTCATTTTTATTACCTGTATTTATAATCATTTCATCTGTTGTTGGTGGAATTACAAAGGCAAATTTAAAAAGAAGAAAATAATATTTAAAGGATGATAATATATGACAAAAGTTATCAATTTAAGAAAAAGACCTGCGGTTAATTACAAATCAATTAAGAATAATAATTCTTATAAAACAAATTTTTCAATCAATAAATTTGAACTTATAAAATTATTGTTTACACTAATATCTCTAATTTCCATTTTCATTGGCTGTTTTATATATAAAAACAACGATATAGACACCATTAAAGAATTTTGTTTAAATTTTATATCAAATGTGCAAAATAAAAGCTTTATTCAAGTTTTTTCATTCTTAATTAAAATTGACTTTATTTGTTTGCTTATAACATTCTTTTTTGGAACAAGTTTAATAGGAATACCGTTAACATTTGTTCCGATTAGTATTAAAAGTATTTTTATAGGTTGTTTAAGCTCGTTTATGTATTGCGAATATAATCTTAAAGGTGTTTTGTATTCACTCATATTTTTTTATCCATTGTTTACGATTACGACTACATCGTTAATATATTCCGCTAATGAAAGTGTTCATATGAGCAAACATATATTAAATACAGTTACAAACAAAAATACAGCCGATAATATTTCAATCAGACTGTATTTATTAAGATATGTTTTTTTATGTGTTATAAATCTTGTATGTATTGCGATAAATTCATTGTTAATTATTGTGTTATCCGGTAAGTTTAATCTGAATCCTGTTGTTTTATCTTAATCTGTGATAATGGATTGGATTCAGAAGCCTTTTTAAGTTGTTCATCAACAATATGAGTGTAAATTTCTGTTGTACCTAAATTTTCGTGACCAAGAATGTCCTTTAATATAAGAACATCAACATTTCCATGCTGATACATAAGAGTCGCTGCTGTATGTCTTAATTTATGTACAGAGTAGCCTTCAAGACCACATTTTTCAAGGCAATCATATACAATATGCTGAACTGTTTTAGGGCTTATACGCTTGTTTCTGCTGCTCAAAAATAAAGCATTACGGTCGGCAGGTGCAACACCGTCAACAGGCCTTACAGCCATATATTGAGCATATGCATCAAGACAAGCGTCATTAAGATAAATTGTTCTTTCTTTATTACCTTTACCGGTTACTCTCAATGTGTGGTCGTCACGAATGTCGTTATAATTTAGGCTTACAAGCTCTGATAATCGTAAACCACAGTTCAGGAAAAACACAAGAATACAATAATCTCTTTCTTTATGTTTTCCACCAACTGATTTTAATAATTTGATGCTCTCCTCAAGTGTAAGATACTTTGGGAGAGATTTTTTTAGTCTTGGTGAGTCAAGAACTTCCATAGGGTTACTTTCAATTATGTTTTTCTGCTTATCAAGATACTTAAAAAATGTTCGTAAGCATGAAACCTTTCTCGCTCTTGCAGCTTCCTGGTTATCTCGCTCATTTTTACAATAGGAGAGAAAGGCGTAAGCATCATTTAATGTGACACTTTTTACAAATTCTTCATCAATATCAAGAATATCAATATCATCAAACTCAACAGAAGAGGGGACTAAGCCTCTGTAATACTTTAAAAATTTAAAGAAAAGTCTTAAATCAGAGCTGTATTCCTCAATAGTTAATTTAGATTTATTTTTAATAACATCAAGATAAACCAAGAAATCTTTAATAATAATCGGAAGACCGACAAAACTTATTCTTTTCATAATGCCTCCTGTGAAACAGTTTCACACTAATGTGATAATAATATATAGTATTCATTAAATAAACAGTTGAATTATGTATAATCGCAACATAATGATATTAAATTATAAATTACTAAGGTACTGAATAGGTTAATAACTTATTTCTATAAGATTATAACATAAATATATGAGCTTGTATCAAATAATCTAATAATATTTTAATTACAAATAAATTGTATGATTATAATTAAATAAATGAATTATACAATGAATTAAATATAATAATTTGATGAAAAACGCAAATTTAATAAATAACAAATCTGATAATAATTTTTCAAATGATACTTAGTATGTTTAAAAGAAAATTATCGGATTTTATTTTTATATAAAACAATAGAATGATAATAAATTAGAATTTAATCAGATAACAACGAATTAAAGATAAAAAATATTTTTTGATATAACTAAAATATCATAACAAAAATAATAATGTAGCACATAATTTATAAATAAACTGGTCTAATAGTTCAATATAGTATAATGAGCATATTTAAGGTTATTTTAGACTAAAAAGCCACATTTCCCGTATTTTGTATAATATTTTGTCCCCTATTTGATACAAAATATTTATTTTGTATAATTATATCATAAGTTTTCAACATTGTCAACAATTGAATAAACTTTTTAACATACCTATTTTCCCCTTTAGTTTGACTATAAAAAAATACCATAAGCACCTGATATATCCAAGGCTTATGATATTGTAATTATAAATTATTAACTTTTAAATAATGCTGTTTGAATTTTTCTTTATCATTCAACAGTTCGGAAATTGTATTTTTGAATTGGTTGTATTCATCATCAATAACATAATTTTTTGCATAACCTGAATCACCATATTTATCTTTTGTATGATTATAGGCTCGTTCAATCATTTCATTTTGATTAAGATTAGGTTCATGTTTTAATGTATATGAATGAGTTCGTTTTAAAAATTCATTTACATCAGTTGAACGGTCAGCAGAAGAAATTATTTTACCGTAATCACTACGAGGTGCAGAATCACACGAAGCTCTGTGGTCTTCTATCCCCTCTTTTATAATTGTTCGTTCTTCTTCATTAAAAAATTCTGTCATATCCATATTATTATAAAATATTTCTGCAGACAGTTTTTCATGGTTTTTCTTATCAATATGATGACCGATGTCATGAAAAGCAGCAATCGTATAAAGTATGTTAAAATCAATATCATCAAATTGTTCTGCAAATCTCATACAACGGTCAATAACATATCTGATATGTTCAATTCCATGACCTTGTTCATTTTTTGAATATTCCGGAAAAACATTGTTTTCTATGTAATCCAATAATTTATCATTCATTTTTTACACCTTTCAACCACATAACAGATTGTCTTAATCCATCAATGGTTTTTGTTTCTAAAACAACACTACATTTCTGCTCTGTGGCAAGATTGATATATTTATTTATATCTATTTCACCTGTACCAAGTGCAAGATGATTTTTTCTTCCTAAAGCATCATGTAAATGAATGTGTTTAAGACAGTTCTTATGTTTAATAATAAATTCTTCGTCTATACCACCTATTCCGTGATTATGACCTACATCAAAAGTCAATGCAAAAACTTCGCTCTCTAAAAGTATTTCTATTGCTTCCATCTGGAAATCTTCGTAGCCATCACAGTTTTCAATACAAATCTTTATATCAGTATCACCAATTGCAATTTCGCACATATTCTTAAAATCAATAATACTATCAAGATATTGTTTTTTGTATTCTGAGAATAAATGTATTTTTCTATCAGGTAAAGTAAAATAAACACCTTTTGACATATGCATATTTAAGACTTTTACATTGAGTTTCTTCGCAATTTCTATTGTATTTGTAACAGTTTTCTTATAAGCTTCTGCAACATATGAATTAAAATCACATACATTAAGATTTTCATCAAGGTGAATTGTATAGTAAATACCGTATTTATCGGCTATACTCTTAAAATAATTAACATCAATCTTATCGAGTTGATATTGTGGTAAATTCATATTAAGTTCAATAAAATCAAGTCCTAATTCTGCACAAAGATTTGCACATTCAGAAAGTGTGCTTGTTTCAATCAATGTAGGCATTCCATAGATTATTTGTTGCATTTTATCACCTTGCTTATGCATTCATCTGCATCGTTTCTTGATTTGAAAATGATTATATTTTTATCGTCTTTATATTTATTGAGTAATTCATAAATATATGGTAATGTATCATTTGGAAATTCTTCAATAAATGTTTTGAATTCTGGGTCAAATTCAGTTTCGAGCCAAGGTAAATCATATCTGCCCTTCCCTATTCTTTCGGTTACACCCTGTAAGCATATTTCCGTTGGTAAATCAAAGAGAAATACCGTATCACATTCTTTTAATCGCATTTCGATTGTCCGTTTATAGTTACCGTCAATTATCCATTTATCATGATTAAATATTTCCTTAATTCTATCGTCAAATTCTTCTCGTGAAATATGAGTTTTATCAGGCTTGTGCCATATAGCATCAAGATAATATAAAGGTATTCCTGTACATTTATTTAGTTTTTCTGCAAAAGTTGTTTTACCCGAACCGGGACATCCGATTATGATAACTTTATTCATATTCTTTTCCTAAAATTAAGTATGGCATCTCTATGGAAATACAGAGATGCCTGAAAATAATATTATTTTGCTAACTTCTTCGCTACAAAATCAATGCCTTTTTCGGCTGTTTTTGCAAGTTTTTCAGGTGATATTTTCTTCTTTTCTTTTAAAGGTTGACCATATTTCTTTGTCATTTTGCCTGCCTTTGAGAAAACAAATCCCATTGTTGCCGCAGCTCCTAAATATGCTATAAAATAACCTTTTTTCATTCTAATCACCGTCTTTTTCCATAATCGGAATAATACTTCCTATATCTGTTAAAGGTTTTCCTTTAATATCAATATAATTTATACCATTATCATACAGGAATTTTTTAATTTTGTCAAAGTCTGAATGGAACAATAAATCACCATTGAAAAGTAATGTATTTTTATCTATCAAACCACTGCATCCACCGATAAAGCCATAGTCGTATTTGTTTATGCGTACAGTCCCCTTTTCTATTAAAAGAGAATTTATATTATCATACCGGGAAACAGCGTTAAAGACCGATTTATCGTCAGTTATGATAGTGTTACGACTACAAATACATACAGAACATTTTGAATAGCCTTGTTTTACATCAATAATCGGTTTATCAGGTAAAATTTCCGCAATATCTTCTGTCAAAATCGACTTATTAAAGATAATATAGTCACCAATATCTGCAAAATTCAACAAACAATCATTTGGATATGGTGATTTAATATTATCTACAATAAATGATTTCCCGTTGTTATTTTCTATAAAGCTACAAAGTTCATTTTGATTTTTATCCACTAAAAATGTTGATTTCCCAACATAATTAGCCAAAATATCTGCGTGTTTGCTCACAGGACTGTCTAAAAGCTCGTTTCGCGTTACAGACACGACTTTTATTGATAATTCACAAAATAGGCTTTTAAGGACAAAATCGTCAATATCCGCAAATACTGTTGTGACTTTATTTTCAGGAAGATTTGGACTTTTTAAAAATCTTTCACTCAATTCATAATCGCCTCAAATGCTTGTCTAATATTTTTAGCAGGAACAATTTCAATTTCCTTAAAAAGATATTTTGGTAGTTTGCTGTAATTGTGATATGGAATAACACATTTTTCAAAGCCAAGCTTTGCAGCTTCTTTAATTCGCTGTTCACAGGAATTTACGGAACGAATCTCCCCTGCCAGACCAATTTCACCGAATGCTAATGTCTTTTCGGGCACAGGAACATCCTTGAGACTTGAAACAATAGCTAATGCAATAGATAAGTCGGCTGCAGTTTCGTCAATATGAAGTCCGCCGATAACATTTGTATAACAATCCATATTTCCCAAGAAATATCCGCATCTCTTTTCAAGAACTGCAATAAGCATTGCCATTCTGTTATATTCAATGCCTGTTGCCATTCTTCGTGGATTACCGAAACCGCTTGGTGTAACAAGGCTTTGAACTTCTGCAAGAATCGGTCTTGAGCCTTCCATAAGACACGCTATACAAGTACCCGATACATTCTGTGGCTTACCTGAAATAAGCATTAATGATGGATTTTCGACCTCTGTAAGGCCGTTATCAAGCATTTCGAATACACCAATTTCATTTGTTGATCCAAAACGGTTTTTAACTGCTCTTAAAATTCGATATGATGTGTTTCTGTCACCTTCAAAGTACAGCACGCAGTCAACTATATGCTCAAGCACTTTCGGACCTGCAATATTACCATCTTTGTTTACATGACCTACAAGGAATATGGGAATATTTGATATTTTTGCTGTTCTTGTAAAAAGATTTGTGGATTCTCTTACCTGTGTAACGCTTCCCGGTGATGAATTGAGTTCACTTATTTCCATTGTCTGAATTGAGTCGATAATTACAACATCAGGCTTTTCAGACTGAATAAATTCACATATATACTGTGCATCGGTTTCGCATAATATAGAAAGATTATTTGTTGAAACTGATAGTCTTGATGCACGAAGCTTAATCTGATGTGCAGATTCTTCACCTGAAACATATAATATTTTCAAGCCAGCACCTAAATATTCACAAATCTGCAAAAGTATTGTAGATTTACCGATACCCGGGTCACCACTTAAAAGAACAACAGAGCCTTTTACAAGGCCACCACCAAGTACACGATTTAATTCCATTAAACCTGTATTGTATCTGTGACCTGCATCTGCAGTTATTTCATTAAGTCCGTATGCTCTGCTTCTGTTTGAACCGACAAGACTTCGTTTGGAAGTTTCTTTTACAACAGTCTTAATTTCTTCATTAAGAGTATTCCATTCGTTACAACTTGGGCATTGACCGAGCCAACGAGGAGTTTCATAACCACATTCGCTACAGATATATACTGATTTAGACTTCTGAGCCATTTTTGACCTCCGAAATATTATAATTTATTATTCCAAAAGCAATTGATAATGCCATTTGTTTTTGATATTTATTGTCTTTTAAATTACTTAATTCTTCTTGATTTGATATAAAACCACATTCAACCATAACTGTCGGTCTTGTTGCATTATATAGTAGATAAATATCTGTTCCTGATTTTTTTATAACTCTTTTATTGTCAGGTTGTAGTTGACTCGCAATTGACTTTTGAATAAAATCAGCAAGATTTTTTGATTCAACATCATTCGGTGAATAAAATGTCTGTGCACCGTGAATTTTTGAATCTGTAAATTTATTCTGATGAATACTGATATAAAGACAATCGTCAAAACTATTCATAATTTTATATCGTTCCTGAATATCCGATATTTTTCGTTGTCGTATTGTGTCACCTTTTAAATGCAGGTCTGTATCAGTTGTCCTAATCATTTTAGTTTGGTATCCGAAAACCGACAAAATATCATTTAATTTCAGTGAAATATCAAGATTTATATCTTTTTCAAGAGTATTGTCATCAGCAATTGCTCCGCCATCTTCTCCACCGTGACCTGCATCAATAATCAGAACAGGAAAATGTTGGTTATGAATATTGTTGGAAGATGTTTGTTGAACCTTGCAGAATAAGATACTTAATATCAAAACAATAAAAGATAATAAAACAGAAAAATACTTTTTCATAATAATCACCATAAATATATATGATGTGATTATCATTATTATAATTTTACATTATCATTCATACTTTTACAAGTAAAAAAATAAAGCGTACAGCATAAACTGTACGCTTTTTAGGTCTATATTAAGAAATTACATCATGCTTGCAATTTCAGCAGCAAAGTTTTCTTCTTTCTTTTCAATGCCTTCGCCTTTTTCGAAACGAACAAAGCTTGTAAGCTTAACATCAGCGCTAAGTTCCTTAGCAACTGAATTGATGTAACCGTTTACATCACCGTCGAAAAGGTCAGAACGAACGAATGCCTGTTCAAGAAGGCAAACTTCCTTAATCTGCTTTGCAAGACGACCCTGAACAAGACCAACGAAGATTTTGTTTTCAGCGATTTCAGCCTTGTGTGAAACAGCAATTTCAGCCATTGTAGCATAAGCTTCCTTTGAAATGAAGTTTACAAAGTTCTTTCTCTGCTTCTGGTCAAGACCATTGTAGATTTCTGCGTCTTCATCGCTCCACTTCTTATCGTTAATAGCTTCTGTAATAATGCTGTTAAGGATTGGAACAGGAAGTGAATCAGGCTTATTAAGAGCACTGTCAATTGTGATTGACTTCATCTTTGCAAGTTCTTCATCAGAAATGTCAGCCTTGCTCTTATATTCAGGGTTCATAGCAGCAATCTGCATTGCTACGTTTTTACCCATTGCATCAAATTCAGGCTTTGCAGCTGTTGCATCATCAACATCAAATGCAACAAGAACACCAACAGTACCACCTGCATGGATATATGTTGCTGTATGTCCTTCAACAAGAGCAAATCTACGAACTTTCATATTTTCACGAAGAGCAAGGAATACTTCCTGAACTTCTTCGTCAACTGTTTTGTCAGAGTCAACTGCCTTTGTTGCAAGAAGAGCTTCAACATCAGCAGGCTTTGAAGCAACAACTGTCTTAACAACCTTAGCAGCAAGGTTAACGAATGGTTCACCCTTAGCAACGAAGTCTGTTTCACAGTTAATTTCAACAAGAGCACCTGCATTAGCGTCGCTGTAAGCAGCAACTACACCTTCAGCAGCAACACGGCTTGCTTTCTTAGCAGCAGAAGCAAGACCTTTTTCTCTAAGAATATCAATAGCCTTTTCGATGTCACCATCTGTTTCAACAAGAGCTTTTTTACAATCCATCATACCAACGCCTGTCTTCTCACGAAGAGCCTGTACGTCTTTTGCAGTAAATGCCATTTTCTTTTCCTCCAATATTACAATATTTTTGAAAACAGCCCGTAACTATTGTGCCACGGGCTAAAATTTTATAAATTATTCAGCAGCTTCTTCTGTAGCTTCTTCAGCTTCAGCAGCAACTTCCATCTGTTCACCCTGTCTGCCTTCGATAACAGCATCAGCCATAGCGCCTGCAATAAGTTTTACTGCACGGATAGCATCGTCATTACCAGGGTTAACATAATCAACATCATCAGGGTCACAGTTTGTGTCAACAATAGCAATTACAGGAATACCAAGCTTCTTAGCTTCAGCAACTGCAATCTTTTCTTTTCTTGGGTCAACAATGAACATAGCAGCAGGCTGCTTCTTCATTTCTGTGATACCACCAATGTACTTTTCAAGCTTTTCAATTTCAAGCTCGTACTTAGCAACTTCTTTCTTTGGAAGAAGGTCAAATGTACCATCTTCTTTCATAGCCTGAAGCTGAGCAAGTCTCTTAATTCTCTGCTTGATTGTTGAGAAGTTTGTGAGCATACCACCAAGCCAACGAGCATTAACGAAAGGCATACCACAACGTTCTGCTTCTTCCTTAACTGAGCTCTGAGCCTGTTTCTTTGTGCCTACAAAAAGAACTTCGCCGCCGTTTTCAGCAACTTCCTTGATTACCTTGTAAGCCTCTTCAAGTTTCTTAACTGTTTTCTGAAGGTCAATGATATAAATACCATTTCTTTCAGTGAAGATGTATTCAGCCATTTTTGGGTTCCATCTTCTTGTCTGGTGTCCGAAATGAACACCTGCCTCGAGTAACTGTTTCATAGATACTACTGACATAATTTTTTCCTCCTTATTTTATCCTCTGTGCGGGTCAACTTTTGCCGGGACATTATAAATGCAATACCGTCAAAATCACCGCACATGCGAATTGCTGAAAAATTATATCACAACAAATATAAAATTTCAAGTATTTTTATGAATTTTTTTACATTTATTTCGATGACGAAACGGATATATTTGTTCCGTCACTAACAATTGTTATATCACCGTTTAATGAAGTGATGTAAGGTATTATATTTCTTTCTTCCAAGCGTTCAATTACATACGAATTCGGATGACCGTAATTATTGTCAGGTCCACTTGAGATAATTGCATATTCAGGGTTTACTGCATCTAAAAATGTACCGTAAGAAGAAGTGTTGCTACCGTGATGACCGATTTTAATTACATCAGCAGAAACATCGTAATCAGACATCAGTAACTGCTTTTCAATTGATTGTTCATTATCTCCTTGAAACAACATTTTTGTTTCGCCATATGTAATTTTAATTACAGCCGACATATTATTAATGTCTTTATCCTGTTGTGATGGCGATAAAATCTCAACAACAGATGAACCTAATTTAAACGAATACCCTGCTGATATTCCAATTGGATTAACATTGTATTTTGAAATTGATTTTAAAAGATTCAAATATGTTGGTGTGCTTACTGAATTCTCTTCACTCAACTTTGGCATTAGCATATTAGATACATCGTAATGCTTGATTAATTCAGATGCACCGGACATATGGTCATCATGTGGATGTGTTATAACCATATAATCAATTTTGTCAATTCCTAATGTGTATAATGATGTCTGAATATTATACACCTGATTCAGAGTACCTGTATCAATCATCAAAACCTCATTATCACAGACCACAATTGTACAATCACTTTGACCGACATCAAGACAGTAGACAACAAAATCACTATCATTATATGGTGTTCCGTTTACAATTCCAGCAGATGAAAAAATTTTATCCCAGCTTGTGACATTAAATAACTCAAGTGCAGAAATAAAAATTGCAATTGGAATTAAAATGGAAAAAGTAACTGCAAGCCATTTCTTTTTAAAGAAATCATATGGATTTCTCTTAAATCCGTTAGGATTTTTTCTTCCGTCTCTGTACAGCTTTTTTTCTTTTTTTATCATAGTTATTATTTGTTTTATTATTCAACTTATCACTTTGTTTAGGTTTAATAAGGCATTTCGGACCTATGCCAATCAAATCGTTTCTACCTGTCTTTTTTAATGCTTCATAAACCAAATCATAGTTTTTAGGATTAAAATATTGCATCAATGCTCTTTGCAATGCCTTATCATGTGGTGTTTTTGCAACAAAAACTTTTTCTAATGTATAAGGGTCAAGCTCAGAATAATACATTGCAGTTGAAATTGTTCCGGGCGTCGGATAATAATCCTGTACTTGTTCAGGATGTAACTTTTCATCTCTGATAAATTCAGCAAGCTCAACGGCATCCTTAAGAGTAGCACCAGGATGTGATGACATCAAATATGGAACGAGATATTGTTCTTTTCCGATTGACTTTGTGTAATTAAAGTATTTTTTTGAAAATTCCTTGTAAGCTTTTATATGAGGCTTACCCATTTTATCAAGAACTGATGCAGAACAATGTTCAGGAGCAACCTTTAATTGTCCGCTTACATGATGTTGAACAAGTTCCTTGAAAAATGAATCAAATTTATCACATAGCATATAATCATATCTTATACCCGAACGAATAAAAACTTTTTTTACTTTATCAATTGAACGAACTGAACGCAAAATATCAAGATATTCTTCATGCGTGGATATAAGCGCAGGACAAGGCTCCGGTGCAAGACATTTTTTTCCTTTGCAAAGTCCGTTTTTTAACTGAACATCACAGGAGGTTCTTCTGAAATTTGCAGTTGGGCCACCAATGTCGTGTATATAGCCCTTAAAACCATCCATTTCAGTTAATAGTTTAGCTTCTTTTATAATTGATTCCTTACTTCTGCAAGTAACATATCGACCTTGATGAAATGCAATAGAGCAGAAGTTACAAGCACCAAAACAACCACGATTATGAGTAATTGAAAACTGAACTTCAAGAATACCAGGTACGCCCCCATCTTTTTCATATACAGGATGATAAGTACGCATATATGGTAATGAATAGACGCTATCTAATTCTTCTGTAGTCAGCGGTTCCATCGGTTGATTCTGGACAAGCATCATTTTCCCGTGTCGCTGTTTAATAACTTTGCCTCGAATGTGGTCCTGTTCATCCTGCTGTATTCGACAGGAAATTGCATATTCTTTTTTTGATGAAACAACATTTTCAAAAGAAGGACATTCAACACCTAAATATGGTGTTTCTGTGACTGGTACAGCATAACAAGTACCTTTAATGTCAGTCATACTCTTAATACTTTCGCCATTATTTAATCGGTCAGCAATCTGAATAGTCTGTTTTTCGCCCATTCCAAAAGATATAAGGTCAGCACCTGAGTCAAAAAGAATGGATGGTCTTATTTTATCATCCCAATAATCATAGTGTGCAAATCTGCGTAAAGATGCTTCTAAACCTCCTATGATAATTGGAATATCACCGTAAATTTCACGAATTTTTTGACAATAAACTATAACTGCTCTGTCAGGTCGTAACCCAAATTTACCACCAGGAGAATATGCGTCAGTACTTCTTTTCTTTTTTGCGACAGTATAATGTGCAACCATAGAATCTATATTTCCGGATGAAACAAAAAAGCCAAGTCTTGGACGACCAAATATTTTAAACGAGTCATTTCTTTTCCAATTAGGCTGAGAAATAATTCCTACTTTATATCCTGCATTTTCAAGTACTCTTGTAATAATAGACACGCCGAAGCTGGGATGGTCGACGTATGCATCTCCTGACACATAAACAAAATCAACTTCATCCCAGCCTCGGGAAATCATATCGTTTTTAGAAATTGGTAAAAACTGATTATTCTTCACTGCTACCCTCTTCATCTTCACCATATGCTTTATTTGCTCCACCTTGAGCTAAAGCATTCATTTCATACCATTGCTGTTTTGATACAAGCACTTTACGAGGTTTTGCACCTTCATAAGGACCAATAATTCCACTTGTTTCAAGGTCATCAATAATTCTCGCCGCACGAGCATAGCCTAATTTAAGTTTCCTTTGAAGTAGTGTTGTTGAGGCGGATTGTGCTTCAATAACAACTTCAATAGCTTTTGGCAACATCTCATCAGCAGGACCTTTATCACCATCATCACTTGATGACGTATCCTTTTTCTTTGAACCTGTTTGTGCAGCATTACGGTCAATTTCTTTCATAACAGTATCATCATAAGATGTCTGTTCCTGATTCTTAATAAATGTAACGACATTTTCAACTTCTTTATCTGATAAGTAACATCCTTGAACACGAATTGGCTTTGGAATACCAACAGGATAATAGAGCATATCACCGTTACCAAGAAGCTTTTCAGCACCAACAGAGTCAATAATAGTACGAGAGTCAACCTGTGATGAAACAGAAAGTGAGATTCTACTTGGAATATTTGCCTTGATAATACCAGTAATAACGTCAACCGAAGGTCTTTGAGTTGCAATAACAAGATGCATACCTGCTGCACGAGCCATCTGTGCAAGACGACATATTGAATCTTCAACCTCGTTTGGTGCAGCCATCATAAGGTCAGATAACTCGTCAATAAAAATTACGATTTGTGGTAACTTCTTTTTGCCCTGACTTTCGCAGATGCTGTTATACCCAGAAATATCACGAACGCTATTTTCAGAGAATGTCTTATATCGTGTAAGCATTTCTGTTACAGCCCATGCAAGAGCACCTGAAGCTTTTCTTGGGTCAGAAACAACAGGGACAAGCAAATGAGGAATACCGTTATAAATTGTAAATTCAACCTGTTTAGGGTCAATCATAAGAAGCTTAACTTCATCAGGTGTAGCATTATAAAGAATACTCACAATCATTGAGTTAAGACAAACTGATTTACCTGAACCTGTTGTACCTGCAATAAGCAAGTGTGGCATTTTCACAAGGTCTGAATATACAAATTCACCTGTAATATCCTTACCAAGAGCAACTGTAAGTTTTGATTTTGCATTTTTATATGCACTTTGGTCAATTACTTCACGCAAAGTAACAGATTGACGACTCTTATTTGGAATTTCAATACCAACTGCTGCCTTATTTGGAATAGGTGCTTCAATACGAACACCAGAAGCTGCAAGGTTGAGTGCAATATCATCGGCAAGATTTGTAATTTTACTGATTTTTACACCTGCAGCAGGTTGAATCTCATATCGTGTAACAGAAGGGCCACGAGAAACACCAACAAGTCTTGTTGAAACACCAAAGCTATTTAACGTATCAATTAACTTCTTTTCGTTAAGTTTTTGTTCACGTTCATAGTCTGTTGAATTAAGATTTTTTGGAAGATTAAGAAGGTCAAGCGGTGGCATTTCATATTGCTTTACAGGCTCACTTTCCCACTCTTCATCAGTATATTCATCTTCATCCATTTCTGCGTCTTCATCAACATCAAATTTAATTTGTTCCGGTTCAGACGTTTCTTTATTGATTATTTCGTCAAGATTGATAATCTTATCATCTGTGTTATAATCGTTAATATCTTCAACTGTTTTATCTGCGAACATTTCTTCATTATTTATTGTATCAAAAGGAATAACATCATCCGGAAGAATGTTTTCAGGTTCAGTTGTTTCAACAACAGTTTCAGGTGACGGACCTAAATCAACATCAGGATTAAATTCTTGTCTTCTTTTTTCGCGTTCTTGATTTATTCTTTCAACCTTTTCGCTATATTCATTTATTTTTTCACCTGTGAATTCTCCGATTTTCTTTACAGGCTTTGAAATGCCATTGAACAGATTCACTAATGTAAGACCTGTAATTACCATAACAAAAATAAATAAAAGTACTATTTGAATTATCATTGCAGCAAGTTTACTGCCACCTGTAATGAGCAAGGTAAGTCCGCCAAATAAAGCACCCCATACGCCACCGCCAAGCATACTTCCATCTATATAATAGAAATTGAAGGCATCTTTAATTGCTTCACCATATGTACTGCCAGGTGCACACTGTGCAATATGAACGATACTACTTATCACGGTTATAAGAATACCAGCTTGTACAAATTTAGATATGATATTTTTATCTGTTTTATCAAGTGCTAAAAATACTGATATAACAAGAAGTAATAATGGGAAAATAAAAGAACAGAAACCAAATAATCCGAATGAAAATGTACGGAATGCACCCCATACACCACCTGCATCTATTACTGATAAACAGAACCAAAGTATAGATACAGCAAACAAGATTACAGCAGTTAGTTGCTTGTTAATAACAAAGTCCTTAATAAATCCTTTTTTAGTTGATTTATTTACTTTCTTTTTTGTATTTTTAGTTGTGTTTGTTGTTTTTCTTTTTTGTTGTGCCATTTTCACATCTCCAAGTTGTTTTTATAATCCTAAAATATTGCAGAAAATTGATATTACACCAATCACAAGACAGTATATACCAAAATATTTCCACATATCTTTTTTTAATATCCATTGTAAAAGCTTAATACAGCCTACACCCACAACTGCAGCAACTAAAACACCTACAATTGTTGGTACGAGCTCAAATTCAGCATTCATCTCAATAGCATCTTTCAATTCAACAATATTTGCCACAAGAATTGCAGGAATACCAAGTATAAATGAATATTCCACCATATCCGATTTTGAAACGCCACAAATCATACCGGTTGAAATAGTTGAGCCTGAACGGGAAATACCTGGGAAACCTGCTGCAAAAACCTGAGCAAAACCAATGGCAAAGGCTTCAGGAGCATTGATTCCCTTATTTGTTACTCTTTTTTTAGAAATATAGGTTGAAGTTAATAATAAGATACCTGTTAAAAGAAAACATACACCTTCAAGTAAAATACTATCATCTTCAGAAAACTGACTGAGATAATCCATCAATTTCATATCATTACCGACAGGAATTAGCAAAAGAAGAAGAGGCATACAAGAAAAAACGAACATAACGAGCATCTTCTTTTTTCCTTCTAATTCTTTAAATCCGAATTTTCCTGTGAATATATCTTTAACTAATGAAAAAGCATCAACAATTAAATCAAAAATTGTTTTGTGAAAAACGATGAAAACTGCAATTAGAGTTCCAAGATGAAGTAAAACAGAAAAAAGTAATGAGCCTTCACCACCAACACCCATAAAATGCTGAAATAATGAAAGATGACCACTACTTGAAATGGGCAAAAATTCAGTAATTCCCTGAACAGCACCAAGAATAATTGCTTTAATAACTGACATATGTGTTATCTCCTGTTAAAAAATGATTATCAATAAAGATTTATGCTTTTAATAATCTAAAAAGGATAAAACTGATAAAATTACCTAAATATTGTATCACATGAAAAAAATAATATCAACATTTTGTTAAAATTTCATTTTAATAAGTATAAAGATATTGACAAAAGAATGTCAATATAATAAAATTATAAAAGATTGTTAAAAAATTGAAAAAGTCCAGGGAGTGATTAAAATATGGGTATGACAATCGGACAAAAGCTTATTAAATCTCACCTTGTTAGTGGCGATATGACTCCGGGTAGTGAAGTTGGTCTTAAAATTGACCAGACATTGACTCAGGACGCTACAGGTACAATGGCATATCTTGAACTTGAAGCAATGGGAATTGAACAAGTTAAAACTGAACTTTCAGTTGCTTATATTGACCATAATACATTACAGACAGGCTTTGAAAATGCCGATGACCACAGATTTATTCAAAGTGTTGCTAAAAAGCGTGGTATTCGTTTTTCTCGTCCAGGTAATGGTATCTGTCATCAGGTACACCTTGAAAGATTTGGTAAACCAGGTAAAACATTAATTGGCTCAGACAGCCATACACCTACTGGTGGTGGTATAGGTATGCTTGCAATGGGTGCCGGTGGTCTTGATGTTGCTGTTGCTATGGGTGGCGGTACATATTATATTACTATGCCAAAAATGGTAAGAGTAAACCTTACAGGTAAACTTAGTCCTTGGGTTGCTGCTAAAGATGTTATCCTTGAAGTTCTTCGTATTATGACTGTTAAAGGTGGCGTTGGAAAAATCATCGAATATGGTGGTGAAGGCGTAGCAACACTTACAGTTCCTGAAAGAGCTACAATTACAAATATGGGTGCTGAACTTGGTGCGACTACTTCTGTCTTTCCTTCTGATGATGTTACAAAAGCTTTTTTAAAAGCTCAAGGTCGTGAAGAAGATTGGGTTGAACTTAAGGCTGACGATGATGCAGTATATGACGAAGTAATTGATATTGATTTATCAACTCTTGCACCTATGGCTGCATGCCCACATATGCCTGACAGAGTTAAATCTGTAACAGAAATCGGCAAAATCAAGGTTGACCAGGTTTGTATCGGTTCATGTACAAACTCATCACTTCTTGATATGATGAAAGTTGCTGCAATTCTTAAGGGTAAAACAGTAAATCCTGCTGTTAGCCTTTCAATTGCTCCTGGTTCAAAACAGGTACTTAATATGATTTCACAGAACGGTGCTCTTTCAGATATGATTGATGCAGGTGCAAGAATTCTTGAAAGTGCTTGCGGACCTTGTATTGGTATGGGTCAGTCCCCTAACTCTGCTGGTGTATCTCTTCGTACATTCAACAGAAACTTTGAAGGTCGTTCAGGTACTGCTGATGCAGGTATTTATCTTGTTAGCCCTGAAGTTGCCGCTGCATCTGCAATTACAGGTTATCTTACAGACCCAAGAGATTTAGGCGAATTCCCTGAAATCGTGCTTCCTGAAGAATTTATTATTAATGATAATATGGTTGCTATGCCTGCAACCCCTGAAGAAGCAAAAGATGTTGAAGTAATGTATGGTCCTAATATCAAGCCATTCCCAACAAGCGAACCAATGGGTGATGATATTACTGCAAAGGCAGTTCTTAAAGTTGGCGACGATATTACAACTGACCACATTATGCCTGCAGGTGCTAAGATTCTTCCATACCGTTCAAATATTCCGTTCCTTTCACAGTATTGCTTCGGTGTTTGTGATAAAACATTCCCTGAAAGAATTAAAGCTGAAGGAAAAGGCATTGTAATCGGTGGTGCAAACTATGGTCAGGGTTCATCTCGTGAACACGCAGCACTTGTTCCGCTTTATCTTGGTGTTAAGGCTGTTATTACTAAGTCATTTGCTCGTATTCACTGTGCAAACCTTATCAATGCAGGTATTCTTCCATTAACATTTGCAGATGCTGATGACTATGATAAGATTTCTCAAGGCGATGAATTAAGCCTAAAAGGAATTAAGAATGCTATTATAAACAATGAACCTGCAGTTCTTGTAAACCTTACAAAGAATGAAGAATATGCGATTAATTATGACCTTTCACAGCGTCAAAAGGATATTATTCTCGCAGGTGGTTTGTTAAATTACACTAAAGAATCATTTTAAGGAGTTATAAATATGGAAAAGCAAATTGCAGAAGCTATTGCAAAGTTTGAAGCTCTTGTCAGAGAACAACTTGCAAGAAATGAAAAAATTAAAGCTACAAAAGAATTTGTTGATTTTGATAGTCTTGATAAAATTGTAATCGGTGTTTGTGGTGGTGACGGTATCGGTCCGATTATCACAAAAGAATCAGCAAGAGTTCTTGAATATATGCTTGCTGATGATGTTAAGGCAGGTAAAGTTGAATTTAAAATAATTGACGGTCTTACAATTGAAAACAGAGTTGCTGTTATGAAGGCTATTCCTGACGATGTTCTTGTAGAGCTTAAGGAATGTCATGTTATCCTTAAAGGACCTACAACAACACCACAGGCCGGTGACCCATGGCCGAATATTGAAAGTGCCAATGTTGCAATGAGAAAGGAACTTGACCTTTTTGCAAATGTCAGACCTGTTAAGGTTCCTGACCAGGGAATTGACTGGACTTTCTTCCGTGAAAATACAGAAGGTGCATACGCGGTTGGTTCAAAGGGCGTAAATGTTACTGACGAGCTTGCAATGGACTTTGTTGTTACTACAACTGAAGGTACTGACAGAATCGCTCGTATTGCATATGACTATGCAAAGAGAAACGGTAAAGAAAGAGTTTCAATCATCAATAAAGCTAATGTTATCAAGACAACTGACGGTAAATTCCTCAGACTTTGTAAAGAAGTTGCAAAGGAATATCCTGAAATCACTACTGATGAATGGTATATTGATATTACAACAGCAAAGCTTATTGATGAAAAGAGAAGAAAAGACTTTAAAGTATTTATTCTTCCTAACCTTTATGGTGATATTCTTACTGACGAAGCTGCTGAATTCCAAGGTGGTGTAGGTACTGCAGGTAGTGCAAACCTTGGTAAGAGATATGCTATGTTTGAGGCTATTCACGGTTCAGCACCTCGTATGATGCGTGAAGGCAGAGGTCAGTATGCTGACCCTTGTTCAATGCTTCGTGCAACTGTTATGCTCCTTTCACATATTGGCAAACAAGAAGAAGCTGACAAGCTTGAAAGAGCATTGGATATTTGTATGTTTGAAGAAAAGAAGCTTACAATTACAGGCCGTGACAATGGTGCAACATGTAGTGAATTCGGCGACTATGTTATGGAAACTGTAAAGAAGCTTTTATAAAAGGAGCTTATTTATGATTAGAAATGACGGTGTTTCAAACTCTGTTATTAAGCGTCTTCCAAGATATTATAGATTTTTAGGCGAATTAAAGGACAAAGGTGTTGTCAGAATTTCATCTAAAGATTTGTCTAATAAAATGGGCTTTACTGCATCACAGATTCGTCAGGACTTGAATTGCTTTGGTGGATTTGGTCAGCAAGGATATGGTTACAATATAGAAAGTCTTTATGAGGAAATCGGCAAAATTCTTGGTGTTGATAAAACAAGAAATGCTATTTTAATCGGTGCCGGTAATCTTGGTAAAGCAGTTGCTTTACATATGTCATTTGAACAGCGTGGTTTTAATCTTATCGGTGTATTTGATAAAAATAAAGCCTTGGTTGGTCAGATGCTTCGCGGATTACCAATAAGACATACAGATAATCTGTTCGATTTTTGTAGGGATAACTCCCCTACAGTTGCAGTTTTGTGTATCCCAAGTGCTGCTGCTGAAGAATTAGCACCACAGCTTGTTAAATTAGGAATAAAAGGTTTCTGGAATTTCAGTCATTATGATATTTCAGCAAATCATCCTGATGTTGCAGTTGAAAATGTTCATTTAAGTGATAGTTTAATGACATTGAGTTATCATGTAAGTAATATGGAATAAAAAAGCAAGGCGTGGATTTTTCCACGCCTTTAATCTTTAGATTTATAATATAGTTTACAATGACAATAGCCCTCAAAATCAGGGTCGGCAATTTGTTGCTTGAATTCTTCACAGATACATTTATATTCCGGAAGTTTTTGTAATCTGCAAGGACAATAGCCATTCTTCATTTTAAGTCCTTCTTTGACTTTAGCTACAATTTCTTTATTTTCATTTAATCGTACTGCCATATAATCACCTCATTAGTTTTATTATATTATTTGTTCACATAAAAAGCAATAACCTGAAAGCTAAAAACTTTCAGGTTATTTTTATAGATTATTTGAAATACTTAATAGCAGCTTCAAACATACGGATATCATATTCACCCGGAACATTCTTATAAAGACCGTCACCGATGCGCTCACTGTGACCCATCTTACCGAATACACGACCGTCAGGTGATGTAATTCCTTCAATCGCACACAAAGAACCATTTGGATTGAAGTCAATATCTGATGTAGCATTACCTTCAAGGTCAACATACTGTGTAGCAATCTGTCCGTTCTTAGCAAGCTCTGCAATCAATTCAGGAGATGCAAGGAACTTACCTTCACCATGAGAAATCGGAACATTTACAACGTCACCAACATTCATAAGGCTAAGCCAAGGAGATTTTACAGATGCAATTCTTGTATGAACAATTCTGCTCTGGTGACGACTGATGTTATTGAATGTAAGAGTCGGACAATTTTCATCAGTGTCAATAATCTTACCGTAAGGAACAAGGCCAAGCTTGATAAGTGCCTGGAAACCATTACAGATACCGCACATAAGACCGTCACGATTATCAAGAAGGTCTGTAACTGCTTCTTTAACAGCAGGATTACGGAAGAATGCAGTAATGAATTTAGCTGAACCGTCAGGTTCGTCACCGCCTGAGAAACCGCCAGGAATAAAGATAATGTGGCTTTCTTTTACTTTTGCTGAGAAGCCTTCAACACTCTTTGCAACATCTTCTGCAGTAAGGTTTCTTATAACGAAAATTTCAGCCTCACCACCTGCTTTTTCAACTGCACGAGCTGAATCATACTCACAGTTAGTACCCGGGAATACAGGAATAAGCACCTTAGGTTTAGCAACCTTATTTGCAGGAGAAGCACTACATTTACCATCAAAAGAGAATGTTGGGATTTCACCCTTATCTTCTTTAGCCTTAGTTGGATATACATCTTCAAGAGTTGCAGTATGTAACTTGTAAAGTTCTTCGATTGTTGCAACATCATCATTAAGCATAATTACAGGCTCATCAGTAGTTGTACCGATTTTCATTACACCAGGAATTTCGACATCTTCTGTAAGTTCAGCAACAATGAAGCCCCACATACCAAGATGCCAGTTTTCCTTGAGGTCGGCACATGATGCGAAACCGATATTATTACCGAATGACATCTTCATTACTGCTTCACCGATACCGTGTTCAACTGCCCAAGAAGCCTTTACTTTACCTTCGTTACAAAGGTTGTGGAATGCTTCCCAAGTAGCTTTAAGGCTGTCTGAATTCTCATCAGTTGCGCCAAAGAGATATACAGGATGATTTGCTTCTTTGAATTCAGGGCTGATTACATCCTGCTTTTTAATTGGAGCAATCGCAAATGAAATAAGTGTTGGCGGAACATCCAAATCAAGGAATGTACCTGACATTGAGTCCTTACCACCGATAGCAGCAGCATTCAATTCAAGCTGAGCATCAAATGCACCAAGAAGAGCTGCAAATGGTTTGCCCCAACGCTCAGGTTCGGTTCTGAGTCTTTCAAAAAATTCCTGTAAAGTAAGGTATGCAAGCTTATAGTCACAACCTGCTGCAACAAGTTTTGCAACAGAGTTATAAATTGAAGCGTGAGCACCTGTATATGGGTCAACTGAAAGATGGTCAGGGTCACAACCCCAGCTGAATACACTTGCCTGGTCTGTTTCTTGTCCAGGAAGAACAGGTAATACAGCAGCCATAGACTGTGTAGGAGTAAGCTGACGCTTACCACCATAAGGCATTACAACGCTACCTGCACCGATAGTTGAGTCAAAGCGTTCAACGAGGCCTCTCTGGCTTGCTGTACGAAGGTCAGAAGCCATTTCACGCAATGAACCGAACATTGCTTTACTTAATACTGAAAGGTCTTTTTCAGTAACTGTAACATCAGTATGCTTAACAGCACCATTTGTGTCAAGGAACGCACGACTAAGATTAGCAATAACATTGCCCTTCCATTTCATTACCATACGCTCTTCTTCTGTAACAACAGCAACACGATATGCTTCAAGGTTTTCTTCCTGAGCATATGCAATAAATTTATCTGCATCTTCTGCTGCAACAACAACTGCCATTCTTTCCTGTGATTCAGAAATAGCAATTTCTGTTCCGTCAAGACCTTCATATTTTTTACGAACTGCATCAAGGTCAATTTGAAGACCGGGAGCAAGTTCACCAATAGCAACAGAAACACCGCCTGCACCAAAGTCATTACAACGCTTGATTAAACGAGTAACATCAGCATTACGGAAAAGTCTTTGAATCTTTCTTTCTTCAGGTGCATTACCCTTCTGAACTTCAGAAGCCATTGTTGTAAGTGATTTCATATTATGGCTCTTTGATGAACCTGTAGCACCACCGATACCGTCACGACCTGTGCGACCACCAAGAAGAACAATTACATCTCCCGGAGCAGGACGTTCACGACGAACATTATATGCAGGAGCAGCAGCAACAACAGCACCACATTCCATACGTTTTGCAACAAAGCCTTCGTGATATATTTCTGCAACATGACCTGTAGCAAGGCCAATCTGGTTACCATAAGAAGAATAACCAGCTGCAGCTGTCTGACAGATTTTACGCTGTGGAAGTTTACCTTCCAAAGTTTCTGCAATTATCTTTCTTGGGTCACCGGCACCTGTTACACGCATAGCCTGATGTACATAAGCACGACCTGAAAGAGGGTCACGGATACAACCGCCGATACAACTTGCAGCACCACCGAAAGGTTCGATATCTGTTGGATGGTTATGTGTTTCATTCTTAAACATAAGAAGCCAATCCTGGTCTTCACCATTAACTGTTGCAGTTACATGGATGGAACAAGCATTGATTTCTTCACTTTCGTCAAGCTCAGGAAGAAGTCCGCGTTTCTTAAGTGTCTTTGTACCGATTGTAGCAATATCCATCAAAGTCTGTGGACGAGCTGCAGCTTTTTCTTCACCATAAACCTCTACTCTTGCAGCAAGATAACGTTCATAAGCCTCCTGAACAGCAGGGTCGTCAATGCGAACATTATCAATATGTGTAGAGAATGTTGTATGACGACAATGGTCAGACCAATATGTATCAACAACACGAATTTCTGTAATTGTAGGGTCTCTATGCTCTGTATCTCTGAAATATGCCTGAAGGAATTTAAGGTCATCAAGGTCCATTGCAAGACCTTTTTCATCAAGAAGTGAACTAAGAGCAGTTTCATCCATTGTGATAAAGCCATCTACCGTAGCAACTGTTTCAGGAGCAGCATACTCTACTGCAAGTGTATCAGGTAATTCAAGAGATGCCTCACGGCTTTCAACTGCGTTAATTACGTGCTTTTTAAATGCAGTAATATCAGTATCAGTTAATGAACCGTAAAGAGCATAAACCTTTGCAGTGCGGATAAGTGGACGCTCACCCTGTGAAATAATCTGAATACACTGAGCGGCAGAGTCGGCTCTCTGATCAAACTGACCCGGAAGAGCTTCAACTGCGAAAACATACGCATCAGGAATTTCAACACTTGATGATACATTATCAAGTTGTGGCTCTGAAAAAACAGTTTTAACAGCATAATCAAATAATTCTTCAGTTATATTTTCAGTATCATAACGATTGAAAAGACGAATATTTTCTAAAGTTTCAATTCCGAGCAAGTTTTTTGCTTCATTAAGAAGAGCTTTTGCTTCGTTATCCAAACCTGTCTTTTTCTCAACAAATATACGATATACCATCCTTATTTTCCCTCCTTTAATACCCTAAGTGCTTTAGCACCAATATCATTTCTGTAAAAAGCATTGTCAAAATGTACTTTTTTAACTGACTTGTATGATTTTTCAATTGCTGTAACAAGGTCATTTTCCACAGCTACAACACCAAGAACACGACCACCTGCAGTTACTACATCATCACCGTTAAGCTTTGCACCTGCAATATAAAGATTGTCATCAAAATCATCATCAACTGTGATTTTAAAGCCACTTTCATACTTAACAGGATAACCATTTGATGCCATAACAACACAACAAGCAGATTTATTACTGAATTTAACCATATCTTCAGTTAAGCTTTCATTTTCAACAGCCATCATAATGTCAAGCAAATCGCTTTCAAGAAGTGGTAAAACAACCTGTGTTTCAGGGTCACCAAAACGACAGTTATATTCAATAACCTTTGGTCCGTTAGGAGTAAGCATAAGACCAAAATAAAGACAACCTTTAAATGTTCTACCTTCAGCCTTCATTGCATTGATTGTAGGAATAAAAATTGTTTCCATACATTCTTTTGCAACTTCATCTGTATAATACGGATTTGGAGCAATTGTACCCATACCACCAGTATTAAGACCTTCATCATTATCTAATGCTCTTTTGTGGTCCATTGATGAAATCATAGGTACAACAATGTTACCATCAGTAAATGAAAGCACAGAAACTTCAGGACCTGTCAAAAATTCTTCAATAACAATGTTATTACCACTATCACCAAAGATTTTATCTTCCATTATTGATTTAACTGCATCAATAGCTTCTTCGCGAGTCATTGCAATAATAACACCTTTACCGAGAGCAAGACCATCAGCTTTAACAACTGTTGGGATTGGTGCTGTTTCAAGGTATTTAAGAGCATCATCTGCATTATTGAAAATTTCAAAAGTAGCAGTAGGAATATTGTACTTTTTCATAAGATTTTTTGAAAAAGCCTTACTACCCTCAATAATTGCAGCGTCTTTTTTAGGTCCAAAGCATTTGATACCAACTGCATTAAGTGCATCTACACAACCGAGCACAAGTGGGTCATCAGGTGCAACAACTGCAAAATCAATTTTATTATCAACTGCAAATTTCACAATATTGGGGATATCTTTTGCACCGATATTAACGAGTGTTGCATCATCTTTCATTCCACCATTACCCGGTAAAGCAAAGATTTCAGTAACATTCTTATTTTCTTTTAACTTTTTGATGATAGCGTGTTCTCTACCGCCACCACCTACAACCATTATTTTCATCATAATACCTCAAAAAATTAATGATGGAATAAACGCATACCAGTAAATGCCATTGCAATACCATATTTGTTACAACAATCAATTACTACATCATCACGTATTGAACCACCCGGTTCAGCAATATATGAAACACCACTCTTGCGTGCTCTTTCAATATTGTCGCTGAATGGGAAGAATGCATCTGAACCAACTGAAACACCTGTAATTATATCAAGATAGTCTCTTGCTTCATCAGCTGTAAGAGGTTCAGGCTGAGTCTTAAAGTATTTCTGCCAAATACCGTCAGCACAAACATCTTCTTCATTTTTATTGATGTAACCATCAATGACATTATCTCTGTCAGGACGACGAATGTCATCTCTGAATGGAAGATTAAGTACTTTTGGATGCTGACGAAGATGCCATGTATCAGCTTTTGTACCTGCAAGTCTTGTACAGTGAATTCTTGACTGCTGACCTGCACCAACACCGATTGCCTGGCCGTCAAATGCATAGCAAACAGAGTTTGACTGTGTATATTTAAGAGTAATTAAGGCGATTATAAGGTCGCGCTTTGCTTCTTCAGGTAATTCCTTATTATCAGTTACCATATTTGAAAGAAGTTCTTCATCAATTCGGAAATTATTTCTTCCTTGCTCAAAAGTAATACCGAAAACTTGTTTCTTTTCCTGTATAGCAGGAATATAATCAGCATCAATCTTAACAATATTGTAGTTGCCATTTCTCTTTCCTTTAAGGATTTCGAGAGCTTCTGCTGAATAACCAGGAGCAATAATACCGTCAGAAACTTCACGAGCAACAAGCTTTGCTGTTGTAACATCACACTCATCACTAAGTGCAATCCAGTCACCAAATGATGACATTCTGTCTGTACCACGAGCACGAGCATAAGCACAAGCTAATGGAGAATCATCAAGGTCAGGAATATCGTCAACAAAACAAGCCTTTTTAAGTGAATCAGGAAGCTTTACACCAACAGCAGCGGATGTAGGGCTAACATGCTTAAATGATGTTGCAGCAGGCATACCGAGAATGTCTTTAATTTCTTTAACGAGCTGCCAAGAGTTGAATGCATCAAGGAAATTGATAAATCCAGGTCTGCCATTAAGAATTTCAATTGGAAGTTCAGACCCATCTTCCATATAAATTTTAGAAGGTTTTTGATTAGGGTTACAACCATATTTAAGTTCAAATTCTTTCATTTCAAATCTCCTTATGCATTTTTATTAATAATTCTTGATTCAAATTCTCCGGTTGCAAGGTCGATATATCTTACAAAAAGAGAAACTTTGTTATCTTCATTGAGGTTTTTCCAGATAATATCAGTCATTGAATCAATATCAACATCAGGAAGCTCCAATGTTTTTGGTTCACCTTCAAAGCTTGGAAGTGGGTCACCGTCACATTTATATGTATGTATAAACTTTGCCTTGCCAGCAAGTGGGTTTGAATATGCAAAATTATATCTTTGACAAGAACTGCCATCACCATCTGCGGACTTTAAGATTGACATAGCATAATTCATATCACCGTTTTCAAGTCGGATAATACCTGAAATTCTTGGTGTATAGTTTGGAGCATCATCCTCAAACTCACGAGTACGAAGTGCCTGTTCAAAGGTCATTTGTTTATCCATAAGTTCATAAATAGTGTCTGTCTGGTCACCATTTGTAACAATTGTTTTATTACCAAGAACTCTTACAGGATAATAAATAATAAGATGTGGGTCAGTCATTTTTGACTCATCAAAAGCTTTTGTTCTCATTGCATCACCTTCAGCAACAAAAACTCTGTTACGACTGTTAACGCTTCTACCCATTATAAAATATGCAGTAATAGCCTTTTTACCATCAGCACTTTTACCTATAATAATACCTCTTCCATGATAAGCAAGAGAATTAAGTTCATTTTCAAGTGACTTGATTTCCATTTTTTAACCTCCAATTACTTTATGTACGTTTTACCATTATCAACAACAATTCTGTCATCACAGAAAAGCTGAACAGCTTTAGGAAGAATCTTCCATTCTGCCTGTTCCATAATTCTTTTCTGCAAAGATTCAGGTGTATCATCATCCATAACATCAACTGCTTTTTGAAGAATTATCGGACCTGCGTCACATTCAGCAGTAACAAAATGAACAGTTGCACCTGAAACCTTAACACCTTTTTTCAAAGCTTCTTCATGAACATGTAATCCATAAAACCCTTTTCCGCAAAATGACGGAATAAGTGCCGGATGTACATTTATCATTTTATTATTAAATGTATCACAGACATTTTCATCAAGAATGGTCATAAAGCCTGCATATACAATTAGGTCAGCTTTTTCTTCCAAAAGCAAATCTCTCATTGCACAGCTATATGATGAAATGTCAGCATAATCTTTTCTGATAAGTGTTCTTGTTTTAATTCCGTTATTTTCTGCACGAGTAAGGGCATAAGCATCGGCTTTTGAAGAAACTACACATGTAATTTTTCCATTACCAAGTTCTCCCCTATTTTGTGCATCAATAAGTGCTTGAAGATTAGTACCTCCACCTGAAACAAGAACTACAATTCTTTTACACATTATAAAAGCACCTTCTCGTCGCCTTCAATAATTTCACCAATTACATAAGCATCGATGCCATTTTCTTTAAGTGTAGTAAGTGAAAATTCTACTTCATCAGCAGGAACAACAATACTCATACCAACACCCATATTGTATGTATTAAACATATCGCGTTCAGGAATATTTCCCCATTTTGCAATGACATCAAAGATAGGAAGTACTTTAACAGCAGATTTATCAATTTTAGCACACAATCCGTCAGGAATTGAACGAGGAATATTCTCATAAAATCCACCACCGGTAATATGAGAAATACCTTTTACATTTACTTTATCAATAAGAGCAAGAACAGGCTTAACATAAATCTTTGTAGGCACAAGTAATGCTTCTGCAATACTCTTACCACCTAATTCTTCACGCTCAACATATAGTTCAGGATTATTGTTATCAATATCAAACACCTTACGACATAAGCTGAAACCATTTGAATGAATACCTGTTGATGGAAGAGCGATAACAACATCACCTACTGCCATCTTACTGTTATCAATCATTTTGGGCTTATCAACTACACCTACAGCAAATCCTGCAAGGTCATAGTCTTCTTCAGGCATTAAACCAGGATGTTCAGCAGTTTCACCACCGATAAGTGCACAACCTGACTGAACACAACCTTCAGCCACACCACTTACGATTTCTGCAATCTTCTCAGGAACATTCTTACCGCAAGCAATATAGTCAAGGAAATAAAGAGGCTTTGCACCAACACAAATAATGTCATTAACGCACATAGCAACTGCGTCAATACCAATTGTATCGTGTTTATCCATAAGAATAGCAAGTTTAACCTTTGTACCACAACCGTCAGTACCTGAAACAGAAATAGGATGTTCCATACCGGCAATACAACTAAGGTCAAAGCAACCACCAAAACCTCCTACATCATCTACAGAACCCTCATTACGAGTTCTTGCAACATGTTTTTTCATAAGTTCTACTGATTTATATCCAGCAGTAATATCTACGCCTGCAGCTGCATAGCTTGCAGAGAAAGAATTTTTATGTTCCATTTTATATTCTCCTGTATGGTTTATTTATTCTTTTCCAGTCCAACAATATGTGCAAACCTTGTCTGCTGGAAGTCCTATGGCTTTTATAATTCCGTCAATAGATTGGAATTCAAGCGATGTAAAATGCAATTTTTCACAAATCGCATTTCTTAATTTTTTGCCACGCTCGGTTGAAGAATCACTATATTCATCAATATATTTAATACCTTCTTCACCTTCAAGCTCAACAATTGTGCTTCGTGCAATCAACTCCATTTCTGAAGTTGCCCTTGAGAAATTAAGATATTTACAACTATACATAATTGGAGGACAAGCAGAACGGATATGAACCTCTTTTGCACCATTTGCATAAAGGAATTCAACCGTTTCGCGAAGCTGAGTACCACGCACAATACTATCATCAACAAAAAGTAACTTTTTGTCGTGAATCAAATCGTGAACAGGAATCTGTTTCATTTTTGCAACTCTGTTTCGTTCAGCCTGATTAGAGGGAGTAAAACTACGAGCCCAAGTAGGTGTGTACTTTATGAAAGGACGAGAAAACTGAATTCCACTTTCGTGAGCATAACCGATTGCATGTGGAGTACCCGAATCTGGAACACCACTTACATAGTCAATATCTTGTGCAATTCCGTTTTTTCGGTCTGTTTCAGCCATTATCTTACCATTGTTGTATCTCATTACCTCAACATTAACACCTTCATAGCGTGATGTTGAATATCCGTAATAAGACCAAAGAAAGGCACAAATTTTAGTTCTATTACCTGGTTCCTTCAAAACATTAAAAGTATCAGCCGTAAATTCAACAACTTCACCTGGTCCCAATTCTTTATAGTCATTATAACCTAACTTTTTATAAGCAAAGTCTTCAAATGAAACGCAATATCCATTTTCATTTGAGCCAACTATAACAGGTATCCTTCCCAATCTGTCACGAGCAGCAATAATTGAACCGTAATTCGTAAGTATTAAAATTGAAACTGAACCCTCAACAAGTTGTTGTGCATATGCAATACCATCAGCAAAACTATCTTTCTGGTTAATCATAGCAGCAACAAGCTCTGTAGAGTTAATACCTTCATTTGTCATTGCACCGAAGTGTCCGCCATTTTCAAAAAGATAATCATTAACAAGTTTTTCTTTATTCTTTATTAAGCCGATAATACAAATTGCATACAAACCAAGCTTTGAACGGACAAGAAGCGGTTGTGCATCCGAATCACTGATGCATCCGATTACAGCATTACCTTTCATTGTGCTTGATATATTTTCAAATTTTGTTCTGAAAGGTGAATTTTCAATTTTATGAATTTTTCGTTGTAATCCTTTTTGCTCGTCATAAGCAGCCATACCGCCACGACGAGTGCCAAGGTGAGAGTGATAGTCAGTTCCGAAGAATACATCTAAGACAGTATCATTTTTACTGACAGCACCAAAAAAACCACCCATAAAATATACCTCTTATGCAAAGAAAAGTTCTGAAAGTGTCATTGGGTCAATGTATTTATCATCCTTATAAACACGCATATTACCTGATGCGATTTCGTCAATAAGCATTACATTGCCATCCGGGTCATAACCGAATTCAAATTTGATGTCATAGAGAACAAGTCCTTTTTCCTTAAGGTCGTCAGCAACAATCTGAGTAATCTTCTGTGTCATTTCTTTAATGTCCTCATATTGCTTGTCTGTCATAACACCGAGAGCTACAAGAGCATCCTTAATTACAAGCGGATCACCTTTTGCATCGTCCTTAAATGTCATTTCAACATATGCAGGAAGGTCAGCTCCTTCTTCAATATAGTCACCATATCTACGGATAAAGCTACCAACAGCCTTATGACGACAAATTACTTCAAGTCCATGACCAAAAACCTTTGCAGGAAGAACTTCCATTGTTGTATCTTCAAGGTTTGCATTAACATAATGAGTTTTAATACCTGCAGCATTAACCTTTTCAAAGAAATAAATTGACATACGAAGGTTAACATCACCAACGCCATCAATAGTAAGACCTACAGAATTTTCGCCCGGGTCAAAAACACCGTCTTTACCTGTACAATCATCCTTAAACTTAAGAAGACAGTTACCGTTTTCAAGTTTAAATACATCCTTAGTTTTACCTGTGTAAATTTTTTCCATAGTTTTTTGCTCCTTTGTATTAAATATATAATTTATGAATTTAATTTTGACATAACTTCTGCGTCCTTTTTAAGAACAACATCAGCTGCATCTTTTCTCATTTTATCAAGTTTATTAGCAAGTTCCTTATCTTCAACTGCAATAATCTGAGCAGCAAGTAAAGCCGCATTTGCACCACCGTTAATTGCAACTGTTGCTACAGGGATACCTGATGGCATCTGAACGGTTGAAAGAAGAGCATCCATACCGTCAAGGTATGTTGAAGAACAAGGAATGCCGATAACAGGCAATGTTGTGTTAGCAGCAACAGCCCCTGCAAGATGTGCTGCCATACCTGCAGCTGCAATCAAGGCACCGTAACCGTTTGCTCTTGCATTGAGAGAAAAATCACGAGCCTGTTCAGGTGTTCTGTGTGCTGAATAAATATTTACTGTGTAAGGAATTCCCAAATCATCCAAAACAGCAGTTGCTTTTTTTATGATTGGAAGGTCACTGTCACTACCCATTACAATACCAACTTTTTTCATAATTACCTCCAAAAAAATATAAAAGGACAGTTCTATCCTTGTAATATAAGTAGAACTGCCCAGACGGTCGGCTGACATAAAACCGTGCTCCTCTGTGGTGCTCCACATATATCCGTCAGTCACACGGTTAATATTAAAATTTGACACAAATATTATATTAAAAAAAATATTTATTGTCAATTAAACCATTTAAAAACGAATGACGAAAATTCTACATTTTTCTATATTATTTTTGTATATTATTTTGCTTTACTTTCGCAATACAAACAACGATAGACTCTTTTTTCTTTATCTCTTAATGTGAATATATGAGGAAGCTCCTGCTCGACAGTTGTAATACAACGAGGATTCTTACATTTGATAACATTTTCAACTCTTTCAGGAAGAATTGTAGCATATCTTTTTGCAATTTTTGAATCTTCAATTATATTAACCGTAGCACCGGGGTCAAGATATCCTAATGCGTTCAAATCAAGGTCAATTACCCTATCAATTTTGATAATATCCTTTTTACCCATTTTGATGCTGTCTGCGTTTTTAATTAAAGCTACCTGACAATCAATTTTGTCAAGGCCTAAAAAATTGTAAAGAGACATTCCCCTACCGGCTGTAATATGGTCAATAACAATACCATTTTTAATTTGTCCGATAATCATTTACTCTACCTCCAACAATTTCATAATAAGTGCCATTCTGATAAATTTGCCGTTATTAACTTGTCTGAAATAACAAGCACGAGGGTCTTTATCAACAGCAACTGAAATTTCGTTAACTCTCGGAAGCGGATGCATAATTGAAAGGTCAGATTTTGCGGACTCAAGCTTTTGAGGAGTAAGAATATAACTGTCTTTTAAACGGATATAATCCTGTTCATTGAAGAAACGTTCTCTTTGAACTCGTGTCATATACAAAATATCAAGCTCAGGCATAGCATCTTCAAGAGATGTTGTTTCAACATACTCAAGATTTTTTGCTTCAAGTTCAGTTTGCTTAATATATTCAGGTACCTTTAATTCTTCAGGTGAAATAAGGAAAAATTTAACATTGTTGTATCTTGACATAGCACCAATAAGTGAGTGTACTGTTCTGCCAAACTTAAGGTCACCACAGAAACCGATTGTAAGATTATCAAATCTTCCCTTTTCTCGATGAATTGTAAGTAAATCAGTAAGTGTTTGTGTAGGATGATTATGACCACCATCACCTGCGTTAATAACAGGAATATCAGTGTTCATAGAAGCAACCATAGGTGCTCCTTCCTTTGGGTGTCGCATTGCAATAATATCAGCATAATATCCGACAGTACGAATAGTATCAGCTACACTTTCACCTTTTGCGGATGATGAACTTTGAGCTTCCGAAAATCCAAGAACATTACCACCAAGATTATACATAGCAGATTCAAAGCTGAGTCTTGTTCTTGTTGATGGTTCAAAGAAAAGTGTTGCA
>JAZNZX010000055.1:0-8904 GCA_045595185.1 Candidatus Fimenecus sp. | reverse complement strand
TTAAGGTTAGTGTCATTCTGAGGAACAAAGTGACGAAGAATCTCTGTCCTATTTTAATAGACCCTTCGTTTCACTCAGGGTGACTGATGAAATGCGAGAGATTCTTCGCTACGCTCAGAATGACCTATCGAATTGGTTGTTCATCCCAACAAATTATAATTTACACAATAATGTCCTTCATTTTCTCTTTTGCTCGTTTCATTGTTTTGCTCAAATAAATTGTACTTAACACCAAAGAGAAGCATTCAGCAATAGGGAATGCAAACCATACAAGCTCAAGTCGTCCTGTCAATGAAAGCAACCACGCTGACGGTAAAAGTACAACAAGCTGACGGCAAACGGAAACGATAAGACTGTAAACAGGCTTGCCGATTGCCTGACAAACCGAACCTGCAATAATGCAGAAGCCCGCAAACACATAATGAGTACCTATAATTCTCAATGCAGGAACGCCTATACGAAGCATTTCTTCAGACGCGTTGAAAAATGACAAGAGAATATGCGGAATAAACTCAAAGGCCGCTAATCCGATAAGCATTATGGAAATGGCTGTTACGATAGAAACGGTAATTGTCTTTTTTACTCTGTCATATCTTTTTGCACCGTAGTTATATGCAACAATCGGCACCATACCATTGTTAAGACCGAAAATAGGCATAAACACAAAGCTCTGGAGTTTAAAATAACTACCGAAAACTGCTGTTGCAGTTGTTGTGAAGCCGATAAGAATTTTATTCATTGTAAAGGTCATAACTGAGCCGATTGACTGCATTACAATAGACGGTAAACCGATTTTATAAATATCCTTCGAAATGTCTTTATCAAAACGGATAAGCTTTGAACTGATATGAATATCTTTATTGTATTTTATATTGAATACAACCGCAACAATTGCTGCTACAATCTGTCCCGAAACAGTTGCAATCGCGGCACCGAGCACCTCTAATCTCGGCATACCGAGAAGACCAAAAATCAGAATCGGGTCAAGTATAATATTCACAACAGCACCGATAAGCTGTGCAACCATTGAAAGAGTTGTTCGTCCTGTTGACTGCAAAAGCTTTTCAAAGCAGAACTGACTACAAATACCGATTGACGCACCAAGACAAACAGACGCATAATCTGTACCGTAATCTACAATTGCCCCAACATCAGTCTGTGCAAGGAAAAACGGTCTTGATAAGAAAATTCCTATCAACATAAACACTACTGAACTGCAAAGGAAAAGGAAAATTCCTGTATTTGCAATTTTGTTTGCTCTGTCAAACTGCTTTGCACCTAATGAACGGGAAAGTAACGCGTTCATACCTACTGCTGTACCACCACAGAAAGCAATCATAAGCTGTTGCAACGGGAATGCCAACGAAACTGCGTTAAGGGCATCTTCACCGAGTCTTGAAACAAACACGCTGTCAACCACATTGTAAAATGCCTGTACAAGCATTGAAATCATCATAGGTGTTGCCATAGACATTAAAAGTCGTCCGACAGGCATTGTTCCCATCTTATTTTCTTTTTTGGGAATAAATTTTGCTTCTTCCATCTCTGTCTCCCTGATATACATAAATTTTGCTCACAAGAGGGCGTATCAAATCCCTTTGCGAGCAAATATTTTTCAATTCTCCGAAATCTGTTTATTACAAACTGTTATCGTTCTGTCGCATTGTTCAACAACCATCTCACGATGAGTGATAAACAGAACTGTCACATCTCCTGCTTTTCGCAAGTTTTCCATAATTCGTTTTTCAGTTTCGCTATCCAATGCACTTGTTGCTTCATCCATTAAAAGTATTTTCCCTTTGCCAAGAAGTGCTCTTGCAATTGCAAGTCGTTGAGCTTGTCCCTGTGAAACACCCATTCCCGATTCACCAAGCACAAAATCAAGACCTTCTTCCAAATCAAACACAAATTCAGCAGCAGCATTTTTAAGTGCTGACTCAATTTCACTTTGTGTAGCATCGGGATTAAGCATTGTGACATTCTCTCTTATTGTTCCGCTGAAAAGCATATTGTCCTGTGGCACAAAAGAGAAAAGTTTTCTCGCATTTCTGCAGTCAACATCACCTTTTGTTGTCTTAATAATAGATTTTCCGTTATTAAGAGTGTAAAGCCCTGTAATGAGCTTGAATACTGTGCTTTTACCTGCACCTGATGGGCCTTTTATACCAACAAACTCGCCTTTTTTTACTGTGAAATCAGCATTGTCAATAACAGTTTCATCGCTATAACCAAAGCTTGCATTTTCAACGGAAATGCTTATGAAATCATTATAGTCAACGCTGTTGTCGATGATACACTCTTTTTCATAATCACTGACTTCAATAAGTCTTTGTGCAGAGGAAATCATTCCAAAAAACATAGGGAAAACCCTTGTGATACCAACAGCAGGAGTTCTTAGCTGATTGACAAGCTGAATAATGGCAACAACCGTACCAAAAGTCATTGTACCTTCTAAAACTCCGTATGAGCCGTATGCCACAGCAAACAAAAATCCTATGGCAAATGCTAATGAAAAGCTTATGCCTGCGAGAATTGTAAAGCCTTTTTTCTTAACAGACTCCTTGTACAAGCTTTTCTGTTGTTTCAAGGAAATGTTTTTTACTTTTTCTTCAATAGAAAACACCTTAACAGCAAAAAGATTTTCAAGCATTTCCTGCATAAAGGAACGAACCTTACTATCCTTTTCCTGTACTCTGCGATGAAGAGTTTTCATATATTTTCTAAACACCACAGCCACAATCGGAATGGCAATACCGCAAGAAACAATTATCACAGAAAATCTTTTATCAAGAACATAAAGGGCAACAGCCACAGACACAAGTCTGACAATATGGGAAATAGTATTTGGTAACAGATGGATATAGTTTGTGCTTACTATCTGCACATCTGCTGTAAGTCTTGCCATAAGGTCACCACTGTGGTTTGCTGTAACATTTGAATACTCACTATACAAAATATCTGAAAACACAGAGCTTCTTAAGTCAATTTCTGCTTTACCCTGACTTACTGCATCAAGAAATGATGCAACAATTCTCATTACAATCTGCAACAAAATGGTTATTATAAAATAGATTACACTTATCATAAGCTCATCTTTATTACCGTTTTGTGCACTATCCATAACTGTTTTTGACAACATTGCAAACATTGTGGCACAAATCGCAGTACCCACATTGAGTAATGTGAGTACTACAATACGGATATTATTTTTTTTGCTTTTTTCATATATCCACTTAAAAACAGCTATGTCCTTCATTAAAGTTTCCTCAATTATTCTTCAATAAGACCTTGTTTTCTCATCTTTTCAATAAGGTTGGTTACATCTGTTTTTGCAGTTTCATATGGAATTTCATAATCCTTGACAAGCTTTTCAACAATCTCTTCTTCAGTATATCTGCCATCGAGCATATTAAAAATTTCTGCACCTGTGTCGTTGAATGTGATTATTCCGTCAAAATCCATTCTTTCTGCGCCTGTTGCAATAACAACATTACTACCTGCAACAGATTTTAAAATGTATCCTTCTTTAATTTTCATCTTTTATCAACCTTTCAATTTCGTTATATGAAATAATTGCTGCTTCATCGTCCATATTGCATTTCAACAAGAAAACAGGAACCTTTGTAAGAAGCAGGTCAACATTTTCAAGCAATTTGAATCCGATTTCTCTGTCACGAGCAGACAAAAGTTGTTTAAACATCAGCTTTATGGCTTCTTCAGTAGCAAGTCGGCTCACTTCATTTTTTTCAGCTCTTTCAATAAACACAATTGCTCTTACAGGAACTTTTGTGTTTGTGCTTTCATTGTGTTTTCCTGAAAAAGGTGTTCCATGTGCATACCATACACCATCCTCAAGACGCAAGGCAGGCTTATCGTCATTTATAATTCTTGTACCTGATAAATTCTTGAGCCATAAATGTGTATGTGTTGATTTTCCTGTACCGCAATCAGCAGAAAAAAGATAAGCAAAACCGTCTTTTTCAACACATGAGGAATGTAACATTATCCCGTTATAATTCATCAATTCCCTGTTGAAAATCGCACCTACGGTAATGTACTCTATTATATCCAACGGAATACGCGGATTCTTTTCCTGTCTTTTGATATAATCCTCTTCTGCAAGTTCTATCCTTATATCGGCTTCACCGTCAGGAAAATCCGCTTTATACGGTTCAGAATGTTCCTTCAATCTGTCATAAAGCACATTGTATTCAGTTTTCAACCCTGCAATTAAAAATTTTTCCATATTTCTTCCTCTTAATTTATAGATATAGCGACGGATTAACATTTTTACCGTTCACCTTGACTTCAAAGTGAAGATGAGCACCTGTAACATATCCCGTTGCACCGATATTACCGATTGCCTGACCTCTTGATACCCGCTGACCTACTTTAACCTTTATCGTGTTCTGCATATGGTTATACATAGTTGAAAGTCCGTTACCGTGGTCAATCATAACGGTATATCCGCCTGAGCCGTACCAACCTGCAAAGGTTACAACACCTGCTTCTGCAGCAACAACCGTGCAGCCTGAGCTTCCACCCGGACGGACAATATCAATTCCTCCGTGCCAACCGTCACCAAAGTTACGCTTGCCGTATGGTGATGAAATCTGATTTGCACCGATTGTAGGCCATCTGAGTTTTCCTTTTGAGCCACTTGACGAGCTTGATGATGCTGTCTGTTTCTTTGTGCCAACCTGAATTTTTTCGCTGACAGCTTCTTTTATAACAGTTCTTGAAACCTCTTTAGATTCAACCTTAACACCGTCAATATATGTAACAAGCTCTGTTATCTGTTCAACACCGTTTTCACCTTTTGTAACGGTTTTTTTGTCACCGACATACAGACTGCTTGTGTTTATGGTCACAGTATCAAAAGGAATTTCAGCCTCTTTATACTCTGTTTTTGTTGTCTGTACACGAATAAAATCAACAGCCTTTGACACAAGAAGCTCTTGTCCAATCTGTAAATTTTCTGTAAGCTCGGGATTAAGTGCATACAATTGCGATGCAGATACATCATTTTTTTGAGCAATACCGATTATTGTATCTCCATCTTCAACGGTATAGTATTTATTTTCGCTTTTATTTGAGCTTAATTTATTCTGAAGAAACTCAGCATCCTTAATAACCTTGTCACTATCAAGATAAAGGCCCTGAACATAGTCGATATTTTCAACAAAGCTTACAACAGCATTTTCCTCGCCTGTTTCATGCTCCGATAAAATAGCATCAAACACGCTGAGTGCATCTGTTTCATTTTTTACTGCACATATAAAATTATCATCAATATAAACACCGCAGGCATTCGTAATTTTATTGTCAGATTTTTCAATAAGCTTGTCGCAAATTTCCGTAGCGTCGTTAAGCTGTACACGCTTTACCCGTTTGATTTTATATTCTGCATCACCAATAAGCTGTGATTCTTTTCCATCTTCCTGCGGAAGTCCCACAGAGGCTGTGTTTATATCAAGACGGTCATAAGCCAGTTTTCTTGCTTCTTTGTATACAGCTTCGTCCTGAACATAACCTATAACCTGGTCATTATAGTTGATTTCAAGAGCAAATGCAGAATCAGACCAGAATGAAACAACATATAAAAGGATTGCCAATGATATTACAGGCAGAACAAAATTTGCAACATAGGAAAATACACTCTTATACCGACTGAACGCAACTCTTATGTAGTGAGTTACACTCTTTTTTGCAGTATTGTCAGATGCATTTTTTGCTTCTATTACAAGCTTTTTAAGTTCTTCTGTTCTTTTATGAAATGTTTTAAGAGCATGTTTATCTATAACAATAAAAATCGTAAAAATGAGTGTTCCGACTGCTTTAATAGGTTTCAGAAGTAACGACAAGAGCCAACTGAAAAATCTTTTGCCGTAACGCAGAGTCTGTACACCAATATAATGAATCTGCCTGTAAATGGTATCAAGAAAATCCATCTGTCTTATCGCTCCTTTCTGAAAAATCGCATATTTACTCATAATAATCCATTATCGGTTGCATTATATCACAAATATTGCAAAAAGGCAAGTTCTAATAAAAAGCCGAAATTATATCGTTTCACAAATTGGAGTTTATCGGTATGTTTAAAGTTAGTGTCATTCTGAGGAACAAAGTGACGAAGAATCTCTGTTCTATTTCAATAGACCCTTCACTGCGTTCAGGGTGACTGATGAAATGCGAGAGATTCTTCGCTATGCTCAGAATGACTTACCAAATTGGTTGTTCATCCCGACAAATTATAATTTATCTAACAAAACAATAAGGGCGAGGTTAAGACCCCGCCCTACTGTCACTGTGATTTTTCAATTTTTCTTCCAACTCAACAATTTTGTTTTCAAGTTCATCGAGTTTCATTTCAAGGAATTTGTATTCTTCTTCCCAAAGGGCAAACTCCTTTTTATCGTCTTCGTCGGGCTGAAAATCCTCAAGGTCAAAAAGCTGGTCCTCAAGGTCCTCATATTCCTCAATGAGTTGGTTTTTCAATTTTTTTAGTGCTGACAAATCGTCAGTTTTAAACTCTAATACATCACCCATATTATTACTCCCCATCAAACAGCAGATTTGTATATCGTCCCATTATTTCATACATATTACCGTCTTCATCCCAGTAAATTTGATGTCCTTCCAGCTTATAATACTTGTTTCCCTGATTATCATAATAGTAATTGCACCAACACTCGTCACAAGGGAACAGCTCTTGGTTCTCGTCATAAACAAAATATCCGAAACTGTTAAGATAACATAAATCTAAATCATATTCTTTTGAGTTTTGGTCAGTATAATTTCCTATTCCGATTATTAGTGACTGATAATTGTAACAAATTCCGTTTTCATCATAAAGGGGAACATCATATGTATCACTATACTGTTTTCCGTGCACATCATAACAAGTATATTCAAACAAATACTCATCATCAACTATGCTTTTAATCACAGAAACACCCATAGTAGTAATTGAAACAACTGAAATTATACCTGCCACAGCACTCAATATCAGCGAAAGAATACACATCAACGCACCCTTTCGATTATTTGTTATGTCCTGCTCAAAAAGATATTCTTTTCCCTTTTTGCGAATATATCTGTGATATACGCAATAAGCCAATCTTCCCAATACAGGAAATCCGAACGCAACAAGTGCCCACAATCCTTTACGGTCGATTTTATTGCTTTTTGCGTGTCGATATACTGAAATCGACATCAATATACTTGCCAGAATTTTCAATACAGGTAATGCTTTGTAAACAATAAAACTTGTAAAAAACATTCCTTGAGAAGTATTTTCAAACATTACTGAACCCTTTCATTTTATATAAAGGTTATTCTAAAATTATTCGTTATTTCCGTCAGTTCTGTTCTGTTCAAATTCGTTGTACTGATAATCAGGGAATGGTCTGCGTGGCATTACGAATGCGAGAATTGCATAAACGATTATTCCGCCGACACCTGCAAAGAAAAGTGAAATAAGTGCGTAAGCTACGCGGACAATAGTCGGGTCAATTTCAAAGTATTCGGCAATACCTGCACAAACACCGTCAATCTTTTTATCTGTGCTCTTATATAATTTCTTTTCCTTAAACATAATTTTTACCTCCAAGTATTTTTATTATTATACCACCGTTATTTGTATTCTTCAATGCATTTTACGCTGTTTCAATCATTTGGTCTATGTTATTCATTTCAAGCTGTTCTGCTTTGTACTCTCTGTACTGCTCTACACCGTACTCAATGCCTGTTTTTATAAGTTCACCACCACAAACAGCAAAACTGACAATAGTGGTAAAAAGTGAAATGCAGAAAAGTATCAGAAAGGTAATTATTGCTTTTTTCATTTTATCTCCTCCACTATCTGTTCATCATTTTAATACATTCTTTGATTTGAAGCATTGTCCACAACAGCGTTATAACTCCAAGGCACATCACCGTGCTTGTTGATGCTATTGCAAAAACCAAAAAGGCAACTGAGCCGATTGCAGGTACAATAAAACAGTATGCCACAATCATTATGGCTGACACAAGGAACAAGCCAAAGGTAATGGGAATTGAGAAAAATGCCTGAATCACATTCCAGAAAAATGCAACTGTCCAGAATGTCTTATTCGGTTTTTTCTTTTCCTGTGGCTCTATTCTGTTGTTGTCTATTGCATCACCAACATATTGTTTTGCACATTCAAATGGTGAACCCAATTCTGCACAAATCTGTTCTTCTGTTTTTCCTGCTAATTCTCCTTCGCGAAAGTGCTCACGAAAATCATTGAGTATTTCGTTGCGTTCACTTTTTGGCAAAGGTGATAAATAATTATATAATTCATTTAAAAAGTCAATTTTTTTCATTACTCTACCCCTCAAAAAACGAATTCACCTGTTGTGAAAATTCAAACCATTGCTCCTGCAACACCTTTTGTCTGTCAACACCTTTTATGGTTATTCTGTAATATTTACGAGCAGGACCATTTGGCGATTCTTTTAAATATGAGTCAAAATATCCTTCGTTCTGAAGCCTTTTGAGCATGGGATAAACTGAACCTTCGGCTACGGTCATTTTCTTACCAAGCATATCGGCAAGCTCATATCCGTATTTATCCCCTGACAACAGCGATGTCAATGCACAAAGCTCAAGAACACCTTTTTTGAACTGCGTATTCATATCCTGCCTCCTTTTCATATTTTTGTATGCTTTTTACACTATCATATTATCATATACTACTGTATAATGCAAGATAGTTTACAAAATTTAATAGTTTGTTAATAAATTGGAGTTTATTGGAATGATATGAAATTAAAATAGTAACAAAAACCTTGTAGGGGTCATTCACGAATGACCCGTTCCAAAGCGTGTTGGCAACCTTATTCGGGCGATTCGTGAATCGCCCCTACACGGTGTTCTGT
>JAZNZX010000054.1:0-30704 GCA_045595185.1 Candidatus Fimenecus sp. | reverse complement strand
TTAAGGTTAGTGTCATTCTGAGGAACAAAGTGACGAAGAATCTCTGTCCTATTTTAATAGACCCTTCGTTTCACTCAGGGTGACTGATGAAATGCGAGAGATTCTTCGCTACGCTCAGAATGACCTATCGAATTGGTTGTTTATCCCGATAAATTATAATTTGCATATTCCAATAAAAAAGATGGGGTTATTGCCCCACCTTGATAAGTTTTATTGAATTTATTTTACACTTGCGATGAACTTTTTAAACTGTGCTCTACCCTGCTCTGTTCTGTCGAATACACCACATTGTTCAAGGATTGCTGTGAAAACAAGGCCGATTTCATCTTCGATGATTTTATCAATGTTATCTACATTGATTTCGTCATATTTTGCCTTGATTTTCATTGCCCAGTCATAGTGCTTTGCGATTCTTTCATCAGCCTTGATATCTTTATTCTGGAGTATTGCATCCTTAAGAATTGCCATTTCAGTTTTAAGGCGAGACGGAAGCACTGCAAGTCCCATAACCTCAATAAGACCGATATTTTCTTTCTTGATGTTATGATATTCAGGATGTGGATGATAGAAACCGTCAGGATAATCCTCAGTAGTAATATTGTTACGAAGAACAAGGTCGATTTCGTATTTGCCGTTTACAAATCTTGTAATCGGTGTAATTGTGTTATGGATTACACCATCATCAGTAAGTGCGATAATAAATGCATCGTCATCGGAATATTCACGCCATGTACTGAGGATTTTACCTGCAAGAGTGCAGATTCTGTCAGTATCAGTGCCCTGAAGACGAATAACTGACATAGGCCATTTTACGATACCTGCCGTAACATCCTCGAAGCCTTCGAATGTGACATATTCTTCGATTTCCGCCTTTGCCATTGCAAATTCATAACGACCCCCTTGAAAATGCTCGTGTGTAAGAATTGAGCCACCTGAAATAGGTAAATCAGAGTTTGAACCAATGAAATAATGTGGGAACTGCTTAACAAAGTCAAAAAGTCGTCTAAAATTCTTTTCACAAACCTTCATTGGCTTGTGTGTCTCATCAAAAACGATACAATGCTCGTTGTAATAAACATAAGGGGAATACTGAAGATAAGCATTAACACCGTCAAGGCAAAGTGGAATTACCCTGTGATTCTGTCTTGCAGGGTGATTAACTCGACCTGCGTAACCTTCGTTTTCTTTACAAAGAAGACATTTCGGATATGAGCTTTGTTCCATTTTTGTAGCAGCAGCAATAGCCTTTGGGTCTTTTTCAGGCTTTGCAAGGTTTATTGTAATGTCAATATCACCGTATTCTGTGCTTGTTACCCATTTAACATCATTTTTAATTCTGTATTCACGGATATAGTCAGATTTACGGGCAAGGTGATAGTAATATTCAGTTGCTTTTTCAGGTGAAACAGCATAATTTTCCTTAAAAGCTTTAATCACCTCAGATGGTCTTGGTGTAATTGTGCCCATTACCTTTGTATCAAACAAATCTTTATATACAACAGAATCTTCACAAAGTCCCTTTTCAACTGCGAAATCGAGAATAACCTTTAAAATATCTTCAAGGTCAGCATCATAAGACTTTGCATCAATTTCCATACTGTCCATTCGAAGAACTTCAAGAACTCGGTTAACTGCCCAGATTTTGTCTTCATTTTCTATAAGCTTTTCTTTCACGCCATATGCAACAAGAGAATTTATAGCTTCATAAATATTCATAGGAACACCTCACAAAATGATCTAATAATATTATAAGGAAAAACAGCATATTTTCAAGATGTTTTTGTAAATATATTGAATATTTTTTAATTTGTGATATAATGTTCAAGTTGTAAAGATGAGGTGTTAAAAATGGTTTATAACAATATACTTGAAGCAATCGGTCACACACCTATGGTTCGTCTTAACAAAATGGTTGACGAAGATAGTGCACAGGTGCTTGTGAAATACGAAGGACTTAATGTTGGTGGTTCAATCAAGACAAGAACTGCTTACAATATGATTATGGATGCTGAGAAGAAAGGCATTATCAATAAGGACACAATTATCGTTGAGCCTACAAGCGGTAATCAGGGTATCGGCCTTGCGCTGATTGGTGCAGTCAAAGGCTACAAAACCGTGATTATTATGCCTGACTCCGTCAGTGAAGAAAGAAGAAAGCTCGTAAATCACTACGGTGCAGAGGTTGTGCTTGTTCACGATGACGGTGACATCGGTAAATGTATTGACGACTGCCTGCAGACGGCTGTAAATATGCAAAAGGAAAACCCTAATGTGTATATTCCGCAGCAGTTCATCAACCCTAAAAATCCTGAGGTACATCGTCACCATACAGGTCTTGAAATATTGGAACAGGTAGCAGAGGATATTCACGGCTTCTGTTCAGGTATCGGCACAGGCGGAACAATTTCAGGTATCGGTGAAGTTCTTAAAAGACAGTATCCTGATATTGAAATCTGGGCTGTTGAGCCTGAAAACGCAGCAATTCTTGCAGGTGGTACAATCGGCACTCATATTCAGATGGGTATTGGCGATGGTCTTATTCCTGAAAACCTTAATCAGAACATTTATAACGACATTTATATCGTTACTGACGAGGAGGCTTTACAGACTGCAAAGGATTTAGCACGACTTGAAGGCATTATGTGCGGAATTTCAAGCGGTACAAATGTGGCGGCAGCACTTAAGCTTGCAAAGAAGCTCGGCAAAGGCAAAACTGTTGTGACCGTTCTTCCTGACACAGCAGAAAGATATTTCAGCACACCACTGTTTGAATAAACAGCAAAAGGACAGACAACAGCGTCTGTCCTTTTTTTAGTTAAATTGAAGTTTATCCTAAAATTGGTTTGTCGGCGAATTCCACAACGGGTTCGCCTTTGAGTCCGTCGGATTCAAACACGATAATCTCGTTTTCACCGTCTTTAAGTACTGATGCAGGGACATACAGCGTTTGCTGTGGGCCGATTTCCCAATAACGACCAAGGTTAAAGCCGTTGATTGTGACAAAGCCTTTTGTGAAATCAGGAAGAAGCAAGAATGTGTCCTTTGGATTTTCTATGTTGATAAAACCGCGATAAAATGCAGATTTTTCGTTAAATTCCTTGTTTTTAAATGGAACAACATCAAGATTATCCATAGGCATTGTGTAAACTTCCCAGTTAAAATGAACGCGGTTATCAAAAAGGCATCTTCCTGCAATACCCTTTTTACGCATCATCTTTGCACCGAAATTACATCTGCCCATATTTTCGCAAAGGACAGTAAGAACATCACCTTTTTTAGCAGAAAATCTTGTTTCAAGCCGGTCATTTATATAAAGAATGTCAATCAGCTCATCATTTATGTAAATCTGTGCTCTGTCACCGAGGCTTTCAAATGAAAGGCGAGTATCCTCGTAATCTCGACCGAGAGTAGTTCTGTAAGCAATATAACCGTAACCATTACCGTATTTTTCCATACATTTCGGCACATCAGAATGAACAGGCTTTGCAAGATGTGGTAATGCAGTAAAAAAGCCTGTGCTTTCGTTAAGAGTAACTTTGCCGTAAGCCTTTTTCTCTCTGTCAGCAGGAATTGGTGGCAAATCACCACCGATATGCTTCTTTATAACCTCGCGTACAGCCATATATTTAGGGGTCACATCACCGCATTCAGTAAGCATAGCATCATAGTCATAGCTTGTGACATCAGGACAGAATTTTTCGTAGTGATTAGCACCTGATGTAAAGCCAAAATTAGTGCCACCGATGAACATATACATATTAAGGTGACCGCGAGTAAGCATATCGTCAACCACTTTTGCGTAGTCTTCGGCTGATGTTGTGTGATGCTTTTCATCGCCCCAGGCATCAAACCAGCCATTCCACATTTCCATACACATTTTCGGCATTTCCGGGAACAATTCGTCGTGAGCCTTGAAGTTTTCTTCAACTCGGCTACCGAAATTAAGTGTAGAAAGGCAACCGTCAATAGTACCGTCAAGCAAATCGGACATAGATGTACCGTCTGATGTGAATAATGGAACATCAATTCCGCGATTTTCAAAGCCTTTTTTAAGATAGTTAAGGTATTCCTTATCATCACCGTAATAACCGTACTCGTTTTCGCACTGCACCATAATCACAGAGCCACCGTTTGTGGTGAGATATGGCTTGATTTCAGCACAAAGACGGTCAAGATACAAATCAAATCGTTCTATGTATTTTTCGTTCATACAACGGATTTCCATATCATCATCAGCCTGAATCCACCAAGGAAGTCCGCCGAATTCCCATTCGGAGCAGATATACGGACCCGGTCTTACAATAACCATAAGGTCTTCACTCTGTGCCATTTCGATAAACTTTGCAATATCTAAAATCCCTGAAAAGTCGAACTGACCGGGAATTTTCTCGTGCATATTCCAAGCACAATAGGTTTCAACACAGTTGCAACCCATAGCCTTTAATTTCATAAAAATATCTGACCATGTGTCAGGCATATTACGAAAATAATGCACAGCACCTGAAATAAGTTTAATTGGTTTTCCGTCTTTAACAAATTGGTCTTTTATAATCTCAAATGTCATAGTTTACACCACATATTCTTTATATTTGTCTGCATATTCTGCAGGTAAAATCACTTTTAAAACTGTTCCGTCTGCTGTGAATTCTTCGCTTAAAATTTTACCGTTATTGCGAATGAAATTAACCTCGCCACCCTTACTGAACGGAATAAGCAAATCGAGAGTAACGCTCTTGAGTTCAAGGACTTTTTCGATTTCGCGAAGGAGCAAATCAAGGTTTGTGCCGTTAAGAGCACTAATCATAACCGTCTTGCCCACAGAAAGCAGGTCAAAAACATTTTCAGCCTTGTCGCACTTGTTCATTACGGTGATGATGTTGTCACCCTTGCAGCCCAAATCACGAAGAATGTCGGTGGTAATCTCAATATGCTCACTACAATGAATGTCCGACGCGTCGCAGACATTGAGAATGACATCGGCTTCACTTGCTTCCTCAAGAGTGGACTTGAATGCCTTTACCAAATCGTGTGGCAGTCGGCTGACGAAACCAACCGTGTCAATGAGCATAACATCTTGTCCGTTCGGAAGTGAAAGCTTTCTTGATGTTGGGTCAAGAGTGGCAAAAAGCTTGTCCTCAGCCAAAACACCTGCATTTGTCAGTGCGTTCATAAGCGTTGATTTTCCCGCGTTTGTGTAGCCGACCAATGCAACAGTAATGACACCGTCTTTTTCTCGTCTTTTCCGTAAAAGTCCTCGTCTTTTTTCAACCTCGTTAAGCTGTTCTTGGAGTGCGTGCATTCTTCTCATAATGTGACGACGGTCACTTTCGAGCTTTGTTTCACCGGGTCCACGAGTACCGATACCGCCACCGAGTCGGGATAACTGCTTGCCCTTACCCGTAAGTCGTGGCAAGGAATATTTAAGCTGTGCCAATTCAACCTGCAATTTACCCTCGCTTGTTTTTGCCCTTAATGCAAAAATGTCAAGGATTAGCTGAGTTCTGTCAACGACTCGCACATCAGTCGCGTTTTCAATGTTACGAATCTGTGACGGAGTCAGTTCACCGTCACATACAATCAGGTCGATTTCCTGATTATGACAGAACAGCTCCGCTTCAGCCAGACGACCTTTTCCAAGATAAGTTGCACCGTCAGGCGTGCTTTTTCGTTGGATAATTGAGCCAACAACACAAGCCCCTGCACTTTCCGTCAGGAGCGTAAGCTCTTCTATAGAGGCGTCTGCATCAAAATCACCCGTGTCAACGGAAATGAGCAACGCCTTTTCAGGTTCTTGTGTAATTTCGTAAAAGTCCATAGTTTTCCTTATAACTAAAGTGTGTCATTCTGAACGCAGTGAAGAATCTGTACTAAAAATTTAAAAGAGATTCTTCGTCGTTTCACTCCTCAGAATGACCAATTTAAAATCACTTTGTAAAAAAACGGTGGTAGAGAAAATCCCCACCACCGAAACCATTTTGTTATCTGTTACTTTTCATTTTGCACTCTTTATCGGTCACCCTGAACGCAGTGAAGGGTCTCGTTGAGATTCTTCGCGTTGCTCAGAATGACACAAATTTACTTTGCATTTAATTTAGCAGCAGCCACAGCCACAGTCATTGTGACGCTGACAGCCACAATCGTTGTTACAACCACAACCGTTGTTATTATCAGAGAGAAGAATTAAGATGATGATAATAATTAACCAAGTGTTGTTACCGAAGAAGTTACACATATTATTTCCTCCTTCCATATTGTAATTACATTACATATTATGGAAATGTGGAAAATGTGTTACTACAATCATTTTGCGCTTTGCACTTTGCATTTTGCACTTATTTCAATGATGCAAGAAGTCCGCCTTTAGAAATAATATTCTGAATAAATTCCGGGAATGGCTGAGCCTTGAAGCTTGTTCCCTTTGTAACATTAGTGATTACACCTGTGTCAAAGTCAACTGAAACCTCGTCACCTGCGTCGATGTTGTCACAAGCCTCAGGACATTCAAGAATAGGAAGTCCGATATTGAGCGAATTTCTGTAAAAAATTCTTGCAAAAGTCTTTGCGATTACGCATGAAACACCTGCAGCCTTAATAGCAATAGGAGCGTGTTCACGGGATGAGCCACAACCAAAGTTGACACCTGCAACCATAATGTCGCCGTCTTTAACCTTATTTATAAATTCCTTGTCGATATCCTCCATGCAGTGTGCTGCCAACTCCTTGTGGTCAGCAGTATTTAAGTATCTTGCAGGAATAATAACGTCTGTATCAACGTGGTCTCCGTATTTATGCACTGAACCTTGAATTTTCATATTATATTTCCATAGCCTTTCTGGCTACAACTAATTTTTAATATCACTTTTAGTGCCTTGCAGTAGCCAGACAAGGCGTGATGGAAATTTCGTCCATCTCAAAATTTTGCTTTTGCAAATTTTGAGGGACATAAAATTTTAAAATAGCGTAAGCTATTTTACCTCCTCTGGTGTGCAGATATAACCTGCGATTGCACTTGCAGCAGCCACATACGGACTTGCAAGGTAAACTTCACTTGTAGGATGTCCCATTCTGCCTACAAAGTTACGGTTCGTAGTAGAAATTGCCTTTTCTTCGGCTGCGAGGATACCCATATGACCGCCAAGACAAGGGCCACAAGTTGGTGTTGAGAATACTGCACCTGCTTCGACAAAGATTTCAGCAAGACCTTCTCTTACACACTGGAGATATACATTCTGTGTTGCAGGAATAACGATACAACGAACATTTTCGTTAACCTTTTTGCCTTTAAGCACTTCTGCCGCAGCACGCATATCTTCAATTCGACCGTTTGTACAAGAGCCGATTACTGACTGGTCAACATAAATCTTATCGAATTCACCAACAATATGAGCATTTTCAGGAAGATGAGGGAATGCAACTGTTGATTTGAGCTCACCTAAATCAATATTGATTACTTCGTCATAAACTGCGTCTTCGTCTGCTGCAAAAATCACAGGCTCACGGTCAGTTCTGCCTTTCATATATTCGAGTGTCTTTTCATCAACCGGGAAAATACCGTTCTTTGCACCACATTCAATAGCCATATTTGCGATACAGAATCTGTCGTCCATTGAAAGATTTGCGATACCGTCACCTGTAAATTCAAGTGAACGGTATAAAGCACCGTCAACACCGATTTTACCGATTAAGTGAAGGATTAAGTCTTTACCGCTAACCCATTTGTTGAATTTGCCTGTAACATTAACCTTGATTGCAGAAGGAACCTTGAACCAAGCCATACCTGAAATCATACCTGCAGCCATATCAGTTGAGCCGACACCTGTTGAGAATGCACCTAAAGCACCGTATGTACAAGTATGAGAGTCAGCACCGATTACTGTGTCACCTGAAATTACAATGCCTTTTTCAGGAAGTAATGCGTGTTCAATACCCATCTGTCCAACATCAAAGAAATTCTTGATTTTATATTCTCTTGCAAACTGTCTTACCTGCTTACAATGTTCAGCAGATTTAATGTCCTTGTTAGGTGTGAAATGGTCCATAACAAGTGCGATTTTTTCTCTGTCAAATACATCAGTAAAGCCTTTTGCTTTCATCTCGTTAATTGCAACAGGGCTTGTAACGTCGTTACCCATAACAAGGTCAAGACGAACGTTAATAAGCTGTCCTGCTTCTACTTTATCCAATCCAGCGTGAGCAGCAAGGATTTTTTGTGTCATTGTCATTCCCATAATTATTCAACCCCTTTAATATTACGGTCGCCACTTTCAAGAGCAGTAAGACCTGAACGAGAAAGCTCGCAGATACCATGTTTTTCCATTTTGTCGATAAATTTATCAATAAGGCTCGGAAGACCTGTAAGCTCGGCGGTAATTGTTGTATGGCCGATATCCATAACTCTTGCACCGAAGCCGTTGATTGTTTTAAGAACTCTTTTTCTGTCCTTATTAAGTGCGTGAACCTTGATAAGGAGAATTTCCGACTGAATTGTGTTGCTTTCGTCAAGGTTAATAACCTTGATAACTTCTTCAAGACGAGATAACTGCTGTTCAACCATTGTTACCTTGTATTCCTCAACGTCAGAAACGATTGTCATTCGTGAAAATTCAGGACTTTCAGTTTCGGAAACCGTAAGAGACACAACATTGTATCCGCGACGGGCAAAAAGTCCTGCAACTCGTAAAAGCACACCTGTGCGGTTGTAAACAAGTGCCGATAAATAAATTCGTTTTATATTTTCCATTTATAATTCTTCCTTTCAATTGTGCACCGTAAGGTGCATATCGCAATCGAGCAAAGCGAGATTATATCGCAATTATGTAAATAATTATATCGCGTGACCTGTCACATATCGCGATATACAGGCTTACGCTTGTGAGATATAATCACTTCGTGAATGTGATATTGCTTATACTGTAACCTTATAAATCGTTGTAGTCTTAACAACCTCATCCTTGTCGAACACACAGTTATAGAATGAAGGTGTGTTTGTAGCATTCGGATAATATTGTGTTTCAAGGCAGAAGCCACAACGGAAATCCATTGGAGTATTGTTCTTACCAATTTTGCCTTCAAGGAAATTACCAACATACAACTGCATACCCGGTAAATCAGTAAGACAATCGAGTCTTACACCGTTCGGTGCAGTAACAGTAGCAGCAAGGCGAAGCTCCTTGTTATAATCGTTAATGCAGAAATTGTGGTCGTAACCGTTGCCTGCATCAAGCTGTTCATAATCAGCCTTAATATCCTGACCGATAGTTTTTGGTGCTCTGAAATCAAACGGAGTACCTGTAACATCGCGAATTTCACCTGTCGGAACAAGTCCTTCGCCCATAGGTGTAAATGCATCGGCATTTATGTAAAGTGTATGGTCAAGAATATCACCATTCTGATAACCCTTTAGATTGAAATATGCGTGATTAGTAAGGTTGAATGCAGTCTTTTTGTCGGAAACTGCTGTGTAATCAATGACAATCTCATTCTTGTCAGTAAGAGTGTAACGAACTGTTACTTTTTTGTTGCCGGGGAAACCCTCTGTACCGTCAAGGCTGAAATATGAGAATTCAACAGCGTCAGAATCAACAATAATCGCATCCCATACAGCAGTTGAAAATTCACCATTACTGTGAAGTGTCACATCACCGTGAGTAGTTGTAACAGGAACTTTTTCACCGTCGATTGTAAGGCCGCCTGCAGAAATTCTGTTAGCAACAGGACCTACTATCATACCCTGATAATCGTGACGATTTTCAAAGCCTTCCATATCATCAAAGCCAAGCAATAAATCAAGCTCGGTATCACTCTTGTCTTTTACTAAAATGCTCTGTAAAGTAGCACCGTATGTAATCAGGTTAATTTTCATATTATTGTTGTTTTCGATAAGGAAAGAATCGACCTGTTTTCCGTCCTTTGTCATACCGAAAACTGATTTTGTAATGCCCATAAAACACACTCCAAACCATAATTTTCTAAAGAAATTTATATACCTAATAATTATATAACTTTAACATATTAAAGTCAACAACAAAATGCGTATTTCGTAATGGGTAATTCGTAATTGAAATAACTGAAAATATAGTCATTTGTTCATGTTATAATTTGTCGGGATGAATAACCAATTCGATAGGTCATTCTGAGCGTAAGCGAAGAATCTCTCTAATGGTATCATATCAACCAACAGAGATTCTTCGTCACTTTGTTCCTCAGAATGACACTAAACCTTAAACATCCCTACAAACTCCAATTTGTAAAGGGGTACATATAAACCAACGAAAAAGCTCTTCACAAAATGTGAAGAGCTTTTACTATATATCAAACTTTTTAGCAAGTTTAGGAAACAATGGCTTGATTTCAACATACTTATCAAGGAGTTTTCCAAAGTTGCCTATTAAAAAACCATTTACAAGTGCTGTTATGATTGTTCCTGCACCGATTCCAACGAACTTACGGAAGAAAAGGAGTGTCATAACACAAGAAAGTGCAAGAAATGTCATATCAAATGCCATTTTGAATTTAGTTTGGTCAAGGGCAAAACGCTCGGCTATACCCTTTACAAAGAAATCATAAACCTGTGGATAAATATAAGTACGGAAACACATTGCAATCGCAAGTGCCGTAATAAGAGTACCAACTACAAAGAATGTAATCCTTAATGGCATCGACATACTACCTGGTTCTGTAACCGACGGGTTGAACATTGGTATTACTGCACGCCATAAATCAAGGACAGCACCGTAAATCAGACAAGTCACAAACGAGCCGAAATAAACCGGTTTAACCTTTTTCATAAGGATACAGAATATGATAAACAAAAGTGCCTGAATTACATATTCACTTTGTCCGAAAGTGAGAAAATCCAGCTTCTGACTTAATATGTATGCAGGGGAAACTATCATAGAAAGTCCGAAATCAGCAGCCGACACCATAGCCACCGAAAATGACAGTATGAGAATTGAAAGTACATAAATCAATTCGCTATGCAAAGTAATTTTTTTCATATCATTCTCTTTCTTTAATGGTTTAATCCCATTCACAGCCTGTAACCTTATCAAGGTCAATGCCCTTTGTTTCGTGAGTATTTTTAATAAGGGCAACAAGTGTAATTACGAAGCTTGGTACAAGAAGGCAAAGAGCAACAGTACCGATTACCCTGTCACCAAGGATAGATGCGATAATCAGATTTGTAATAAATCCCACAGCATACCCTGCAAAGCCTACCACAGTCTGGGCTGCTGTTGCAGATGAACGAAGGTTTGTCGGTGCAGATTCACTTGCCATCATAATAAGCACATCGTTTGTTGAATAATAGCTACCTACGAACACACCACAGAAGAAACCAATAATTTCAGGTGTTAAGAAGTTCATTCTTGAGCCCAATGCGAAGATTACAAATGAAACAACGCAGTTTGCCGCAACTGTGATTGCTGCGGGTTTTCTACCCTTTTTGTCAGAAATAAAGCCCATAATTACCTGTGAAAGAGCCATACCGATAGGATAAAGTGTAATTGCCTTATTCACCTGATTTACGCTAACAAGGTCAAGAAACTCTGTGGCACTTGAGCCGTAAATACTCTGTGCATATCCGTGAGTGAGAATTGCCTGATAGTTCATACTGCCCACAACACCAATACCTGCAAGAGCAAAGCAAATAAACACCCAACGAAGCTGTTTATGTGAGAAACCAAATTTAAGGGCATCAATAACGCTACCCTGTGAATCCTGTGCAGTTTTACGAAGCTTTTCAGCCTGTAATTCTTCTTCGGTCATTTTAAGGTAACGGATACGAGAGTCGATAAATGCGTCAGTTTCCCTTGCACAAAGAAGTGCCACAAGTGAAACAATAATGCCTACAATTGCAGGAATAAAGTAAACTCTACGCCATTGACCTGCTGTTTCCATTAACCAGTTACGAAGGAAAGGCACAAGCATAACTGCCATATTTGCAAAGAATTTAACAACGGAATATGTTATAGCACGACTTTTGCTTGGTGCTGATTCCATAATATACACAACATGCATATCGTGTGGAATAAAAAACATAATAAGACAAGCACCAAGAAAATACATAAAAATGTTCTGTGAAAGAAAAATCACAAACATGGCAAGTGACATACCGAAGGTATTGATAATAAGGAAGATTTTTCGACCAAATCTGTCAGCCAACGGTCTGTAAAGAATACCTATAATCTGGAATGGTATTGCAATAACCTGTAAAAGGCCGAGAATAGTAACGGCACTTTCACTTTGAATAAAGTCATTGGCAATTTCCGTCTGCATAAGTGAGCCGATTTGTGACGCAATTTCGTCAACTGCATAAATCATAGCAATAATAAGTACAAGATACCAAAAGTACATATTACCCTTTGGTCTTGCTTTTTGCTTTTCCCAATATTTCAGTTCCCGTTCCTTACGAAGCTGTTGTTTACGAAGCTTTTCAGGAGTTAATTGTTTAGTTTTCATAGTGTCATCCTCCTAATAAACTAATTGTAGCATATAAAAATTCAAAATGCAACGCGTTGACAAATTGGAGTTTGTAGGGATGTTTAAGGTTTAGTGTCATTCTGAGGAACAAAGTGACGAAGAATCTCTGTCCTATTTTAACAGACCCTTCGTTTCACTCAGGGTGACTGATGAAATGCGAGAGATTCTTCGCTACGCTCAGAATGACCTACACACTTGGTTATTCATCCCTACAAATTATAATTTAACAGGGACAGAGTTTTTAGTTCTGTCCCTGTGGGGTTTGATTTTTCAGTTTTTTCACTTACTTAACTATGCTTATTTTATCGAAGATGCCACCTGCAAAGCTATCTTTTTCTGCTTTGAATTTAATGGTAATTATGCTTTTTTCACCAATCATTTCCTGAGGAATTTCGTAATAAACATCATAAAAATTGTTAGGATTAGGGCTTTCGAGGGTTACATCGGCTAAAAGCATATCGTCAACAAAAATCTTGAATTTTCTGCCAACATCACCGCTGTAATACTTGACCTTAAGGTAATTTGTAGCTGTATTGTCAACTGCCATATCGTAGCTGAACCAACCCTCACTTGTGGCATCGCGGAACATAAGTCCCTTAAAATTGCCTGAGGTTGAATTTTCAGATTTCATATTGTGAGAAAATTCGTACTGGTCGTTACCAACAGGCAAAGAATCGATTACAACATATTTGTCATCCTGATTTTCAGGTAATTTTGTCTTACTGTCACAAAGTGTGAAATATATTCCGTAACGATTGGTATGTTGCTTGTAATGTGGTGAGAAAACAAGATTCTGATTTGTACCCTTAAGTGTAAATTCTAAAGCACCGTCTGACTTCACAAGATTTTCTTCTATATTACGAAGCCACTTTTTTACAGTACCTTTTTCAACTATGAGTCTGTCGCTTGTGGCAGTATTCCAAAGAGGAATTGTAACATTGACACCTGTTGTGCTTGTATTCATTTCTCTGTTTCCCATATCTGCACTTAATACGAACGGACCGTACTTGAATGCAACTGTGTTTTCGTTGTCAGGCAAAGAATGAACGGTAACAGCCATATTCATTTCGTATTCGATTATGTCGCCGTCGTTCCATTCATAATCAAGAGTGATAAATCCGTCTTTCACCCTTACGGATTTTTTGTCACCGTTGATTTTGACAGTCGGTTTATCCTGACACCAATCAGGGACTTTAAGGACAATTTCAGCACTTGCTGAGCCATTTATTGTGAATGTAACCATTGGCAAATCTGCATTCTGCGTGATTGTGAGTCCCTTTTCTTCCCATACAACACTTGAAGATGTGTAACGATTTACAAAAAGTGAGTCTGCACCGTGAAAATAAATACTGTCACCAAGTTTTGAGAAATTCTCCATTCCTGAGCCTGTGCAACACCAGAAATGGTCATAAGGCGAACTGTAAACCTTAAAAAATCCTGTTGCCATCGGTTGAAAATATGTGGTCATACCCGTAGTCGGATTCTGTGATGAAAGAATTGCATTTATAAAGGTGTTTTCGTAGTAATCAGAGTACTTTTTATCACCTGTGATTTTGAAAAGCTCACGAGTGAGTTTCAGCATATTGTATGTGTTGCAGGTTTCACAGTTGCAGTTTGTTCGCTCTGCATCAAGGACTTTCGGTTCACCAAAATGTTCCCATTCGCTGTTACCGCCTGTGATATACGTATGATTCTCAATTACCATTTCCCAAAAATTACAGGCAACCTGCAAATAATATTCTTCACCTGTTACGGTGTATCTGTTAAGTGCACCGGTGATTTTCGGAATTGTTGTGTTGGCGTGCTTGCCGTTGAGAATGTCCTCACCATTATAAAGTGGCTCAAAAAGTGACGTTTCATCAAAGCTGTGAGCAGCAGAAAAATGATTTTCACTCTTTGTATATTTGTAAAGGTTATAAAGGCAGTCGTTCATACCACCGTATTCCACATTGAGTACGATTTTTTGTGTTTCTTCTGTCCATTTGCTTGTATGTGAATAGACCCAGTCACCAAGCTTTGATGCGATAATAAGAGCATCCTTGTTACCTGTAAAGGTATAGACATCAATAAGTCCTGCCAATATTTTGTGCATTGAGTACCAAGGAACCCATGTGCCTGATGTGTTGCCCTTTTCAATTTGGTCAAAATGACTTTCGGGAATTGCGTGAAGATAACCGTTTTGCAACTGACAGCTCTTTAAAACGGAAATCACATAGTCTGTGATTTTTTTAAGTTCCTTGTCACCTGATGAGGCAAAGGCTTGAGAAACTGCTGTCAGATAATGGCCTAATGTATGCCCCTGAATTGCAGATGTTTCCCAGCCACCGTATTTTTCTGCATTGATTTTTCTGCCAGAAATATCACCGAATCCTCGCATAAGTCGGTCTGAATCAAGAGATTTTAAATATTCAACCTCTTTATTAAAGGCGTTTTGTTCATAGCTATCTAAAAGTGTGACATTTTGCATAGGAATTTCCTCCAAGGATTCGTCGAGTATTTCAAGTTCCATATTAAATGAATCTTTGTTTTCAAAAAACGGGAATAAAGATAGAATTGACAGAATAAGTGCCATTATCTTTTTTAACATCAACATCTCTCCTTATTTTTTTATATTTTACCACATAACTTTTTTAACTTCAATATTATAAATTATTGTGTTATAATATGTGTATCAAACAATTGGAATTTGTATATTCAAACGACAAAAGCGAGGTCTTATGACCCCGCTTTATTTTTTATAAATTATTTATTGTTGACATGAACATCAAGCTGATTGAGTGGAACCTTAATTGCGTTTTCGTTGAATGCTTTTTCAACATTTTCGATTGTATCAAAATACACATCCCAATAATCAGCGTTTTTACACCAGATACGAACTGTGTACTCATTTGCACTTTCACCGTGTGCTGAAAGACGGACAAACGGTGCAGGATTTTTAAGCGCCATCGGATTATTTTCGATAACTTTTCCAATAACATTCTTCACAGTTGTCATATCACAATCATATGCTGTTTTGAACGTAAGGTCAACTCGACGAAGGTCTTCTGAAGAATAGTTTTCAATAACAGAATTTGTGAGTGTACCATTTGGAATTGTAATTCTCTTGTTATCCCATGTAAGAAGTTCTGTATAAACAACTGAAATTTCACTTACAAAGCCACTTTCACCTGCTGCTTCGATATAATCTCCTACCTTAAAAGGCTTGAAGAGTAGTATCATAATTCCGCCTGCAAAGTTTGAAAGTGAACCCTGTAATGCAAGACCGATTGCAGCAGCACAAGTGGTGAGTACGGCCACAAATGATGTTGCAGGAACACCAAGAATCATAAGTGTTGTTATAAAGAGAATTGCATAAAGTACAACACTTACAAAGCTTACTGCAAATGAGCGAAGACTTGAATCAATCTTATCAAGTTTAGGTGATGTTCTTATCCATTTTTTAAGCCATTTAATTGCCTTTAAACCTATAATTACCATAAGGATAACTGCAACAAGTTTAAAGCCTGATGTTGTGGCAAATTCAATAAGCTTACTTGTAAGCTGTTCAACACCTACACTTTTAAAAATTTCTGCAAATTCTGTTTTTAACTGTTCAAAGTTCATATTTTATCTACTCCTCTTTCTATTGTATATCCGTTAAAATCCGAAAAGTGAACGGAAGAAATCGACAATTCTTTGCCAGAATGAATAATTACCAACTACTTCAAAATTGAAATCAGTGTTGTTCTTGATATATTTATATGCTGTTGTGTTCTTAATAAGCTCAAATGTAACATTATCACAACCGTTGAACGCATTGTCTTCGAATCCCTTAACTGTTTTTGACATATAAATTGTCATAAGCTTAGGACAATTAAGGAATGCATTCATACCAACATAATATACACCTTCTTCAAGTCTTACGCTTTCAAGGTTCTGGCAATTCATAAACGCGCCTTCTTCAATATAGCAGTCGTCACCGTAAACCACAACCTCAGTAAAACCTGTATTTGCAAATGCTTTGGCACCTATTTCGTAAATATCCTTGCTAAATTCAACCTCTGTAAGTGAAGTACAGTTTTCAAAAGCACCTGTACCGATATAGGTTGTTGCTGTAAGGTCGATGTCAGTAAGATTCTTACAGTTTTTAAATGCACCATTCCAAATCATCATAGTTTTTGTTGCTGTAAACTTTTCAATGCCACTATTTGCAAAGGCATCTGAATCAATAGCATAAATATTCTCTGCCGAAACTTCCTTAAGGTCTTTACATCCGTAGAAGGCATAAGCACCAATCATCATAACATCAGAGTTTAATGTAACCTTACCCTGTGCTTCGCTTGGTAAATAGTAAGCGAGAATGTCGCCTGCATCAATATCATCAAAATAGAAGCTTGTTTTGAAATAGATTGCTTTTCCGTCTGTTTCAAGTGCTGTGTTTCCTTCATCAATTGTGATTGATTCAAGAGTATTACAACCTTTGAATGCACCGAAAACACTATAAACAGCCTGACCCAAATGAATTGACTTTATTTTTGTGTTTGCAAAGCAATCAATACCAAGACTGATTACACCATCACCAAGTGTTACTGTTTCAAGGCTTGTGCAGTCCTTGAATGCACCGTCATCAATATATTCAACATTGTCAGGAATATCAATTGATGTAAGGTTACGACAAGATGCAAATGCGTAATAAGGAATTTCCGTAATGCTTTCATTGATTACAACACTCTTTACGCCTGACATAAAGAAACAGTTATTTGCAAGAATATCGATTTCCTCAGGAATTACATATTCGTCAGCACTGCCAATGTATGAATAAAGCACATTTTTACCGAAAATTGCTTCATCCTTTGAATAGATTTCAGCTTCAAATGGTGTTGTTACAAATACATTTAATCCGAAATAAGTAAATTCACAGGTTTCAGGAATTACTACTTTTTCAAGATAGTCACATGTTGAAAATGCGTAGTCACCAATGTATGTAATTGTTGACGGTAATGTAATTGTTGTGAACATTGACTGATAAAACGCTTCACTTTCAACACCTGTTACAGTATATTCGTCACCTTTATATGTGACTGTTGCAGGAATAGTGATATTCCCTGCAGGTGCAATACTGTCAAAGTTTACTTCATAGCCTACAACATAAGCCTCTGAGTAATCCTCATAGTCATAAAAGCAATAGTAAAGACCGTTGATTTCGTCATCATAATAGCCTGACATTACTACTGCCTCAGCTGATGCTGTTACTGAAAAAACTGACAACATCATAATAAGGACTAATGCTACGGATAATAATTTTTTCATAATAATTTCTCCTTTGCTTTTTGTTTTATTTAATTACTTTAATTGTGTTAATTTCAAATGGTTTGAAATCAACAGTAATTGTGTTGTCAACAACACAGAGTTCCTGAATATTGTTTTCGAGCATATCACAAAGGTATGCTTTTTTAACCTGGAAACCGAATTTAACATTAGCAGTTGTTCTCTTATTGTAATATTCGCAACCACGAAGAATTATGCTGTCTTCAGTTTCTGCTTTCTTTGCAGTTTCAAAGATTACATTATCACAATCAACTGTGAAAAGTGAGTATTCGTTTGAAAGACTGCCTTTATTGTCCCCTGCTTTTACGCAAACCATAGGAATGTTAAGGTCATAGGCTTTCTTAATTGTACCTGCTTCACGGTAGTCACCTGCATGCGGATAGAGTGAATAAGTGAAATAGTGTTCGCACTTATCAGCCTCAGGGTCAGGGAATGTACCGCATTTAAGTAATGTAAGGCTCATAACACCATCGTGAATTGCGTGACCATATTTACAGTCATTCATTAAACTTACGCCATAGCCGTATTCTGACAAGTCACAATACTTATGAGCACAGACTTCAAATCTTGCTGCGTCCCAGCTTGTGTTTTTATGAGTCGGTCGCTCAACTGAACCGAACTGAATATCATAAGTTGCCTTGTTTGTGTTAACATCCACAGGGAATGCAGTTTTTAAAATAAGATGCGATTCTTTCCAATCAATATAGCTTTCAAAATCTATCTTATCAATGTTGTTGTAAAGGTAAATGCTTTGAACAATAGTGCTCGACTTGAATTTCTTCGTAATCTTAAGACCTGCGCGCTCACCTTCGTTAAGAATTTCAACAGATTGGACATCATCTGCTTCCCAATGCTTTTCGGTATAATAACTGCTCATTTCCCAGTTATCATATTCTCTTGGGTAGTCCTCATAAGCAGTAAGCACATTACCACGTGTGCCATTTTTGAGAACTTCACGATTATTTCTCTTGTCATATATGCTTGTGAAAGTTCCCTTTTCATCAAGAGTAAGACGGAAGAAATCGTTTTCCATTGAGTTTTCAGTAACCTGTACTTTGCTTTCTTCTTCGCAAGGCTCTATCACCTTATATCCCTTTGCAGGAATGTTTTCAGCGTAATACCATTTACCGTCAATCGAAACTGCACCGCTATTCACAAATGAATGAGGGTTAAATACAACATAACCGTCTGTCGCCTCAACATTGTTTGCAATTTCTGTTGTTGTCTGCTCAATAATCTCATTACCGACTGCACCGATTTCTGCATACTGTGCATCAGAATCAATGTAAACCTCGTTGATTGATGAACCCGGAATAATGTCGTGAAACTGATTGAGAAGAATTGTTTCCCAAGCATTCATCATGTCTTCCTTACGGTATTTGTAGCCATTAAGATGCTCGTCAATAAGTGAAAGAGTTTCAGCACGCTGGAACATAAACTCACTTTTACGATTATTTCTCTTGTTCTTTGCCTGTGAAGTATATGTACCACGATGAAATTCAAGATAAAGTTCACCGTTCCAATGTGGAATTTTCGGACTATTTTCTGTCTTTGACTTAATGTCATTAAAGAATTCACCTGAGAATGCCATAATCGGAGTACTTGTGCCCGGAATTCCGTGTTCTAATCGACGGAAATACTCTAAATCCTTAGCGTATGGTCCGCCACCACCGTCACCGAAACCAAATGTCATAAGAACATTGTCATAAAGGTCCTTCTGCTGATAACGGTCATAAGCACCGCGAAGCTGACTTGCATTGAGTTTTCCGTTATATGTAACATTTGTTGCAGGCGGAACATTTCTGTGCTTATCCTGTGCTGTCATAAAGTGAGTGAATACAGGTGTATTGTCGATTCCGTGCCAGATAAATGTGTCATATGGCATTTTGTTCATTTCGTTCCAACCGATTTTTGATGTAACGAATTTATCAATTCCGCATTTATTAAGAATCTGAGGTAATGCTGCCGAATATCCGAAAACGTCAGGAAGCCAAAGAATTTTACTGTCAACCGAAAATTCGTCCTTCATAAAGCGTTTACCGTAAATGAACTGACGGACAAGGCTTTCACCACTGCAAAGATTACAGTCGGCCTCAACCCACATACCGCCTTCAACTTCCCAACGACCAAGACGAACCATTTCCTTGACTTCTTCATAAAGCTCAGGCGCGTCCATTTTAAGGTACTTGTAAAGCTGTGGTTGGCTTGACATAAACTTGTATTCAGGATATTTCTTCATAAGTGTCAAAACAGTTGAGAATGAACGAAGAATTTTTTCGCGAGTCTGTGCAAGGGTCCATTCCCAAGCAACGTCAATATGAGTATGACCGATACAAAATGCGAAAACATCACCTTTACGACAGTATTTACCGTAAAACTCTGTTTTGAGGTAGTCGATTGCCTTATCGAGTGAAGCATAATATTCATCTGAATACGGACTTCTCATATCAATGAAATTGAGAGCGTTATTAAGATGCTTTTTAATTTCAAAATAGTTTCTTGAATTTTCATCCTCGTAAGCGAGAATTTCAAAAGGCACTTTTATATCGTAATAAAGCTGTTTTGTTTTAGCGTCAACAAGCTGAAGATTTGTGACAAAGTCAACATATTCATCGTGTACACTGCCTGAATAAGCATAAAGATAAACTTTATGAGTGCCTTTTGTCAAAAATACTTCACGGTGGTTTTTATCAATTCCCTGCTGTAATTTACCGTCAACATAAGCTATAAACTGTGGATTAATATCGCACCAACCAAGACGAGCATCACTTGCTACTGCAAGCTGAATTTCACCGTCCCAATGTTCAGGCACTTCAATTTCATTATAAAACCAAGCGTGTTTATCCTTTTTGCCACCCCAACGGTTTAAATATGGTGTAAAAAGTGTAAAGCGGTCATCAATTTCAGGTAAAGTGTTATCGAGCTTATAGTCACATTCCTTATAAAGAAAATCAGTTACAGGAATATTCTCTTTGATTACAAGTTTCTCAAATTCTTCAAGAAACACATTTATTCTGTCTTCAATAAAATCTTTGTACATAAGGTATTCCGCCTTTCTCAACTACCAAAGATGTCACTCATCATATAGAATGAGCCACATACGAGTATTGTTTCATCCTCTTTGGTATTTGAAAGAATATATTTATATCCCTCTTTGGGATTATTTATGAACTCTACATTATCACAATATTTTTCTGTGATTTTCTTTAGGTCATCACCATTTAGTGCTCTTGGATTGCTTGGTGTAACGGCCACAACTGCCTTGCAAAGTGGTGCAATTTTCTCAACATACCCTTTAACATCCTTATCAGCCATAAGACCAATTAACATATTGATACTTTTCACATCATATTTTGTGAGAAAATTATAAAGTGCTTCTGCACAGCCTTCGTTATGACCACCATCACGAATTATCAATGGTTTTTCGCTGATAATTTCCATTCGTGCAATCATTCTTGTATTTTCGATACCTTCTGCGATTGCAGTTTCACTTAATTTTAGCACCTTTGCACATTCGATTGCATTTACTGTGTTTTCAATCTGATGATTACCAGTAAGCTTTGTTTTGTAAACATTTTCGTCATAGACAAAAAGTGTACCGAAAATAGAGTCATCAAGAATTTCAAGTGTTTTTGGATTTGTAATAGTTAAATTACAGTTTTTGCTTTCACAAGTTTCTGTAATTACTTTTAATGCGTCTTTATGTTGATGTGAAGATGTGATTACAGGTACATTTTCTTTGATTATTCCGCATTTTTCAAAGGCAATTTTTTCGATTGTATCACCTAAAATTGCAATATGGTCAAGAGAAATTGAGGTAATAACAACTGCCTGTGGTTTTATTACCACATTTGTTGCGTCAAATCGTCCGCCAAGACCGACTTCAAGCACAACATACTCACATTCTGTCTTTAAAAAACAAAGAAAGGCTGAAACTGTAATGGCTTCGAATTCTGTGATAATTATGTCCTGTTTGTTTAATTCTTCGATTTTTTCACGCACCTGTGTTACACATTCTGCAAACAGATTTTTACTTACATTTTCACCGTCAATCTGTATTCTTTCGCAAAAATCAATAACATAAGGCGAAGTAAAAAGTCCTGTTTTATGCCCATCTGCTATAAGCATATTGGAAATCATTGTTGAGGTTGAGCCTTTTCCGTTTGTCCCTGCAACATGGATAATGTTCAGTTTATCCTGCGGATTATCGAGTAAATCAAGAAGCATAGAAATTCGTTCAAGTCCGGGCTTTATTCCAAATGCTAAAAGTGAGTGAATGTATTCTACTGATTGGTTAAAATTCATAGGATTATTTCATTTTCATTGAGATGTCAAATGCTTTAACAGAGTGAGTCAATGCACCTAAAGAGATAATATCAACACCTGTTTTTGCAACTGAAGCGATATTATCAAGGGTAATGTTACCTGATGCCTCTGTCTTTGCTCGTCCGTCAATGAATTTTACACATTCTGTCATCTGCTCGTTATTCATATTGTCAAGCATAATGATGTCTGCACCTGCTTCTACCGCTTCCTTTACTTCGTCAAAGTTACGAGTCTCAACTTCGATTTTAACCATATGACCAAGCTTTGAGCGTAAGATTTTTACAGCGTTTGTAATTCCGCCACCTGCATCAATGTGATTATCCTTAAGCATAGCACCGTCAGAAAGGTTGTATCTGTGATTTTTACCGCCACCACAAACTACAGCATATTTCTGTAATGCACGAAGTCCCGGTAAAGTCTTTCTTGTATCTGTTACAGATGCGTTTGTGCCTTCACAAAGTTTAACTGCCTTATTAGTTGCAGTTGCAATACCTGACATATGCTGAATAATGTTAAGTGCCGTTCTTTCACCTTTAAGTAAGCAAGCAGTTTTACCGTTGAATTCAACGATTAAGTCCCCTGCTTTTACTTCGTCACCGTCGTTTTTATGAACTGTATATGTGAAAGTATCGTCAAGCAAAGTGAAAACTCGCATTGCAATATCGAGACCACAAAGGACACCGTCAGCCTTTGCTACGAAATATGAGTCGTTTCTCTGGTCCTCCGGGATAAGATAGTCAGCAGAAACATCGATATAGTTAATATCTTCACTTATTGCTTCTTTGATAAGATTATCCACATAAAACTGATTTAATTTCATTGGTCATTGACCTCCTTGAGAATTATATATGCCACCGTTGCAAGGCTTAACGCCTCACAATATTCGGAAGTAATTTTGAATTTACCGTTTTTAAGACGAGTAAGAATTTCACGAACGCGTTTATAACCGTTTCGTACTGCATCTTCATTGGCAGGCATTACGAAATATGAACGTTGCATAATGTTGCGGATTTCTGTACAAACACCCTTGAACAACGGTGCACCGTTAAGGTCCTGTTTTTCGATTGGGATAATCTGAACTTCGGGATATTTCATTTCGATACAACGAACAATGTCGTCAGCACAACGCTTACCGAAAACAAGTGCTTCAAGTAATGAGTTGCTTGCAAGTCGGTTTTTACCGTGAACACCTGTGTTTGAACATTCACCAACTGCATAAAGTCGCGAAACCGTTGTTCGTGAATTCAAATCAACCTCAATACCACCCATAAGGTAATGCTGACAAGGGAAAATAGGAATTAAATCCTTTGTAATATCAACATTGTATCTTAAGCAACCCTTGTGAATACCCGGAAAACGATTTAAAAGATATTCCTTTTCACGATGAGTAATATCAAGATAAAAATTGTTGCTACCTGTTCTTCGTGATTCAATGATAATTGACTTTGAAACAACATCACGAGGAGCAAGCTCAAGTCTTTCATCATATCGGTGCATAAAACGTTCCTTGTTACAGTTGAGAAGATATGCACCCTCGCCACGAACTGCTTCACTTATTAAAAATTGCTCGTTATCATCAGAGTTAAAAGCTGTTGGATGGAACTGTACATAGCTTAAATCCTTAATTCGAGCACCTAATTCAAAGGCAAGACGAATACCGTCACCTGTTGCAACCTTTGGGTTAGTTGTGTATTTATAAACACGACCGATACCACCTGTTGCAAGTACGCAATAGCTTGCAAAAACTTCGTCTTGACCGTCCTCTGTGAGAATATGAGCACAGATACCGCTTTTTACTCTTGTAAGCTTAAAAACAGGAGTATTCTCGATTATGGTAATGTTATCTCTTTTTTGTGCCTCAAGAACCATAGCACGAACCATTTCGGCACCTGTTGTGTCCTTATGGTGAACAATTCGTCTTCGACAATGACCTCCTTCGAGAGTCATATTAAGTTCACCGTCAGGTCTTTTATCGAACTCAACACCGTAATCAATGATTTTATATATTTCGGCAGGTCCTTCGTGAACAAGAGTTGTTACAGCATCAATATCGTTTGCGTGTTTTCCTGCAATCATAGTGTCGTTGATATGAAGCTCATAGCTGTCATTTTCCAAGTCAAGAACTGCAGCAACACCACCTTGTGCAAGTGATGAATTTGAGTCTGTATTGCTCTTTTTGGCAAGGATAATAATATTCAGATTTTCGGGTAATGAAAGTGCTGTATTAAGTCCTGCAACACCACAGCCGACAATCAGCACATCACATTTTTTACTCATTTTAACTTCATCTTCTTTCAAAAATGAATAAATATAATTATACAGATAATATGATACCATATATTTCTAAAAAATAACAGAGTTTTTTAATATTTTATGTAATTATTCATTAAAAACAAAAAGTCTCCCTTATAAAAAGAGAGACTGTTTTTAAATTCCTGCAACGCTATATTTCATCAAGATTGTATTTTCTTCCTTCATATCTGTTATGAAGGTTTTTTTGTTGTGATTGGCTGACGGCAAAAACTTGGTTTGTGGAATAGAGAATTGCGATTTTCATATTTTTATCAACATTTTCAATGAAATGCTTTTTAATTTGCTTGTAAAGTGGGTCTTTTCTTTTAAAGATTTCAGGAATTTGCACCGATGATGACGAGCAAAGCAAATCACAGAGAATTTTTTCTCGTAAAATCTCTTTGTCGCATTTGTCACAAAAGAAATTAAAAAGGTTTTCTGCATATTCGCAAAGCGGCATTTTATTGCCGTTTACGGAATTGCCAAAATCATTGAAAAGGTCAAATGGTGAAATGCCTATTTCATCTGTAAGGTATTCAAGAGTGAATAAAAATCGACCACTGTTATAAAGCCTGTCAACTGCATCCTCACAGTTTTTAAGCATTTTAATTTCATCACCTGAAAGGCAAGGTGTTGAAGTGACCTCATACGGTGGCTCACTATTAAATGTGCAAGGATATTTTTCCTTGTTTTCACGCATTTCTGCACCGTAAAGAAGCTTTAAGAAACCCATTTGGAGCATATGTGCCCTTAACGAATAGCCTATATTAAAGCTGTTTTTAAAGCTTTCAAGGTCTTCACCTGTAAGACCGGCAATCAAGTCAATGTGAATATGCATATTATTAAAGCTTATGAGTTTTTTGATGTTTTCGATAAGCTTTTTCGTGTCAGTTTTTCGGTTAATTGCCTTTAATGTTTCTTCGTTAAAGGACTGCATACCGATTTCAAGCTGTACTGAACCACAAGGCATTGACGACAGTATTTCAAGTGTACTTTCTTTTAAAATATCACCTGCAATTTCAAAATGAAAACATACATTTTTTGGTATTTCTTTACCATAATTTTCTTTGATGAAAAGTAAAATTTCGTTTGCTCGTTTTGTATTTGCATTGAATGTTCTGTCAACAAATTTCACCGTCCGTATGCCACTATTTGCAAGTTTTATTATATCTTCTTTTACTCTGTCTATGTCAAAAAATCGAAGTGGTGAACATCTTCCTGAAAGGCAAAAAGCACAACGATAAGGACATCCCCTGCTGGTTTCTATATATGAAATTCTGCCATTTAAGTTTTCGAAAAACTCGTCAGCAAACGGTGATGGTGGTGTTCCTGTGTATTCTTTTTCAGGGATTGTCACTATTTCATCATTTTTTCTGTACGAAAGACCCGACACCAATGACAATTCTCCGTTCATATTGTCAAGAAAATCAGGAAAAGTCCATTCACCCTCACCTGACAGAACAAAGTCAATAAAATCAAATTTTGAGAGTACATCTTTTGGTCTGTATGCCACCTCAGGACCACCAAGCACAATTTTACAATCGGCACTTTTCTTGATTTTTCTGCAAATTTCGACGGTTTTCGTAATATTCCAAATGTAGCATGAAAAGGCTACCACCTGTGGCTTTTCGTCTATAATTTTTTGAGCAAAGATATCTGTATCACCATTGATTGTGCTTTCCATAACAGAAATGTCGTAATCGTTTTTTGCAAATTCACGGGCACCTGAAAGCAAACACCAAGGAGAAAGTGAAGCATGAACATATTTTGAATTAAGACAAGAAATAATAACCTTCATGTTTTCTCCTTTCGTGGAATATATAACAAATTGTACTTTGTTGGGATGATTACGGTTTAGTGTCATTCTGAGGAACGAAGTGACGAAGAATCTCTGTTGGTTGATATGTCACTTTAGAGAGATTCTTCGCTTACGCTCAGAATGACCTATTCAGTTGGTTGTTCAGTTCGATAAACTCCAATTTATAATGGCAAAGGGCGATTCATGAATCGCCCCTACAATTCTGCATTTTGTATTTGTTTAATATCCTATTGCAAGACCAAATAAGAGCAACGCGCTTGTTGCCACAAGGATTGCCGCTTGAATTTTAAGTGACCATTTGAGCCATTTAACATAAGTGACGCCAACCATTCCAAGGCTTATGAGAAGAACAGGGTTTGTCGGATAAAGCACATTTGAAAAACCGTCACCAAATGCGAATGCCACAACTGAAAGCTGTGATGAAATGTCAAAAATCTGTGCAAGGGGAACAATCAACGGCATAAGCAAAAATGCCTTTGCTGAACCTGAGCTTATGAAGAAATTAAGTCCCAATACTATAAGGTAAATAAAGAGAATTACTACTCCCTGTGGAAGTGTTTCTGCAATTTTTACTGCAGCATAAAGAATTGAGTCAAGAATTTTGCCTTCAACAAGAGTGTATTTGATTGAGCTTGCCATTAAAATCATAAACACAGCAGGAAGCACCGTTACGATTCCGTAGCCGAAATTCTTGATAAGCTCTTTGCCTTTCATACCTGAAATAATTATAGAAGAAAGACCAGCCACAAGGAACATAAAAGCAACGATAATCATTGTGTAATCCTGTAAAGCAGTAATAAACACAGAGCTTAAAACAACAAGGATACCAAGACCAAGAATTACTGCAAAAGTCACAAGCGCCTTATCCATTTTCTTGTTATCCACAAAGTCATCGTGAACCTCAATCTTTTCAATAGGCTTTGCGATTTTAAGAGCGTGATGCTTCACAAAGAAATGAAGAATACCGTAAAGAAGTACAAATGCTACAAAACGGAACCACATTCCCGAAAACATCGGAAGTCCTGCAAGTTCCTGCGCAACACCAACGGTAAATGGATTACATACACCTGATGCAAAGCCACAACCGACTGCAAGAAGGCTCATTCCAAGACCTGTAAGCTCGTCCCAGCCAAGTGCTACAGCAAGACCAACCACAATAGGCACTAACGGTACACATTCTTCAAAAGAGCCGATAAACGCACCCATTGACATAAAGAAAAGCATAACAAGTGACAAAAGGTTGTATCTGTTCTGACCAAACTTATGCACAATCTTTTTAAGCATATATTCCATAAGTCCGCTTTTATCAAGTGCTGTGAAAATTCCACCGATTACAAGCAAGAAAATGATAACAGCGATAATTGCACCGCCACCATCAGAACCAAGCACAAGGAATGGTGACAAAATCCATTTCGCGAATGAAAGGTCACCTTCAACAAACTTATAACTGCCTGTCACAATGGATTCAATTCCGTTTTCATCAACTACTCTTGCATATTCACCACTTGGAACAATAAATGTTGCAAGATATGTAAGACACATAAGTCCAAAAATGATAACTATTGCACCTATGAAAGATTTGGCACTTATTCCAAGTCCCTTTTTTTCGGTATTTGACATAAAATTATACCTCTTTGATTACATATTTATAGAAGTCAACAGCAGGTGCTAATGTATCAATATCAACATTTTCGTCAATACCGTGAACGCTGTTTAACTGCTGATTATCAATTTTGAAAGGAACAAAACGAAGACAATTTTTGCAGACTCTGTTGAAATATCTGCTGTCCGTTGCACCATTCATAATATATGGAACAGGCTTGTATTCAGGGAAAACTGCGTTGACAGCCTTTTCAATAAACTTGAACTGTTCACCGTTGAAATCAGTAATATCTGACTCAATACCGTCATCCATAATAACAGTTTCAATGTCGTATTTCTTTGCAAGCTCTGTAATTCTTTCAACGCTTGACTTTTTGCCCTGATGATGTGAATAACGCATATTACCCACAACCCATGCTTCCTGTGGAATAACATTTGAACCGTCAGAGCCCTTACTCATTGTGAATGCAAGAGTTGTACGAAGAAGTGCTGCACCTGATGGTGAAATCATCGGCATAACCTTTTCAAGTACAGGCTTGAATGCGTTCACATTTCCACAAGCTGTTTTCATAATGCCTGACATTGTCGGTGCAAAACGAGAAAGCATTTCCTTAACTGTCGGTGATAACTCAACATCAAAGCAATTTGCCTTTTCTGCTTCACAAATGAATTTTGAAAGACGAACCAACGGAGTATTCTTGCCGGGTGCAGATGCGTGACCACCGTTTGACTTTGCGATGAATTTAAGGTCCATATAACCCTTTTCACCAACACCAATCATTGCAAATGTACCGTCAGCACCGCCAATCGGGTCGTATAAAATCATACCACCTTCGTCGAGTACCATATAGAAATCCATATTTCGCTCTTTAAGTGCCAATGACATTGCATTACCGTCTTCACCACCTGTTTCTTCAGTACAGGTTGTTACAAAATATGTATCACGCTTTGGAGTAAAGCCCTCTTTAATAAGCTCTTCAGCAGCCTGAAACATCATTGAAAGGCCACCCTTTGTGTCAAGAGTACCTCTGCCCCAGACTCTGCCCTCTGCGATTTTACCTGAAAAAGCAGGATATTTCCATTCACCACTTGCCTCAACAACATCGTGATGATTCATAAGCATAACAGGTTTTAACGAAGAATCTGTACCCTTCCATTTAAGTAAAAGGCTACCACCAAAATTTTCACATTCAACTGTGTTGAAAAGATTAGGAAAAGTTTCACGAAGCACCTTATGGAACTCAAGGAACTTTGTAGTATCCTTATTATCTCTTGATGAAATTGTTTCAACCCTTACAAGCTTTGAAAGAATTTCAGCATACTGCATTGCGCGATTTTCACCCATTTTTTACATCTCCTGAAAAATAATGATATATTATACCATATGTTGTAAATAAAATAAAGTAGTTTATTAAATTTATGTTGAATTATTATCATTGTGTTGATTTTCTTCACAAAAATGATATAATAAAGTATATGTTTTTTGAAAGGACGAAACTAATGAAGGTTTTATCGAAATTTGTCTCAATTATTATGGCTTTGGTTTTCACCTTATCAATGGCAACACCTGTTCTTGCCGTAAGCGACCAACCAAAGAATCTTACAGAATATGTTGATTTGCTTGAGGATGAAGGCTATCCTGCAATAACAACTGCAGAGGTTGCTGAAAAAATGAAGGCCTGCTCTGACTTTTTCAATCTTATGACAGGCGGTCGTTTCCCAAGTGAAGAAAGAATTGACATTTCCTTTGACAAATTCCTTACTGACGCAAATCTTTATGTTTTAAATAATTCAGGCGTTGATATGGAATCTATTCTCGAAAGTCTTCCGCCAGTCAACAGATTTTCCACTCTCGTTATGGAAACATTTGACATTGACCCTGTGGCATTCAGAGAAGTTATGTTTACCGAACGCGACAAGCACGATGCAGAAGGCACAGGCTATGGTGTAATATATCACTTTTTAGGCTGTTATTTCAGCATTATTGATAAAATTGAATTATTTGCTGAGCCTACTGATGACCCTGTTGTTTTTCAGGTTTGCTTTAATCTAATTTTCCGTGACGGTGAACAGGTAACTATTCATTCGGGTATGCATATCAACACCGAAACAGGTGAAATGTATAACCACGACGGAAAAGGTATGCTTGGTCTTGGTTTCAATTTCAATTTTAAAGAAATGATTGTATATACCGTTGTTGATGCATGGACAAGAAATCTTGGATTTGCTGTTGTTTATGATACAATCGCAAACGCAGTCGGTATTTATGACTATGAAACACAAAGATACCACTTTGATTATGACGGTCTTGAATGGATGATTCAGGTATGGAAGGGCACATATTTTTATGTGACAAATGGTGCTGAAATCGGTATTTACAACCGTGTTCCCGGTGAAGAATTAGGCACATTTTATAACTGTGCGAATGATGAACAGATGATGGAAATGCAGATGAAGTTGTCATATAAAGATACAGTTCTTATTGATACAAAACCGCAGGTACATTGGTGGCTTACAGGCTTTCATTTAAGTGGCACAGTTTATGAGCCGGCAAGCCTTACAATGGAATATTCCATCATATTTCCGAACGCCACAATGCTAAAGGCATTTACAGATGCTGTGGATAAGGAAGATAATGGCGACTCAACATACACGGTGAACGATACAACAGTAACGGTTGTTTGGTAAATAGCATATAATAAAGAATCAACGGAGAATGATTTTACTCATTCTCCGTTTTTGTTGTATTCGAAAACCCCTGGCTGTGCCAGGGGTTCAAAAAAGCTTTAGCGATGAGTATAAAAATAAAACTCCTTTTGATATAATGAAAATGCGGCTACCAACTGCATAGAAAATCAAAAGGAGGACATTCAAAATG
>JAZNZX010000053.1:0-11643 GCA_045595185.1 Candidatus Fimenecus sp. | reverse complement strand
TGTGGACCGTGAACGGCAAGGATGCGGATACTAAGGGACTGAAGGATATTGATTTTGCAGTTACCTTAGAATCAAAGGAGAATCAATTTTTTATTTCCCCAAGAGGCCCTCCTTTGAAAATTTCAATTGGCTTTGGGGAACTATGGTCACTACCGAATCTATCCTACCTCATTAGCTTTTTAATGTGCATCGGTGTCCGTATCTCAGGTCCTGGCACAACACTACTTGTTGGCTTCGTTTGGTCCTTCGTTCTTATCTGCTATCATTATAACACCTGTCGCCATATCTTGTCAAGCACTTTTTTATTTTTGCGACGATTATTTTTCAGCGCAGCTGGACCAGTCGCTCCTCGTGCTTCGCACTCGTCGCTCCTGGAGTACAGATGTTTCACGTGAAACAAACCAGTGTCAAATTATGGGGACAAAAGACAGTCACTAAAATCTCCAAGGGAGGGGAGGTGGGGTGACAGGTTTACAGGGACCTCGAAAATATTTTTATCATTTCACAAAATTTTTCTCAAAAATGTGTTGACAGATAGAAAGAGGTGTGGTAATATATACTCAGAGGTTAGGAAATAACCCACATCATATAATCGAAAGGAGACAAGATTATGATTACAAAGAAAGGTTACACAATTAACGAGCTCGGAGTAAAGGCTATTAGAAAAATGGATGAGGCAAGAGACTACTTCGAATTTACAGCACCTGAGACATCTGGTAAGGTTGTTAGAGATTACATGGCAAGATGCATTGATATCCTTCACGGATGCCAGTATCATCCAGATGAGGTAACAATCCATCACGCAGAAGCTTATCTCGGAAACAGAACCTGCAAGGACACATTTGATGTTAACATCCATAAGATTTACAGAGTGTTCGTTAACTTCGTAGAAGACGCAGAGGATAAGTATTATGAGTCACTTGTTGATGAGTGTATGAAATAAGGAGGTAACGATATGCAGAAAACAATTCACGTTCAGGTAAGAGTGGAGAATTACAGAGGTAATCAGCAGCTTCAGGACTTCTACCTCGAAATCAATGAGGCAATCAGAAAGTTCATTAACTGCAAAGCAATCACAGGTGGAATCGTAGCATTATGGGAAAGGTCACCTGATTACTCAAGCAATCATGTTGGAGAACTTACAAACAAACTTCTCTGGGAAACAGACAATGTGAAACCTCGTACACACAAAGTGTTCATCCAGAAACTCGTCGATATTAAGAACGCCACCAATGCACAGCGTTCATCATATGAAAAAACATTTAAGGAGGAAGAATAATATGAACGCACCTATTGTAAAAGTTGATGAGAAGCGCATCACCGCTAAGATTACAGAATATGAGAAGAGCTTCGATGGTGGAATCCTTGATGGAACAACCTGGTATCTCGGACTCATTGAGACAGAGACATACCTCAAGGTCGAAGCAATTCATGAAGACCACGAACAGGTTAAATTCGTACTTCGTACTTTCGGAAAGTACAACGATGATACCACTGGTAACTTCACAGAATCAGATGCTATCAACTATATCTTCAGCAAGCAGCTTGAAGAAGACATCATTGAATATTACACAGCTTATATCAAGCGTGAGAATCTTGTAGATTATTCAGGGAGGATGTTCTAATGAAGATGATACTTATTATCTTAGCCGCAATCGCGGGGCTGCTGATTAGCAGCTTCGCAATCCTGGCCTTTGCATTAACAGCAATTCATCACATGAACAAATATATGAAAGATACGGAGGATAAATATAATGGGAAATGAACTTCTTCTTATTGCAAACGCACTCAGAGAAATCGCAAACACTCTGAAGGAAATTCAGAAAACACTTGAAGAAATCAAGGAGGAAGAGTAATATGTATGCAGAGAAATTATTTGAGGATATCAAAGATATTTGCGCTTCAACACCAACTGTTCGCAGTGACCGTCAGCGCAAAGACAATATCTACAGAGCAATAAAAGCTCGTGTAGCTTATTACAAGGAACTTGCTGAGAGTGATAGAAAGAAGTCAGGCTGGGGTGGTTCTTACAACAGACCATCAGATGATGAAATCAAAATTCATCTACTCGGCTCCATGGTTGTTAAGAACCCAATAACCGATAGCCTTTCATCTCAGGAGTTTATCAATTATATCCTTGATGTCACATCAATGGCTATGACAGGAGTTGGAACAAATGGGACCAAGTACAACAATTAAGACAGACTCAGATATCATAATCGAGCTGTGTGAAATCATCTTCTACCAGCAGAAGCGCATAGAACAGCTCGAAGATGAGATAAAATATCTCAAATCAGAAAATTCAACATTGAACTCTAAAGAAGAATGAGCTATAATAGATTTACAGACAGGGGCTCACTGATTCGGAGTCGGTGAGTCCCTTATTATCCCTAAAAGAAAGGAGGAAAAGTTCTAAATGAAGAAGCGCTACACTGTTGACCAAGTAGATGCCTACATCGAGAGAGCCCTCAACACACTGCAAATCGCAGAGAATAGAATAGATGATGCAAGAGCTTACGGTATTGAAGTAGACACCTACTTTGACATCGACAAGACAAGAGAAAAGCTTCTTGATTATAGAGAGAAGATTCATAAGGCTAAGCGTGGACTCGGAGTATCCAATACAACAATAGCCTATCTCAAAGAAGCTGCCAGTAAGACATACTATGATAGACTTATCAAGTATGAAATTGAAATTCCTGACGAAGCTCGCTCCACCAATAACATGCGAGCAACCAAGAAAGAGGTAATCTCACAGTACGACATCAATGCACTTAGAAGAAAGCAGGTAAATGATTCTGATTCTCTCAATGAAACACAGATTGCCGTTCTCTCTAAGTGGTCAGCTGCAACGGAGTTGAGTTCAGACTTTGCTATCCCTGAACTTGATACCCCTCAGCAGGAAAGACGCTTTATCAAAGGTTTTAACATAACAAGAGATGTGAGCTTTGGAGGCTCTTCAATGTTGCTTAACAAGCTTGCATATACCTATGACGCAGTCCCTACAGGACGTGAGTTCGTTACCTGGCTTCAGAATATTATGAAAGACCCTCAGGTCTTCGTGCAGATTGAAAAATGGTTTAGAATGAACTATAATGTTCAGCAGCTCATTGACGGAGCCATCAACAAAGAATGGTACAAGAACTTTAAGTCGTTCAGTATGGTCATTGTCGAGTTCGTTGATTCGTTATCATCAACACTCAACATCAATATCCCTGATAACATCAGGGAAAAATACGAAGCAGATATGGCTGAGTATTACGATAGTTTCTAAGGATTAAAGGAGAAAAGGATTATGGCTAAGAACAAGGAGAAGAAGGAGCGCAAGCTCTATGTTGCTGACTTTGAGACAACAGTTTATTCGGAAGAACAAATCAAGTTATTAGGAGAACAAACAGAAACAGAAGTATGGTCCGCAGCTATCTGCCCTGTTATGCAGAGACCTGAACCAGAAGATGTTGACGTTTACAATAATATTTATGAGTTCATCGACCATCTCGCCAGACTTGAAGACGAAGCGGTTGTGTTCTTTCACAACCTCAAGTTTGACGGGAGCTTCATCTTAGATGAGCTCAACAGAGAAGGCTTTATCGCCGCTATGTCTATGACAAACCCTGACCACTACGCTCTTGAGTGGGAAATGAATATGACACCTTTCTCATACTCAGTTTGTATCTCAAACATGGGTCAGTGGTACAATATCAAAATTCACTTCGATAACAAGACTATCGAAATCAGAGACAGTTCTAAGAAAATCCCTTCATCACTTGAAAGAATGGGAAAGGACTTTGCTACCAAGTACCGCAAGCTTACAATGGAATATGAAGGAGACAGACATAAGTTCGGATACATCTCAAAGGAAGAGATGGACTACATCAAGAACGATGTTCTGGTTCTTTCAGAGGCAATGTACATCATCTGGTTCGAGTACGGAATGCAGGGTCTCACAATTGCAGCCGATGCTCTTCAGTCTTATAAGACTATCCTTACTGAGCCAGTGTTTGATGACTTGTTCCCTGACCTTACAGCAGTAGAGCTTCCGTGTGATATGGAGTTCTACGATGCAGACTGTAACGATATCGTAGTAAGACACCCCAACGCTTACGAATACTGCCAGCGTGGTTATGCTGGTGGTTGGTGTTATCAGAACCCTATGGCCCGCAAGAAGGTTTTCCTCTCAGATGAGAAGTTCGCCAATATGGTTGACGGGGACTATGTAAAGGTTAAGAACACTATTGTATGTGATGTGAACAGTCTTTATCCTTCACAGATGATTTCCAACGAGTTCCCTGTAAGAGTTCCTGAGTTCAAGACAGGAGCACCAAGCAAGAGTGAATGTGAGACCTTTGCTATTTACAGAAGGTTCAAGTGCCGCTTCAAAATCAAGAAGGGACACCTTCCTTTTATCCACATCAGGAATTGCCCTTGGTATCGTCCGAATGAGTGTCTGACCACTACTGATGTATTCGGTAGCAGATACGTACACGGAAAAGATACTCGCCGTGAGTTCGTTATGACTGATGTAGAGTATAAGCTCTTCAGAGAGCACTATGATGTTCTTAACTATGAAGCAATAGACTACCTGTGCTTTGAGAAAGAAGCAGGTATCTTTGATGGATATATTAACCACTACAAGGACATGAAGATTCAGGCTACGAAGGAAAAGAACAAGGCTAAGCGTACAATCGCTAAGCTCTTCATGAACTCCTTGTACGGTAAGCTTTCCTCTTCAACAAACAGCTCTTACAAGACTGTTTACTTTGAGGAAGATACACTTAAGTTTACAACTCATATTGAATATAACAAGGACCCTATCAGTATTTCTACAGGAGCGTGGATTACAGCTTGTGCCCGCAACTTCACTATCCGTGCTTGCCAGCAGAACTACTTCGAGGGAGAACTCAGAGGCTTCATGTACGCAGACACAGACTCGGCCCACATGGTTGACATGGACGCTGACGATGTAAAGGGAATGAAGTTCGACTCATCAGAGTTTAACTGCTGGGATGTAGAAGTTTCACGCTGTGCAGCTGCCACATATGCAAAGCAGAAGACATACATTGAAGTAGCAACTGAGGAAAGTTTCGAACCAGTGGTTGACAAAGCTGGCAATCCGAGTTATAATATCATCATGAAAGCCGCAGGATTGAGCGACAACGGAAAGAATATTTTCCAACAGGCACTGTTGCTCAACCCTGATGACAAAGAAAAGGTTTATCTCAACGATTTCAAACCTGGCCTTCAGATTTTCAACTGCAACTTGAAGGCTAAACAGATTAAAGGAGGAGTTCTCCTCACAAAGTCTGATTTCAAACTTAGCTGATTACGCCATAATCTCCATGGCTTGGTCATAACTTTAATCCTTTCAAATCGAAAAGGCCCCGTAGAGACGAAGCTCCTACGAGGTCTTTTCATTTATGTTATTTAGGAGAATAACAACAAGGTTATATGAACAGGTCCATGCAAGCTTCCTTACATCTGATGTCTTTGAATCTCACAATACCCTGTTCCATTGCACGCTTCAGAGTCTGCATTGTTAAGCTACCTCTGATAAGCGGAATGTTCGGTGACATGTCGTCGTACTTGATGTTGAACACAAGACCAGCCGACTTGTCGAACTTATAGTCAACGTAGTAAAGTCTACTCTCAGGGTAGAACTTAACTCCGTATGTGTGCTTACCATTGATAAGAGTACAGTAGTAGTCTGCACGCCCCCAATTGCCTGGATTCTCCACGCAAGCGTAGTTATCGTTCATCCAGCTATTGTCCCCATAATCAATGGCTTTGTTTCCTTTGAACGCTCTATTGATGCCTGCATTTGCATGCTCATCAATAATCTCTTCGTTCTCTATCTTCTGAAAAACATATCCCACACCTTTAACCCATTTGGTATCAGGACGGATACGTCTGTTAAGCCCAAGTTCAATAAAGTATGGATTATTGATACTAATACTGTTACTTGAAAAGTATACAGGGAACCTGCGCCTTGTATCGCCACCACCTCTGGCTACAGAAGTTACGATGGACAAGAACTTATTCACCTCATCAGTGAGGTACGTTGTCTTGCTCTCAGGCTGGAACTCATCGAAGTATCCCTGCATAGCATCAATAAACAGAGACGAGATACGCTTCACAACATCGGCAGAAGCAAGTGGAATAACATAGCCGCAGTGTTGTTTGCTTGTCTCCTCACCTGCTCCTGTAGTGATTATGATGTTGCTGTAACTGCCTTTCATCTGAATATGTTCGCTCATGGTGAACTCAGGATGGTAGAAGTCAAGCATACCCTTAAACATACCTTCAGCTACCGAACCGAGTTCAAGCTTATTGCGACAGAAAATGATGAACTTACCCTTTTCAGGGTTAGCGAGGAAGTCCTCAAACAGTTTCTTCGTAAAGAAGAATGTTTTACCCGCACTACGTGTACGGGAACATACGATATAGATTTCAGGCAACTGCCCCTCGGAATCTCTTTTTCCGAGGAGCTCTGTGCCGTCATAGAACTTTTTAGTTTCCATAATGTTATTCTCCTATTTTAACATTAGTTATCTCTTGGCACGTACTTCCTGAGTGACAAACCACCATCAAACAGATGCTCGATGAAGATTGCAGAGTCAGCACATACATTGTCTACCTTCATGTTCTTAGTCTGAGTGTAGTAGTAATCACTGTAACCTCTTCCTGAAGGCCATCCTGACTGGTCAGGGATGTTAATGTAAGCCGCATCATTATCACTTGGTGCTGTCATATACTTACAGATTGCAGGAATCTTTACATCAGCAGTAGCGTAACCATACTTCTTGAAGAAGTTATTGTACTTACTGATGTACTCATTGCTTCTTCTTACGATACGAGCAATTACACCTACTCTCTGAGCATTACGGATGAGATTTGTGATACCACCTGCGCTGCTCGGATGGAAGTTTGGCATGATATATGCTCCCCTACTCATCTGGAAGTTATCATAGATAGGATTATCTTCTGTTCCAGCAAGAGGGTCAAGCAAAGTGCTTGATGCAGCGTCCATCATACTGGCTTTTACATCCATACCCTGTGTTCTCAGAGAAGCAGCCTCAGCACTTGCACCTGAGTTGATAATTCCAGCAGCTCCGCTTACAGCTCCACCAGCATTGAGTGAAGCGATAGAACCAAGAGTTGACAAAGCGTTTGCTCCAACTCCGAGCTTAGAGGTCATATTCTGCGCCTGTGCTGTAAGATAATCAGCGCCCTTGTAGTAGAGTCCTTCTCTTGTATTCTCGGCCATAAGTTCCTTAGCTTTACCTGCGATGAAAGCAGCATAAGCATCAGTGTTGTATGGAACTTCAGGGAAGTCAGCATAAGACATTGTGAACTCAAGATTACCAATAGGCTGGAAAGTATATCCAGCAGGGTCATCGGAGTCCTGCTTATCTGAGATGAATCCCTTATACTCAGCTGGTCTTACCACGAAGTAAGTTCCTGTTGAGTTAATGGTTACACCCTTGTAAAGGAATACTCCACGCTCAGGGTCTGTAGAGTTAGCATAGTAGTCTACCTTCGAAAGCTCATACTTAAGCTCGATACGAGAACCATTGTTTACACCTTCAAGAGTGTAATACGAGAACGGGAAGTAACGAAGCTTAGGGTTCTCAGTAGGAACCTGGTCAATGCCGTCCATTGGAATTGCTTCCTGGGAAGCAGGAATGGGAATGAACAAAGCATTGTTTACAGTACCAAGTGACGAAGAAGGAGTTGAAAGATTACAATCATAGAAGAACTCCTTGAGGAGACAAATAGGAACCTCATGGAAACCGATGATTGAAGCTACGTTGCCAGACTGGTTGAGGTAGTCAATCACAGCCTGCACTCTCTTCATACTCTGAGAACATACCATCATGTAAGGTCTTGCGTATGATGTATCGCTGAGCTCTCTATCTGACATACAAAGATGTTCTCCAGCTGATTCACCCTTAGTAAATCTACCGATGAAGTAGTGTCCACCACCTGTAGTAATAGTGGATGACTGAGTAGTCTGTCCAGTAGGGTCGTAGATGAAGAACGGTGTATAATATGAAGGTGTGGATGACGTATAGTCTGTCATGATGTCGTAAAGCAATGACTGAAGATGGTCACGGAAAGTATTTGCTTCCTGCTCTCCAGCTACACCGTATTTAGGTACTGTGAAGCAGAGGCAATGTGCATACTTGGCTGACTCATGTGCTGTCTCATCCCAGGTGTCGCCAACCTTCTTATAAGGTCTTCCACTGTTAGTCATTACGTTCCATGCATCATACTTGTCAGTAGCATACTGCGAAACAGACTTAAGGTAACCAACACAGTCGCCAGCAACCTTGTATGTCTTCTTCTCAGTCTCAGGGTCACATGAAAGAGGTTCCTGAGTGTACATCTTCTGAATGTCAGGGTAATAAGTATATCTGCTTGGGTCAGCCAGCTTAGTGTGCTCGGCATTTGTCAGATGCTCTCTTACCATCTGTACTTCAGTGTCATAGTGAACATTGAACATGTCAGTCATGAACCAGTCAATGTTATACGTAACGAGTGACACCTCGTTATTCAGATAGTCCGTAGACATGATGTATGCATAGAACAGTTTGTTTCCGTATGACGGATTTATGAAAGAGATATAGTTACATGTCTCAAGTGTGCCCATAGAAGCCTTAACCTTGATGGTGTTATATCTCTTCTTGACAACTGTACAGTTAACATTCGTCTCAACTAACTTAGTAGCAAAGTATGCTTCTCTGTCAGCAGCAGACGCAAAGAACAGGGTCTCGCCTGCTCTTGTGTTTATCTCAGGTGCATTGTACAGTTTGATTGTGCTTTGAGGAGTTGTTGCGCCCATCTTAATCCTCCTTTACTTCTAACTTGAGATAATCATTATGGAGCTTTGTGCCTGTTCCATTTCCTCCAAGCTTGTCATGATATATCTCATACAAATTATTGTACTCTTCAAGTTCTTCATATGTGGTGTAACCCCTCGATGCAGCCTCGTTGTATAACTCACGAAGCTGCTTACGAAGGATAATCTTTAATGCTTCGGCTGTAACGCTTTTATCGTTAAATCTCTTTTGGAGATACCAAGTAGTGTAACCACATACGGAAGTGAGAACAATTGTTAAGCAAGTGTTAAGAACTGTTAACCATTCCATTTATGTTACCCTCCTTAGTAATAGATAATGTACGTATCGAATCCGTCAAGCTTAAGCTGTACTGCAAGCTTGTCTGCGTTTTCTCTCTTAGAGAAAGCACCGAGCTGAACCTTGTAATACTCACCAACCTGTACAACATAAGTGTCGTAGCCTTTAGCCTTGAGCTGAGCTACCAGCTTATCAGCGTTGCCCTTTACCTTGAAAGCTCCTGTCTGAACTCTCCAGTAGTGCTTAGGTGCAAGCAACTCGTTTACTCTGTTCTGAATCTGAGTGTAGTTGTAAGCAATTACACCACTCTGATATGCAGAGTTGATTTTGTTTACACGGTCAGTTCCGTTACCCCACTTACCATCAATAACCTCTTTAGCAAGCTCATCGAGTGTCTTACCCGAAGGCTGAGGCTGTGGCTGAGGAGTAGGTTCAGGTGTTACGCCTTCAAGTGCTGCGTTAACCTGGTCACATACCCAACCCATCTTGTTGAAGAGGAAGTCGCCAGGGCAGCTCTTGTTTGCAAACCAGCGATGTACAGTGAAAATACCCTCACCGTCTTTGAGCATTCCCTGCTTCATAAGAGCAGTCTCTTTGTCTGCGTACCAGTACATCTTCTTGATACCGTTACGCTGGCAGACATCAATGCAAAGTCTAATTGCTCCATTTACAGAAGCATCCTTCATTGCGTAAGGAGCAGTTGTGTCTGAGTTAATCTCAACTGTAATTGCTCGAACATCGTTTGCTGACGAGCTTGAGCACCAGCTGCGGTCCTTTTCCTCAACGAAAAGTCCTACGTTACCGTTGTCATCGATACCGTAGTTAGATGATGCTTTTCTTGTTCCCTGGAAAACAGCTGCCAGGTTCTTAAGTGAAGGATGACCTACAACACAGTGAAGTGTGATAGTGTCAATCTTGTATTCCTTTTTGTTATAGACTCTTCCTTTAGTGTAGTTCGTACTACGAAGCGAAGGGTCCTGGTCTGCGAACGGACAGTTTGTGAAATTAGCCATTGAGTTTTGCCTCCTTATTGTAGTTGTAAGTAGAGATGCCGAGGCAAGTACCAAGGCAAGCATCAACCGCAATTGCGATTGTAACCACCTCCTGAGTGTACGGAATGCTGAGAGTAGCTCCGATTACACCGTAGAGAGTAGTGAGTGCAGGAAGTGCAATCTGTGCGATATACTTGAGTACATCGTATGCCTTGTTGTTCATCTTCATGTCGTTATCCTCCTTAAGTATTGTTTAATATGTTAATCACATCTTGTAAGATGGTCTTAGCCTGTGTTGGGTTTGAGTCAATCAGGTTGTACGCAAGCTGTAAATCGGGTGATATCTGCGCCACCAGAATGCTTATCTGTTGGTCTTTGTATTTCTCAGCCTGGTCCTCAAGGGTCTTTGTACTCCTGTAATGAGTACCCAGTGTAAATATTCTTCCCATCGTTATCCTCCCAATAAAAATGGAGCAAGTCCATGAATCGACTAACAGAGTCGTGTGGTTATCACGGCACCATGTTCCAGGTGTGTTAATCCATGATACGCAGACATGGTACATTACTCCTAAGAGTAATATACCACATCTGACGTTCAATGTCAACCGTTATCTTCGTTCGAGTTAATCTCACCTTCAAGGACGGTAACTCTTGCATCAAGCTCCTTTACCTTTTCGATGAGTGCCTTTACCTGTTCCTCATACGAGAGCGGTTCGTTTAACATCGCAGGCCATAATCTCTTATTGGCTACTGCTGCTTGTTCGATATTTCGTGCTATCATATTGTTATCCTCCTTAACCGAATACAAACGTGTTGCTAATTGCCCCGAGAGTATCAGCGAAAGTAAAATCAATTCCGAGAGCGATTTCACTGCTTGACTCTTTAGACGCTACCAGTTTAACGGTGTAATATCCTGGTATTACTTTATATGTTCTTTGTGACTGATTTATCATTGAATAGCATACAAATGGTCTTTGTGTCTTTTCAAGTGTAACAGCTGTGAGCAATTGAGTTGTTCCGCTTGAATCTTTATAACACAAACCACGTATTCCTCCGTCAACCTGAAGACCTGACTGAATAGCTGTTGATGCTATTCTCAAACCACTGAGGCTAATTTCGTATTTATCGGCTTCACCGTTGTATGTCATTACCTTGTGTTTTAAGAGTCTTGGTTTTCCGTTGTAAAATGAGATACTGGTTGTTGTTGAACCATAATCAGGATAAAAACTATAGCTTCCATTTATTCCAAACAGTTCGCTATCGATTTCTGCTCCACCACCTCCACCAGAAGGAGTAGCCCACTCAACACCAGTCTCACCACTATTTACGGAAAGAACTTTTCCAGCATCGCCACTTGCAATAGTAGGAAGCTCTTTTACAGGAGCAGCCCACATAGGACCAGTAGCTGCTTTAGTAAGTACATCACCATTATTACCACCAGAAGGAAGTGCTTCAACATCACCCCACTCTGTGTCGTAGTCTGTACCTGAAGCCTTTTTGAGAACCTGTCCAGC
>JAZNZX010000052.1:0-28017 GCA_045595185.1 Candidatus Fimenecus sp. | reverse complement strand
GGTCATTCTGAGCGTAGCGAAGAATCTCTCGCATTTCATCAGTCACCCTGAGTGAAACGAAGGGTCTATTAAAATAGGACAGAGATTCTTCGTCACTTTGTTCCTCAGAATGACACTAACCTTAAACATCCCGACAAACTCCAATTTAATATACACAACAAAAGGGAAAGACTTTTTCGGTCTTTCCCTTAAATATTTTATTTATTAACCACATTCTGTGGGTTACCATCTAAATATGCAAAAATGTTTTCTTTTAAAATGTTCATAAGTCTTTCGCGTGTTTCAAAACCTGCCCACGCAATATGTGGAGTAATGAAACAGTTTTTTGCAGTAAGCAAAGGATTATCTGCTTTTGGCGGTTCTACTGTAAGCACATCAAGTCCTGCACCGCGAAGCTTACCACAGTTTAAGGCATCTGCTAAATCCTTATCGTTTACAACGGGTCCGCGACTTGTGTTTATGATTATTGCACCGTCTTTGCATTTGTCGATAAATTCCTTGTTTACAAGTCCTGTTGTTTTTTCTGTCAAAGGACAATGGAAAGAGATTATGTCACTTGTTTTCGCAAGTGTTTCCATATCAACCCATTTGAAATTTTTACGGTGACTCTGGTCCGTTTCGTGACCTGAAACAGCCTGAACATTCATTTTAAATGCTTCAGCAATATCGGCAACAGCCTGACCAATCTGTCCAAAACCCACAATACCTAATGTTTTACCGCACAATTCTGTCAAAGGTGTTTTCCAATAGCAAAAATCAGGACAATTGGTCCAATCACCGTTTTTAACGCTTTCACTATGTAAACCGACTGCATTGGTTATTTCAAGAATAAGCGAAAATGTAAGCTGTGCGACTGCGTTGGTTGAATAAGCAGGAATATTTGAAACAGGAACACCGATTTCTTTGGCATATTCCCAATCAACAATGTTATATCCTGTGGAAAGCAGGGCAATATATTTCAGGTTTGAAAGTTTTGAAAGGGTATCTTTAGTTAAAGGTGTTTTGTTTGTGAGAACAATATCTGCACCTTCGCATCTTTCTAAAATTTTGTTCTGTGGTGTACGATGATATATATGACATTCACCTGATTTTTCGAGCCAGTCCCAAGAAAGGTCACCGGGATTAAGTGCGTAAGAGTCAAGTACAACAATTTTCAAAAAATCACAACCTTGCAATTAAGATTTTATAACACATAATATTCTATCACAATTTAATATAATATAACAACAAAAACATTGACCTTTTTCAATAAATATTATAAAATTACAGTGTATGGAATTTTTGTAAATGGTGAACTTAATGGAAAAGAAACATCTTAACAGAAAAACTGTGCTTAATATCACTTCCATCGGTATGTTTGTAGCTGCCATAGTAATTGCGGTCATTACAATTGTGATGGGTACAAAGGTGGCTGAAGGTGGTTGGGCAGAGTTTTTACACACTCTTGACAGACTTCAGGATTTTATTATATCTCTTGAAAATAAATATCTTATTGTAATTGCCATTCTTGGTGTCTATGTGCTCAGAGGCTTTTTGCCGATTCCGTTTCCCTTTATTTTAATGATGACAGGTGTTATGTTCAGGCCTGTTAATGCCATTATCATTAACACAGTAGGAACGAGTATCGTTCTTTTGATAACATACTATTGGGGAAAGGTTACAAACGGTGGCGTGGCAATTAAAAAGCTTGAAAAATATGATAATGTGCGAGAAATGATGAGCCATCACGGTAAGACGAAATTAGGTGTTCTTGTGGCACTAAGAATTATACCGTCTGTACCTATGAATCTTGTGAGCAAGACTTATGGTGGAATGAAGTTTCCTATTGACGGATTTTTGGTGGCTTCGCTTTTGGGCTTTTTTCCTAAAATATGGGTGTATTCCGTAATGGGTGGAAATATTGCACAACCGTTTACATGGCACTTTATGGGACCGATTATATTCTTGTTAATTTTATCGGGTTTTGCAACCTTGATTGTAAATTTTACCTTAGAACAACGAAAAGGAGATAATAAAAATGTCAAAGATTCAGATGCTTAAAGATGCGATTATGAATGGCGAGTATGATGCTCGTTTTAAAAGAGTTTATGTAACAGACGAGGCTGTAAAATTACAGCATGAAAGATATGTAAGCCTTGCAAATGATTTTGCTGAAATTTTTAGTGAAGACAGAGATGCAAGACTTTTCTCAGCACCGGGCAGAACAGAGGTTGGAGGAAACCATACTGACCATAATCACGGTAGAGTTCTTGCAGCGGGCATCAACCTTGATGCTATTGCAGTTGCTTCAAAGAATGACGAAAATATTGTTCGCGTTAAATCTCGCGGATACAAAATGGATGTTTGCGATATTACAGACCTTGAAATTAAAGAGGACGAAAAAGGCCATTCTCCTGCTCTTGTTCGCGGTATGTGTGCAGGCTTCCTTAAATACGGTTATAAAATCGGTGGATTTGATGCTGTAACAATGTCAAGTGTTCTTTCTGGCTCAGGTCTTTCATCATCAGCGGCATATGAAGTTCTTGTGGGTACAATGCTCAACTACCTTTACAATGACGGTCAGGTTGATGCAATCACAATCGCAAAAATTGCACAGTATGCTGAAAATGTTTATTTTGATAAGCCTTGCGGACTTATGGACCAGATGGCTTGTTCAGTTGGTGGTTTTGTTACTATCGACTTTAATAATCCTGCAGAGCCAATCGTAAACGAAGTTAAGTTTGACTTTGCATCATCAGGTCATTCACTTTGCATTGTCGATACAAAGGGTAGTCACTCTGATTTGACTGACGATTATGCTGCAATCCGTAGTGAAATGGAAAGTGTAGCAGGTTGCTTTGGCAAAAAGGTTCTTCGCGAGGTTGACGAAGAAGAATTTAAGAAGAATATTCCTACTGTTCGTCAGCAGGTTGGCGACAGAGCAGTTATCCGTGCTATGCATTTCTTTGCAGATAATGACAGAGTTTTAAAGGAAGTTGACGCACTTAAAAACGGCGACTTTGAAACATTCAAATCATACATACTTGAAAGTGGCGATTCTTCATACAAGTATAATCAGAATGTATTTTCAGTTAAAAAGCCTCAGGAACAGCCTGTTTCATTAGCTCTTGCTATCAGTGAAAGCATTCTTAAGGGCAAGGGTGCATGGCGTGTTCACGGTGGTGGATTTGCAGGTACAATTCAGGCATTCGTTCCAAACGATATCCTTGCAGATTACAAGAATGCAATGGAAGGTATCTTTGGTGAGGGTTCTTGCTATGTACTCATAATCCGTCCGGTTGGTGGCGTAGAAATTTAATTTTTGGCATATTTCTCGCAATACTTCGTGGTTTTCGGCTCGCAGTATACCTGATACAGCTTCGCCTCCACCACATTGTCTTGCAAAAAATCTGCTCAAAAATGTGGTTTGTATAGATTTTTTTACAAATCAAAAACAAACAATAAAATAAAGGTTGATTTAAATGACAACTATCGAACTTTTAGAAAAACTTACTTCTCCTGCAGGTGTTGCAGGAGAAGAATCAAGCTCCTTTGAGTCTTTAAAGGGGCTTTTTTCACTTTATGGTGATGTTTCCTGTGACGATACAGGAAATATTATAATTCACAGAAACGGAAAAGGTAAACATATTCTTCTTGATGCACATCTTGATACAATCGGCTTTGTTGTGACAGGAATTACCGACGACGGCTTTGTTCGTGTTCAAAAGGTCGGTGGAGTTGATATGCGTACTGTTGAGGGCATGGAATTGACTTTACACGGTGAAAAGGATATTTACGGTGTTGTTTGTACTGTACCACCGCATTTGTCAGACGGTGAAAGCAAGGTTTCAACAGACGGTACTGCTGTTGTTGATATCGGTATGACAAAGGAAGATGCTGAAAAAGCTATTTCAATCGGTGACAGAGCATCATTCAGAAACAGTTTTTCAATTCTTAACGAAAATCGTGTTTCTTCACCGTATATTGACGACCGTGGAGGAATTGCAGTGCTTTTAAAGGCACTTGAATATACAAAGACAGAAAATGAAATTACGCTTGTTTGCTCCGCACAGGAGGAAACAGGCGGAGCAGGTGCCACTTGTGCCACATTTAATGTACAAGCTGATTTGTCAGTTTCGGTTGATGTAAGCTTTGGCGAAACTCCTGATTCAAAAGCAAGTGAATGTGGTAAAATGAACGGTGGAGCTATGATAGGTTACGCACCTATTCTTGACAGAAGCTATACGGAAATGCTTGTCCGGATTGCAAAAGAAAACGAGATTCCTTTCCAAAAAGAGATTATGAATGGTCGTACAGGCACAAATGCTGACCATATTACAATTTCAAAAGGTGGAGTTCCGTCTGTTCTTGTGTCAATTCCTATAAGATATATGCATACTCCTGTTGAAACGGTTGATGTGCGTGATATTGAAGCTTGCGCAAAGCTTATAGCTGAATTTATAGAAAGGGTGTAAGCTTATGAATTTTGAACTTTTAAAGACCCTTTGTGAGATGAACGGCACATCAGGTGACGAAAAAAATGTGCGTGATTTTATAATTTCACAGTTGCCTGACGATTGTGAATATACGGTTGACCCTATTGGTAACCTTATTGTAAATAAAAAAGGCGAAAAAGAGCCCGAAAACAAGGTTGCACTCTTTGCTCATATGGATGAGGTCGGTTTTATTGTGACTTATATTCACGATAACGGTTTTGTGAATGTGGCGAATGTTGGTGGAATTGATAATTCTGCTCTTCTCGGTAAAAAAATTACAGTAAATGGTCATATTGGTGTTGTCGGCGGTAAGGCAATTCACCAATGCTCAGGTGACGAGGCTAAAAAATTTCCCGATATTTCCGATATGTTCGTTGATTTCGGTTTTGAAAGCAGAGAAATAGCAGAAAATTATCTGAGTCTTGGTGACTACGGATATTTTAAGTCCGATTATATTGAATTCGGCAACGATATGGTTAAGTCAAAAGCACTTGATGACCGTCTTGGTTGTGCTATTATGATTGAACTTTTACAGAAAAAGTCAAAAATTAACTATACCTGTGTATTTACTGTTCAGGAAGAAGTCGGCACTCGCGGTGCAACAGCTTCTGCATATACAGTAAAGCCTGATTACGCGATTGTAATTGAAACAACAACTGCATCGGATATTCCTGATACACCTGAAAACAAAAAGGTTTGCAAGGTTGGTAACGGTGCTGTGGTTTCCTTTATGGACAGAGGTACTGTTTATAACAAGGACTTATATAAACGAGTAAGGGAAATTGCAGATAAAAACCATATTCCTAATCAGACAAAGACAGTTGTTGCAGGCGGTAACGATGCTGCTGCCATTCATAAATCGGCAGGTGGCGTTAAGACCATTGCTGTGTCACTTCCTTGCAGATACATTCACTCTGCATCATCTGTGGGAAATAAAAAGGATATGGAATCTGTAAAGGCACTTTGCGAAGTACTTGTTGAGGAATTCGCCAATGGTTAAATCAGTGAATTTCATTGATGAGTCAATTTTTAACTATCTTGGTTATGACGATTATGCTGTGCTGATTGCGACAACAGGTTTTTGTGACGGTATAAGGCTCAATGACGGTGTTTTATGGGTTCAGTATAATGAATCAAATAAGATTACTGCCATAATTGTCACAGGAAAAAACGATAAACAGCTTACCTTTTTGAGTGAAAATGCAGATGTGGATGAAATAAAGTTTATTATCAACAGCGAAAAAAATGATTTAGATAAAAAATATCTATTAAGAAAAACTGTACAAAATACAAGTTGTGAAAAAGGTGTTGATAAGTCCTTGTATTGGAAAATCAAGAGCCTTAATAAGGAAACGCCCGAAACAAACGGTGAAATTTCTGCATTTAAGTCACTGCTTAACAGTATGGGTAAGTGCGAAGGTGCATTAATTTGTGTGAATAATGGAGCTACTGCAGGTGGTTTTATCACCTTTAGTCAAAAAATATCTTTAATTACGGATATTTACACAAACGAAAAGTATCGAAAATGTGGATATGGAAAACAAATAGTTGAAAATTTACTAAACCTATCAATAAATGAAAATGTGTACCTTATATCAAAGGAACACAATCTTGAATTTTATAAAAAATGTGGTTTTGAAATCGCAAAAGAAATATATGTTTAAAAAGGATAATGCAAAATGTTTTTTGAAATAAGTGAAAGAGTAAAAGAACTTTCGTCTGTCGCCCTTAAAAAGGCAGAAACGGTTTTTGGAAGAATTGACGAACTAACTGAAAACAATCAACAAAAGGTGCTTTCCGCATTTATCAGAAACCGAGTTGACGAAACAGATTTCAACACAACAACAGGTTACGGCTATTCGGATAAGGGCAGAGAAAAGCTTGACGTACTCACAGCCGACATTTTTGGTGCAGAAAGTGCGATTATCCGTTCAGGTGCGCTTTCAAGCGGAACACATACTCTTGCAATCTGTCTTTACGGAATTTTGCGACCGAATGACACAATGCTTTGTGTAACAGGCACACCTTACGATACACTTCATTCAACAATCGGTCTTGGTGGCAAGAATATGGGCGACGGTACTCTTGCTGACTTTGGTGTTCATTACGCTCAGGTTGATATGACCGAAAATGATGAGCTTGATTATGAAGGAATTGAACAAGCAGCAAGTGATAAGTCGGTAAGAATGGTATATATTCAGCGTTCACGCGGTTATTCACTTCGTCATACAGTTTCAATTGCAGAAATTGAAAAGGTTTGTGAGATTGTACACAGAGTCAACAAACGAGCAATCGTTATGGTTGATAACTGTTACGGAGAATTTACCGAAAGAAAAGAGCCTACTCAGGTCGGTGCTGACTTAATGGCAGGCTCACTGATTAAGAATGCAGGTGGCGGTATAGCACCAAGTGGCGGATATATTGCAGGTCGTAAGGATTTGGTTGAGCTTTGCGGTTATCGACTCACAACACCGGGACTCGGAACTGAACTCGGTGCAACTCTCGGTCAGAACAGAAACATATTTATGGGACTTTTCCATGCTCCTCATGTTGTTGGCGAAGCACTTAAAACTGCAGTTTTCGCTGCATCTGTTTATACTGAACTCGGATTTAAGGTTACACCGACAGTACAGGAAGAAAGACACGATATTATTCAGGCAATCTGCCTCCAGAACTCAGAAAATCTTATTGCATTCTGTCAGGGACTCCAGAAGGGTGCTCCTGTTGATTCCTATGTAACTCCTGAGCCTTGGGATATGCCGGGTTATGACAGTCAGGTTATTATGTCAGCAGGTGCTTTTACATCAGGTTCATCAATCGAGCTTTCTGCCGATGCACCACTTCGCGAGCCTTTTGCTGTATGGATGCAAGGCGGACTCAATTTCCATAGTGGTAAAATCGGTGTAATGCTTGCAACAGAAGAACTTTTGAAAAGAGGTCTTATAAAATGAAACTTATGCACTTGAAAAGTGGTACTGATGTCCGTGGTGTTGCTGTTGCCACAGAAAAACACCCTGAAATTCAGCTTACCGATGATGTTGTAAAATATATATCAGCATCTTTTATAAAATTTTTAAGTAAAAAAACAGGAAAGAAATACAATGATTTAACTGTTTCCGTTGGTCACGATTCGCGAATTTCTGCTGATAGAATAAGAGAGGCAGTTATTTCGGTTGTAAGCGGTATGGGTGTAAATGTGCTTAACTGCTCATATTGTTCAACTCCTGCTATGTTTATGACAACAGTTACAAGAGAATGTGACGGTGCAATTCAGATTACTGCAAGTCATCATCCCTTTGACCGAAACGGACTCAAATTTTTTACCCGTGACGGTGGCTTGTCAGGTGACGAGTTAAAGGGAATACTTGAGTTTGCAGAAAACGAGATAGTTGAAAGAGCAGAAAAATCAGGTACAGTTACACCTGTTGATTATATTTCCGAATATGCAGAGCTTCTTAGTAATATGATTAAGCAGGAAGTAAATGCAGAAAATTATGAAAAGCCTCTTGATGGCTTTAAAATTGCAGTTGATGCGGGTAACGGTGTAGGCGGTTTTTACGCAACAAAGGTTTTGGAGCCACTTGGTGCAGATGTTTCGGCAAGTCAGTTTTTAGAGCCTGATGGAATGTTTCCTAATCATATTCCTAATCCTGAAAACAAGGTTGCTATGGAGTTTATCCGTAAAGCAACCGTTGAGAATAACTGTGATTTAGGTGTGATTTTTGATACTGACGTTGACCGTGCATCCTGTGTTGACGAAAAAGGTGAGGAAATTAACAGAAATGCTATTGTTGCGTTGGCTTCTGTAATTGCTCTTGAAAACAATAAAGGTGGCAGTATTGTTACCGATTCGGTCACAAGTGACGGACTTCGTGAATTTATCGAAGAAACTCTCGGTGGAAAGCACATTCGCTTTAAAAGAGGGTATAAGAATGTAATTGACGAGGCAATCCGTAGAACAAACCTTGGTGAGAATACACCTCTTGCGATTGAAACTTCAGGCCACGCAGCATTTAAAGAGAATTATTATCTTGATGATGGTGCTTATCTTGTAACAAAAATTATTATTAAGGCAGCTGTTCTTCGTAAGGAAAACAAGAAAATCGGAGATTGTATTGCTGAACTCAAAAGGCCTTTGGAAGAAAAAGAGCTTCGTTTTAATATTACAGAAGAAAATTTCAGACAAATCGGTGAAGAACTGATTGAAAATATTAAGAAAATGGCAGAAACAAATGACGAGATGATTTTAGCACCTGACAATTATGAAGGTGTAAGAGTTTCATTTAAAGATGAAAAGAGAAACGGATGGTTTTTACTTCGTTTGTCTGTTCATGACCCTGTAATGCCATTTAATACAGAAAGCAATTCAAAAGACGGTTGTGTTGAGATTTGCAAAACATTCTATAAAATGGTAGAGAATGTAAAGGGAATAGACTTTACAACTATTAAAGATTTTATAAATTTGCAATAAAAGTGTTGACAAATAGGCTAAAAAAAATTACTATTATAAGGAATAAAGATTTTGAACGGAGGTGTAGGTATGATTTTTGAAAAAGTACGCGCAATTATTTGTGACCAGCTTGAATTGGACGAGGATGTTGTTACTTTAGACGCTGTTCTCCTTGAAGACCTTGGTGCTGACAGTATTGACCTTGCAGATTTAGTTATGACTCTTGAGGATGAATTCGATATGGAAATCTCCGACGAAGAGCTTGAAAATATTAGAACTGTTGCTGATATTGTTAAGTTTATCGAAGAAAACTAATTAACAATTTTATTTTAAATTATATTAACAGGGACAGCATATGTTTTGTCCCTGTATCTTTTGTGATAAATAGTTTCTTTTTCCGCAAATCTTCGTGACATCAGGCTCGCAGTATCTATATACAGCTTCGCCTTTGTCACATTGCCTTGCGAAAAAATAAATCTATTTAATTTTTTATGTTAAGGAAGAAGAAAAATGGCTGAACAAAAAAAGATGGTTGAGGAAATTACCTCAATGGACGTGGATTTTGCCAAATGGTACACCGACGTTGTAAAAAAAGCAGAGTTAGTTGAATATACCAGTGTTAAGGGCTGTATGGTTATCCGACCTTACGGTTATGCAATCTGGGAAAATATTCAGAAAACTCTTGACGGAATGTTTAAGGAAACAGGACATGAAAATGTTTGTATGCCTATGTTTATTCCTGAAAGTCTTTTAAATAAAGAAAAGGACCACGTTGAGGGTTTTGCTCCTGAGGTTGCTTGGGTAACTCACGGTGGCAGCGAAAAACTTGAAGAGCGTCTTTGTGTTCGACCAACATCAGAGACTCTTTTCTGTGAACATTACGCAAATATAATCCAGTCTTATCGTGACCTTCCAAAGCTTTATAATCAGTGGGTTTCTGTTGTTCGTTGGGAAAAGACTACAAGACCTTTCCTTCGTACTCGTGAATTCTTGTGGCAGGAAGGCCATACAATCCACGCTACTGCAGAGGAAGCACAGGAAGAAACAATCAGAATGCTCAATGTTTATGCTGACTTCTGTGAAAACTGTCTTGCAATGCCTGTTGTTAAGGGCGTAAAGACAGCAAAAGAACGCTTTGCAGGTGCAGAGGATACATACACTATCGAAGCACTTATGCATGACGGTAAAGCATTACAGTCTGCAACAAGCCACTATTTTGGTGATGGCTTTGCTCATGCTTTCGGTATTCAGTTCCAGGACAAGGACAATAAATTAAAGCATCCTTTCCAGACATCATGGGGTTGCACAACTCGTCTTATAGGTGCTCTTATTATGACTCACGGTGACGATAACGGTCTTGTTTTACCACCAAAAGTAGCACCAATTCAGGTTGTTGTTATTCCTGTTGCATCTCATAAGCCAGGTGTTAAGGAAAAGGCAACTGAGGTTTATGAAAACCTTAAAAAGATTTGTCGTGCAAAGATTGATTTGAGTGACAATTCACCTGGTTGGAAATATGCTGAATATGAAATGAAGGGTGTTCCGCTCAGACTTGAATTAGGTCCACGCGATATTGAAAACAATCAGTGCGTTGTTGTTCGTCGTGATACAAGAGAAAAGTATTTTGTATCTCTCGATGAGCTTGAAACAAAGATTCCTGAGCTTTTACAGATGGTTCATGACGGTCTTTACAATGCAGCACTTGAGCGTCGCAGCAATATGACTTATGTTGCAAACAATATGGACGAAATGATTGAAACTGCAGAAAACAAGCCTGGTTTTATCAAGGCTATGTGGTGCGGTGACCGTGAATGTGAGGATGCTCTTAAAGAGCAGGCAGGTGTTACATCTCGTTGTATTCCTTTCGTTCAGGAAAAAATCGGTGATAAGTGCGTTTGCTGTGGCAAACCTGCTGACAAGATGCTCTATTGGGGCAAAGCATATTAAAGTGCAGAATGCTGAATTCGTAATTCGGAATTAAATATTAAACAAAAAGACCTCACAACTTGTGAGGTCTTTTGCTATGTGAAAAATAAAGAGCAGGAGGAAGGGCAATTACTTCGCATTTATTTGTGTCTGCGAATATCATTTATTATAATCTGAATATGTTCTAATTCGCTATCTGTTAAATTATCTGTATCCAGATTTCTTCTTATATCTCTACCTAAAAGATAATCTGTAGAAACATTAAATATATCTGCAAGTCTTATAAGCATATCAATTGACGGCTGAATATTATCATTTTCCCAATTAGAAACACTTTGTTTGCTTACATTGAGCATTACTGCCAAATCAACCTGACTGATGCTTTTTGCAAGTCGTAAAGTTTTTATTCTCTCATTAAGCATAACGCTCACCTCTGTACAAACATTACAATACTATTGTAACGTTTTGCTTGACAAATATTAAATACTATAGTATTGTAATATTGTACTTTCTATTAAGGAGAATGGATATGCAAAACTACAATTATAATTCAACAAACAAATATGTTCCGCCACCGCCAAGTGAATATGAAATTAAAGCGAAAAATAAATATACAAGTCCAAAAAAGAAAAGAGATGTTATGTTGTTATCTTTATTTTTCGGAACAGCAGGTATTCACGATTTTTACGCTGGAAACAAGAAAAACGGAACTATAAAATTGTTGCTAATGTGTTCTGTGGTATTATCTCCTATAGCAACAATATGGAATACTTTTGACCTTATTAAAATATTCACCGATGATTACACTGATGGACAAGGAAGAAAATTGCAGTGAAAGGAATAGAACTATGAACACTAGATTATTCAGCGATTTGTATAGTGCTTCCGAATATTATAGAGTATGCAACATATATAACGAAAAAATCGCAAATTTAAAAGCAAGTATTCAAACTTGTAAAAACAATTATATTGAACTTAAAGGTAAAAAGAAAAGCCCTTCTGTAGCAAACGTTTTTTTAATAGCTTTTGGTTTATGGTTTTGCTTATGGTTTTTAACAAATGCCGAAACGAGATTAATGGGAATTTTTGTTGCAGTGATAATTGTTTCTATAGTTGTTTTCAATGTTTTGCATTGCAAAGCGTATAATAACAAGCACTCCAATCAAGCCGACAAGTTTTGGTACGATAAATGGGGTCCCGCGGTTGCACAGGCAGAAAAAGAAATTCAAAAAGCAAATCAGCGATTAAGCAAATATAAAGCAGACCATAGTAATTGCTTAAATTTTCTACCAAGTCAATATAGAAATTATTCCGCGACTTCATATATGGCGATAGCTGTCCGAAATGGTAGAGCGGATACTTTTAAAGAGGCAGCAAATCTTTATGAAGAACAGCTTCATCGTTGGCGAATGGAACAAATTAACGAACAAATTGCCGCACAAAATTGGGCTATACAAAATAATCTTGTTTCGCTGGGTCAACAACAAGCTGAAGCGAACAAACTTTTGAAAGAAATTGAAAATTTGGAATTTTACAATTTGTTGTCTAACTATGAAAAGAAGTAAGAAAAAACCGGTGACAAGTGCGTTTGCTGTGGCAAGCCTGCTGACAAAATGCTCTATTGGGGCAAAGCATATTAAAGTGCAGAATGAAATAACTGAAAATATAAGCCGAATGTTCGTAATGAACACTCGGCTTTTTTGCTGTGATAAATTATTATTTGTCGGGATGATTTTTACACTGCGTAGTGGCAGGCTTCCATGCCTGCATTATGTCAAATATAATTATCTGTGTCTTTTAATTCTATATGCAACCGGTAGGGCGGGGTCTTGACCCCGCCGTTGTTGGTTAATATAAAAACTGATTTTGTGTCATTCTGAGCATAGCGAAGAATCTCTCGCATTTCATCAGTCACCCTGAACGCAGTGAAGGATCTATTGAAATAGAACAGAGATTCTTCGTCACTTCGTTCCTCAGAATGACACATAACCCCAGGACATCCCGATAAACTCCAATTTATAGAATTATTTTCATTCCTTTATTTTTGCCATATATTGAATTGCTGAAAAATATATGATAAAATAATTTAATAATTTATTTTGGGGGAGTATGCGTGAAGATAATTGATATTTCAAGGGAAATTTTAAGTTGTCCTGTCTATCCGGGTGACCCTGTGGCAACGCTTGAAACAATAAAAACCATAGGTGATGAGTCAGAATACAACCTCAGTAAAATAGATATGTGTCTTCATAACGGAACACATATGGATGCACCGTTACATTTCTTACCAAATGGTGACGATATTACAGAAATGAACTTGGAAACATTTATCGGCCCTTGTGCTGTGATTGAAACAAATGTACCAATGATTACAGGTGCAATGGTGGAAGAATATTTTCCAAGAAATGTGAAAAAAATACTCGTAAAAAGTAACGGAAAAGCAGTTTTCCATGAGTCAGCAGCATCTGAGCTTTATTATCTCGGGTATGAGCTTGTGGGAACTGACAGTATGACCGTTGAGCCTGAGGGTAGTGACGGAAGAACCCACAGAGTTTTTATGATGAACAATGTTGCGGTGCTTGAAAACCTTGATTTGAGTAATGTGAAATCAGGTGAATATTTCCTTTGTGCGACACCTTTAAAAATTGCAGGGGCAGAGGCAGCACCTGTAAGAGCGATTTTAATTTCAGACTATATTTTCTGGAGTGGCAATAAACAATAAAAGTAGGATAATGATATGTTGAAAAAATTATTTGTGTTGTTTTTGACCTTTGCAAAAATCGGGTCAATTACATTCGGTGGTGGACTTACAATGTTGCCACTTCTTACAAGAGAAATTGTTGAAAAAAGAAAATGGTCAACAGAACAGGAATTACTCGACTATTACGCTGTCGGTCAATGTACACCTGGTATTATTGCAGTTAATACAGCCACATTTATAGGATATTATCAGGCAGGAGTCATAGGTGGTATTTTTGCAACTCTCGGAATGGTGACACCGTCTGTAATTATCATCACGGTTGTTGCTTCTGTTTTGCAGAATTTTATGGATTACCCGATAGTTGCTTCGGCACTTTCAGGCATCAATGCTGTTGTCTGTGCCCTGCTTTCTCATACGGTAATAACACTTGCGAAAAAAAGCCTTGTAAATGTGATTTCTGTCGTGCTTTTCATAATAGGGCTTGTTGCGTGCTTTGTGTTTGATGTAACACCGATTTTACTTGTTATTTTTGGTGGTATTGTTGGTGTCATTTACAGTAAAATCAAGGAGGTTAAAGCAAAATGATGACCTTCTTGTATCTGTTTTTGGAATTTTTTAAAATAGGACTTTTTGCAGTCGGTGGTGGCCCTGCTACAATTCCTTTCTTGCAGGATTTGGCAAGAAGTGATTACGGTTGGTTCAATCCTGAAGAATTAAGTGTTATGGTTGCTGTTGCAGAAAGTACACCGGGACCAATCGGTATCAATATGGCAACTTATGCAGGCTACAATGCAGGCTTTGGTGAATTTGGTATTGTTGGCGGAATTTTTGGCGGTATAACTGCCACATTAGGACTCGTAACACCATCGGTTATTGTAATCGTTCTTGTTGCAGGCTTTTTAAAAACATTTAAGGAAAACAAATATGTAAAAGGTGCATTTTCGGGCATCCGACCTGTTGTTACTGCACTTGTTTTGTTCGCAGTTTTCGGAATCATCAAACCGATTTTCTTTGCAAACGGTGAATTTGTGCTTCCTGTAATTGCAATAGCAGTTGTACTTTTTGCACTTATGTTTATAAAGAAACTCAAAAAGCTTCATCCTGCATTCTGGTTGTTACTTGGTGCAGTTGCAGGTATTATTCTTAAATTATAAGGTGTTTGTATGTCACTTCAAAAAAATCAGGATATACAATTGAATATCGAGGGCTATACTGCTGAGGGTAATGGCGTTGGTCATTATAACGGTCAGGCAGTATTTGTTTCAGGTGCTGCGAAAGGTGACACCATAATTGCCCATATTATCAAGGCAAAAAAGACATATGCAATCGGCATTATAAAAGAGATTGTAAAGCCGTCAAAGGACAGAATCAAGGTGGATTGTCCTCATTTCCGTTCATGTGGCGGTTGTGTTTTCCGTCATATTTCTTACGAGGCAGAAAAAGAGCTTAAAAGACAAAAGGTAGTTGATGCCTTTACTCGTCTTGCCCATATTGATGTGCCCGTTAAGGATATAATTACCTGCGAAACAGAGAGATACAGAAACAAGGCACAATATCCTGTTGGCTTTGAAAAGGGTATTGTGGCAGGGTTTTACGCACAAAAAAGCCACAGAATAATCGATTCTGTGGATTGTGCATTACAACCTGAGGAATTTGCAGAAATTGTGAAAATTATCAAGGCTTGGATGGTCGAATTTGGTATAGAGCCATACGATTCAATCAATCATACAGGCCTTGTGCGACATATTTACATACGAAAAGCCTTCCAAACAGGTCAGATTATGGTCTGCCTTGTGATTAACGGAGATGTATTGCCATATGCCGATGAACTTTGTGATGATTTGATGCGATTTGAAAACATCAAAAGTATTGTCGTAAATGAAAATACAGAAAAGACAAATGTTATACTCGGTAAAAATTGTACAACCATATGGGGACAAGATTATATTGAAGATGTACTTTGCGGTGTAAAAATACGGCTTTCACCATTGTCATTTTATCAGGTCAACCACGATTGTGCAGAATTGCTTTATAACAAAGCATTGGAATATGTGGAGACAAAAGGGAACGAAACAATTCTTGACCTTTATTGTGGCGCAGGTACAATCGGTCTTTCAATGGCAAAAAGTGTAGGAAAGGTAATCGGTGTTGAGATTATTCCTGAAGCAATCGAGGACGCAAAAGAAAATGCAAAACGCAACAACACTGAAAACTGCGAATTTTACTGTGGTGACGCAAAAGATGCAGTTAAAATTCTCAAGGATAAAAATATCGAGCCTGATGCAGTAATCCTTGACCCACCACGAAAAGGGTGCGACAGAGAAGTACTTGAATATGTTGCAGAAATGAACCCGAAAAGAATCGTCTATGTTTCTTGTGATGTATCAACTCAAGCTCGTGATTGTGCAATATTAAAAGATTTAGGCTATGAAACAGTAGAGGTAACACCTGTTGATATGTTCCCAAGAACAAGTCATACAGAATCAGTCGCACTTATCGTGCGACGATGAATTGCCAAAGCATAAATTGGTTTTAGCGTTTTAAGGAGGAATACATATGGCAATTTCTTCATTAGTCAAAAAAGTCTTTGTAACAGGAGAAAACTGGTCAACAGAACCTATCGAAAGGGCGAGTTACTATTCATATTTTGCGGGACAGAATATGATTTACACTCTTTTTAATGTGTGTCTGACTACATATCTTTTGTTTTTGGGTATCGACCCCATTAAGTCAGCAACAGTAATGCTTGTTGTAAAAGTATGGGATGCGGTGAATGACACATTGTTTGGTGTGATTTTTGACTCAATTAAGTTCAAAAGTGGCAAAAAATATCTTCCTTGGATACGAATTTCAACTATACTTATTCCGATTGCAACTATACTAACATTTATAATTCCTTCAGGCTCTTCACAGACAGTAAAATTAGCTTGGTTTGCTATTGCTTATATCCTTTGGGATACTGCCTATACACTTTGTGATGTGCCGATTTTCGGAATACTTACATCAATGAGCCAAAGTATTGACGAAAGAAACACAATTCAGTCATATAAAAGTATTGCTACATATGCAGGTGTTGGTATTACATCAACATTATCAACAGTTCTTGTCAGCGAAAAGGTTGGTATGAACTACGGCATGATAACATTCATTATTTGTGCTATTGCTTTTGCGTTGATGTCACCTGCATCATTTAAGCTTAAAGAGCGTTATCACGCAGAGAGTGAAGAAACATTCACTATCAGAAGTATGCTTTCATATCTTTTCAAAAATAAGTATCTGCTCATATACTATATGGGAATTTTCTTCTATAATTCCTTGAGCATCGGCAACGCATTTACACTTTATGTTTCATATTACCTGTTCAACAGTGCGTTGTTCTCTGTACTTGTTGGTGCAATTGGTACTGTTCCACAGCTTATCATTTCTTTGTTGTTGCCAAAAATTATTCGTCGATTTGATAAGATGAAGGTTAATCAGATATGTTTGTTGCTTTATGTTGCACTCAGCGTTATTATGTGGTTGGTAGGCTACGGTAATGCGGTTGTTTATATAATTCTCTTTACTATTCGCTCGATTCCGTTAGCAGTAGTCAGTCTTGAAATGTTTATGTTTACACCTGACTGTGCAGAATATGGCCGATTCAAGAGTGGTACTGAGGCAAAGGGCATAACATTTGCAGTACAGACATTTATGGCAAAGCTTACAGGCTCAATTGCAAGTGCATTAGGACTTTTCATACTTGGTCTTAAATCAGTTGGTTGGAAAGTGGTTGAAGTCGGTTCGTTCCAGGAGCTTGAGCAAAGCGGAGTAACACAAACTCCTCACGCACTCAATATGCTTTGGCTTATATTTATGCTTATTCCTGCAATAGGTGGTTTGTTGGCATATATTGTATGGTTGTTCTATGACCTTAAAGATAAAGATGTTCAGGTGATGATTGACTGTAATACAGGAAAAATCACAAGAGAAGAGGCGTTGAGCAAGATGTCGAAGACATATGATATAAAAGAGTAGAATATGTTGCACAGATTCAGCGATATAAATCACATTCGTGATTTGCGATATGTCTGCGACGCGATATGTACAATGGTACGCGATATGCGACTTACGGCACGATAATATAAAGGAGAAAAAATTATGAAAAAAACAATTACAAAAATCATCTCAATAATTCTTGTGTTATGTATGACATTTCCTATAATAGCAAGTGCTTCGACAGGCTACCAGGTCACAAGAGTTAGTGTTGCAATCAATGGTGACTCTGCTACTTCAAGAGGCTTTTGTTGGTACACAGACGAAAAAGCAGGAACAGATTTACAGGTTGCTCCTGTTGGTGCTGACCTTACAAAAGCAGAAGTTGTTTCGGGTGTAAGATACCCATCAATGAGTAAATATGTACATAAGGTAGTGGCAGATAATCTTTCGCCTGACACAAAATATCAGTACCGTGTAGGTGATAGCGAAACAGGTGTATGGAGTAAAATCGGTTACTTCACAACATCTTCAAAAACTGATGACGAGGCTAACTTCATTGTTTTTGCCGATGTTCAGGCAAGTAGTGACGAAAACTTTAAGCAAGCATCTCTTGTGTTACAGTCAGCAGTTGAAACAATGCCTGAATATGAGTTTGCAGTAGGACTTGGTGACTTTGTAAATGACTGCACAAACGAAGAATGGGACAGCTATTTCAAAAACTTTGAGTTTATGAATATGAACACAACACTTGTCCCTGTTGCAGGTAATCACGAAGGTAACCTTCAATGGTTCAAGTTCAATAATATGTTCCATATCGGTGAAGCAGAAGACAGCGCAGTAATCACAGGCTGTTATTATTCATTTGACTGGGGCGATGCACATTTTGCAGTGCTTAACTCAAATGATATGTACCCAATGTCAGCTTCCCAGCTTAATTGGCTTAAAAATGATATGAATTCATCAGATGCACAATGGAAAATCGTTCTTATGCACCGTGCATTGTATTCCGCAGGTAAAAACATCAACAAGCCTGATACAATTATTATGCGAAATCTTCTTTTGCCTGTAATGGATGAGCTTGGAATTGATGTTGTTTTTGCAGGTCACGACCATATGTATATGAGAACAGAGCCTGTCAAGGACGAAAAGGTTCAGGAATATGAAACTGTAACAGAAGTATGGAACGGTGAATCAACAACATTTGCACTTAATCCTGACGGAACAACTCATATTTTACCGTCAACAGCAGGTACAAAACGATACAGCGTAAATGAAGATGCGATTCCGCCGATTCTCGAAAATTCAGCACTTGCAAGAGATACAAAAGACGGTGGTGTTTTCGCAACAGTAAGTCTTGACAGTGAACATTTTGTTTACAAGGCATATATGGTTAATGACGAAACAGGTGAAACAAGTCTTATTGACTCATACGGAATTAAAAAGACAGAAAGAGAACCTGCAAACGACAATTATGTTGAGTTGCCGACAGACAGAAACGAAGAAACAGCAGAACAGCACCTGAACACATTTGTAGTCCAGCTTCTTAAAATGATAATCAGCTACTTTAAGCTTTTGTTCAACCTCATATAAAGGAGAATTGATATGAACGGAATGACTCGCAGAGAACAACAGGTTACAGACATTAACGAAATTGTAGAGATTCTTGAAAAATCAAAGGTTGTCCATGTGGGAATGATAGACGGTGACGAGCCTTATGTTGTTCCTATGAATTACGGATATACACTTGAAGATGGAAAATTGACACTTTATCTTCACGGTGCAAGACGAGGAAGAAAAATTGATGTTTTAAAGGCAAATCCGAAAGTTTTCTTTGAAATGTGTTGTGATATTACACCTTTTGAAGGCGATGTTGCTTGCAGATACGGAATTACTTATGCTTCAATTATGGGCAGAGGACTTGCTACTCTTGTTGAAGACACAGAGGAAAAAAAGAAAGCGTTGACACTTCTTATGAAGGCACAGACAGGTAAGGATTTCACCTTTGAGGACAAGCTTACAACGGTAGTGAGCATAATTAAAATTGATACTCTTGAATTTACAGCAAAACACCGACCGTTTCCCCAAAAGTAAAAAAATATGATTATATTTCACGATACAAAATCAGACATAGTTATAAACCACTTTGAAAACAGAGAAATTAAATATGCCTTTCACGATATTGACGGAACACATTCTCTTATTCGTGATTGGCCACCTGTTATGAGTATTTGTCTTTATGATGTAATCGAAAACGGATTGCCTGAAGACTTTGACAATGAAGAAAACACAAAAAGGCTGATTTCTATGGCAGGAACTCAAAAGCTTCCCGAAACAGATGCTTTTTGTGTGGAATCAGCAGGGCTTTCAGCACTTACACAAATGGAATGGGCAATTCGCAGAAGTGTTCAGGAGGGCAAAATCACAGTTAAGTGTAATATGGAAACCAATGCACAGATTATTGAGCGAATCAACAATGGTGAAGAATATTACGACGATTTGCCGGAAACTGTTGAAATGACTGAAATGCTGAAAAAACAGACACCAAGACTTTTCAAGTTTTATGAAAAAGTGTTGAATGGTTATTGCAGAGATAAAAATTTATTGCTTGCAAGGGGAAATCCCGAAAAATTCAAGGTCAAGGGCTCTTATGATTTTTTGAAATACCTATATGACAATGGGGTCAGGAACTATTTTGTCACAGGTGCAGTTGTTCAAAAGGGTATGGGAATGCACGAAGAAGTTGAGACTCTCGGATATGATATAGGCGAAAATAAGCTTGTTGAAGACATAATCGGTTCAACCTGGACAGAGAAGAAACCGAAAGATGCAGTAATGAAAGATTTAATCAAGGAGCTTGAAATCTGCACCGAAAATATCCTTGTGGTCGGTGACGGAAGAGCCGAAATTTCTGCAGGTGTTGAGCTTGGCGCGTTGGTAATAAGCCGATTGCCTGAATCAGCGGTTTATCAAAGAGAGCTTCACAAAAAGCTTGGTACAAATGTAATCATTGAAGATTATGAAGACCGTAGATTTCTTGAATTGTTTGAATGAGAGAGAATGATATGAAAGAATTTTTTAAAAGATACTCTGAGCTTGAATGCTGCAGAGAAGATATTGCAAAAGCTATACAATTGATGATTGAAGCTTATAAAAACAAGGGAAAAATTCTTGTTTGCGGAAATGGCGGAAGTGCATCTGACAGCGAACATATAGTAGGGGAATTGATGAAAGGCTTCCTTTTGGAAAGAAAAATAAGCGATGACAAGCTTTCAGCAGAGTTAAAAGAAAATTTACAGGGTACTTTACCTGCAATTTCACTTAACAGTCAGACTGCTCTCATGACTGCTTTTAATAATGACCTTAATCCTGATTTTGTGTTTGCTCAACAGGTTTACGGATATGCAACCGAAAATGATTTGCTTATCGGAATTTCAACATCAGGCAACTCGGAAAATGTCCTGAATGCAGTAAAGACAGCAAACTGTATGGGTGTTAAATCAATCGCCTTGACGGGAAAAGACGGAGGAAAACTAAAGGAGCTTGCGACAGTTTCCCTTTGCGTTCCTGCCAACGAAACATACAGAATTCAGGAATACCATTTGCCAATATATCATTACCTTTGTGCAAAGGTCGAAGAAGAATTTTTTGATAAATAAAATCAAAACTCCGCAAAAAGTGAACTGCCCCAAATTGTGCGGACAGTACAAAAAAGCCCCTATGGTAGGTAATATTAACTTTTAAGCGACATACTGACTTCGTTTTTCAAGCGGAGTCAGTTTTGTTTTTAATTGGATGCGTTCATTGTTGTAAAAATGTATGTATTCGTTTATGAGGATGCGAGCATCCTCATAAGTCTTTAATTTTGTTCTGTAAATACATTCGGTTTTGAGAATTGAGAAAAAGTTTTCAGCCATTGCATTGTCATACGGATTTCCACGTCTTGACATTGAGGGCGTTATGCCGTATGATTTTGTTAGGTTAAAATATGCTTGTGACGTATATTGAAACCCTTGGTCACTGTGGAGTTGCAGCTCTGCGGTGACCTTCTCTTTTCTCTTGGCTGCTCTGATTGTACTCAATACAAGGTTGATGGTTTGTTCTGTCCCGGTTTTGTAAGCAACAATACTGTTGTCATACAAATCTCTGATTACAGATAGATAAAGTGTTCCTTGTTGTGTCTTGATGTACGATATATCCGTCACCCACTTTTGGTTAGGTCTGTCAGCTTTGAAATTTCTATTCAGCAGATTCGGATAGCGATGAAGACGATCTCCGTAATTACGATATTTCTTTCTTCTGACTGCTGATAAAAGGTCGTATTTTTGCATAACTCGGAGTATTGTCTTGGGATTATGGTGAATTCCGTTCTTTTCAAGCCATATGTGTACTCTGCGATAACCGTATGTTCTGCCACATTTATCCTGACATTCTCTTATCTTTTCAGCTAAGGGTAAATCCTTCGCAGGCATATCCATTCTTTTGACATAGTCATAGTAACCACTTCTTGATACATTGAAAAAGCGGCACATTTCACTTATTGAATACTTGTCCTTATGGCGGTAGATTACCATAAACTTTACACTTGTTCTCACTTCCTTTCTGTGAGCGAGAGAAAATCCCGCATCAGTTCAATCTGCATTTCCAATGATTTTATCTTTGATTCTTTTCGGGCGATGATATATTTTAGTTCAGCTATTTTATCTTCTTCTCTGACAACATAATTCTTTGGTGGTCTGCCTTTTCTTTTTAACGCTACTCCTGCAGAGATTTGTCTTTGTTTTTCATTATATCTACTGATAAAATTATGTATTTGTTCTTTGCTGAATCCCAATTTATACCCAATTTCTCTTTTGGTTAATCCTTGTTTCTTCAATTCCAATATTTCTTTTTCATAATTCTTTATGTGTCTGTAACTTCTAGGCATAAAAATTCCTCCTATGATAGTTTTATTCTACCATAGGAGGTTGTTTTTTTCATTGTCCGTTTTTTACGGACCTGTTCAAAGGGGACTGTCCACTTTTGCGGAGTTTGTTATTTTAAGTAGCAGGCTTCCGCGCCTGCTTTGTCATTCATTTATGCAAATTATAATTTGTCGGGATGAATAACCAATTTGGTAAGTCATTCTGAGCGTAGCGAAGAATCTCTCTAACAGTAACACATCAACCAACAGAGATTCTTCGTCACTTCGTTCCTCAGAATGACATATAGCCTTAAACATCCCGGCAAACTCCGATTTGTCGGGTTCTTTTATTTGGTTCAATGTAATATATTCAAGTTGATTAATTTACTTTTCAATAAATTTTCCGTAATGTTTTGGTTCCATAATTTTTGGAGCAAAGGTCATGACCTTGTTGAAAAGCTTAAGAATTGTCTTATTTGGAATCATCTGTTCAAAGAAGCCTGTTAAGTTGTTAAGGATTTCAGCGCCTGACGGTGAGCTTGACGGAATCATAACAACCTTGTCTTTCGGATGGAATTCGAAAATAAGATTTCTCTTTGCAACAGTCTGAATCGGTCTTATTGTCACAAGAAAGCTTTCGTTATCAAGCCATATTGCATTTGCACAAACGGTAAAATCAATATTACCGAGAGTGATTTTTGAATAGCGGTATCTTCCGTCAAGACCGATGGTGATTGTGTTTGTTTCAAGACCTTCTGACCATTTCATTGTGCATTCTTTGTCGTTAAAATCAAACTTGACCATATCAATGTTACCGGGCTTGTCCGTCAGCATATATGTAACAGCCATAGGAAGAACGCTTAACTGGAAGCCTGTAAGGTTGAGAAGAAGTTTCTTTTTAAACTTGATATATCTGTCACGGATAACATTTTCCATTGGTGAACGGTCGCTTGAAACAAGGGCTTCAACGGCTGTGTTTTCAATAATTTCATTTTCATTGTCAGTTTCCTCAAATGCTCTCGGGAAATAGTTGAAAAGGAAATCAAGACAGCCTGTTTCATCTGTAACAGCAGATGTAAGAACAACAGTTGCATCATATTCCGGAATACCGATACCAAACTGCGAGAACATACCGTCACAACGGAAAGAGCTTTCGTCAATACTGTTTTTCCAGAAGCAATATCCGTAACCGCAGGAAGCGTCTGTACCCGGTCTGTTATATTCATTGTCAATCTGTTTCTTTGTTGCTTCGATAGTCCATTCTTCAGGAATGACCTGAACACCGTTATACTTGCCTTTTTGTTGATAACAAAGAGCAAGTTTTGCAATATCTTCAGTTTTAAGATAAAGTCCCCAACCACCTGCTTCAACACCGTTTCGGTCAGTTTCCCAGAATGGAAAATCAATTCCCAAAGGCTTGAAAAGACGAGGTTCAAGGTATTCTCGCATACTCATTCCTGTAACTCTGTTAATAATTGCAGAAAGCATAAAAATATTTTCATTGATATAAAGGAATTTTTCGCCGGGTTCAAACACCCAAGGTGAGTTTATGTAATCTTCAATCCAATCAATTTTGCTCTTGTCGGAAAGAAAACTTGGCTGTTTACCTGATGACATTCTTAAAAGATTTCTTACAGTAAGTTTTTCAAATCGTTCATCAGCTTTTTTCGGCGGATAATCAGGGAAAATGTCAACAAGCTTTGTATCAAGAGATATAAGTCCTTCACTTATGGCAAAACCAATTGCAGTTGAAGTAAAAGACTTACTGACTGAATAAACTGCCTGCGGTGTATCCTTGTTATATGGCTCGTTATACCATTCGACAGCAACCTGACCGTGACGGATTACCATAAGGCTATGTAATTCATACCCCTTTTTAACAGCATCCTCAAGAAAACTCTTAACAATCTTTGCAGAAACACCAACATCCTTTGGTGATTTTGCTCTCGGAATAGCATAATTGTTTGACATTTTAAAATCCCCCTTAATTTTTCTCCTTTTTAAAAACAAAAACCTTGCTTATCACATAATTCCCCACTGTGACTAACACCATAGCAATAATTTTTGAAAAATTGTAATTTATTTGCAATACAGACGAAAGTAAAAACATTGTTCCCATATCAAGTAAAAGTGTTGCGATTCGCGACGATATAAAGCCAATAAACTCTTTAAATATTTTTGGGTTTTTACTTTCAAACACAAACAATCTGTTTGCAACATATGAAAATACAACAGCACCAATCCACGAAATAACATTTGCCACCTGAAGCTCAAAGGGGTCGTGACCGTCAAGGAAAGTCCAGGTACTTCCGTAAAATATTGTCATACTTGCAACAGTTGTCAATCCGCCGACAATGATATAATTGATGATTTCCTTGTGTTTTTTATACAGCTCAATGATTTTATTCATCATCAAAAGACCTCTTTTGTGCTTTCAAAACTTCTTTTTCAATATATACAGGTCTGTTTTTACCCTGAATATATGTCCTTGCGATGTATTCACCTACAACACCTAAAAGCAGAAGCTGTAATCCGCCAAGGAAAAGAATAAGAACAACGATTGTTGCGTAACCCGGTACATCAACACCGAGAATAAGTCTTTTAAGAATAACAAAAATCATATATAAAATTGATGCTAAAAAGATAACAAAGCCACTAACCGTTGCAACCCTTAATGGTAATGTTGTAAAGGCAATAATTCCGTCAAGTGCATACTTGAAGAACTTGAAAAATGACCATTTTGATTCACCTGAATGGCGTTCTTCTGCTGTGTATGGCATATAATATGTGTTAAAGCCAATCCAGGAGAAAATACCCTTTGAAAAACGGTAATATTCAGGTAATGAAAGAATTGCATCAGCCACTCTTTTTCTGAAGGTTCTGAAATCACTTGCACCTTGAAAAAATTCAGTTTCACTTGTAATATTGATACACTTATAAAAGCATTTTTTCATAAATGAAATGAATTTGCCTTCATTTCTCTTGTCCTGATACGCAGCAACCATATCACAATCTTCGTTTTCAATAAGATGCTTTACCATACCCACAACGATTTCAGGTCGTTGCTGTAAATCGGCATCAATAATTGTGACAAAATCACCTGTTGCGTGACGAAGACCAGCAAGCATGGCAGCTTCTTTACCGAAATTACGGGAAAATTCCACTACAGAAACAACAGATGAGTATGACGAATAAAGCTCCTTGAGCTTTTGTGAAGTAAGGTCATTGCTTCCGTCGTTTACAAAAATCATTTCAAGTGATTTGATGTCCTTTGGTAATTCCTTGAATGCTTTTGCAGTTTCCTCAAAGAACGGAAATATATTGTCCTGCTCGTTATAGCAGGGGATAATCAAAGAAAGCTTCATATTATTTTTCAACCTTTTATCATTCTGATTTTTTTGCGTTTTGCTTTAATTCTGTTTTTACGAATTATGAGAAGAACATAAATTATAAGAAGAACAGCAAGTATAGCAAATAAAATTTTAAAAATTGTTGTGGAGAATAAATTTTTAATAACACCTAATATAAGCAGGAAAATATTAAGGTCAATATCTTCGCCTGCAACAAGGTCAACGGTTGTCACCACAACATCACCGTAAAGCACTTCTGCTTTGCCGATAACCTGTCCTTTTTTTACAGGTGCATTTATAGATTCAGGTGTTTCGCCTTCAATAGGACGGACTATCAAACTGCCTGATTCTGTGCCGACGGGAACAAGTGCTGAAAGCTCCTCTGCAGGAAGAAGTCTTACATGGTCAACCTTGCTGTTGTAATTCACATCAACAACAGTTACCACATCAGTAGTATTTGTAATCTTTGTAAGTTCAATATTGTCAAATGCCCAGTTATAGATTTTTTTGCTTTCGGTAAATGCAACATTTTCTTCAACACCGTCATCGTCGATGTCGTATTGAGGTGCATTCATAACGATAAGCATATAATTGTAACCGTCCTGAGAAGCAGTTGTGATAACACAATGACCTGCTTTTTCGGTTGTACCTGTTTTAACACCTGAAACAGACTGATGATAATAGTCGCGGATACCTGCATTCATCATTTTGTTTGTGTTGTGAAGGTATCTTGTGTGCGGATACATTTCAGTCGGCTCAATGTCATATCTTGATGTGCTTGTGATTTCCTTGAATGTGTCGTTTTTGAGAGCATATTTTGTGATTATATAAAGGTCGTTTGCAGTTGTGTAACCGTTAGGATTAGCATCAAGACCGTGAGCATTTACAAATTTTGTATTTTTGCAACCTAATTTTGCCACAAAGTCATTCATCATAACAACAAAGTTGTCAATACTGCTACCGACGTAGTCGGCAAGAATATTTGCAGCATCAGCGGCAGACGGTAGCATAAGACAGTAAAGTAACTCGTTTATGGTAAGCGTTTCACCGGCAAGAATACCTGCTGTTGCAGCATTCTGTGCATAAAGACCGTTAAGACTTTCTCTTTTACAGGTAACCGGTACTGATAAATCGGGACAATTTTCAAGTACAAGCATACAAGTAACGATTTTCGTAAGAGATGCAGGAGCAGTACGCTTATTTGCATTTTTATCAAGAATAACTGTTTCACTGTCTGTGTTGACAAGCAACACGATTTCAGCTTCAGTTTCCAATAAGGAGTTAAACGATGCACTTGCACCTATTGAAAACGAGCATATTATAATAACGGTAACAAGAAGTACCGACAAAAATTTTTTCATAAAATCACCTACTTGAAAAATACAGATAATCGTATATAATAAAGTATAACACAATTAGCAACAATATCCAATAAGTAAAAAGTAAATTTTTTAAGGGAAGTAAAGAAATGATATATATTACAGGTGATATTCACGGTGACAGAAAAAGATTGTCGTGGTTAAAGCTTCGGAATTTAAAAGAAGGCGACACTCTTATTATCTGTGGTGACTTTGGTTTTTTATGGGAAAATACCACAGCCGAACAAAATTATATTATGTCCTTGGGAAGGCGAAAATATAACATTTGTTTTGTTGACGGAACTCACGAAAATTTTGATTTGCTCAATAATTATGAGGTCAGTCAATGGAACGGCGGTAAGGTTCACAAGATTTACGGTAATCTTTATCACCTTATGCGTGGTCAGGTTTATGAAATAGAAGGAAGAAAAGTCTTCACAATGGGTGGTGGTGAAAGCTCAGATATTGACATTCGTCGTGATGTTAATGCCTGGTCAAAGGACGAGCTTCCGACACAAGAGGAGCTTCTTGAGGGTGCAGAAAATCTTGATATCGCAGGTTACGATATGGATATTATCATAACTCACGAACCACCACTTAAGGTTAAGAATTTTTTAAATCTTAATGATACGTCAGAATTTCGTGTGACCGCACTCAATGCATATTTTGAGGAACTCAGCGGTAACTGTAAATTCAAGAAATGGTTTTTCGGCTCACTTCATATTGATAAGTACATTTCAGGCACTCACCGTGCAATTTTTAAAGATGTAATCAATGCCGAAACAGGAGAGAAGATATAATTTAAGTTTTTCAGTAGGGCGGGGCAAAGACCCCGCCATTATTTTTGCCATAAAGTTGAAAGTGTCTAATTGTTTTTACACC
>JAZNZX010000051.1:0-4302 GCA_045595185.1 Candidatus Fimenecus sp. | reverse complement strand
ATATGTTGCAACCATATCCATCAAAGTCATTGCTACTATCCCGTACTTTTCTGCTATTGCTTTGTAGCTTCCTTTTCCGGCTTGATATTCTTTGACCGCAGCTATTCTTTCTTCATAACTTAGTTTTGACATGAAAATCCCCCTAAAGTAGTCTTGAAACTTTTTGTTTTTTTCAAGTGTCTACTTTAAGGGGATTATATCAGCTAACTTCATAGGCGTCGCTCTTACATTATAAACAAACTGCAAACAACAGTAATTGACTTTCTTTTTGCAACTTATTATAATAGTGGTGTGGATTATGCTAAATTTGAACAACTTTGTTTGATGGTGCGACGAGAAAACCAAAGATAACAAAGGTGTCAAGTTGCCCACATTTGAAAATATGTAATTCCGAGATACTATTAACGTCGATTAAAATTCTCGTTACGCCGTTGAGAACCCACAGGATGGCTCCGGGAGATTTTGTCTCTTTTGAGGTGGGCCCAGATGCTGTATCAAAGCTTTACACCATACTTCATAAGACGATTGTTTTTGGCAATGGTCTTTGTTGCTATGCGTGTAAAGTATCAATTCGGGTCGTTGAAGTCTGTACGCGCAGTAGTGTATGGGCTTTTTATTTTTGACCCGAGTGGAGGTGATACTATGAAAATTTGCAGGGCAAATGCACTTCGTTTGTGGGAAGAGTGTTTTGGTAATTCTCAGTTCGCTGAAGATTTTCACGGAAATCTTATGTGTCGCGATGGATATGGTGATGACGATTTTTATGTTTACCGTTTTGGCAAACGAATCTATTGTGGTTGGAATATTCATCATATTCTTCCACTCTCCTGTGGTGGCACGAACGAAAAACACAATTTGATTTGTACCAATATTTATACAAACGATGAGGCAGAAGACAAGATAACCTATTGGATAGATGATTGCTTATATCAAGTGCAAAGAGTTTACGGTACAAGTGAGCACCAAATAATAAAACTTAATTAAGGAGGAAAAGAGAATGTCAAAACCAATTTTTGATATGGATGATGGTGATTATATTTTTTCAACATCAGGAAATATGGGGTTTGATTCTGACGGAAATATGATGATGCGAATGTCAGATAATATGGCTATGGATATGGATTCAGGAGAACTCCATTTTGTTTCATCTTGGGATGATGAAGATGAAGATGATTAAACCATAAACAACAAAGCCTGCCATTTTAGATGAAAGTCTAAGGTGGTGGGCTTTAATTTTATACTCCGTACACTTTTACCCATACTTTGACCACGATTATAAAATGTCCCTTTTTGTGTACTCCGTTTACGATATGGTATACTCCGTTTACGATTACTCGAAAATTTTATACTCCGTTTACGATTTATGATTTTCAAGCATACTCCGTTTACGATTTGATTTTTTAAGAAATCCTGAAAACAAAAAAAGCACCCTAAAAAGAGTGCTAATTTTGGGTTAAAATGTAAGAAACCCCTATATTTCAAGGGATTTCTCGTGTATCAATACCGAGGTACTGAGGTGGTCGTCGTGACAGGAGTCGAAATATAGATTCAACTCACTAATTGATTCTTATAACGAGGTCGCTTTCGGGGTAGTAACAGCAAGGATGTATGAAATTAAACTGCATATCTGCTATACGGCGCTTATCTTCGCCCTCAGGAATATAAACCTTGCCGTTTACAAGCTTACTTCTGCAGAAACCACATTCGCCTGTATGACATCTTGCAGGGACTTCAATACCTGCTCTCTCAAAAGCGCAAAGCACAGTTTCATTACTGCTTGCTTTAATTACTGATTCATTTCCACGATTAATAACTGTGATGTTGTATTCTTTTGGCTCTTCTTCAACCTTTTTACCGGAAGAGAAAACCTCAAAACGAATATATTTTCTTTCTATCTGGAGTTTTGGAAGCTCTGTTTCAAGGAATTTATACATACCACCAGGACCACAAACGAAAATGCTGTAATTTCCTTTTGGAGCATATTTCTTTATAATATCTGCACCTACAAAGCCTTTTTCATAGCCATCTTCGTCGCTATGGCTAAGAACATAAACCACATTGATTTTTTCGTTTTTCTCAGAAAGTGAGTCAAGCTCTGACTTGAAAAGTATTTCGTCTGATGTTCTGCAACCATAAAGCAAAGTAAGGGTGCAATCCTCGTCACCTTGGTCTATTGCTCTCGCAAGCGAAAGGAACGGTGTAATACCACTACCACCTGCAATAGCAACTATGTTTTCAGCATCTCTTAACGGACAATATGTCATATTACCCTCAGGTGCATAAGCAGTAACTTCATCACCCACATTCCAGTTGTCAAGAATATAATCAGAAACGAAGCCGTCGTTGATACGCTTAACGGTAATTTGATATTCGCCGTTTAATGCGCTGGCAGGGGAGGAGGCAATTGAATATGAACGAGTAACAACTGAGTTGCCTATTTCAAGTTTAAAGGTAAGGTATTGACCTGCTTTGAAATATGCAAGCTCTGTTTCACTTTTAAAATAATAGCTTTTTGCAATGTTTGCATGCTCTTCAATTTTGCTGATTACAAGTTTTTGCTTTTTAGGATGAAGGCTTTTAGCAACCTTGTTTACGCCAAAATCATCAGTACGAGTTGGTAAAACTGACGGAGCACTATCAATAAACTGTTTTCTCTCTGTTAAAAACTTTATAGTATTTACACTATCCTTGAAAGTGCCGTTTACAGAAAACTTCTTGCTCATTTATTTTACCTCCTTTTCCATAGCGAGTATTGCATTCTTTGCTGCCATATCGCCGGTTGTATAGCTTGGAGAATAACCCATATGCCTTGTGGTGTAGCCACCTGCAAAGTAAAGTCCAGGAATACCTTTATCTATCAAATCAAAAACAATTCTTTTAACAATACCGTCTTCTTTGGTTGCTTCGTAACCATAGATAGTTCCTGCAGGAGCATCAGTATAACGAGCATAGGTCATTGGTGTTGCAATTTCAATTTCTTCTATATAATCTTTAATTTTAATGCCTGTTGCTTTTTCAAAATTATCAATCATTTTTTCTGCAAAAGCAAGTTTTGTTTTGTGGTAATCCTTAACAGAAACCTTGCTCCATTCGTCGCCTGCAAAAATAGAGGTCATATAAAGAATGCTTGTGCCCTCAGGTGAGCAATCGTCAAAGGCTCTATTAAGACAAACGGTTGCCTGAACATCATTTGTTTCAAGGTGTTTGCTGAGTTCATAGCACTTTCTGTTATCGTTAGTGGGATAAATGAAATAAGTGTGGTTGTTAAGTCCTAACTCATCTGCAGAACGGTTCAGTCCCAAGAATACTGCAAATCCTTTTGCACTCAAAGTCTTAGCATTTACTTCCTTTTTAAGTTTTTCAGGAATAGCATTTTCATCTATAAGTTTTGTAAATGCATTATATGGCGAAGCGTTGCAGATAACCACTTTAGCATTTATTTGAGTGCCATCATCAAGCACAACACCTGTTGCTACGCCATTCTCAATATTGATTTTCTTAACACTTGTGTTAAACCAAGCCTCACCACCATTTTCGGTAAATGCCTCAAGCAAAGCAGTGCTTATTTGATGGCTTCTGCCTTTAGGAATAACAGCACCATCAATAATATATGAGTGGAGCATTGTGAAATAGTGAATAACATTAAGCTCGTCAGTAGGCTGACCAAGGTAGCACCAATATCCGTTAAGTATATCCCTTGTTTTTTGACTTGCACCAAATGATTTGAGCACTTCGTCAACAGAATAGTTTGCAACCTTAAGAAAATCTGTATGTTCAGAAAAGATTTCTTTAATCATTGATGGTTTGAAATCTTCAATGTTGCTTACGAAATCCAGAGTTTTTTCAATGCTTTCAATAAGGTCAAAAATCTTTGTAACTACAGCTGAAGAGCCTGGGTCATATTCCTCAAGTTTGTTTATAAATGCCTCTTTACCCAAAGGCATTAAATAGTCGCACTTTTCGTTTTCGTCTAATGTGAGCAATCTGTATGCTTCATCAAGTGCAACCCATTCAATTTTATCTGCTGCACCGACTTCTTGAAAAATCTTCAACAATGGTGATTTTCCTGTAATAGAGCCGATACCACAAAGCTCGTGAAGAGATGCCTCAAATTCAAATCTGCCTCTTACAAAACTTGTAGCAAAACCACCAGGCAAATTATGACGTTCAATAAGTAGCGTCTTTTTTCCCTCTTTGGCAAGACGTGCTGATGCAACAAGTCCGCCGTTACCTGCACCGATAACAACTGCATCATAGTTTTTTACCATATTACCACTTCTTTCATAATAGTAATTGAACATA
>JAZNZX010000050.1:0-41046 GCA_045595185.1 Candidatus Fimenecus sp. | reverse complement strand
TGAGCGTAGCGAAGAATCTCTCGCATTTCATCAGTCACCCTGAGTGAAACGAAGGGTCTGTTAAAATAGGACAGAGATTCTTCGTCACTTCGTTCCTCAGAATGACACTAAACCTTAAACATCCCTACAAACTCCAATTTAATAATTAAATTAAGGGGCAAGTTTTTGCTCCTTTTTTATTGCAATATTTTCATAATATGGTAAAATAAGTTTTAGAAAATATAAGAGAAGGTGTAAAAAATGAAATTACATATTTTTGACAACGCTGAACAGATTGCTGTTGCAGTAGGTAATATGATGATTGAGCAGGTAAACCAAAAGCCTGGCTCTGTTATGGGCTTTGCAACAGGTGCTTCTCCTGTTCCTACATACAAGTATTTAATCAAGTGCTTTAACGAAGGTAAAGTAAGTTTTAAGGATATGACAACCTTTAACCTTGACGAATACTGTGACCTTCCTGTTGAGGATAAAAACAGTTATTTTACATTTATGCACGAAAATCTTTTCAACCATATTGATGTAAACGAAGACAATGTCAATTTCCTTAATGGTAACGCAGAAGACAGCGAAGCAGAATGTCAGCGCTATGATGCACTTATCGACGAAAAGAAGATTGATGTTCAGCTTTTAGGTATCGGTCAGAATGGTCATATCGGCTTTAATGAACCTGCCCAAAAGTTTACAAAGGGTTCATTCAAGGTTCAGCTTACACAGAGCACAATCGACGCTAACTCAATTTACTTTGACGAAAATCCAATGCCACATTATGCCCTTACAATGGGTACTGTTTCAATTATGAAGTCAAAGCAGATTATCCTTATTGCAACAGGTATAAGCAAGGCTGATGCGATTTACGGCCTTGTTCACGGTGACATTTCACCTTCCTGCCCTGCTTCAATTTTACAGGTTCACCCTGATGTTCATATTTTTATGGACAAGGACGCAGCATCAAAATTATAATTCCAAAAGGACATACAGGCACAAAAATTCCACCTTACAAATAAAGTAAGGTGGATAATTTTTATCTATCAAAATTAACCAACATTTCATTCGGTGTAATTTCAAGACACTTGCAAAGACAAGCCAACTCAAAATCAGTTACCTGTCTGTTATTCTTTTCTATTTTGCTAATCATTTGTTGGTCCATATTGACATTCATCGTCTGCATTCGAGCCGCTAATTGTTCCTGTGACAATCCCAACTCTGTTCTTCGTGCCTTTAAACGATTAGAAATAACATTCTTATTACCATAATACTGAATTTGTTTCATAAAATCACCTTAACGTCAATATAACGTAATTGACTTTATCACAATCCTGTGGTAAAATAACGTCACATTAACGTAAAGAAAAAATAATTATGTACTTTGAAGACCCAGAAAAATGTCCTTTGTTAGAGGATGAAGAATCAATTTGGGATAAAATCCCCTACTGCGCTTTAATCTATAGTGAACTTACAGCATGGACACTATGCGAATTATGTTATAAAGATTTTTATAAATGTCCAACCTACAAAAATTATATTAACGAATCAAATAAAAGACGCCTTACAGAATGAACTGTAAGGCGTTGATTTGTCTTTAGTTACTTTCCTTAAGTGCTCTTTCTTTATCTTTTTTTAAGAACGCGAGCATTGGGATAAAGATAAGTATTGCAACGATTGCTGCATAAAGGAACATTGCCTCTGTCGGAAGAACCTTTTCTGCACCGTTTTCAATATATGTGACATTTGAATTCTTTGTTGCGATGTTACCAAGTGTCGGACCAACAATCATTGGAATCATAACAAGGAAAATCATTCTTACACCCTGGAAAAGACCAACCTTATCCTGTGGGATATTGTCACGAACAGTTGCTGCAAACTGAATCATAATTACAATATATCCGATGAGCACGAATGCAACACCGATAACCATACCATAAAGGTTTGTTTTTGCAAAGAATATAATGAAAAGACCAATTATGAGGGAAAGAACGCTTGGAATAAACGCTGCAGGCTTGCTCTTTGCATAAGCTTTCATAAGAACTACAATACCTACAACAGCAGCCACAATTGATACAACTGCTACAACAATAAGGCTGATCGGAATATTCTTCAACATATCTTCATTTGCAGGAACAATGACTGAACCAAGATAAATGAAAAGATATGGGAAGAACACCTGAAACGCAGAGTTGAATGTGCATCCTGATGCGAGAATTAAATAGAGGTTGCTGTTTTCCTTAACAACATCCGGTCTGAAGCCATAAAAAAGGTCTGCCCAATAACTTGTTTTCGGAGCATCCTTATCCTTTTTAGCATCCTCCAGCTTCTTTGGATTTTCAACAAGGAAAAGAGCTGCAATACCTGCCACAGTAACTACTGCACCAAGTCCTATGAAGAATGAGCTGTAAGAGATTGCACCGCCTTGTGCCATTGAACCTACAACCATAATTGCAGCCATAGCAACAAACCCTGCAAATGTAAAGGCTGTTTCAACCTTCGCAGTTGTTTCAGGGGTTGTAACATCAGTTACCCATGCTTGGAAAGCTGAGTCATTACTTGTTGAACCCATAAAGGTCATTATCATATCCATTATGATAACCACCCATGCGGTTGCGGTAACAATTTTAGCATTGTCTGAAAGCCCTAGAACACTTGCCACATTTTCCTTAGTAATAAAACCGAAAAGTGCTGTTATAATACCCCAGGCAATATAACCGAAGGAAATGAATGCTTTACGGTTCTTCATCTTTTCGCTGAGTGTACCCATAATGAATGTGGTAACAACAGCAGTAATCGCAGAAAGTGTAACCATAATGTTTACAGCATCTGTAAGAACCATTTTTGAACCGAATGCACCAGCATCATAAACACAGTCATTTAAGAATGTATTAAAATACATATTTTCCACATTCCAGGCAAGACCACCTATGAATGAACACATAATCATGCCTACCCAGAGACGAGCAGAAAGTTTTCCGTTATTTTTATTCATTGTTTCTACCTCTTATTTAAAATAGTAAACTCTGCATTCATAAGGTCTTGTTACAAAAGAATTATGAGTTACAGGGTTAAGGCGATAGTTTGAAAGCACCAATTCACCCTTTGAAAGGTCATATCCTGCAGGTGCTTCAAAATTCACGCATTTATCAGAGAATGAGCATACAACGAGAACTTTTTCACCATCAAGAGTTCTTTCATAAACGAAAAGCTTGTCGCTGTTTTCATAATACTGCTTAAAGTCACCATAAACTACAACTTCGTGTTCCTTACGGAATTTAAGAAGCTTACGGTAATAATTAAGAATTGAGTTTTCATCAGCTTCAGCCTGTGCCACATTGATTTCTTTGTAGTTAGGGTTGAGATTGAACCAAGGCTCAACTGTTGAGAAGCCTGCATATTCTGAATCATCCCATTGAACAGGAGTTCTTGAGTTTTCACGAGAACCTGCATTAGCCATCTTAATGAACTTGTCACCTTTAATACCGATTTTGTTGAACATAATCTGGTTATTAAATGTAATCATATCCTTGAATTCATCAATTGAATGAAGCTCGATATTTGTCATACCGATTTCCTGACCCTGATAAATAAACGGTGTACCCTTCTGCATATAACACATTGTTGCAAGCATCTTTGCACTTTCAACTCTGTATTTAAGGCTACCGTAACGGTCAACAATTCGCGGATGGTCGTGATTTTCAAGATAAAGTGTATGCCAGCCCTTACCGTTCATAGCATCGTACCATTTCTGGTAGCATTTCTTCATCTTTTTAAGATTGAACGGTGTTTTAATCCAGTCAGTCATAAAGCAGTCTGCTTCAAGGTGGTCAAAGCTGAACATTGTTTTAAGAACCTGAGTTTCGTCTTCCTTAACAAAGCGGAGAACCTTTTCAGGAGTAATAAGCGGACCTTCACCAACTGTAAAACAGTCATACTTTGAAAGAACATCATCGTGGAATTCCTTAAGATATTTGTAAAGGTTAGGACCACAGTTATAGTGTTCCATACCTGCTGCAACAGGAATCGGAATAGCGTTTGGAAGACCTTCACGCTTTGAAATGTATGTAATAACATCTTCACGGAATCCGTCAACACCCATATCAAGCCAGAATTTCATAATATCCTTAACTTCCTGACGAACCTTCGGGTTATCCATATTAAGGTCAGGCTGACCTTTTGTGAAAACATGGAGATAATACTCGTCAACACTTTCTACATATTCCCATGCACCACCCTCAAAGGTTGACATCCAGTTATTCGGTGGCTTTTTGCCGTTTTTACCCCTACCCTTTCGCCAGATATAATAATCGTGGTATGGGTTATCAACACTCTTACAAGCTTCCTTGAACCATTCGTGTTCAGTTGATGTATGGTTAACAACAAGGTCCATAAACACCTTCATACCACGTTCGTGACAGCCTGCAAGAACTTTTTTGAATGTTTCCATATCGCCGTATTCAGGGTTAATATCCCTGTAATCAGCAATATCATAGCCATAGTCTGCGTTAGGAGACTTGAAAAGTGGAGAGAACCAGATAGCGTCAACACCGATACTCTTTATGTAGTCAAGCTTTTCATAAATACCCTCAAGGTCACCGATACCGTCACCGTTTGAATCCTTAAAACTACGCGGCCAAATCTGGTAAACTACCATTTCCTTGTACCAAGTTTTTTTCATAAAGATAACACCCCTTATGTTTTTGAATATATACAAATTTAGTATATCATATAAAATGCAAAATGCAAAGTGCAAAATGCAATTAAAATAATATTTTATTCAAAATAAAAATGTCATTCTGAGCGAAGCGAAGAATCTCAAACAGATTCTTCGTCGTTCCACTCCTCAGAATGACATAAAACATAAATTTTATTCTTCTTTTGCGAACTGTTCCTTACCCACATGGCATATAGGACAGAAAAAGTCATCAGGTAACTCCTCGAACTTTGTTCCCGGAGTAATATCCATTTCGGGACAACCTGCTTCTTCGTCATACATCCAGCCACAGACTTCACAAACATAAACCATAAAATCACTCTTTCCTGTTTTTTATAGTTTATGGTGATATAATTATTATATTCTTTAAAACAATACAAAAGGTCATTATATAACTTCTACAACGCAACTATTTAAGACAAATGCTTTAGCTTTATCTTCCCCACCGATTGTAATAGTATATGTACTGCCATTTATCGTCTGCCGAAAAATCATTGTTACCTTACAATGCGAATATTCATTGCCATTATAATATTCTGAAACATTAACAAAGTTTGGTTCTCCTAAGGCAGTAACGCAGCTACTGTATGTAGCACTTGCTGTATTCACAGTGTCACCAATAGTAAAATCCAACCAATTCTGGTTTTTAATTTCTTTTAAAACACTTATTTTAACTATGGTACAATCGGATACAGCAACCGTATTGGTTGATTCATTTTTGACATTTAATTGTACTACTTTATTCTCTTCATTGTTAATGATAACAGTTGCTTTTTCTCCAGTTTTAACAGCTGTATTAGCATCAGCATTGCCAGATACCTTCCAACCAGCGTCAAAAAGTTCTTTTAAGTAAGTCTCTCCCAAAACAATCGTTGTTGAATCAAGTCTTATTCCATTAGAAATATCATTATTCTTATCTGCCTTCAGTGCATATTGTTTTGCAAGAACAGTAACACCAGACGTCGCGGAAGAATTAGGTTTGCGTTCTTCAACCTTATATTCATTCACATCAATAAGACTGAAAAGACTTGAAGGCTCTGTAAGATTTGGATTTACAAAAGGTTCTGCTGTTGTATTCTCTTCATTTTTGTTTGAAGAAGGATTTTCGGCCTTATTTGTTGTCCCATTATCTTCTGTCTGTTCAGTTGATGGTGTTGTTGAACTCTCATCATCCTTTCCATCCTTATTACATGCTGCGAAAGAAAACAAAAGTGTAAGTACCAAAAATATTGCTAAAAACTTTTTCATAAAATAGTCTCCTTTGATTGATAAATTAACTTATTTATTATATCACAGTTATTATCTTTGTACAAGTGTTTTCATTATTTAAGAACTGCTTTTATCATATAGTGGTCAGAAACATTTACTTTTGCACCTGTTTCTGTTACAACCTCATAGCTTTCAACTGAAAAACTGTCATTTACAAATATGTAGTCAATCGGTCTGCCTTCTGTTTGTTTTGTCCAACCGTTATATGTGAGCATATTGTCACCATTTTCAACTGTTTTGTTGGCATTGAAAAATCCATTTTCTTCCAAAGCAACACAACCGGGTGCATCGCTGTACTGATTGAAGTCACCTGTTATTACAACAGGAATGTTGCCATAAGATAAAGCAACTTCTTTTGCCTTTTCGGATACAAGTTCTCCGCCTAATTTCTGTGCACCCTCACTTGAATTGTCAAAATGAGTGTTGAAATGTGCAAAAATCTTTCCTGTTGCCTTGTTTTTAAGAATCACATAGGAGCAAATTCTGTAACAGCCTGCATCAGGATACTTTGATTCCACATCAGGAGTATCAGTAAGCCAGAAAGTATTGCTTTCAAGAAGTTCGAACTTATCTTTAAGATAGAAAATTCCGTTCATTTCTGACTTCTTTTCATTTTCGTCTCCACCGCGTTTTACACCATAATAAGCATACTGTGGAAGATATTCTTCCATTTTTTCAACCCAGATACTGTTGATTTCCTGAACACCAAGAGTATCAGGCATATTGTCGTTGATTTGTTGTGCAAAAAGCTTTGCTCTTTTTTTACTTCCTGTGCCTTTAAGAACGTTTCCCCAAGGTGCAGCAGTATTATATGAAGCAACAATTATGCTTTCATTGTCATTAAGTCTTTCATCTGTTGGCTTAATCACAATACCACCTCCGAAAATTGATGAAAAAATTCCTGTGATTGTAGTAATCACACTCATAAATATAGCAATAATTTTTGACATAGTACCACCTCTGTAGCAATCAATTACTAATAATAATTTATCATAAAAAAAGGTACAGGTCAATTCTGTATTGTAAAAAGAATTCATTTGTGGTAAAATGACAATTGGTATATTGTATTTTAATAAACTTTTCAGGAGAATGTTTATGAATATTGTAGTTGTAGGTGACGGAAAAGTCGGTGCAACACTTGTGGAGCACCTTTCAGCAGAAGGTCACAATGTGGTTGTCATTGACCGTGACCAGAAAATAGTTGAACAGATGGTAAACTCATATGATGTTATGGGAATTTGCGGTAACGGTGCAAACTGTGAGTTACAGCTTGAAGCAGGAGTTGACACAAGCGACCTTTTTGTTGCTGCCACATCATCTGACGAATTGAATATTCTCAGTTGTCTTATGGCAAAAAAAGCAGGAGCCAAGCATACTATCGCAAGAGTCCGTGACCCTGATTATCTTAATCAGCTTCCTTTCTTTAAGGATGCTTTAGGTCTTAGTATGGTGGTAAATCCTGAGTTTGACGCAGCAAACGAAATTGCAAAGATTCTTCGTTTCCCTAATGCCATAAACATTGAAACATTTTATCGTGGTCTTGTGGACCTTGTTGAACTTAAAATTGATGAGGGTAATCCACTTTGCGATACACAGCTCACAGACATTTTCAATAACTTTGGTGTGAAAATTCTTGTTTGTGCTGTTCAAAGGAAGAATGAGGTTATTATTCCTCGTGGCGACTTTGTTCTTCGTGCAGGTGATAAAATTCATGTTACTGCTCCTCGCGGTGTCCTTGTCAGCTTTATGAAAAAGCTTAGAATTTATAAGCATCGCACAAAGGACATTATGGTTATCGGTGGTGGCAAGATGGGTTATTATCTTGCTCGTCAGCTTTGTGAAACAGGCGGATACAACATTAAAATCATTGAAAATGACCTTGAACGCTGTGAAAAGCTTTGTGAGGTTTTACCCCAGGCAGATATCATTCACGGTGACGGTACTGACCGAGCAATTCTTATTGAACAAGGTCTTGACAATCAGGACGCTTTTGTTGCGCTCACCACCATTGATGAAGAAAACATTATTGCTTCAATGTACGCGTCATCTCTTGGTGTAAGCAAGACTATTGCAAAGGTAAACCGTATTTCATATGAGGTGCTTGAAAGCATAGGCATGGATAGTGCAATATCTTCAAAGACAATTGCGGCCAACAGAATTATCGCCTATGTCCGTGCCCTTGAGAATTCCGGTGAAGAATCAAGCGTACAGACACTTTATAAGCTTGTTGGCGGTCGTGTTGAGGCACTTGAATTTAAAATCGAAACCGGTTTTTCAGGAATTGATATTCCGCTTCGTGACCTTAGGCTTAAAAAGGATACACTTATTGCCTGTATCATAAGAAATCATAAGGTAATTTATCCCGGTGGTAATGACTGCATTGAGCTTGATGACCGTGTTGTAATTGTCACAAAAAGCAACCACATCAGCAGTATTAATGAAATTTTTGAGTAAGGCGAAAATAAATGAATTATAAAATTGTTCTGAGGACAGTAGGCAGACTTTTATGGGCCGAGGCCGTTATTCTGTGTTTGCCTTTATTCGTTTCCTTATACTATCACGAAAATCTTTTTCACATATATTTATTGACCATCGGACTTTTAATTGGTGCAGGTGCTGTCTTAAATGTGGCAAGACCTGAGAAAAATACCGTTTATGCCCGTGAAGGTTTTGTAATTGTTTCTTTGTCGTGGATTCTTCTGTCATTTTTCGGTGCATTACCGTTTGTATTTTCAGGTGAAATCCCGTCAATGATTGACGCTATGTTTGAGGTTGTTTCAGGCTTCACCACAACAGGAGCAACAATACTTGAAAACATTGAAGGAATGTCAAAAAGCCTTCTTTTCTGGCGTGCCTTTACTCATTGGATTGGCGGTATGGGTATTCTTATGTTCGTGCTTGCATTTCTTCCTCAGAAGGATATGCAGTCAATGCATATTATGCGTGCCGAAGTACCCGGACCGAGTGTCGGTAAGCTTGTTTCAAAAACTACTGTTACAGCCCGTATTCTTTACTTTATTTATGCAGCATTTACAATAGCGGAGATTATTGCCTTGCTTTGTTGTGATATGCCTCTTTTCGACAGCGTCACAACTGCCTTTGCAACTGCTGGTACAGGCGGTTTTTCAGTTAAAAATGCAAGCATCGCCGCATACAACAGCGTTTCTGTCGAAATCGTATGTACACTCTTTATGCTTCTTTTCGGTATAAACTTCAATTTGTTTTACCTTGTTTTAATAAGGCAGTTCAAACGAGCAATAAAAAGCGAAGAACTGTGGACATATCTGGGTATTATTGCTGTTGCAATCGGTGTTATCACACTTAACATCTATCCTCTTGTAAGCTCCTTTGGTACAGCATTAAGACAAGCAGGCTTTCAGGTTGTTTCCGTTATCACAACAACGGGATTTGTTACGGCCGATTTCAACTCGTGGCCAATGATTTCTCAGATTATTCTTGTAACGCTTATGTTTATCGGTGCTTGCGGAGGTTCAACAGGCGGTGGCTTAAAGGTAGGAAGAATTATTATTCTTTTCAAAGCCTGTGTAAGAGAGCTGAAACGTGCACTTAATCCGAGACGGGTAAAATGTATCCGTCTTGACAATGCTGTTCTCGAAAAGGAAACTGCTTCTGCTACCTGTGTATATTTCGTTGTTTATATGCTTGTTATAGCAGTATCCATATTACTTGTTTCTATCAATAACCACGATTTCACAACAACATTTTCATCAGTTATAACCTGTATAAACAATGTTGGTCCCGGCTTATCCCTTGTAGGTCCTGTTGAAAATTTCACGGTAATGTCATCACTTTCAAAAATTGTTCTGACTCTTGATATGCTTATAGGACGACTTGAGGTTCTTCCTATGATGATATTATTTGTACCGACTACTTGGAAAAGAAACAGTTAAAGTCAAATAAAACAAATAAGAGTTAACACTGTTAAAAAGTGTTAACTCTTTCTTTTTATCTCATTTTTTCAAGCTTCTGACGGTTTGCAACCACAATCAGTTTCATTGATGCCTCCAATGGTTTGTTAGGGTCAATTTCTGTTGTAACATCATTATCCTGCTGAATTGCAATCACATTGATGGAGTATTTTTTTCTTAAATTAAGGTCAACAAGTGTTTTACCTGCCCATTCAGGTTTAACATCGAACTCAACAAGTGAAATATTGTTTGTCAGCTCAAGAATATCAACAAAGCCTGAGCTGAGAAGATTTTTTGCAAGACGGACACCTGATTCATATTCAGGTAAAACAACCTTATCTGCACCGATTTTACTTAAAATCTTACAATGTCTTTCGTTGGCACATTTTACAATAACTGTTTTGACCCCTGCATCCTTACAAAGAGTTGTTGCCATAACACTTGTTTCAAGATTGCTTGCAACCGCAATAATTACAACATCAATATTTGATATTCCCAACTGTGCTATTGCATCTTCGTCTGTAATATCGGCACATTTGCAGATAGGGAATTCATCCACCACATCATTTATGACATCCTCACGAGAATCAACCACAAGAACCTCTGCCCCTGATTCAACAAGCTCCTTTGCAACCGCATATCCGTATCTGCCCAAGCCAAGAACGGCATAAGAATTATTTGTTTTCATAATTTTCCTTTCCGGTTTATAATCAACCTACACTAATATCCTCATAAGGAGTTTTTACTATATTCTGTTTATCCTTTTTTGTGTTAAGTGCAATCGCAAGGGTAATCGGACCGATTCGACCAAGATACATTGTCGCTATAATAATAAATTTACCCCAGACATTAAGCGATGATGTAAGATTTCTTGTTAATCCTACGGTAGCTGTAGCACTTACGGTTTCATAAAGAATATCAATTACCTGTGCATCTGTCACAAGTGAAAGCAGAATTGTTGAGACAAACATAATAACAAAGGAGGTTCCTGCAACCGCAATTGCCTTTTTAACTGCCTTCTGTGAAATCGCACGGTTAAAAACAGTTATTTCATTTCTGTCCTTTACCATTGAATATGCAGTTATAATCAATACAGCAATCGTAACCGTCTTGACACCGCCGGCCGTACCCACAGGTGAACCGCCGATAAACATAAGCAATAATGATATGACAGCAGAAGCGTTTGTAAAGTTTTCCTGCGGAATTGTGGCAAAGCCTGCTGTTCTTGTTGTAACTGACTGGAACAAGGACAACTGAATTTTATCAAACAGATTATGATTGCCCATAGTAAGCGGATTGTCGTATTCAAACGCAAAGAACAATACTGCACCTGAAACAATCAGCATAACCGTCATATAAATTGCAATTTTGCTGTGAAGCGTCATAAATTTGAAGCATTTAAGCTTGTGTGTTTTATAAAGCTTTATAACGCGGATAAAATCCCACCACACAATATATCCTATACCGCCTGTCACAATAAGAATTGATGTGACAACATTTATTATGGGATTTGTGGCATATCCGCACAGACTGTTTTCCGATATAATGTCAATTCCTGCGTTACAGAAGGCTGAAACTGAATTGAAAACCGAAATCCATATACCCTTTGCACCGTACTCAGGTATAAAAACCGTCATATACAAAAGTGCACCGACACCTTCAACTATGAAAGTTCCTGCTATTACCTTTTTTACAAATCGTACAAGTCCCGAAAGAGTGTTAAGATTAAAGGTATCCTGCAAAAGCAGACGGTCAGAAATGCCGATTTTTTTGTGAATTGCAATCATAAAGCCCGACATTACTGTAATAACACCTAATCCGCCAAGCTGAATAAGACATAATATTACAACCTGTCCGAAAACGCTCCATGTGGTAACTGTGGGTAATGTGACAAGTCCTGTAACACAGGTTGCTGTTGTTGCGGTAAAAAGTGCATCAGTATAAGATACCGATTTTCCGTCAACAGTACTTACAGGTAATGACAACAAAACACTTCCGACAAGTATTACAAGCAGAAAGCTTATCATTATATAATGTGTTGTTGATAAAGCAAGTCGCTTTTTCTTCATAAAATAAAATCCTCGTATTTATATTCGTTTTTAACTTGTTTTTATGAATAAAATCTATTATAATAAAGTTTATGTAATAATTATATCATAAAAATATATCTATATCAATAATATTAATCAGTATAATATAAAGAGGAATCAGCATATGATACCAAAAAGAGTTTATGCAAAAATAAATCTCGACAATATAAAAAAGAATATTCAGTCTATTCAATCAAAGTTTCATAACAATGTAGCTGTTATGGGAATCGTAAAGGCTAACGGATACGGTCACGGTGCTGTTGAGGTAGCCAGAGCTATGAACGAAGCAGGAGTCAACTATTTTGGTGTTGCCGCAATTGACGAGGCTCTTGAGCTTCGTCAGAATGGTATAGAATCCCCTATTCTCATTCTTGGCCAGATTTTCAAGCAGGATTTTCAGACTGCAATTGAAAACGACATCACCTGTGCGATTGTTGATATTGATACGGCCAAAAGGCTCTCTGATGTCGCTGTTTCAACGAACAGGAAAATCAAGGTTCACATAAAAATCGATACAGGTATGGGACGAATCGGTTTTCAGCCTGATAACAACGGTTATAATCAGGTTAAAGAAATCTTTACCCTTGACGGACTTCTTGTTGAAGGTATATTTACACATTTTGCCTGTGCAGACAATTCTGACAAGACATCAACATACAATCAAAAGCAGAAATTCCTTGAGTTTTATGACAAATTAAAGGCTGAGGGTTATTCAGTTTCTCTTTGTCATATGTACAACAGTGCTTCTGTAATTGATTTGGACGAAAACTGTGGTGATATGGTTCGTTGCGGTATTATGGCATATGGTCTTTATCCGTCAGAGGATGTTAATAAAGATTTTACTCTTTATCCTGCATTTGAATTCAAAAGCAGTATTTCATTCGTTAAAAATGTGAAAAAAGGCTTTACAATCAGTTACGGCTCAACCTATGTTACAGAAAAGGATATGAAGATTGCAACTGTGCCTGTCGGCTACGCTGACGGATACCCGCGATACCTTTCAAGCAAAGGTGAAGTCCTTGTTCACGGCACAAGATGTCCCATTCTCGGTCGTATCTGTATGGACCAGTTTATGATTGATGTTTCCCATATTCCTGATGTGACAATTGCTGACGAGGTTACTCTAATTGGTACAGACGGAAACGAAACAATTACAGTTGAAGATATATGTCATCCTGAATATCGATTTAATTATGAATTCTGTTGTCTTATTACACCACGAGTTCAACGAATTTATATTAAAGATGGTAATGTAATGGAATAAACACAAAAATAGCGAGAGATGATTTCTCCCGCTATTTTCTTTTTTAACAAATTGGAGTTTGTAGGGATGTTTAAGGTTAGTGTCATTCTGAGGAACAAAGTGACGAAGAATCTCTGTTGGTTGATATGTTGCCTTTGGAGAGATTCTTCGCTACGCTCAGAATGACCTATTAAATTGATTGTTTTCCCGATAAATTATAATGTGGAATTATTCATTCAAAATCTGCCTACCTGTATGGTCAAGGTAATAGTTTTCTTTATAGATTAAATCATTTACCGAAACGAATGAGTAGCCTTGTTTTGAAAGTTCTGTAAGTATTCTGTCAAGTGCCGGGGCAGTATTCTCAACACCGTTATGGAAAAGGATTATAGAACCGTTATCTGTGCCTTTTACAACACGATTGACAATTTCTTCAACGGATATTTTTGTATAATCAAGGCTGTCACAATTCCATTGAATTGTTTGCATTCCAAGGCTCTCGGCAACTTCAAGACTCTCTCTTGTATAGTCCCCTGACGGTGCACGTACTAAAGTAATTTTTTCGCCAATAATCTTTTCAAGCTTTTCGTTGCAATCCACAATTTCTTTTTTTATTTCTTCTCTTGAGCATTTTGAGAATGCTTTGTGCGTATCCGAATGATTTGCTATTGTGTGACCCGCCTGGTAAAACGCTTTTACGCTTTCGGGAAACTTTTCTGCCCAATCACCCACAATAAAAAATGTTGCAACTGCATTATGCTTTTCAAGTATTTCAATTAACTGTTCTGTGTCTTGATTTGTCCAGGCTGCATCAAATGTAATTGCCACTTGCTTTTTATCCGTTTGCACCGAATATATAGGCAGTTTTTTCGTAGCAGAAGCAGAAGTAACATACTGTCCTGCCACAAGTCCTGACATTACTGTAATTGCAAGTAAAACAGAAAGAACGGTCATCATTTTTCGTCCTGATATAGTTTTATAGAACATAAAAATCCACCTCATAGAATCCTATGAAGTGGACAATTTATATTATGAACTGATTTTATGATTTTCTAAGCTCTGCTATTTCATTAGCAACAAATTCTTCCAATGATGGCTGTTCGTTAAGCTGTTTCTTAAGTCCTTTACCAACAATAACATTCATCGCAACATTCACAATGAAAAGAACACAACCGACAATAAATCCGAATCCAAGACTGCACTCTGTAACAATTCCGCCACCAAGCTCAACACAAGCAGATGTGAACTGTGTAAAGAACACTGCAGCACCGGCCCAGCATACGGTTGCAAGTACATTAAGTACAATGTTGAATACATATTTCATCTTGATACCTGCAATAAGCAACACGAAGAAATTAAGAACACCAAACACAACTGCAAGAAGCATAAGCACGCAAGCCACAACAACCATTGTTGCTGCTGTTCCTAAAACCTCGCCACCCATAAGCTTTAACACACTACCGATATCTGTTTCAAGAAGATAATCAAGGATAAATGTTAAAAATGAGATTGATTTGTCACTGTTATTAAAAGGAAGATTAAGTTTGAAATTATAAAGTGGTAACACCAATGCAATAAGCGGTGCAAAAGTAAGTATAAGACGAGCTACGCGAAGCTTTGAGCCTGCTACAGAAGATTTGAAATTCTGTAACTTATAGTGGAATTTTGCAAAAGCATTTTCTGCAAAATCAGCATCGTCGTTAAGTCGTTTTTCCCATTCGTGGTTAGCAAGGTTAATACCACACTTCGGACATTCTGCCTTTATATCCCATACTTTAAGGGTATGCCCACATTCAGGACATTTTGTAGCCATAAAATCACTCTTTCATTATAAATCTTTTATTATTGTACAACAATTATTTTCTTTTTGCAAGTCTGATTACATTCCATGACAATGGTTTAAGGTCAACAGTAAGATTTTTCCCGTCAAATTCAGGATTATCTGCCTTAAATGGCTTAACAGGTGTTGCAATCGCACTGTTTTCAGCCTTAATATCAAAACCACTCATTTCAATGTGCTCAACCACTTCCATATTATCAAAGTCAAGAAGTGAAACATCAAAGAGAATGTTTTCGTCCATATTTCTGTTAACTGCAAAGATTGTAAGATTTTCCTTATCCTCGCTCATTGTTGCAATGGACTCAACATCAGGAACATCAGTAAATTCCTTTGTGTCGTGTTTTGGTGAGATAACTCTCGAATCGAGAGTATAGCCACGACCGTAATTTGAAAGGTGCATAAATGGATAGAAAATTGTCTGTTCCCAACAAGCACCACCATTTTCAGTCATAATCGGTGCAATAACATTAACAAGCTGTGCAAGACAACCGATTTTTACTCTGTCAGCATTTTTAAGAAGTGTCATAAGCATAAGTGCTACTAAAAGTGCATCCTCAAAGTTATATATGTCTTCAAGCTGATGTGGAGCTGTACTCCATTTTTCAAATGGTGCACCGTTTGAATGATACCACACATTCCATTCGTCAAATGAAAGGTTAATTGTATGCTTTGAGCGTTTTTTAGCCTTTATGTAGTCACAGATACAAACAACCGAACGAATAAACTCGTCCATTTTCATATTTTTTGCAAGGAATGACGGTGTATCGTTTTCGTGATTACCGAAATAAATATGAAGTGAAAGATAGTCAACCTTATCATAAGCCAAATCAAGTGCTGTCGCTTCCCATTCACCAAAGGTATGCATATCTCTGCTTGCACTACCGCAAAGAACTGTTTCAATAGAATCGTCAGTCCATTTCATAACCTTTGCTGCTTCGGCTGCTGTTCTGCCATACTCATAAGCAGTTTTATGACCAATCTGCCAGTCACCGTCCATCTCATTACCAAGGCACCAGAGCTTAATATTGTGCGGGTCTTCATAACCATGTGAACGACGAAGGTCACTCCAATAACTGTCACCCTTGTGATTACAGTATTCAACAAGATTTCTTGCTTCTTCAGGACCGCGAAGTCCGAGGTTTACTGCCATCATAGGCGATGTATTTGCTTTTTTACACCAAGTTACAAATTCATTTGTGCCAAAAAGGTTCGGTTCTGTAACGCCCCATGCAAGTTCAAGCTTTTTAGGACGAAGCTCCTTAGGACCTACACCATCTTCCCAATTGTAACCTGAAACAAAGTTACCACCGGGATAACGGACAATAGGAACATTGAGTTTCTGTACCTTTTCAATAACATCCTTACGGAATCCGTTTTCATCAGCAGTCGGATGGTCAGGCTCATAAATTCCTCCATAAACTGCACGACCTAAATGTTCAATAAATGAACCGTAAATTCTCTCATCAATTTTTGCACCTGTAAATTCAGAAACAAGTGACATCTTTGCTTTTTTCATAATAATTACCTCCGACGGTAGTTGTTAATTTGTTTCAGTGGTTTCCTCAGGCACTTCCTGTGGTTCTAAAAGGAAGCTGTGAAGAAGCTCCTGATTTTTCTCCATATCCATTACAAGACTTGCACCGACACCTGATACATTTTTATCATACCAAGTACCATCAGCAGGAATTTGATGCTGAACAATAGGATATTCATACATCTTATTCTTCCACGCAGCAAGGCCAAGACTTAATATCTGTTTTGACGGCATATTTGTCTTTACAAGAGGGACAATAGCTTCAGCAAGAGAATAAAGCTTTGGAAGGCTCATTGTTGATGCCTTATCAACAATAGCAGAAATAACCTTTCTTTGTCTTTCTGTTCGCTTAAAGTCGTTATCAAGGTATCTTATTCTGCTGTACCACAATGCCTGTTCACCATCAAGAAGAACACTTTCACCTGCTTCAATTCTTACGGGAACTTTAACAGAGCCTGAATGATATGTGTAATAGCTTTCTCTTTCGGTAACCTCCACATTGATTCCACCAATTTCATCAACAATTGTCTTGAAAATCTCAAAGTCAACAATGGCATAATACTGAATATCTACTTTAAAATTCAATTCAAGTGTATCAGAAAGAGTCTGTATTCCACCGCGGAAATATGCTGCATTAAGCTTGTTCCATGAATTTGTTCCTGCAATCTCAACATAAGAGTCACGAAGAAATGATGTAAGCTTAATCTGTTTGTTCTTTTTATCAAGAGTCACAAGCATCATTGTATCTGAACGAGATGCATCTTCACCTTCACGGGCATCAACGCCTATAAGAAGGACATTTATCTGGTCAGGATACTGTGTAAGGTCAGCCTCATTCACATAGGCATTATCATTTAATTCTTCTTCACCCTGAAAAGATGATAAAAGATTATAGATTTTCTTATATCCGAATCCACCGACACATAACGCAATACAAAGGATTATTATGATTGCATTTCTTACATAATGTCTCTTTTTATTATTCTTTGGTTTTTCTTCTTCACCTAAATCGCCATACACTTCATTTATATCGTCATAACGGATTTCCTGACGACGACGATTTTCAACAGCACTATTATATTTCACCTGATAGTTTTCGTACATCTTTTCATCAAACAATTCTTCAGCCTGTCCTGTTGATGATGAATAAACATCCTCAAACTCGTCTGATTTTCCCGAATCGCTGTAAACATCTTCAAACTCGTCAGTATGACTATTATTGCTGAAAATATCTTCAAATTCACTATCAGAATTGTTAAAACGATTGACCGCCATTTTAGGCACTCCTTATTTTTTGATAATATCTTTCTATATTCTACTACAAAAGAAGAAAAATCACAATATTTTTCAAAAAAAAATAAAGGATTTTGCGATATTTAGTTATGATATACTTGCAAGATTGCAAAAATATCTGTATAATGATAGACAGTTTTAGTTCCGTTGATGATTTTCATCAACTGTATTCGGGAGTAGAGTCATATGTTAGGTAAATATGTAAGGGTACGTGTTACCAAACCTATGCACTTTTTTGACAAAGAAAAAAATATTTCTTACGAGCTTAATTTCGGTAATGTTGAAAGTGGAATCGATGCACTTTCTCCTGTCAAGGGTGCATATATTATGGGTGTGACACATAGAGTCCGTGTTTTTGAAGGACGCGTCATAGCTGTTATTAAAAGAAAAGATTTAGGTGGTATCGTTTTAGTCGTTGCACCAAAGAGCAAACGCTATATCGTTCATCAGATTGAGGATGCTGTTGAATTTGCAGAAAAGCAAGGTACTTATGACATAAGCTGTCTTTATGAAAGCTCATGCGGCGCTATCGTTTATCGTATTATCAACGGTGAAACAAGATTTCTTCTTATCAAAAACAAGAGAAGTGCCAACTGGGGTTTTCCGAAAGGTCACATTGAACGCGGTGAAAATGAAAAAGAAACTGCATACCGTGAAGTATTTGAAGAAGCAGGAATCAGAATCCGTTTTCTTCCTGATTTCCGTTTCCGTTCAGAATATTCCATTCAGGGCAGAATTGAAAAACAGGTTGTCATATTTTTAGCAACAACTGATGATACAACAACTATCATTCAAAAAGAGGAAATTGAAGAATACCTTTGGCTTAAATTTGATAAAGCTATGAATTCGCTTAAATTTCCAAACGACAAGCAAATGCTTCGCAAAGCCAACGAGTACCTAATAAATGTGGGGGTTACAAATGGTTGAAACAATTGTTAATGAAATAATGACCTTCTTGCAAGACAAGGTCCCTGAAGAACTTGTAGCTTTCGTCATTTCACTTATGCCTGTCCTTGAATGTCGTGGCGGTATGATTGCAGCAAGACTTATGGAAATTCCTTTTATTAAGGCGTTTCTCATTTGTTATCTCGGAAATATGTTACCCATACCGTTCATTATATTATTCATAAGAAAAATATTTGACTTTTTGCGTCGTTACAGTTTCTTTGAAAAAATCATTGTAAGACTTGAAGCCAAAACAGCGAAAAACAAGGATAAAATACTGAGATATAAATCCTGGGGCCTTTTAATTTTCGTTGCTATCCCCTTACCCGGTACAGGTGGTTGGACAGGTGCTTTAATGGCAGCACTTCTTGATATTCGGTTCAAGCGTGCATTACCGATTATCGCTTTAGGTGTACTTATAGCAGGATTTATTATGTCAGGACTCACCTACGGTATTTTCCAGATGTAAAAAATAATAAAAAAATAAACCGATGGTACTTTCGTATCATCGGTTCATTTATTTGAACTAATCAATTAAACTGCTGCATCAGTATTTGGGATAACTGGTTCCTCTGGAACTACAACTTCCTCTGTAACTGGTTCTGTTGTTGTTTCATCACAGAAGAGACAAGCTGCACCTACTACTGGAATTGCACTTACGAGAACAAGAACTGCGCTCATAACGATAGCCCATTTTGTGAACTTGTTTTTCATGCCTTTCACCTCCTTGAAACATGCTTGTCTATTGAATTTATGTCTTACTTATCAAAAAAGATAAGCAGTAACAAATTTTTCAATCAATAAGAATGCCCAATTTCACAAATTTTCTTTATTTGATAGCATTATAACACATTATTTTCGAAATTACAACTAAAATTTAACACATTTGATAAATTTTTTTCACAATATTTTTAAACATAATGTACAAAAAGCTCAAAGCAACACAACCTGTAGTATTTTTTTTACATATTTTACCATATTATTAGTTACGTTATATATTATGACTGTAATTTGTGCAATATGAATATATAGGCAATATAATTATTATGTATTTTGTTTTTTACTTTTTTCACAGTTTTTATTGTAATTTAAAAAGATTTGTTGTACAATAATACAATAAACAATAAGGGGGATTCTTATGCCAACAACAAATATTTCAAAAATAAGAACAAAAAACAATAATCTGCTTCTTCGAGTTGCAAAAGGACACTTTGCAACAAGCAGTTCTCATAGCAACTACTATATCGATGTTGCTGCACAAAAATCCCGTCTTTCTGAAGCAAAGGCTATCGCTCAGGAATTATGTAAAAATCATAAATACAGCAACTGTCTTGTTGATACTGTTCTTTGTCTTGACGGTATGGAGGTTGTAGGCACTTGCGTTGCAGAAGAGCTTACAAAAAACGACTATGTTAACATCAACGCCCATCAGACTGTTTATGTTGTTACTCCTGAAACGGTAAACAGCTCACAGCTTTTATTCAGAGACAATATCATTCCGATGATTAAGGGCAAACACGTTTTGATTATCGCAGTTTCCGTAGCATCAGGTAACACAGTTCGTTCTGCTATTGAAGCTGTTAAATATTACGGTGGTGAGGTTGCAGGTATTGCATCAATTTTCGCAACATCAAAAGAATGTAACGGTTACGAAATCAATTCAGCATTTAATCCTAACGACTTGACGGATTATTTCAGCTGTCCTTCTTATGAATGTCCGCTTTGCAAGGAAGGCAAAAAGATTGACGCACTGATTAACTGTCACGGTTATTCAAAGCTTTAATATTTTACAAGGGAAGTTTTCACTTCCCTTATTTTTTTACATAAAACTGTCCGAATAACAATAAAACCGCCGAGTGTCCTTACGAACACTCGGCCATCTTCACCGTTTTTATTTTTAATAGTTTGTATAACCTGCATCCTTCCAGATAACATAGAACACGTGTGTTCCGTCAGCAAGCTTATCTCTTACGAAATAGTCGTAGCCTTCAACCTCTGTCCATGGCTTGTATTCAACAAAGCCTTCGCCAGTCTGGTTGCCCTTGTTATCTGTAAGATTCTGAAGACCCTTTTCGATACCGTCAGCCATTCCGGTTTCTTCAGGTTTTACATAAATTGTTGCCTTTACAACGATGCTTGTCGGGTTACAAACACCAAATTTAAAGCCTGTAATCCACCAATGCTGCTGTTCGTATCTTGTGAAAAGAGGATTACCCTTATTGTAGTCATCTACTGAATGGTAGTAATCGAACTGCATTTCAAGAAGATTGTCGTCATCAGCACATTTGTAGAATGCAAAGTCCTCATTTTCAGGTTTCTTTGTATAAACACCTAATTCAGCACCTTCAAGTACACCGTACTGACCCTTCCACCACTGAAGTCTCCAAAGAAGACCGTCATATTCGAAGTCAATTTTAAGTGTCTTGTACCACATAGTTGTGTAAACTGCTGCATTATCATAGAGGTCAGCAAATCCGAAATTACGCTGCCATGCCTCAACATCAGTATAATAAATATTCTGTACAGGGTCATACTTGTAACCGAACACTTCAAGGATTTCATTTGTAGTTGTTGCATAATCCTGAAGACCCGCAACACTTCTTAAAATTTTACGAGCATCAAGAGCTGTAACCTCAGCATCCTTATTATAGTCCAATGTAACCATCTGTTCTTCAGTCGGAGTAACTAAACCGGCAACTATCTGAAGCACAATACGAGCGTCAATCGCTGACACCTTGCCATCACCATTACCGTCACCGAGAACTAAGCCTTCAGTATCAACTTCAGCCGATGCTACAAGTGAGCCGAAAGGAATAGCAGTAATTAACATAACTAAAGCTAAAAGGATTGTGAAAATTCTTTTCATCAATATCGCCTCTTTCTAAAATTTGTAAATTGCATACACTTTATTATTACACAATTATTATGTTTTGTCAATAAAACATATAACCGTTATTGTTCACATTTCATATATAAATCGACAATTATTTATTCTTTTCCACTCTTTTCATCTGTGAAAATTTTTCGCCCCAGCTGTTTGCCCAGCTTTCACAGTAGAGCTTATAATATGAAACATTATTTTTTTCTCTGTATTTTTTGAAGCAATTGCACCAAATCATTGACGGAATTGCCACAACGGGATAATACAGCGGTCCCAACAAAAGACACTGCCAAGTATGGCCGTATTCGTGGATTCTTGTGTTATATGTCCATTCTTTATCAGGATGGTCTTCTCTCATAAAAATGAACAAGCCCATTGAAAGTCCGCCTTGATTCCAAGGCATATAAACGATATTTGCATAACCGAACTTCTGAGTTTTGTAGCCCTTGATTTTAGTACAAATCAGATAGGCAATAAGACCCACAATATTTACAGGCAAGCACCATGTCCATTGAACCGCATAAAAGAAAACATCAAAAAGCTTACTTCTTTTTACTGTTGGTGCAGTTTGAGTAATATCAATTTTTCTCATATATTTTTCTCCTCAAAATTATAATTAAAGCTGAACGGAAATCATTCACAGTGCCATTTTGCAGTGAGTGGTGCTGTATAAAAATACTGCCCCGAACAAAAAATGGTGCTGTGGGTGATTTTACTTGACTTCTGCCATCATTTTCTTTCTCATTTCTTCTTTTTCTATAAGAATAATGTATTCACCGTTTTCGTTCTTATCGAGTGTATGCTCTTCATAATAAGCATCATTATATTCGTTTTTGCCAAGCCAGGTATTTTCAAGCTTCTGACCCGAAAGAATTTCGCAACGCTGTTTTTCTTCTGCAGAAAGTGTCACGCTGCCGTACTTATGCTTTGTGGCAATAGCTGCACGAATCATTGTATGGTCATCCTTTGTCATTTCAAACTTGCGAAGAAGAAGGTATGAAACGAACGCACAAACCATAGGAATTATGGCAACACAAAGTCGGATACCGAAAATTGCAGAGTCAGTCTGCTGGACAAATTCAGTTGCCTCACTGTTTGTATCAAGACCAAAGCCCCCAAGGATAAGAGTAACAATAAATGTATTGATACCGCCTGTCACCTGCTTAACCATTGTGTTACAGGTTGAAACAACACCCTCTCTGCGACGACCTGTAATAAGCTCATCAACATCAGTCAGGTCAGGGAAAACATTGTTACATACAAAGCCGATGCCACTCATACCGAACGGATAGAAAATTACGCCTAAAATCATAAGTACAAGCATATATGTCGCTTTTGATGTACCGGGTTGACTTGCCTGAACAATGAGTCCGATTGCAAGACCTAAAATCATAAAAGGTGTTACGATTGTACCGCATTTTTTCTTACCGTGCTTCATTGTAAGTGCATAGTTAAGCGGGAAAGCCAAAGACTCAAAGATACCTGCAAAGGTATTGAAAATCGGATAATATTTATACTGATTTGCAAGGAAAGTTACATAATAAATATATGTTGTTGAATAGAAGCTTCTTGCCATTTCCCAGAAGAAGCTGATTGAGAAATACTGTCTGAAGGCACGACTTTTGAACACATCAAAATATTCCTTGAATGCAGCCTTTAAGTCAAGGGGCTCAAGCTTCATATCCAATGAGCTTGGCTCTTTTACGAGCTTGAATGTGGCATAAAGAGCGACACTATACATAACAGTAAGAAGAATACCTGTTAAAAAGAACGGTGTTTTCGCATCCTTTGTAAGACCATCTAAGAATCCGAACAAAGAAAGCATTATAAGTAAAATTATGTATGACGGAATCATACCGACAGAGTTGAAAATATAGCTTACTGATGTATATTGTGTTCTCTTGTTATATTCAGGTGCAAGTTCAGGAAGCATAGCTGTATGAGGTACAGCAATCATCGTATATGCAGTTTTATAAAGCACATATGCAAATACGAAATATGCAACTGTAATATACGGATGGTTTTGGGCATCAAGTCCAAATGAATTCCACAACATTATATATGACACAATTACAAGCGGAATACCCCATTTGATGTATGCACGATGTCGTCCGTATTTTGAGCGTGTACGGTCGGTAATAATACCCATAATAGGGTCATTTATACCGTCCCAAATAACAGCAATCATTGTAATAAAACCTGCATATCGGATATCAAGCCCTACAACCTTTGTAAGGAAAATACTGAAATACATACTGATTATGTATCCTGCACCACCGATGAATATATTTGTATAGCAATAGTTAATCATAGGCACGACAGTATCCTTGAATGTGCCCTCAATCCCTATTGCTTTTTTGAATCTTTCGCCCATTTTATCACCTGATTTTTAATTAAAAATCTGCACTACAAAAATGTAATGCAGACTTTATTTAATCGTTTTTAGCAATTGCTCTTTTGCAGAAGATTTTTACTGCATTTTCATAAGTTTTAATTTCGGCAAAGCTGTGATTACCGCCATTTTCACCGTCAAGAGTCCAGTTGACCTCATTTTCAAAATAAAACTTAAAATTCTTACCTTTTTTCACCACAAGATATTCGTTATTTATAACATCTCTTGTGACAAACATAGCATTGAGAATTGAAACTAACTGAGCAGGATTCTTTGGCATTCTAATCATTGCCAACTCGTGAAGTCCGTCATCAAATTCTACACCTGACTTTTTAAGAACAGGAAAACCTGCCACAGAATATGAATTTGAAACACCGCCATAGAAGAATTTACCTTCTATCACTTCACCGTCGTCACATTCAACCTTTGCTTTAAATCCCTTGATTTTGTGGACTTCTTTTACAGTTTCCCAGTAATAAGCCATTCTGCCCACCTTGTTTTTCAAGGACTGCTTTGCTTTATAAGAAACATCACAGAAATTACCGAAGCAAGAAACATAAATAAACTGTTCCTGACCGTTGAAATCACCGATATCAATGGCCATTGTATCGCCGTCAAGAATGGTTTCAACCGCATCATCAACATCAGTAGGAATATTCAGTGAATGAGCAAAGTCATTTGTAGTACCGCAAGGAATATAACCGATTTCCACAGGCAAATTCAGTTCAATTACACCACAGATTGTCTCTTTGAGTGTACCGTCACCGCCACAACAAACGATTATGTCGTGTCCTTTACCGTGCTCCTTGGTTACATAATATGCGTTTTTTTCTTTTTCAGTATAACGAACAGAAACTTCATAATCAGCATCCTTGAATTTTTCAACGATTTTAGGCTGATAATCTATTCCGTGTTTTTTACCGGCTATGGGATTGATTATAAGCAAAAGGGATTTTGACATCTCAGAACTCCAATTTCTTGTTTATATATTCAACCAACTGGTCGATAGGAAGTCTTATCTGTTCCATTGTATCTCTGTCACGAACTGTTACGCAGTTGTCAGCCGGAGTTTCGTCGTCACCAACAGTCTGGAAGTCAACTGTGATACAGAACGGTGTACCGATTTCGTCCTGACGACGGTATCTCTTACCGATTGAACCTGCATCATCATATTCCACATTGAAATATTTTGAAAGCTCTGCGTAAATTTCTTCAGCCTTGTCACCAAGCTTCTTTGAAAGAGGAAGAACAGCAGCCTTGACAGGTGCAAGTGTCGGATGGAAGTGCATAACAACACGAGTGTCGTTCTTTTCCGCATCAACAACCTCTTCGTCATAAGCCTCAGTTAAAAGAGCAAGGAAAAGACGCTCAACACCGAGAGATGGCTCGATAACATAAGGAATGTACTTTTCATTTGTTGTCTGGTCAAAGTATTCAAGCGCCTTACCGCTTGTATTGCTGTGCTGTGTAAGGTCATAATCAGTTCTGTCAGCAATACCCCAAAGTTCACCCCAGCCAAATGGGAAAAGGTATTCAAAGTCAGTTGTTGCCTTTGAATAGAAGCAAAGCTCCTCAGGGTCGTGGTCACGAAGACGAAGATTTTCAGGCTTAATATTAAGAGAATAGAGCCAATCACGGCAAAAGCTTCTCCAATAGTCAAACCATTCAAGGTCTGTACCGGGTTTACAGAAGAATTCAAGTTCCATCTGTTCAAATTCACGAACACGGAAAATGAATTTACCCGGTGTAATTTCGTTTCTGAAAGATTTACCAATCTGTGCAACACCGAAAGGTACCTTTCTTCTTGTTGTTCTCTGAACATTCTGGAAGTTTACGAAAATACCCTGTGCTGTTTCAGGACGAAGATAAATTTCAGATGTTGAATCTTCTGTAACACCTTGGAATGTTTTGAACATAAGGTTGAATTGACGGATGTCAGTAAAGTTATGAGCACCACAATCAGGACAAGGAATAGAATGTTCCTTGATGTAGTTAGCCATTTCTTCGTTTGACCAGCCTGCTACATTTGTTCCGTCAAAGTTTTCAATGAGATTATCTGCTCTGTGTCTTGTCTTACACTGACAGCAGTCCATAAGCGGGTCAGAGAAGCCACCAAGGTGACCTGATGCAACCCAAGTCTGTGGATTCATGAGAATTGCTGAATCAAGACCTACATTATATTTGTTTTCCTGGATAAACTTCTTTCTCCAAGCCTTTTTGATGTTTTCTTTAAGCTCAACACCTAAAGGACCGTAGTCCCAAGTGTTAGCAAGACCACCGTAGATTTCACTACCTGCATATACAAAGCCTCTACCCTTTGAAAGGGCAACAAGCTTATCAAGTGTTTTTTCTGTATTAAGCATTTTTAATTTCCTTCTTTGTATCTAATTATGGGATTATTTAACAATAATTATTCAGCAATACCAACTTTTGCTTTTTCAAATTCTGCTTCGATTTCTGCTGATGGCTTCTTTGTAACGAGAGAAACCACAACAATAACGATTGAAGAAACAACGAATGCAGGAAGAAGTTCGTAAATTGCGAATACGCCACCGAATGTTGGGTTAAGAACAAGCTTCCAGATAAATACTGTTGCTGCACCTGAAAGCATACCTGCAATAGCACCTGCACGATTTACTCGTTTCCAGAAAAGTGAGAAGAGCATAAGTGGTCCGAATGTTGCACCGAAGCCTGCCCAAGCGAATGAAACGATGTTGAAGATAACGCTCTTTTCATCAAGAGCTATAACCATACCGATAAGAGCAACTACCATAAGTGCTATACGAGATACCCACATAACTGTCTTATCCTTTGCATCCTTTTTAATAACACCCTTAAACACGTCATTTGCAAGTGCAGAAGATGCAATAAGAAGATATGAGTCAGATGAACTGATTGTAGCAGCAAGGATACCTGCCATAATAACACCTGCAAGTACAGGGTGAAGAAGTGTTTCACTCATAAGAACGAATACATTTTCAGCACCACCCTTTGTGAGAAGTGTTTCTGCTGCCGGTAACATTGCACGACCGATAATACCGATTGCAACTGCTGCAAAGAGAGAAACAACAACCCAAACTGTTGCAATTCTTCTTGACTTTTTAAGCTCACTTGCCTTACGGATAGCCATAAATCTTAAAAGAACCTGTGGCATACCGAAGTAACCAAGACCCCAAGCAAGCATTGAGCAGATTGTAAGTAACGGATAATCAACAGCAGTTCCGAATACAGGAACACCGTTTTCAACAAGCTGCATACCAGCTTCATTTGTTACAGGGTTAGCAATTTCTGAAAGTGAGAAATAACCTGAAATTGACTGTGCATTCGCCATAACTGCATCAATACCACCTGCGTGGATTGTACCCAATGCAAGAACTGATACAAGTGCAACAATCATAACAATACTCTGCATAAAGTCAGAAGCACTTTCAGCAAGGAAGCCACCAAGGAATGTGTAAGCGACAACGAAAATCGCACCAACAATCATCATTGATGTATATGAATAACCGAATAAAGTGCTGAAAAGCTTACCACAAGTAACGAAGCAGCTACCTGCATAAACTGTGAAGAATACAAGAATTAAAACTGATGCAATAATTCTGATTACCTTTTTGTTTTCGTGGAAACGATTTGAGAAGAATTCAGGAACAGTAATTGCATCACCGCTGATTGCTGAATAGTTACGAAGTCTTTTTGCAACAATCAACCAGTTAAGGTATGTACCAAGAGCAAGACCTACTGCTGTCCATGTTGCGTCTGCAAGACCACACCAATATGCAACACCGGGAAGACCCATAAGAAGCCAACCACTCATATCGGAAGCTTCAGCACTCATAGCTACAACCCAAGGTCCTAAACTTCTGCCACCAAGAAAATAGTTTTCTGTGTTTTTGTTTGCTTTACGAGCAAAGAATATGCCTATACCAATAACAATAGCCATATACCCTACCATAGCTAGAAATATCATCATCTGATTTGACATTTCATTCATCCTTTCTTAATGGAATACTAATATTACTCCATTTTATAAAAATACCATTATATTATAATGAAAAAAAAGTGATTTGTAAAGCATTTCTGCCCTACAAATCACCATAATTTTACATATTTTTAGTTTTTATTCTTTCCAGTCGTGAATAATTGATGGGTTAGCAAAAATTTCATCGAGCTTATTCATAAACGGAAGAACGTCACCGTAGTCCAAAGCCTTGTGGTCAAACGCAATTGTAAGAGGAAGAATCTGACGAACCTCAATTGTGTCGTTACCGTTTTCATCTGTCACAACAGTTGGCTGTTTTCTGATTGCGTTAACTGCAATAGCTGTAACCTGAGGCGGAATAATCTCAAGAAGGAAGCACATACCTGTCTGGTTACGGTGAACTGAACCAAGGTTTGAAATTGTAATTGTACCCTGTTCAATATCCTTCTTTGTAAGTCTGTCTGATTCAGGAATTGAATAATACTTCTTCTTTTCTTCGCCCTTAAGAGTCTTAACCTTATGCTTACCTGTCTTTGAACCGATAAGACGAAGAATTGCCTGCTTGATTTTACCCTTCTTAAGTCCCTTAAGAGTATTATCAAGAGAAACCTCGAACATCGCTTCGTCCATATTTGTATTCTTCATTCGACGCATAGTGTCGTTGATAATCTCAGTCATTTTTGTAAGAGATTTATTATCCATATGACGAAGATTAACTGTCATCATTCTTCCGTCAGGAAGCATTGCAGGCATTGAAACATTAACACGGTCATGGTAATAGAGCTTACCACGAACAAGTGCACGCTCAAACTTAAGGTGACAGTTCATCATCGGTGCAACCTTAAGACCTTCTGTAATAATCTTCATAACAACTGTGTTGATTGAGATTTTCTTGTTCTTATCAGTACAGCCTTCGTTAAGCTTTTTGTACTCTTTCAAAAATTCCGTAACATCTGCTTCATAGCTTACAACCGCATGAGGAATTGTTTCCCAGCTTTCTGCAGTCATATTTGACACGATTTTTCTCGCAATACCAAATCGTTCTTTTTTGTAAACGCCCATTTAATTCATCTCCTTAAAATTTTTCATTAAATCTTCTTTCAAATTCTTTACAGAGTTCTTTTCTGAAATTAGGATGTGCAATTGAAATAAGTGCTCTTGCTCTTTCTCTCATAGTTTTGCCCTTAAGTTGGGCAATACCGAACTCAGTAACAATATAGTTAACATCGTTTCTTGTTGTTGTAACCGCTGAATAATCGGTAATTTTAGGTACAATCTTTGAAATTGTGTCACCTTTCGCAGTCGATGGCATTGCGATAATTGAACGACCACCCTTACTCATAGTAGCACCACGAACAAAGTCCACCTGACCACCAACACCGGAGAACTGATTAAGTCCAATTGTGTCAGAAACAACTTGTCCCAAAAGGTCAACCTGTAAACAAGAGTTTACAGAAACCACATTGTCATTCTGTGCAATCACAACAGGATTGTTTACATAATCCATCGGAACCATTTCCACATCAGTATTTCCGTCAAGATAATCAAAAAGCTTTCTTGTACCAAATGCAAAACCAAGTATTGTCTTGCCATTATCAATATTTTTCTTTGAATTATTGATGACACCACTCTTTATAAGGTCAACAACACCGTCACCGACCATTTCAGAATGAAGTCCCAAATCCTTTTTATCCTTTAATTCCTCACAAATTGCGTTTGGAATACCACCGATACCAAGCTGAATACAATCACCGTCATTTATAAGCGATGCACAATACTTACCAATCTGAACTTCCACATCAGTAAGTGGTGGTGCAGGTACTTCAGGAATCGGCTCATCATACTCTACGAAAAAGTCGAATTCGGAAACATGCTTTCTTGCTGCACCGTATGTATAAGGCACATATTTATTGACCTGAGCGATTTTTACTTCACAATGAGCAAGAGTAGTTTCAATATAGTCACAGTTTGCACCAAGTGACACGAAACCGTCTTCATCAGGTGGTGTTACAGACATAACTGTTACACGAGGTTTAAGATAATCCCTTAAAAGTGATGGAATTTCCGAAAGATAACAAGATGTATAATCTGCTACACCTGTTGCAATCGCCTTTCTGTTTGTTCCCGACGCAAAAAGTGAATTATATCTGAAATGACCCTTCACTTCTTCGTCAACCCAAGGTGTTTCTCCTAAAAGGAGCATATTTATAACTTCAACATTATTGTAATTTTTATAGTTTTCACGCATAGCACGGACAACAGCTCTTGGTTCGCTACAACCGAAGGCCATAACAACCTTGTCATTGTCGTGAATATTTTTAATTGCTTCTTCTGCAGTTACAAGTCGTTTTTCGTATTCCTTTTTCCAGTCCATAAAGACTCCTTTCCTTATTGAATTTTAAATTTAATAGACAAAACAATGCTTTTTGTTGAATAATCAACACACCACATTATCGGTAATATTATATATGTAAACACATTTATTGTCAATTAAAAATCAAATATTTCACATTTTGTTAATTTTTTCTTTTTTAGACCCTTGTTTGTGTTGCTTTTTACACTATTAATATAGTATTATAATGTTATAGATAATTTTGTTGGTGAAAGGAGCTTGATATTATGAATTATATCGGCAAGAAAGAAAAAATCAGCTTTATGTCCGGTCTTGCGGGACAGAATATTGTTTACTGCTTTATCGGAGCATCATTCTTTCAGTATTTTTTGACAGATATTGCTCAATTTCCTGCTCATATTGTTGGTGTTCTTCTTATTCTTATGAAAATATGGGACGGTGTTAACGACCCTATTATCGGTTCAATCGTTGACCGTCACCGTTTTAAGAATGGCGAAAAGCTTCGTCCGTTGCTTAAATATACACCTGTTCCCGTAGGTATTTTCACAGTCCTTATTTTCGTTGTTTTCTCAACCGCTGAAAATCTTTTATGGCTTCGCGTAGGTTATTTTGTTGTTATGTATCTCTGCTGGGATATTACATACACAATGCAGGATGTTGCAATTTGGGGTATGACTGCTGTTGTGACACCTGATTCAAGCGAACGCGACAAATTCGTTCAGTTAGCAAGAACCGTAGGCTCAATCTTCTTCGGTATTGCAAGCGGTATTATCCCAATGGTTATGGAAATCGTTGCAAAGCAATCAGGCAACTCATTAGCACTTATGACCGTTTTATTCGCAATAATTTTCGGCCTTGGCGGTGCATTAATCAGTGCAAAGTGCTATAAGGCACAGGAAAGAGTTCGTCTTGTTGAACCTGACCAGCAGCAAACATCAATTATTGAGTGCTTCAGACTTCTTTTCCAGAACAAGATGCTTATGCTTGTAACACTTTCAAATCTTTTCGGTGCGTTGGCATTCGGCAACAACCTTATGACATACTTCTTCAAGTATAAAATTCCTGAAATTTCAATCGGCGGATTTGTTCTCGGACCACTTACTCTTACAACAGTATTTGGTGCTTTGACATCTGCTCCTGCATTCCTTGGTATGCTCCTTGCTGATAAGCTTAAAGAAAAATTCAAGGGCTACAGAAACCTTCTTATATTCATTCAGCTTTGCACATTAGTAGGCAGAATTATTGCATGGATAATCGGCTTTGAAGGCAAAAATATTATCTGGACCGTTCTTATTCTTGCTCTTTGTTCCTTCCCTGCAGGTGCTGCAAGTATCGCACAGACATCTCTCTTCTGCGACAGCGTTGACTATATGGAATGGAAAACAGGCAAACGAACAGAAGGTGTTACATTTGCTATGCAGACCTTCTTCACAAAGATTTCAAGCGGTATTACAGGTGCTTTAGGTACATTTGCATTAAGTATTCTCGGCTATGTTGCTGTGGAGGACGTTCCCGGTGCAGTTTATCTCGGTACACAGAGTCAGGCCTTTGAAACCTGGATTTGGCCGATAGTAATGCTTACACCTGCTCTTGCTGCACTTCTTTACATTATCCCGCTTCTTTTCATCAAATACACACCTGAACAGAAGGCACAGGTTGAAAAGGACTTGGCTGAACGCAGAGCATTAGCAGAAAAAGAAACAGCGCAGATTGCTGAATAAAAGGAAGTAAATACAATGAAAAAGATAATCAGTATTTTATGTGTCATCACAGTTTTAATGTCAACCTTATCCTTTGTTGCGTTCGGTGCTGACACAAGCTACAAGCCATACGAAGAAAGTCAATATTTCACATATGGTGACTACGATATTCATTACAGAGTTATTCCTGCCAAAGGTGAAACAAAAGGCAGAATTATGATGCTTCACGGTTTTATGTGCTCAACTTATGCGTGGCGAAATATGGCTGATGAAATGTCAGAAAAGGGCTATGAATGTGTTCTTGCTGATTTACCTAATTTCGGTTACAGCACAAGAGAAACAGACGATATGGAAATCATCGACCGCGAAATTCTCATCACAGAGCTTATGAAGAGTATTGCCCCGATGAACGAATGGATTCTTGCGGGTCATTCAATGGGCGGTGGCGTTGCAGTTAATATTGCAATAGAAAACCCTGTTAAGGCACTTTTGCTTTACTGTCCTGCTCCACAGAGTGAATTTCCTGAAGAAATGAAAGAGCTTATTCAGTCTGACCTTATGAAAGGCACTATGAATGTTTTCTTCAAATACGGTACAGAGATTGACCCACTTGTTAAGATGGTCATTTTCATGGCAACTCTCGACTGCAAATTCTCAAAGGATTATGATGTAAACGGTGTTACAGATGCAGTTCAGTATGACGGTTTCGGTGCAGGAATGTGCGAAATGATGTATAATGTAAGACCAACTGACCTTGCAAATACAGATAAAATTACTTGCCCTGTTCTTTTAGTTCAGGCAACAGGAGATTTGATTCTTAATAGTCAGATGAAAGACCAAATGAATTCGGCTTTTCCTGATGCGACTACATATAATGTGTTTGGTGGCGGACACCAGTGCATTGAAAACAGAGCAAAGGAAATCTCATTCGTTACAAATCGCTTCCTTAATAAAAATGTATAAAACAATGGCAGGGTTACCCCCTGCCATTGTTGTTTTAATGTGCAACTTATAATTTGTCGAGATGAACACCCAATTTGAAAAGTCAATATGAGCGTAAGCGAAGAATCTCGCCAATGATAACAAATCAACCAACAGAGATTCTTCGTCACTTTGTTCCTCAGAATGACACTAACCTTAAACTTCTCCGACAAACTCCAATTTATAAAAAAGAGTGATTACCGAATTGGTAACCACTCATTTTTTATTTATCAAGGCAACTGCCACAAAGCTCGTATCCGTTATTTATGTATGATTGAAGCTTGTCGCCTTTTACTGTTTCTTTGTTCTTTTCGCTCATGTTTTTAGCCCCTGAACATTCAGGTGAATGAATCTTCTTTGATGAAGTATTGAGTACATACTGGGCATTTTTATCAAAATCAACATCACTTTCTTTTGTTGTAGCTTCGTCGTCGAGCCAACTCTTGCCTGTTGTGTAATCAATCTTGACACCCGGTTGAACATTGTAGCAATAGACATTAAAGCAAACGCCTTCACCGTCATCCTCAACAGACCAAGCCTCCATCTGTACACCACTTGCCACAAGATTTTCACCGTCGAAAATCGGTGTTACGCGATAAAGAACATGATTTTCAGTTTCTTTTACATAGTCGGCAATCATATTTTCAAAAGGCAACATACCCTGTGTGTTCATATATCGTGTGCCTGTAATCAGGTTGCTTGTGTTTGCGTTTTCACCTGTTAACTGGAAGCCGATTAAATGGCAACGGTTATAAAGGTATCTGCCATCGACAAAATCGTATTTTGCAGTAACCCAACCTGTAGGCTTCACCATACCTATGTCCCCTCTTTTTTCAGTCGGCATAATTTCAACACCAACGCAGGCATAAGTGACACCACAACGACCTAAATAGTCCAATTCTGCATATTCCTCAAAGGCTTCTGTTGTGTAATCATCTTCCGTAAAGGACGGTTGATTATCATTGATTGCCACATAAGGACTGCCTGAATATTCAGGAATTTCATCAAGGGAAACAACTGTATTTGTTGTTGAATCAATTATTACATCGTCAATTTCAGGAAATATGTCACCATTAACAAGTGAACCGCCACAACCACTTAAGGTAAGAACTAAAACGAGTAATAAGCATATCAATGATAAGATTTTGTTCTTCATAATTTTATCTCCTGTAAATTTCTCTTGTAATTTTTTCGTGTGATGAGCCTTCAAATTCAACTGTTTCTGTTAAAGTCCAATTTTCAAGGTCAATGTTGAAATATGTATCGGCAGGATAAACCCTGTTCCATTTATACACGATGATTTCGTCAACATATTCTTCATTAACAGTAAAATTTTCTGCAAAACAGTATGCGTTTTCAACATTTTCAATGCTTTCAAAAACTTCAACCGCATTTTCAGGAAAAAGTCTCGAAGAATATTCATTTGTGTAAAGTTTTTCACCTTTACAAAGCTCAAGAACATTTTCAATGAGCACTCTGTCACGACTCTGACGACGCTTATTGAACATCATACCTTTATTGTCATCAAGACAAACAATAAGTTTCATAATTATCACCCAAAAAGATTTTACCATATATAATTTTTTCTTTCAACAATAATTGTTTATTATGAGTCCGTTTTATGGTATAATCTTTTCGGTGATGAAAATGAAACGATTTGCAAAGGTATATATTGAAATTTCAAACATCTGCAACCTTAAATGCTCGTTCTGTCCCGGTACGACACGAAAACCGAAAAGAATGAACATTGACGAGTTCAAAACAGTATTAAATAAGATTAAAGATTATACTGATTATATTTATTTTCATCTTCTTGGTGAGCCACTTTGTCACCCTGACCTTAAAGCATTTTTGAGCCTTGCTGAAGAAATGAATTTTAAGGTTATCATCACCACAAACGGTACTCTTATTGAAAAGTGCAAGGATATTCTTTTGAAATCAAACTCGCACTACAAAACTGTCATTTCTCTACATTCATTTGAGGCAAATGATAATAAAAATTCTTTTGAAGATTATCTTCACAATTGTTTTGAGTATGCAAAATCGGCTGAAAACAAAAAAATCGTTGTTCTCAGACTCTGGAACAACGGTGGAAAAGACAGTATGAATGATGAGATTTTAGATACTCTTGAAAATTATTTCCCAAAACCTTGGGTAAATGAGCGAAATGGTACAAGAATAGGTGAAAAAATCTATATACAATTCGGTGATAAATTCGACTGGCCAACACTTGAAAACGACAGTATAAACGAAAATGTTTTCTGTTACGGACTCCGCGACCAGATTGGCATTTTAGCGGACGGAACGGTTGTCCCCTGTTGCCTTGACAACAATGGTGAAATAAATCTTGGTAACATTTTTGAAGATGATATAGAAAATATGATAAATTCCACAAAAGCACAAAACATATACAATGGTTTTTCAAATCGCAACGCATGTGAAGAACTCTGTAAAAGATGTAGTTTTGTGAGAAAGTTTTGAAAAAAACTCGATAAATTGGAGTTTGTCTGGATGTTTAAGGTTAGTGTCATTCTGAGGAACGAAGTGACGAAGAATCTCTGTTGGTTGATATGTTGCCGTTGGAGAGATTCTTCGCTACGCTCAGAATGACTTACCAAATTGGTTGTTCATCCCGACAAATTATAATTTGAATGGTACAACAAAAGCGAGGTGTTTCGACCTCGCTTTGCCTTATTTTTTATTTCTTTTTCTTACCAAAGAAGCCTTTTTTCTCTTCGCCGAGGTTATCGGCTGCACCGAATTCCATAGCAAGTTGTTTAATTAACTCACTCTGTTTATCGGTAAGTTTCTTTGGAATATCAACAATAATTCGTACAAGCTGGTCGCCTTTACCCATACCGCCACGACTTTGAATACCACGACCACGAAGCTTGAACACGTCACCCGGCTGTGTACCTGCAGGAACACTATACTCAACCTTACCGTCGAGTGTTGGCACCTGAATTGTACAACCTAACGCAACCTGCATAAATGTGAGATGAACATCGCACCATACATTATATCCGTCTCGCTCAAAAATAGGATGAGGACGAACATTAACAACAATATTAAGGTCACCTGCAGGGCCACCGTTGATGCCCTTGTTACCCTGACCGCGAACTGTCAATATCTGACGGTCGTCAACACCTGCCGGAATATTGATGTCAAGCTTTGCACTCTTACGCACACGACCTGCACCGTTACATTTTTTACAAGGATTGTCAATGATTGTGCCCTTACCATTACAACGGGTACAAGGTTTTGATGACTGAATCACACCAAAAGGTGTTCTTTGCTGAACAGTAACCTGACCACGACCATGACATTCAGGACAAGTTTTTGGTGAATGACCACTCTGACAACCATTTCCTTTACATTCGTCACAGGTTTCAATTCGCATTGTATCTATTGAACGGGCACAGCCTTTTGCTGCCTCCTCAAATGAAATTGTAATACTTGCCTGAGTATCACTACCACGCTGTGGTGCGTTTGGATTAGCACGTCCGCCACCACCAAAGCCACCGAAACCGTTGCCGAAGATTGAGCCGAAGATGTCACCAAGGTCGAAATCCATTCCGCCAAAGCCACCACCGTAGCCACCTTGTCCCGCACCGTAGTTAGGGTCAACACCTGCGTGGCCGAACTGGTCATATCGTGCTTTTTTCTCGCTGTCAGAAAGAATTTCATAAGCTTCATTGGCCTCTTTGAACTTTTCTTCAGCCTCTTTATTATTAGGATTAAGGTCCGGATGATATTTTTTAGCAGCCTTTCGATAAGCCTTTTTTATCTCATCGTCAGAGGCTGATTTATCAACACCAAGCACCTCATAATAATCTCTTTTTTCTGCCATAAGTATCTCCAAATAATAGGGATTCACGGACAGACCTTATAATGGGTCTGCCCGTTTATTTATAAATTAGTTTACATCTGTGAAATCAGCATCATAGTAGCCATCGCTGTTAGGTGCTGCACCTGCATTTGGGTCGTAACCTGCACCTGCGTCAGCACCACCCTGTGCTGCCTGAGCCTGTTTGTAGAGTTCTTCTGAAATCTTATAGAAAGCCTGTGTGAGTTCTTCCTGCTTTAATTTGATAAGTTCGATATCTTCACCCTTGAGTGCTTCTTTAAGAGCATCAAGTTTGCCCTGAATTTCTGTTTTGTCGTTTTCAGGAATCTTGTCGCCTTCGTCAGCGAGAATTTTTTCAACCTGATATACCATCTGGTCAGCAGCATTTCTTGTGTCAACTGCTTCCTTGCGTTTCTTATCTTCTTCTGCAAACTTTTCAGCATCCTGAACGGCCTTTTCAATGTCTTCCTTAGACATATTTGTTGAAGATGTGATTGAAATTGACTGTTCTTTATTTGTGCCAAGGTCCTTTGCAGAAACGTTAACGATACCGTTAGCATCGATGTCAAATGTTACTTCAATCTGTGGAACACCACGACGAGCAGGAAGAATTCCGTCAAGGTGGAATACACCGAGAGTCTTGTTATCTCTTGCAAATTCTCTTTCACCCTGAAGAACATGAACTTCAACTGATGTCTGATTGTCAGCTGCAGTTGAGAAAATCTGACTCTTCTTTGTTGGGATTGTTGTATTTCTTTCGATAATTTTTGTGCTTACGCCACCCATTGTTTCGATACCGAGTGAAAGTGGAGTAACGTCAAGGAGAAGAAGTCCTTCAACTTCACCACCAAGAACGCCGCCCTGAATTGCAGCGCCAACTGCAACACATTCATCAGGGTTAATGCCCTTAAATGGTTCTTTACCTGTATATTTCTTAACTGCTTCCTGAACAGCAGGGATTCTTGATGAACCACCAACCATAAGGATTTTGTTAAGCTGTGATGGCTGAAGACCTGAGTCAGCAAGTGCCTGACGAACAGGTCCCATTGTTGCTTCAACAAGGTCTGCTGTAAGTTCGTCAAATTTAGCACGTGTAAGTGTCATGTCAAGGTGTTTTGGACCTGTTGCATCAACTGTGATAAATGGCAGGTTGATAGCTGTCTGCATAACGCCGGAAAGTTCGATTTTTGCTTTTTCTGCAGCTTCTTTAAGACGCTGTGCAGCCATTTTGTCCTGGAGAAGGTCAATGCCGTTGTCTTTTTTGAATTCTGCTGCAAGATATTTGATGATTCTGTCGTCAAAGTCGTCGCCGCCAAGACGGTTGTTACCTGCTGTTGCAAGAACTTCCTGAACACCGTCGCCCATTTCGATGATGGAAACGTCGAATGTACCGCCGCCAAGGTCGTAAACCATAACTTTCTGATCCTGTTCTTTGTCAACGCCGTAAGCAAGAGCAGCTGCTGTTGGTTCGTTGATGATACGTCTTACGTTAAGACCAGCGATAGCACCTGCGTCTTTTGTTGCCTGACGCTGGCTGTCGTTGAAGTAAGCAGGAACTGTGATAACAGCTTCTGTAACTTTTTCGCCAAGGTAAGCTTCTGCATCTGCTTTAAGTTTTGCAAGAATCATTGCAGAGATTTCCTGTGGTGTGTAAGCTTTGCCGTTGATGTTTGCTTTGTAGTTTGTACCCATTTCTCTTTTGATCGAGATTATTGTGCGGTCGGGGTTGGTGATCGCTTGTCTTTTTGCGACCTGACCGACCATTCTTTCGCCGGTTTTGGAAAATGCAACAACCGAGGGGGTGGTTCTGTTGCCTTCTGCGTTTGCGATAACAACGGGTTCGCCTGCTTCGTAAACTGCAACGCAGGAGTTGGTTGTACCAAGGTCAATACCAATGATTTTAGACATAATTAAATACCTTCCTTTATATAGAATTGAGATTTTTATATTAAATAAGCTTGCTTTTGATGTTATTAGTTTACTACCTTTACCATTGCGTGACGGATAACCTTTTCGCCGAGCTTATAGCCCTTTTGGAATGTTTGCGAAACCATATTTTCGCCGAGACTTTCGTCATCCTCATGCATGATCGCGTTGTGAAGATTGGGGTCGAATTCGACACCGTCGGATTCGATTGCCGAAACGCCCATTTTTGTGAGTATGTCGGTGAAAAGCTTGGATAATGCTTTGATTCCTTCGTCGTCGGGGGTGAATTCCAAGGCTTTGTCAAGACTGTCTGCAAGCGGGAGGATCGATTTGACCGCATCGCAGTAAGCATCCGCATAAGCATCGCTTTTTTCTTTTATTGTGCGCTTGCGGTAGTTATCGTATTCTGCGGCAAGGCGTAAAAATCTATCGTCGTTTTCGGCAAGCTTTGCCTTTAATTCTTCGATTTCCTTTTCTGCCTTTTTGCTTTTCTTTTCTTCTTTTTTATCTTTCTTTTCGTCTTTTTCGTCATGTTCGGTAACGGGTTCGGTTATAGTTTCTTCAACCGTTTCTTCGTTAACCGGTTCTGTGTTTTCGTTTATCTTATCGTTTGCCATCTTCGCCATCTCCTATTAAAAATGCATTGCCGCTGTGGATTTCTTTACCGATCTGCCCCGTAAGCCCTTCGGCAAAATAATCGAGCGAGGCGATTACCTTTTTATAATCCATGCGCTTCGGGCCAATAACGCCGACCGCACCGATCACTTTTCCGCCGACGCTTATCGGGTGGAACACAAATCCGGTTCCGGGCGGTGCAATATCTTCGGCTTCTTCGCCGAAAACAATGCTCGTTTGTCCGGGGACTGCCTTTTTCATCAGCTCGGAAAAGCGTTTGCGTTCCTCGATCATCGAAAGTACGCTTTGCACCTTCGCAACGTTAAAGAATTCGGGGTAGGAAAGAAGCTTGGTTACACCGTCGATGTGAACCTTTTCACTATCGAACGAATTGAACATTTCGTTCACAACACGTAAAAGCATTGTCGAAAACGATTTGTATTCACCCATCGCGCTTTCGAATTCAAGCACTGTGTTAAGGTTGACCTGCTCGGGCGTGATTCCGCAGAAGCATTTGTTAAGCGCGTTCTTCGCGGTTTCGATAACGTCATTATCGATCTTTTCCTGTGTTTTGACCTGCCTTGAACGAACCGAGCCGTCCTTGCAGATCATTATTAGAAGAAAATCGTGTTCGCCGATCAAAAGTGTTTCGTATCTGTCGGCTTCTGTTCCGCTTCCGCCGATAAACGCGAACGAGGTGTAATTCGTGAGCTCGCCTATTGCGTGGCTGGCTTCTTCCATAAGAGTCGAAATCTCGGCGAGCTTGTTGGTGATGACCTCATCAAGCACCTCGACTTCCTCCATTGCAAGGTAATACCTGCCCATAAGGTTTTCGACATAAGTGCGGTATCCCTTTGCAGTGGGGACTCTGCCTGCCGATGTATGCGGCTGTTCAAGGTAACCCATGCTTTCAAGCGCGCTCATTTCGTTTCGGAGCGTTGCGCTTGATACATTGAAATCGGCATTTGCGGTTAAATACTTCGAGCCGACGGGTTCGCCTGTTGCGATATATGCATCGACAACCGAGCGTAATATTGCTTTTTTGCGTTCGTTAAGCTCCATATATCGCTTTCCTTTTTCTTTTTTGTTAGCACTCGCGAACGCCAGGTGCTAATCTTGTCTTTATTATACCCCGTTTTTTCAGTTTGTCAATAGTTTTTGCTCAAAAAAACAGCAGTATTTTGTTAAAAAGATTGGCGGTATTTGTGAATGTGTGCTAAAAATTGTTCTTGTGTTGTAAATTCTGACGTTTTGCGGTATAATATTTACGGAGTGATTGATTATGAATACATTTGAAGAAATTTACGAGGAGGTCTGCCTTGTTCCGAAGGGCAAGGTCGCCTCTTACGGATATATCGCCTGCCGATTGGGAAATCCGCATTTATCGCGTGTTGTCGGCTATGCGCTTCACGCGAATCCGCGCCCCGGTGAGATACCCTGCCACCGAATTGTAATGAAGGACGGCAGCTTGACCCCTGCTTTTGCGTTCGGCGGAATCAACGAGCAACGCCGCCTTTTGGAAAACGAGGG
>JAZNZX010000049.1:0-6862 GCA_045595185.1 Candidatus Fimenecus sp. | reverse complement strand
CAGTTACACTCGTTATTTTAAATATAGTAATCACATTTTGGGTGATGAATGTATGACAAACAGGATAAAGGAATTACGCAAAAAAATGGGATACAGACAAGAGGATTTAGCTAAAGCATTGAGTGTATCCAGACAAACAATTATCGCTATTGAGAATAATAAATATAATCCTACACTTGAATTAGCAATTAAACTTGCACGATACTTAAACACAACAGTCGAAGAACTCTTTATAATGTAAACCAACCAAAAAACTCCACCTTACCCAGGTGGAGTTTTCCGTTAAATCAACGAGTGAGTCTGTAAGCCGAGTTTTGTCATTTAAGGCAATCATCTGTCTAGACCTTGAATTGCTCCAAGGTTCAAGCCACCCGTCTGTCTTTTGTGCCCAGCTGACAGCTGACAAGTCGGTGTTGCTTCGGGTAGGGTTTACATGGCCGCACAGTCTCCTGTGCGCCGGTGAGCTCTTACCTCGCCTTTCCATCCTTACCGTAAAAACGGCGGTTTATTTCTGTTGCACTGTCCCTAAGGTTGCCCTCGGCGGCCGTTAGCCGTTACCCTGCTGTATGATGCTCGGACTTTCCTCATAGGTAAAACCTACGCAACTGCCCAATTTACTCATATTTATTAAATTGTTACACCGTCTTTTTTGGTTTGAGTAATTTCATTACCCTTTACCATGAAAACGTTTTTTGAAATATCCATCATAGGCTTATCTGCCAATGAATCGGTATAAAAGTCATCAATTGTAACATCACCATAGACTGAACGAAAAACCTCAAGCTTATGTTCTTTATAGCATATGCTGTTGATTTCACCTTTAATTGGGTCAATGTCAGAGCCTATGTAATACTTTATACCCATTCTGTCACATATTATTTTTAAAAGACAATACGGACAGCCTGAAACTACAATATCATTTTCATCCTGAATCTGTGAATAGAAGCTTTTAACCTTATGTTCATTCAAATCCCAGAATTTTTCAAACTCATCATATATATTGTCATATTTTTGGCAATATTCTTTAAATGCTTTTCCGTAGCTTTCCATAGCTTCTTCGACGGTGATTTTATCAAATTTATATCTTATAAAATCTTTAATGAATTTTGGTGCAAAACGGATAATAGTCTTAAAATCCTTCTTTAAAAAGTAAAGAAACACGTCCATTATGCTTTCACCGTCATAGAGCGTATTATCGAAGTCAAAAACTCTCATAAATCAGAACCCTCTTGATGCACCGCCACCACCGAAGGAACCTCCGCCACCACGGAAGCCACCGCCACCACGGAAGCCACCGCCTCCGCCGGAAAATCCGCCTCGTGAGCCACCTGTAAAGCCTCCGCGATATGTTGTACCGCCATAGTATCGTCCACCACCGTAATGTGAACCGCCTGTATGATTTGAACCGTCAGAGTTACCACCGGAAAGCTTATTGATGAAAATAATAAATAAAACCAATGCAATAGTTGTCACAACAAGCATAACCTGTCCTATAGCTTCACCGGAATCATCTGAAAATATTGTTTCATCTGCATAATTATCAATTTGATAATCCGGATTCAACTCAACTCCATACTCCTCGCAAACAACCGATGCAACTGCTTTATACGCTTCAACAAGACCTGTTGAATAATCGTTATTGCTTAAATGCGGTATTGCGTAATTATCAAGAATTCTGCCAACTTTACCGTCATTAAGACAGCCCTCTAAACCGTAACCAACCTGAATGGAAATCTGTCGGTCAGAAAGAGAAAGCAAAATAACAACACCGTTATCTTTTTCTTCGCTTCCTACTCCCCAAGCACGACCGAGTTCAAGTGCATATTCATCCACATCATAGCCATCTAACGAATCAATTGTGACTACAACTATCTGTGCTGATGTTTGTTCATACAAGTCAACACCGATTTTCATAATTTCTGACTCATCATTTTCATCAATAATATTTACAAAGTCATTGACAAAGAATTCATCTGTCGGTTCTGTAAATGAAATTGCAAATGATGAAAAAGAAAGCGAAAATATTAAACTCAGGACACACAAAAATGAAAATAGCTTTTTCATATCTTTATAAATTAGTCAAAATAAACTGTTGGTGCAGTCTGTGATTCGCTTGAAGCTTCAAACAAATCAACCTTTTCAAATCCGAGCATACCTGCAATAATTACAGTCGGGAACTTTTTGATTGTTGCATTATAATCTGTTGCAATATCGTTATAATCTTTTCTTGCAGTTGAAAGTCTGTTTTCTGTACCTGCAAGTTCATCCTGTAATGCGATAAAGTTTGTATCTGCTTTAAGTTCAGGATAATTTTCAACAACAACTAAAAGTCTTGAAAGTGCTGAATCAAAGCTATCTGTCGCTTCCTGATATTCTTCAGGGTTTGATGCTGAATTAAGCTTTGCACGAGCATCAGCCAGTGCTGTGTAAACATCTTCTTCGTGAGATGCGTACGCTTTTACTGTATTTACAAGGTTAGGAATTAAATCTGCTCTACGTTGAAGCTGTACCTGAATCTGCGCATCTGCATTTTCAACATTAGCCTGTTTATCAACAAGACCGTTGTAACTTGAAACAATACTTCCGCCTAAAATCGCAATAACTGCAACAATTGCAATAACAATAATTAAGCCTTTTTTCACAAAAAATCACCCTTTTTAAACGAAATTATTCATCAAATCCGTTTGGATTATTACTCTGCCATCTCCATGAATCTTCACACATCTCGAGAAGACTGCGTTCAGCCTTCCAACCAAGTTCATTATATGCTTTTGATGCATCAGAATAACAAACATCAAGGTCACCAGGACGACGAGGAGCAATTTTATACTCAATCTTTTGTCCTGAAGCCTGCTGGAATGCTTTAACAATATCAAGAACGCTGTATCCGTTACCTGTACCAAGGTTATATACATTAACACTTGGTTCATCCTTAAGTATTTTTTCAACAGCCTTAACATGACCGATTGCAAGGTCAACAACATGAATATAATCTCTTACACCTGTACCGTCAGGAGTATTGTAATCATCACCAAACACATTAAGGCATGGTAATTTACCAATAGCAACCTGTGTTATATATGGCATAAGATTATTAGGAATACCATTTGGATTTTCACCGATACGACCACTTTTATGTGCACCAATTGGATTGAAATAACGAAGAAGTGTTACTGCCCAATCACTATCAGCCTTATGGAAATCATCAAGTATAATTTCAATCATATACTTTGTTGTACCGTATGGGTTTGTTGTGCCACCTGTTTTCATATCCTCTTTAAGTGGTGAAATATTATTCATACCATAAACTGTTGCTGAAGAACTGAATACAATCTTTTTACAATTATATTCCGCCATAACTTCACAAAGAGCCAATGTACCACCGATATTATTATCGTAATACATTAAAGGCTCTCTACAGCTTTCGCCAACAGCCTTAAGACCTGCAAAATGAATACAAGCATCAATCTTATGATTTTCAAAAACCTTTCTCATATTCTCCTTATCACGAATATCATAAGGATAGAATGAAAAATCTTTTCCTGTTAATTCCTTTACTCTGTCAAGAGATTTTTCGTTAGAGTTGTAAAGATTGTCAACAACAACAATTTCATAGCCTGCATTCAAAAGTTCCACACAAGTATGTGAACCGATAAAACCGGCACCACCTGTAACTAAAATACTCATATAATTTTACCCCTCTGTAACTGTTGCACCTTCATAATATGTTTCAAGAATTGCTTTATAATCATAGTCAAGGGTTGCAAGATATTTTGCACCAATCTGACCCATACCAATTCCATATCCCTGACCATAAGTTGTAACAACAAATGAACTTGTTTCTGCATTATATACAATATTAAAACAAATTGACGGTAACTTATCATCACCCATTACCTTCATTTTAAATTCAATACCGGTCATCTCTGTACCATTGAAAAGTACTGTTTTAACATTACCAACTTCGTTTGAAACAGAAGCATCGTGTTCTTTGATAACAACCCATTCAGCAGGATTTTCCGAAAGTACAACTGAACTGTTGTTTTTAAGTAAAATAGCTTTCATTTCATCAACTGAATATACCTTGCTTGATTCGTAATCTCTTATATTAACATCCTGATGACGCTCCAATTTTACACTCTTAAGGTATGGTAATTTATGGGACATATCAAGAGTATTTACTGCTGTAAGATTGTGGAACAAAGGTACTGCAAGGAAGTTATTGTATGTAAGATAATCACCATAAACCTCTTCAACTGCACGGAAAACGACACCGTTCGGACTATTAGAAATTCTTACATTATCAAGAACAAAATCATTGCCGATTACCTTAAGACAAGTATAAACTGCCACAGTATAAGCCTGAGCAACCTCGCGTTTATAGCCATTTGACAATTCTGCTGTAATAAGACGAGCAAGTGCCTGCTTTGTAGGAATCTGTTCACCATTAACAGTAATATATTCCGGAATTTCTTTACTATATTCTGAAATATTATTCTGAATTGTTGCCTCGTCCATACTTAAAATGGTTGAAACAATATAATCAGAAAGCTTCATCATACTCTCATCGTATGCAGTAGTACCAAGAGTAGTTGGCTCTGTTGTGCTTGTTGGTTCTGTTGTGGTTTCAGTTGTTGAAGTTTGTTCCTTACCAAACAAAGAACCGAATAAATCACCTTTATCATTTGATTGTAAGATAAATACAAAAATTGCACAGATAATAAATACAAGACCGATAACAATTGCAAGAATACCAAGAGGCTTTTTCTTCGCAATCTTTTTGTCATCATCAGTAATTACATTTTCCTGTTCATCAGCAATTTCTATTCCAACGCTTCTCTTACCTGAAACCTTTTCAGCAATAAGTTCGATAAGCTCAACAGCTGCACTTTCAACAAATTCATGTTCAGACTCATCATCAGCCATATAAAGCTTTCTTACAAGTGCAGAATCACCGTCAGAAACAGCAATACAGATATATTTAGCATCATTTGATGTGAAAATATCGCTGATACAAGCACCAAGTTTTGCAGATGATAAATCAAGACTTACTCTTGCAAGCTGTGCTGTATATTCTGTAGGATTGATTTTACCCTTATCCTCAACATATGGAGTAAAAACAAATGCTTTGTCAAAGCCGATAACAGAATCACCACAGCTCTTTAACACTTCAGCATTTCTTGTGCCATTGATTGCAACCAGTGAATCAGCCTCAAGAATACTATCTACGGCAAAAGAAACCTTTTCATAATATGCAGGTTTTTCAATTGAAGAAACAATATCCTCATATTTTGCTGTCATTTGTTCATTAAGGAACGGAATAACACCATTTCTTAAAATTTCGTCAATTCGGTAATTATCAATAGGCAAAAGAATCAAATATTGTGTTTCATTAACCATTGCAAAACCAGAATACATACCATCATCTGATACAAAAACTGTTGCAGGTTCAGGGAAAGCAGCATATGATTGCTTCTTTTTATCTTCAAGACTTAAATTTTCTAAACGTTTAAGAACATCTGAATTATACACAACATCTGTGCCAAATGCTTGAATTAATGCGTTTTTAAACTTTAAATAATTCTTAACATCAACTGCTGTAATAATCAGTTCATCATTCTGAAGTGCACTCTGTAATGCGACAAACATTTCTCTGATGTCTTCAAACTCTTGAAAAGCACAATCGTCAGTAAAATTACTGATACTGCTTTCTATTCGAGCCTGAAAACGAGCAAAGGACATACTTTTGTCAACATTGAGTGACAACACTTTTGTTTTCATATCCAATAACCTCTCTTTTCCCTTTTTTCAACTGCGTATTTATTCCGCAAAAGGATTACTTTCACCTTTTTTATCGTACCATGCTTGTGGATATTTTGGTGATGTATTAAGAGTTACATCATCAATATTCACTTCTGCTGATTCGTTTTCACGAACCATTCTTCCCATTACAACAAGTCTTGCATTATCAAATTCGCGTGATGTTGTAACAAGAGTTAAAATTTTGTCGTCTGTCTGTACCGAAACATCAGTATTTATAAGACTTCTGAGTTTAACCTCATTGATAAACTCTCCAAATTTATTATCTGATGAAAAATCAGTAACTGTATAACTGAATCCGTTATCATTTATCGGACTATCAGTTGCAATAAAAACAGCAAAAACCTTGAAACTATATGACTTATACAATGTACTGAACTCAATAACAGGTGCTTTTTTATATCCTTCAAGAGTTTTGTACTGTTCAAGGACTGAAAACATCAAATTATTATATGAGTTGTTGCCGTAAATTATTGTATTATCATCAAGTTCAACTGTTTCGTTCTTATAATCAATGAACGGACATCCTGATTTATTATCGTTTTTATAAAAATCCTTGTTCAGATAATATTCATTGTTATCCCCTTGAACAACCTGAACATCGAGACTTGTATTGTTAATTTTCAACCAACCTGCCATATCATTGTTTGAATTGTAAAAATATGAAAATTCGGTTTTCATACCTTCAGGATATGATGAAGATTGATTTGAAAGAGCTTCCTTCCATGATTCTGCGTAAGAATTAGAACTTAATCTGTCAGTAATATCTGTACTGTTGACAGAGTCAGATGACGACTGTCCGCTTCTTTCGAAAAAAAGCTGAACAAAACCTACAAGACAAGCAATAATCAGAATTATGGATATATCCATAACAATTTTTCTTACCTTTTCTTTACTGCTATCTCCTTTAACAGGAAAGAAAACTGCAAAGAAATCAGAAAAGATTTCATTAAATGTTTTTACTCGCTTTTTAGGTGTTTCGGGAACAGGTGCTATAACCTGTTCCGCTTTCTCCTCTTTTTTTACCTGCGGTTCAACAGTC
>JAZNZX010000048.1:0-19363 GCA_045595185.1 Candidatus Fimenecus sp. | reverse complement strand
TACTGTGTGATTACCGTGGAAGAAACTGTGTAAGTTTAAGAAATGGTATCTACTCTTATGGTAATGAGTGTTCCTGGATTCACAAAAGCCTGCATACCAAATGTTCTCGATTTGAGAAAAGGTTGCAGGCTTTTTTCTATTTATTGTTTCAACTAATTGTTTATCCATCTTCTTGCACCATTTTGTTCTTGCATCATCAATTTGAAGGCTCTTGTAAAGCAAGTCATTCTTTGATGCAATGATGTTTATGAAATTTCTTATTGACCTTGGTGTATGGTCTGCTCCATTAAGGTGAATGTGAATTCCACAAGAACCCTCATCAACGAATGCTCCACCCTTACGAAGATTTCTGATGAGTTCCTGTAAAGTTTCAATGTCTTCTCTGTAAGTCAAAATCGGTGTAACCAACTCACATTTGTAAAGGTCTGAAGCGTGAACTTTAACTCCATCAACCTTCTTCAAAGGCTTAATGCTACCGTCATACATTACTGTCCATTTTCTTCCAAGGCTATCAACAACTGTTTTCTTGTCATAAAAACCACCGTCACTTGTAAATGAACTATCAAAGTGCTTTGCCATAATCTCGGCTGCCTTTGTTCTTGTAATACCTGTGAACTCAATCTCAATACCAAACTTTGCTTTTAACATTTCTGTGTACCTCTTTCTTGTCTTTTGGTAGTCACATATTATCTCTAAAGTACACATATATCCAGACAATTTTAAGGCATAAAGTACACAATCTTTAGTGATACAATTTGTGTATTTTTGTGGGGGAGTTTATTACCATAGACTTGTCTGTAATAGATACAAAAAATACCCCTATGACATCAACCATCATAGGGGTTGCATTTTTTGTTTTTAGTATTCTATCTTTTTTATATCAATAATAAATTGATTTGGATTACGTAGCGTATCTTGTTCAACACATCTATCGTACTCTGTATCCACAAGATGCTCAATCGTTTTTTTACCATATTCGTCAAGAGCTAAATAACGTGTAGCTATTTTATACAAGTTGATTTTTGTACTTTTATATTCTATATCATCCACCTGTTGTTGTGTGAATTGGAATGGTGATTCGTCATCTGAATGTCCAAGGACATAGTCGATGCGTTTATCAAAAACGGCACAAATTTTAATAAGCATGTCATAACCCGGTCTGCGCTGTCCAGTTTCCCACATAGCAACAGTACCTTTTGAAACACCTAATTTATTAGCTAATTGAACCTGTGTCATGTTATTTCTTTTTCTCAATTCTTTTATTCGCTGTTCAAACATAATTAGCACCTCCGATAAGTGAATAGTATCACAGTATGTGAGAATTGTCAACAAAAAGTTTATCAAATAAATAAAATTATTTAAAATAATACAACAAATTGTTAGAATATCATTGACAAGATAACATACTGTTACTATAATATAATTATAATCTCACATATAGTGAGAAATCTATTGATACATTCAAGGAGAAAAATTATGGATAAAAAAATAATGAGCGTGCAGGAGTTATCTGCACAAATGGGTATTAGCTTACCCAAAGCCTACGAATTAGTCAAGCAACCTGGATTCCCAAAGGTGCGTGTAGGCTCTCGTATCCTTATCCCTGTTGAAGAATTCAACAACTGGTTACGAGAACAGACTCAGTGTGGTGATGATTGATGGGAAATAATGATTCTTACACTGTTTATTATGCCAAATGCTGTGGTAATGATAAAAACTGTTACTACAGAAATACTGGTGAGTCAAATTCTGCTGAAGAGTTAAAAAAGTTCTTTAGTTACGACCACACGTTTATACAATTCAAAAACAATTATCGAAAAACAGATAATTTCATTTGTGCTAATGTTGTAACTCTCGATTGTGATAACGACCATTCGGATGATGAGAAGGAATGGATTCACCCTGAAGACATTGCAAGTATTATTCCTGATGTATCCTGTCTGGTTTACACAAGCAGAAATCATATGAAGCAAAAAGGTGGCAAATCACCAAGGCCTCGATTCCATGCTGCGTTTCCGGTACATACATTTGTAAGTGCTGAAGAATATGTCGAATTCACTAAGAAAGTTCAAAATGCATTTCCGTTTTTTGATGATAATGCTTTAGATGCTGGACGATTCTTTTATGGTAATCCTGGAACTGAAGTAACTATTATTGAAGGTACAACATTATTAACTGATTTCATTGTTGATGAACCGGAAGATGAGGACTCTATAGGTGATACGTTTACAGATGATGATTTTGCTAATTTAGGTGAAATTATTCCTGAAGGAAGTCGTAACAGCACGATGTCAAAATTCGCAGCAAAGGTACTGAAGAGATTTGGTGATACTGGGGAAGCTTATGAATGCTTTATGAGTAAATCACAACAGTGTGTACCGTTGTTGGATAAAAGTGAACTTAAAACTATATGGAATAGTGCTAAAAAGTTATACAAGAAGATAAGCTCTCAACCAGACTACATTCCACCAGAAGAGTATAACAAACCTATTAATGATGAATGGGACAAGCCTATTCCGTTTGATAAGCAAGAATTACCACCATTTCCAATTGATGCATTACCACAGACTATCAAGGATTATGTTGTTGCAGTATCTGAAAGTACACAAACACCAATTGATATGAGTGCCACAGCATCTTTAGGAGTACTTGCTTTGTGTGTACAAGGTAAATACCAAATACAAGGCAAACCCGATTGGATAGAACCACTTAACTTATATACTGTGGTTGTGGCTGACCCTTCTGAAAGAAAGAGTGCCATCATAAAACATATGACAAAACCCATTGATAGTTTTGAAGCATCCTTCAACCAAAGCAATGCCGCAAACTTGAATTTTAATAGAGCACAGAAACGAATACTTGAAAGAAGACAACGTGCTTTAGAAGAAAGTGCTGCAAAAGGTAAATATGATAAACAAGCAATGGACGAGCTAACAAAAGAACTTGCTGAGTTTAAAGAAATGAAGCCGCTTCGCTTGTATGTGGATGATGTCACAACAGAAAAGTTAATTACCGTATTGTCAGAATGTGATGGCAAAACAGCAATAATTTCTACTGAAGGTGGTATTTTCGAGATGCTTTCAGGTCTTTATTCAAAAAATGTGAATATTGATGTAATGCTCAAAGCATATTCTGGTGACTGTATTCGTGTTGACCGTATTGGAAGAGTAAGTGAAAGCATTATGAGTCCTACATTAACTGTACTTCTCACGGTGCAACATAATGTGTTGTCAGGAATGATGTCTAACAATACTTTTCGTGGTAGAGGTTTGACTGCTCGTTTCTTGTATTGTATGCCTAAATCCATTGTTGGTGAGAGAAGATATCGTACTGAAGCAATACCAACTGAAGTTAAAGACCGATACTCTTTTCTAATACACGATTTGTTAAAAGAGCAAACGAAGAACAACATTCCAAACATAATAACGCTTTCAACAAAAGCAGACGAATTGCTTGAGTCCTTTTCAAATGAGGTTGAAAGCAAATTGAAAAACGAGTATTCCGACATTGGTGACTGGGCTGGTAAATTGGTTGGTACTGTTCTTCGTATTGCTGGTATTTTATATCGTGCGTCAACTATTCGTGATGATTTCTTAAAGGATGATGAAGAACCACTGGTAGTGGATGAAAGCACAATGAAGAATGCAATTGCTATCGGAAGGTACTTTACTGAACATGCTATTTCAGCATTTTCCACTATGTGTGTAGACACTATTACAAATCAAAGTAAACGTGTGCTCACGGCAATTAAAAAAGATAACCTTTCAGAATTCACTCGACGTGACATTATGCGTAAATGCAGATTCTTGAAAACTGCTGAAGATGTTCAAACCGTGCTTAATCATTTGTGTGAGTACGGCTACATATCACCAACGGGAGTCGTTGATACAAACACAAAAGGAAAGACTTCACAACAAAAATATATCGTCAATCCTTATACGACAGATATTCCTTTGTAATCATTTCTGTCCCTATTGTCCTTATTGTCCCGTGTCCCTAGAAGCAAATTTTAGTATATATTTTTATTATTGTTTTTTTATATATACATACCTTAGGACAATGGGACAGTGTGACAGCAAGGACAATAAGGACAAAATGTTCATATAGATATTCTATTTACAGGAGGTGATAATATGGCTATTTTGAATAATTGTTTATCAAGATTTTTACATAGAGGTCTTGCGTTAGACGATTTTGATGTTGTGGAAATACTCCCACAGAATACTCGTCACGCTGTGATTGTTATGCACAATAAAAATTCTGAAGCACCAACACCATGGTGTTTACAGTACTGTGGCAACGGTCACTACTTCAATTCGAAAGAAGAACTTGATAACTACTTCAAGAAGCGTAGGTTCAAAAGATAAATATAATGAACTATAAGTTTGATGCTGTCTTTGTGCTGACCCTGGGGAAGGTAAAATCCCCAGGACTATAGCATCAGACCAGCGGCGCAGGGGCTCGTGTAAATTTTCGCAAAAGTTTTTGTGGGAATACCCCTTCACGAACCCTTGCGTATCAACGGTTTAAAGAAACTTATTAAAACTTTTAATACAACTTTTATCCTAAAAAGTTTTTAGGAAGGAGGAAAAATCAATGAACAAATATATAATGTATAGCTTAATAGCGGGAGAAAATTATTATGAACGATAATACATTCTGTGTTACAGAAAAAGAAATTGGTGGAACAACATACATAATTGAGTCCGTCGCTGACAATAACACCAAAACAACTGCAGACAGTATTGTAGAACGATTAATTTTAAGCAACTTAAAGTTATCAGTTTGTTCACAATAATGTATCAAATACAATAAGATAATTTTCAATAGGTGCGGTAATATGAACTATGCTAAACCACTTGAAGATTGTCGGGAAGGAGGAAATATGAATAGACAATCAAATATAGCGAAAGCCCAAAAAATTACTGCACTTTATTGCAGACTCTCTCGTGACGACGAGTTACAGGGAGACAGCAACAGTATCGTTAATCAGAAAGCAATGCTTCAAAAGTATGCCAACGACAATGGCTTTAGAAACACTCAATTCTTTATTGATGATGGCTTTAGTGGTACAAACTTTAACAGACCTGATTTTCAAAGGATGATTACTGAAGTTGAAAACGGGAATGTGGCTACCATTATTGTTAAGGATATGTCCCGTTTTGGCAGAGACTACCTTAAGGTCGGTTATTATACAGAAGTTGTGTTTCCGGAAGCAGACATCAGGTTTATTGCCATCAATAATGGTGTTGACAGTTACGATAAACAAGAAAGTGACTTTACACCGTTTTTGAACATTATCAATGAATGGTATGCAAAGGATACAAGCAAGAAGATTCGTACTGTATTGCGTAACAAAGGTGAATCTGGTAAACCATTATCAGCAAATCCACCATTTGGATATGTCAAAGACCAGAACGACAATACAAAATGGCTTGTTGACCCTGAAACAGCAACGGTTGTCCAGGAAATATTTCACCTTTGTATCGCAGGATATGGTCCTTCCCAAATTGCTAATATCCTTGAATCAAAAAAGATACTCAACCCTGGTGCTCGTAAAGATTTACAGCGTGGATGCCTTGTTGAAGACGGTAGTGAATATCAATGGCATACTTCTACCGTTTCAAGAATTCTGGCAAAAGAAGAATACATAGGCAAAACTGTGAACTTCAGAACACACAAGAAGAGTTACAAATGCAATAAGAGAATTGAGAATGACCCTTCGGAGTGGATGATTTTCGAAAACACCCACGAAGCAATTATTGACGAAGAAACCTTTAACAAGGTTCAAAATATTCGTCAAGGACGCAGAAGAAAAACTGACCTTGGTGAAATGCCTATACTTTCAGGAATGCTTTATTGTGCCGATTGTGGTACAAGATTATCGCAAGTCCGTGCCAAGGGTTGGAACCATGATAAAGAGCATTTCATATGTGCAAGATACAGAAAAGTCAAAGGTGGTTGTACTTCTCACCAAATCCGTAACGTTGTAGTTGAAGAGATTCTCCTTGATGACATTCGAAGAATAACACAGTTCGCAAGAGAAAATGAAGATGCATTTTTAACCCTTGTAAATGATGTAAATCGAAAAGAACTTGAAAGAAGATTCAAGGACTACAGGAAAGAGATTGCTCAAGCAAAACATCGTCACGACAAGCTAGATGCTATAATTCAAAAACTTTATGAAGACAACATCGAAGGCAAACTTTCTGACGAACGATTCCAGAAAATGACAGACTCATATGAACAGGAGCAAGCACAATTGACTAAACAAATTGAGGAATTGGAAAAGACAATTAGTGTATTACAAGAGAAAGCAATTAACACAGACCACTTCCTACAACTGGTTCAAAAGTACACTGACATCCAAGAACTTGATGCAGAAATCCTTCGTGAGTTCGTTAACAAGATAATCGTTTATAATGCCGAAAAGGTCAATGGTCACAAGCAACAGAGGGTACAAATTGTATATAATTGCATAGGAACCATCGATTTATTGCAACAAAAAGAAAAAACGGCTTAACCGGAATTACCCGATTAGCCGATTTTTTCAACCTAAATATTTATCCCTAGCACACCCCTTCATCAGAGGGAGCCTAATTACGAATTACGCATTACGAATTACGCATTACGAATTGCGAATTATTTTTTGTTATTTTTGTCGCGTTCGCGGACTACGAATCGGGTTGGTGTACCTTCAAGTCCGAAAACCTCACGAATCTGGTTGTCGATATATCTTTGATAACTGTAATGGAACAAGTCCTTATTGTTTACAAAGCATACGAATGTTGGTGGTCGTGTTGAAGCCTGAGTCATATAGTAAATCTTTAATCGTTTACCTTTGTCTGACGGTGGCTGAACACGAGCAGTGGCATTTGCAAGGACATCGTTGAGCTTACCTGTTGAAATTCGCATTGCATTCTGACTGTCAACAAACTTAATAAGCTCGAAAAGTCTGTCGAGTCTTTGGCCTGTTTTTGCAGAAATAAATATAATCGGTGCATAACTCATAAATGAGAAATCGACCATAAGCTTTTTACGGTATTTATCCATTGTTGTACCGTCTTTTTCGACCAAATCCCATTTATTGACTGCGATAATACAAGCTTTTCCAAGCTCATGTGCAATACCTGCAACCTTTGAATCCTGTTCTGTAAAGCCTTCTGTGGCATCAATCATAATAACGCAGACATCTGCTCTTTCAACTGCCATTCTTGCTCTGATTACAGAATACTTTTCAATCTGGTCTTCAACCTTACTTTTACGACGAAGACCTGCTGTATCAATGAACATAAATGAACCGTGTTCATTGTCGATATATGTGTCAGTTGCATCTCTTGTTGTGCCTGCAATATTAGAAACGATTACTCGCTCTTCACCTGCAATTTTATTGATAAGAGATGATTTACCTGCATTTGGTTTACCGATAACAGCAACTTTTACAGTATCGTTTTCTTCTTCCGTTTCAGTTTCTTCAGGAAGATACTCAAGGACTCTGTCAAGCAAGTCGCCTGTACCGTGTCCGTGTGCTGCTGAAACCTGAACAGGGTCACCAAGACCTAAATTGTAAAATTCATAAAATTCTGCAGGTGGCTCACCCAACGAGTCAGCCTTATTAACACAAAGGATAATCGGTTTATTGCTCTTAATAAGCATTGTTGCAACTTCTTCGTCAGTAGCAACCACACCTGTTCGTACATCAGTAACAAAGATGATTACATCAGCACTATCAATGGCAAGTTGTGCCTGACGACGCATCTGTGAAAGGATAATGTCGTCTGAATATGGCTCAATACCGCCTGTATCAATAAGCAACATTTCGTGACCAAGCCACTCGCAATCACCGTAAATTCTGTCACGAGTAACACCCGGTGTATCGTCAACTATGGACAATCTTTTACCTATAAGTTTATTAAAAAGTGTACTTTTGCCGACATTTGGACGACCAACAATCGCCACTACGGGTTTTGCCATTATTCCACCCCCAGAATATTTCTTAAAAGCTGACCACCGTCACCTTGGGTCAGAATTATTTTCGTATTTAATCTTTCTTCTAACTCCTCGACTGTCATATCATCAAGGAATTTATTTTTATTTTCAGTATGATTCGTATAATCACTAATCATCGAACTTGGTAATAACAAATATTCACCTAAATCGTGATTTTTCAGTTGTTCATAAAGGTCGATACCGGTTATAAGACCTGAAACGGTAATAGTTTCCCCAAAGAAATTATTGATTATCTTTTTCACATTGATTTCTATGTTATATTTTTCTTCTGCCTTTTTGCAAAGTTCATAAAGATACGGATAAAAATCGGTACCCGTTGCTAAGGTTACCTTTTTACGAGTCGGTTTTTCGTTACAATACTCCATTTCATCCGTAAAATCGTCATAAAATGAACGGACAAGCCCTACACCGTTATCAAGCTGAGGATAACCGTCATAATAGTCTGCAGACGGTAACTCCCGTTCTGCTTTTATGAAAAATTCATCGGCAGGATAGCAGAGTCCTACACCAAATTCATTACGGAATTTCTGTGAATATTCTTCGATTATATCGATTGTTTCCCCTGCTGACTTTTTATTATATGATTCGATTTTTTCGAGACCGTCACGATATTTTGTAAGTCCGACAGGAACTGCAGCAATACTCTGAACTGCAGGATAAAGTGCAGACAACTGCTCGATACTGTATCTTAACTCGTCACCGTCGTTATATCCCGGACAAAGAACAAGTTGAGTGTTCATAACTATTCCTGCATCGGCAAAGCGTTTAATAATTTCAAGGCATTTTCCTGCATTCTTATTTTTCATCATCTGAACACGAAGTTCAGGGTTCATTGTGTGAACAGAAATATTTACAGGGCTTATATGCATTTTGATAATACGCTCAACCTCATGTTCGGAAATATTAGTAAGCGTAATATAGTTACCGAAAAGGAACGAAAGACGGCTATCGTCATCCTTGAAATAAAGGCTTTCACGAAGTCCCTTTGGCAATTGGTCAATAAAACAGAAAATACACTTATTTTTACAATGCTGTTGCTTGTCCATAAGATACGTCTCAAACTGCAGGCCACAATCTGTACTTTCGGTTTTAATTACCTTGAATTTTCCGTCCTTACATTTAAATGTCAGAGTCAAATTCTGTTCTGTCATATAAAAATCGTAGTCAAGCACATCCATTATTTCATTTCCGTTGATTTTAAGCAACTCGTCACCTGCTGTAATACCTTTTAAGGCACATACAGATTTTTCACGAACACCACAGATTATAACTGACAAAACATTCACCTACTTTTGAGCAAGACTAAAAGGCGGAGAGAAATCGTTCTTTCCGCCTTAATTTAAACTGGAATAAATTATGCTTCTTCCTTAAGAGCAACAACCTGTCTTCCCTTGTACTGTCCGCATTCACCGCAAACTCTGTGAGGTCTCTTGTAACCACCGCAATTTGGGCACTTTACAAGTTCAGGAGCTGTCATCTTCCATACGTTTGAACGTCTCTTATCTCTTCTTGTTTTTGAAACTCTTCTCTTAGGTACTGCCATGTGGGGCACCTCCTTATAATAAATAATAAATAATTAGTTAATCATCAAGCAACTGTAATAAAGCTGCCATTCGTGGGTCAACATCCTTTTTACAATCACAAGGACCGTTATTAAGATTTTTACCGCATTTGGAACAAAGTCCCTTACACTCATCATTACACAAAAATGTTAATGGTAATGAAAAGATTATATCTTCACAAATCAAGGAAGATAAATCGAGCACCGAATTCTCAACAACGATATAATCGTCATTGTCTTCGTTAACGAGGTTGTTAGCAAGTAAATGCTCAATATCCACCTGAAAGTCCTTTTTAAAGCTCTCGGCACATCGACTGCAAACCACGGTTGCTGAAAACTTTGCTCTTGCTGACAACGACACAATTCCCGTGTTATTCTCGATTTTACCACTAACCGCAATACCCGGTGCGTCAAGTGAAATATCGTCAGAAAGAGAGTATTCTGGTTCAAAGCAGAAATCGAATTCCTTTTTTGAGCCTTCAAGGTTAAAAATTTGTTCAAGTTGAATATTCATAAAACATTCCTCATCACATGCGTTAAATATTATATATTTATATTTCGTTTTTGTCAACAAAAAAACAGAAAGTTTTTTGTAGAAATTGCAGAAAAAACGGCAGAGGAATCCCTCCACCGTCTTCGACGGTCCCCCTCCCTTTGACAAGGGAGGCTGTTGACCATATTCATTCAATTGATTTTAGTTGAGTTTTTCACAATATGCAAACATTGATTCAGGAAGGTCCTCAAGGTCTGATGAGATTGTGAATGTGAACTTTGTATCAGAAATCTTTGAAAGCTCGTTTACTTTCTCAAGGAATTCTGCAAGTGCTTCACCTGTTCTGTCGTTATCGTTTGCAATTCTGTATGTTGCATCAACAAAAATGTCAGTAATGTCATGGTCACCTGCACAAATACCGCTTAAGAAGCCGTAGAATGCATCATAACCTGAAATTGCGAACACATCTGTTGCAATAAGTCTTGCACGGTAGTTTACATCGTATGTAAGCTTTGTTTCTTTTTCAACGCATACAACGTTACCGCTTGATACGTGAACAGCATCATTAACGTGTTCAACGAGTACCTTTGTTTTTCCTGTTCCTTTTTTACCGATAATAAGAGAAATCATATTATCTCCTCCTATATATTTATTATCCACCCTAATTAAAGGGTGGTCATTTCCCTTTTTTATAACTGTTGATTATTTAATTCTTGCTAATAAAGCATCCTTTTCAGCCTCATATCCCGGCTTACCGAGAAGTGCAAACATATTCTTTTTATAGCTCTCAACACCGGGCTGATTAAATGGATTAACACCTAAAATGTATCCTGAAACAGCACAAGCCTTTTCAAAGAAATACACAAGGTAACCGAATTCGTATTCGCTCATTTCAGGAACTTCAATACAGATATTCGGCACACCACCATCAACATGAGCAAGAACTGTACCGAGGAACGCCCTACGGTTAACGAAGTCCATAGACTGACCAGCAAGGAAGTTAAGACCGTCAGCATTCACTTCGTCTTCTTCTATTATAACCTCTCTCTTGGGTTTTGTAAACATAACGGATGTTTCGAATAACATTCTCACACCATCTTGAATATACTGTCCCATTGAGTGAAGGTCTGTTGAACATACAACGCTTGCAGGGAAAATACCCTTACCGTCCTTACCTTCGCTTTCGCCAAACAACTGCTTGAACCATTCATTCATCATTGTGAAATCAGGCTCATATGCAACCATAAGCTCAACTGCCTTACCCTTACCGAGAAGGATATTACGAAGTGCAGCATATTTATAGCAATCATTCTTTTCGATATCGCAGACACTATATGCCTGACGAGCATCCTGTGCACCCTGCATCATTTTATCAATATCAATTCCCGCAACAGCAATCGGAAGAAGACCAACTGCAGTAAGAACTGAATATCGTCCGCCGACATCATCAGGCACTACGAATGTTTCGTAACCTGCTTTATCAGAAAACTCCTTCAAAGTACCCTTTGCCTTATCAGTTGTAACATAAATTCTTTTTGATGCTTCTTCCTCGCCATACTTTTTAATAAGAAGGTCTCGGAAAATACGAAAAGCAATTGCAGGTTCAGTTGTTGTACCTGATTTTGAGATAACATTGATTGAAAAATCAACATCCTTAACCAAATCAACAAGCTCTGAAAGTGAATTACCGCTGATTGAGTTACCGCTGAAATATATATTCGGAGTATCCTTTGATACGAGATTGTAGTTTTGTGATTTACAGAATTCAATTGCCGCACGAGCACCAAGATATGAACCGCCGATACCGATTACAACAAGTGCTTTTGAGTCGTTTTTAATTTTTTCTGCAGCAACCTTAATTCGCTGGAATTCTTCTTTGTCATAATTTACAGGAAGGTCAACCCAACCTAAAAAGTCAGAGCCTTCACCACTTTTATCTATAATTTTCTGATGAGCATCAGCAACGGCACCTGCCATAGCCTTTATTTCATCATCAGTAACAAAATTCTTAACATAATTATCGTTAAGTTTTAACGCCATTTTTGATTAGTCCTCGCTTTGTGTTATAGTTTTTTAATATTTTACCCTAAATTCAGATTTTTTTCAATAGATTTTCATTATTTTTTTGCAAATGATGACCATAAAAGTGAAAAGACGAACCATATACTTCTGCGTTCAATTCTTTTATCATTGATAATTGAACATTCCCCTATTTTTTCACCGTCAATTTCAAAGTAAATTTTGCCTAATGTCTGATTTTTTTCCACAGGTGCTTCCACATCAACACACATATCAACTCGTTGTTCAATTTTCTCTTGTGATTTTTTTGAAATGAGCATGGGTTCTGGATTTTCCACGATCGGTTTTATTGTTTCTGCTTCGCCATAAAGGACACTTACATCAGTAATAAGCGTTTTGTCAATTTCCGGTTTATAAATTGCATAGTTAGAGAAACCCCAGCTGAGCATTTTTTTAGCATCTTCAAATCGTTCACTGCTGTTATCGCTTCCAAGCACAACGGCAACAAGTTCCATTCCATCTCGCATTGCAGTTGCACTTACGCAATAACCTGCCTTTGAGGTTGTACCTGTTTTAAGGCCTGTTGCACCGTCATAATATCTTATAAGACGATTTGTATTTACAAGCTGTGTTTCACCGTCACGAAGTGTATCCATCCAGATTGTAGTATATTCCTTGACCTTTTCGTGTTTCATCAGCTCACAGCTCATTATGGCAACATCTCGTGCAGTTGAATAGTGGTTTGTAACCGTATCATCAAGACCTGAACAGTTTTCAAAGCCGGTATTGGTCATTCCAAGCTCCTTTGCCCTGTCATTCATCATAGCAACAAAGGCAATTTCATCACCTGCTATATATTCGCCAAGTGCTGTACAGGCATCGTTGGCACTTGCGATTACCGTAGCCTTAAGAAGCTCGTGAACGGTCATAACCTCGCCTTCTTTAAGCCAGATTTGCGAACCGCCCTTTGAGGATGCGTTACGACTTGCCGTCACCTTATCTTCAAGTGCAATTTTGCCGCTATCCAAGGCTTCCATTGTAAGAAGTATTGTCATAACCTTTGTAATAGATGCAGGTGAAAGCTTTTCATCAGCATTATGCTCCATAAGTACTTTACCTGTTGACATTTCCATCAATATTGCTGATTTTGCAGTTATTGTTCCTGCTTCGGTAGTAGTATTATTGTTGTCATTGGCAAAGCAAACAACAGACATTGACAACATCAAAATTATACTGATAAACACACATAAAAACTTTTTCATTCATATCCCTCCAAAAAAAGTATATGAATGGGACAAATTAGTATATGAAAAAAAAGAAAAGTATGATATAATTTGTATTGGTGATTTTATGAAGGTATTTTTTCACACTCTTGGGTGTAAAGTAAATCAATATGAAACTCAGGAAATGCGTGAACAACTGAATATTAACGGATATGAAGTCACAGATAATGAAAGTGATGCTGATATTTTTGTGGTAAACTCCTGTACTGTTACAAGTGAAAGCGACAGAAAGACAAGACAATGTGTCCGTCATTACAAGAAAAAATATCCTGACAGCACTGTTGTACTTACAGGATGTATGCCACAGTCATTTCCGCAGATGGCTGAAAAGCTCACGGAAGCTGACATTGTTCTCGGAAACAAGAATAACAAATTACTTGTTAAGTCATTAAACGAGTACCTTTCATCAGGTTGCAGAACTTTGTATATGGAACAGCATCAGAGCGGTGAAACTCTTGTATTATCAGGTATAAGTGATTTTGAAGAAAGAACAAGAGCAATTCTTAAAATCGAGGATGGTTGTGACAGATTTTGCTCATACTGTATTATCCCAAAAGCCAGAGGCAGAGTCCGTTGGAAGCCAATTGAAAATATTAAAAATGAGGTAAAGGCATTAACCGATAATGGTTACAGCGAGATTGTTCTTGTTGGTATCAACCTTTCTGCTTATGGCAAAGGAAGTGACCTTACACTTGCAGATGCTGTTTTTGCAGTAAGTGAAAATGAGAAGGTTAAAAGAATTCGTTTAGGTTCGCTTGAGCCTGACCACATTACTGATGAGATGATTGAAAAACTTGCAAGATGCAATAAGCTTTGTCCGCAATTCCACATTTCATTACAGAGTGGTTGCGATAAAATTCTTAAAAAAATGAATCGTCATTACACAAGTGACGAATATTTTGATTTGTGTAAAAAATTGCGAGATTCTTTTGAAGACTGTACTCTCACAACCGATATTATGGTTGGTTTTCCTTATGAAAATGATGAAGACTTTGAAACTACTAAAGATTTTGCAAAAAAAGTAGGATTTGAGAAAATACATATTTTTCCTTATTCACGAAGAAGCGGTACTGTTGCTGACAGAATGGATGAACAGAACGATAAAAGCACAAAGGCAAAAAGAGTTCACGAATTATCTGTTGTGGCAAATGAAATAAGAAATGATTTTCTTGAAAAGCAAATCGGCAAAACTCTTTTGGTTTTAGTTGAAGAAAAACAGAAGGATAATGTTTATTTCGGATACACAGCAAATTACACGCCTGTTAAGTTAAAGGTCGGTGTTGTTGGTGAAATTAAACAAGTTAAAATTATATCTGTACAAGATGATTATTGTATAGGGGAATAAAAAATTACAGGGTTGAATTTCAACCCTGTAATTTTTTACTTATCAAGTCTTATAAATCTGTTTGCTTTTTTGCCTGTTGCTTTAAAAATGTCTTTCACAACTGACCAGATACCCAACACAGCAAAGATAAGTCCGACAGCCAATTCACCTAACACAGCCATTAAAAGCTCCGAATCCATTGCAAGTGCATAAAAATAGGAATAAACAATATCGAGAAGATAAAAGTCAATTCCCTCCTGTGACCAAGCAATTCCCATAGTAACCATAAGTGCGATACTTTCTGCAAAAAATGTACCGATAAATGTTGCGATTATAACAATAATGCCTTTTGCACGACTTTCTTTACCCTGAAGAAGCTCATAACCTTTTTTTGCAGCTATACCGATAATAAAGCCAAACCACCCTACAAACCAACCGAAATAATATGCAATTGCCCAAGGAATTGAACCAACCAAAGCACCTGCAAATGCACCGATTGAGCCTAAAAGTGTACTTCCTTCTTTTGCTTTTTCCTCCTTAATGCTGTTCATTGTTTCGTCGTCTTTATTCATACAAGATTCGTGAAGCAAATAAACAACATCATTCATCACAGCCGGTACAGCATTTGAATCATAAAACTCCTGACCACAAGAGCTACAATATTTCGCACCCTTTGCACCGAAGGAATCAAGACCGTCACAAAAAGAGTCCATAAAAGCAAACATCTTTTTCATTGTTCCCGGATTATCCAAAAATGTAATGAAAACAGATGTTGCAGTAACCTGACTTGCAGTTATTCTGTATTCTTTCATAATTTCCTTATCGTTCAAAAGGTCGTATGCAGATTTTATTGTATCTTCACTTTCAAGCCTTGCTGCAATTGACAGACTTTTCCAACCTGCACCCTCCTGCATAGACATCATATATCCGCGATACACGCCAAATGCAATACCGTTCTTGACAGTCCAACTATTTTCTTTTGCAAATTTTTTAATTCCTGTTCCTACCACAATACCACTCCTAAATGTTTAATTTATAGCTATTATATCACATAATTTTTAATTATGCAACCAAAAGTGGTTATATAAATATAACCTAAAATGAGTATAAAATAATATTGGTGATATAAATGTTTAAAATTGATAATGAAATGAAAAGTGCTAATATTCCACGCACAGTAAGATTTACAGAACCTCTTTTTGAAAAGTTAAATGAAACTGCTTCAAAAAATAATATTTCATTTAATCTTCTTGTTCTTCAATGTTGCAGATATGCCTTGGATAATATGGAAGATAATACCGAAAAATGAGCAAAGAGCATTAGGACAAACCTAATGCTCTTGTTTTTTAGTTATCCAATTTGTATGAAATTGAATTGACGATATTATCAGAATTAAATGAAACATTCAGTCTGATTTTTTTGTTATTACTAATTTCAGCTTTATATGTGTACATTGAATCTTCAGATGTTTTTCCTTCAGGAATACCGAGTGCTGACTCTACTTCTGCTCTTGTTACACCTACCGTAAGACCTGCTGCAACTGTTATTTGTTTGTTACCTGGTTTTCCATTAAAGAAATTGAAATTTGTAACAGTAGCATCAAGATAGTTTATATCTTCCTTGGTTTTGTTCTGGCAACCGATTTTTACCTGAACATCCTCACCGATAAGTGTAAGACTGAACGTTTTGCCCGCCTTAATCAAATTGTTTTCGTACTGTGATGCACTGTTTGTCTTTAAGCCTGATTTTTCAATGAATTCACCAACAGTACAGGGAATTGTAATCTTATTCCCGTTTGTAAATGTTATTTCACCTGCTGTCCATGTTTCCTTTAACTTGTCTTCGTTAAATTCTTCCATAGGCTCATAATTTTTTTGTGTTTCGTCTTCATTTGGTTTATCCTTATTACACGCAGCAAATGAGAATAAAGCAATTACTAAAACCAATAATATTGCAATAAATTTTTTCATAAATGTCATCCTTTCATCAGTTGGTTGAATAATAGAACCAGTTTGCAAGATTTTCAGGTTCTACAAAGAACTTAGTTCTGAAAAGTGCTGTTTTAAATTTTGAGCCTTTTACAGGAATGTCAGCAAGTGATTTTACAGTTACATCATACATTTTGTCAGCCTTTACCGTTACAACCTTTTCTTCATTAGGAAGAAGGTCAAAGTAATTGTCAGAAAATGGTTCTTTGAAGTTTTCTATATCAACCATAACACTACGGCAGAACACAGGTGACACCATTTTAACGATAATTTCACCATTTTCATATGAAACTGACTTTTGTATTGTACCTGCTGTCATTTTTAAATCTCTGTCAGGAACAAAAATCTTTGTTCTTTCAGAAACAACATTTCCGTTTTCATAAAGTTTTACGGATAAGAACATATTTTTCTTATCCCCTGCTATGTTGCCCTTTTCAAACATAACTCTTGAATTTGCACCAACCTTAACTGTTAAATCAGCTGTATTGGTATTTTTATATAAAACCTTACCATCAATTGTTGAAAGGCAGATGCCAACCTTTACATTTCGTTCAGTTAATGTGTCGTTAAGTACATAAATCTTATAGTCCTTGCTTGTTTCTTCAATTGAAACACAAAGTGGCTCAAAGAAATGACGAGCAGCATATTGAAGTGCTTTCCATTTGCCTGTATAGTCAACACTAGACCAAGATGGTGCTTGCCAACAGTCGTTATACTGCCAGAAAAGTGAACCGTTGCAACGCTCACGATGACGACGCCAATGCTCGGTTGCATCCTGAATACATTCTTTTTGGATAAGATTTGTCATATAGATTAAATCTTCAAACTTTTCAGGCTCATAATACTTTTCAAGCAAGTAATAAAGCATTTTTCTGTTACCGTTTCGGCATTTCTGATGTGAATTAAAAATATCACTTGTGATGTAATAATCACTTTCTTCTGCAAACTGACGGACAGCATCCATTGACGGTAATGACTCAAGACCGAATTCACTACAGAAACGAGTTGGTCTTGTTCTGTAATAATTAAGTGGCTTTTGGCCATGCCAAACAGTCCACATATGAGTGTCCCCATGGTCATCACCTGTTACACCCTTACGGAAGCTTTCACCAATTGGTGATGTTTCGATATATGGAGTATCAGGGTCAAGGTCTGTTACTAATTCTTTAAGAATTTCGTAGAAGAACTTTTTATACCACTGAACAATCTTCATTGTTTCAGGCATATATGCGAACATTGTTTCAACCTCATTATTACCACACCACAGGCAAAGAGATGGATGAGATTTAATACGCATAATCTGATATTTGATTTCCTTTAAAACATTTTCGCGGAAATCGTCTTCATAGAATGGATACATAAGGCAAGCAAACATAAAGTCCTGCCAGATAAGAAGACCCTTTTCATCACACTGCTCAAAGAAATAGTCAGACGTATAGTAAGCGCCACCCCACATACGAAGCATATTGAAGTTTGCACTTAAAGCTGAATCTATGTAATAATCATAGGTTTCGTTTGTCACCCTTCCCATAAGCGAGTCCGGAAGAATCCAGTCAGCACCTTTACCGAAAATAGGTACTCCATTAAGATAGAAACAGAAGTTTGAGCCGTATTGGTCCTTTGAACGGTCAAGACGAATTGTACGAAGACCGATTTTCTTTATAATAACTGAATCACCGAGTGTTGCAACTACTGTATAAAGTGGCTGTTTTTCTTTGCCTGACAATTCTCTTGTCCACCAAAGTTCTGGATTTTCAATTACAATTTTGTTGTTTTCGATTGCATATTCTGTACCATCAGGATAAATAATCTTTGCAGTTACTTCACCAACACCGTCAACAACAGGATTGATTTTAACCGTAACCTTGCCATCATTATGTATTTGCTTAATCTCAACATCATTGAGTCTGTTATCAAAGCATTCAACACAAATGTCGTCAGTTATGCCTGAAAGTGGAAGATGCGGACCCCAGTCCCAACCGAAATGACAATGTGGCTTACGAATATATGCAGCACCATCAGTACCGTTGAAATTCTTTGGAATTGGCTTTTCTGCCTGTCTCTTTTCAGCATAATTTGTTGGTGCAAAGAATGTGATTTTAAGGGCGTTTTCCCCTGCTTTTGCCACATCTTTAATGTCAAACTCATATTTTAAATGGGCATTTTCACCTTTGCCAACAAGAGTGTCATTCACATATACATCACAAAGTGTGTCAAGGGCTTTACACACAAGCAAAACCTTTCTGTTAGCAAGGTCATCATCTGCAAGTGAAAATGTCTTTTCATAAGTCCAGTCTTCACGACCAACCCATTCAACTCTTTTTTCATTATCCTTGTAATATGGGTCAGGAATAGCACCAAGTTCAAGTAATTGAGTGTAGTTATCAGACGGGACATTTACAGCGTATTTATCCCCTGTCGCAACACGAGTCATATTCCATTGACCATTGAGATTGTAAGTTTTCATAACAAAATTCCCTTTGAATTATTATTTTATAATATTGTAGCAGAATATAAATTATATTTCAATATATAAATGAGTTTGATAAATTGGAGTTTGTAGGGATAATTCGTAATGCGTAATTCGGAATTCGTAATTAAGGGGTGCGGGTGTCCGGTGGACACCTCTGCGAAGCAGAAGCACTGTCTGAGCTGACAGGCGAGTATCTGCGACGCAATTATAAA
>JAZNZX010000047.1:0-62581 GCA_045595185.1 Candidatus Fimenecus sp. | reverse complement strand
TGATAACGGTCCCATGGAGGGTTATTGGGGCATTTTAAAATCTGAGATGTACTATCTCAAAAAATTCACCTCTCGAGAAGAACTAACCCAAGCAATTGAAAGTTACATAGATTTTTACAATACAAAGCGATTTCAGCTTAAGCTGAAATGTATGACGCCAATGGAATTTCATTACGCTCAGGCAGCGTGAAAAATTCCACCCTGCTGCGCAGCAGGGTGGAATTCATTCAATTAAATATCTTTTTGTTTTTTTGTCTGTCTACTTGACAGGGGTCGCTTCAAGCATTTAACCTCATAGGTGTTTTATTTATTAGCGATAATAGTCAAAAATCATATTATTTACTTTCTGTTGTCGTTTCATTCTTCACTCTCTTGAGAGACATCGTACCATGTGTACCTTTATCACGATTAGTAAAATACACTCCTTTTAATTCATCATTTTCATAAACGAGTTCATTAAATCCAGAAAACTCTCTCGCAACAATATCAACATCCATAGAATCGTTCCTATAAGAAAATCCTAAAAGACAACCTTTAGGGTCCTTAGTATGCAAACTTATCATTTTGCTATATGAATTCGATTCAGGAAAATAACATTTCACATTCATTAAGTTCCAATTTTGCACTATTTCCATTTCTATATCTATTGGTTCTTTTGATTCACCTGTTTTTTCGTCTTTATGAGACGACTTTAATTTTCCTTTCCACCTACCATTAAGATTCGGAACACCTGTAAGCCTAACAATATATTTGCATTTCCATAAACATTTCGAGAAAATAGTATATAACAAACTGAAAATAGAAAGAAAAGATATTCCAAAAAGATTTATCCCTAATACAGATAATAAATTAAACACTGGTTGTATAAATAGAAAGTGATAAACGATTTCACTATATATTTTCTCAAGCAACCAATCCATAGGATTTACTAACACAAGTCCGATGATGACAAGGACAATAATCACGTTTTTTCTAATAGATGTATCTACTGAATAACTAGTCATTTTTCACACTCCTCCATAGTTAATGTTCTTTTGCAGCGAAATAGAATAATCGAATTTTTCGAACGTATTTATCGCTCTGATATACAGGTTTTTGTTTTGTCCAACAATTATCATAAAAAAATAATTAAATGGACAAACCTTATCATCATATATTTGTCGCATCAGTTTAACATCTGTTGATGAAGGCATTGGACATTGACAACAATGAGTATGCCATTCTCCCATATAATTAACAACTCCTTGACTATTGTTCCAACTCTTATCAATAACTCTTTGTGCAGTTTTTTTATTTCTAATGAAAAAAGAATGGCCCGACAAATCATTCTTGCTTGGGAGAGTAATATCTGATATGTAATATGTATTGGTTATCAACTCATATTTGCCTAACAATATTCCACCCGACTCATTTGTTCCAATGCGTTGTTCTTTATTATGAAATTTTCCTAAAACATCTTCAGAGATATCCAATTTTAATCTATCATTAAATACTATTAACATTTAATCTATTCTTTCTATATAGCTCTTATACGACTCTAGTTCGTATGCCTTTGGGACTAACTCTACATTATATTTTTCATAATTTGCTATATCGCCAGTCCACATAAAATGATAATTTTTGCTAGACTCACACTTATCACTAGTGAAAAATTTAGAGAAAGAAATAGTAAAATCCTTTACATCTAAACCAGAGTACGGCATAAATGTAGATTGGCACCCAGCTTCCCTCTTATAATACTTCTCTCCATTTAAAACAATACTGTTTAAAAATATATAATCTCTAGTAAAAAGTTCTTTATATACGTTTTGTGGCTTATTTAATACTAATGCATGAGCTGCAAGAGCATAAGGTTCAACCCACATTATAATTACAGGAATATTAATTTCACCTTTAAGTTTTTGTTCGGCAAATCGATATTCAATAGGTGTATTCGCAACAGTTAATATTAAACAATCATCATTATTAAGAATCTCCGGAGTAGTATTTAAAACATCATGAATATCATCTTCAAATGTTTTTACTAAAGTATTAGGATTATGATGAACTAGTTTATTTTTTAATGCCTCTGTTTTATTTAACCCTATATTAGAAAAACCACAAACGTGGCGAGCAATATTATCTGCTGTTAAAATTTGATTATCATATAGCGAAAATTTATAACAGCCACAATTCAATAATGTTTCTGCAAGGTTACTACCTAGTGAACCACACCCAACCATGCCTACCGATTTATTAAAAAAAGAGTTTCCTGTACCACCACGAAAGAACAACCTTTTTTGAGAAACATCTACTATATTTATACGCTCAACTCTTTCTAATCCGTCTTTTCCTGCCAAAGCCACACCCAACGGTGTTTTCCCTTTTCTAAAACCATGAACCATATTAATTCTTTTATGTAAAAAACCGCTAATAATATAACCATCATCTTTAGGTTGAGAAAAAATAATCAAGCTTTTTTCAGCTTTTCTCCTTTGAAGGAATTTAGCATATTCACTATAATAAATACTCTTTTTTCTCATTATATATTGGAAATCACGTTGCGTAATCATAGTTTCTTGATAACACGGTTCTTTTAAGGGTATGTAAATACAGTCGTGAATGTCACTGCGCTTTGGACTTTCGTATCGTGCTTTTGCCAACCGAATGCAATTATTAATATCACTAGAGATATAATTGCCCATCTCACCAATATATACCTTCAAATTAATAACACTATTATGAAATTCTACATCTGAAAAAAAAGTCAACTTTACATTTTTAGTCCAGTATGCATTAAATTCATCGTAAAAATCTTCTTCATTCTTGTTGTTAATTCCATTTTGTAAAACATCATACGCTTTCCTAATCGTTGCTTCGATAAGACAAAGAGGAGCATCAAAATTTGGAATATCTTTTTCACTATCAAAAAGACATAAACTCAAATCAGAATTCACGTGTGGAATATTGGGTAATGTTTCTCTTGTTTGAGGAGTAATAATAACTTTAGGGAAAACATATGGAAATGATTCTAGCAAATTGCAAGTAAATTCGAATTGCTTAGAAGAAATTTGTCCAGAAACAGTATAGTTGTTATCATCATAAGAGATATTTAAATTTAAATCTTTTAATTTTTCTTTTAAAAAATCAACCTGATCTACCATCATGTTTTAACACTCCAGGAGCAGATGTTTTTTGGTAATTCGCTGCCTGACTCTTTTCACCCTTGGGAAAACGTGAGCCAAATAAAGCAATTAATTTTTGAGAGGCACACTCTTCATCTTGTTCAACAAATACTTCTTCAAGAATATTTTTCAAATTTTTGAATGCATCTATAACTTCATTTTTTCTTGTTTCACTATGACATTCAAATAAATTCTCATTTGGAATTACTGGTTTGTTGCAAACATAATCTTCTTCTAGTTTAGTGATTATATTTGAAACTGTATTCTTCAAAGATTTATCATCCCTATTTTCAAAGGAATCAAAATTTTCACTTACAAGAATAGTTAACTCAATTCCTTTAAGTGGCAAATCATTATAGTCTTTCCATCCTTTTAAATATCTAACAAGTCTTCGTAATTGCTCACCATTATTAGATATCTTTTCTAAAAACCAGTCCTTAAAAGCTTTGGGATCACTTTCAATCCATCCATTGGTTTTGTGTGCTAAATACGGAATTTCATCTTTCATAATATATATAGGTAAATCAATATGATAGTGGTCTGCATAAACAACACGAACACATGTGTTTTTGTCAATGGTATCTTGTTCCGTTCTATCATCAGTAGCATCCTTTATCCATTTATGTACTGTAGATGTCGCTGGCCAAGTATCCTGTTCAGATGAATAGCCATTCAAATAAACACCATCATCCATATCATAATCGTTAATGCCAATTGGATTTATCGTAGTCTTCATAGCAAATGACCCTTGCCAACAAAAATTAGGTTGTTTTTTATCATTGTCTTCAAACCACTGCTTTATATCTGTTCTCAATGCATCTCTACTTGTTTTCAAATTGTTGCTTTTTGCTGTTGTTAATTTGATTTTCTCATCAAATTTCAAAAAAAGCTCATTCATATTTGCCATATTTTTTCCATCCTTTTTAATAAAAATTTGAATATGTTTATCTACAAAGATTTTATGCCAAAATATCATTTAACGGTTTATCTTTTCACCAAGTTCATGGAACTCTACCATCTTCCCTATAATAAATATCGAAATTTTTTCTCCTTTTGTGACATTATCTTACAATATTTTTCATAGCACCCTAATATTTGCGATGTAATATCTTTATAAAAACAAAAAAAACTTGACTTTTTTCCCTTTTAGAGTGATATATAGGACACCCTGAAAGGAGATTTTTTATGACAACTTTAGAAAATTTGTATTACGGAAACATCGACCCTGCAAATAAATATATCAAGCGTGGTAGTGAGTATTCAAAACTCATAAACCTATCTATACGAAATGAAGAAAAACTAACACCTACCCTCTCAAAAGAGCAGAAAATTACCTTTGAAAAGTACAAGGATTGCATTACTGAAATGACCAGTATCGCAGAAAAAGAAGCCTTTGTCCAAGGCATAAAGCTCGGTATAAAAATCACCGCCGAATCCTTCCTCACCGACTCCAAAAATTTCAATGAGACATAAAAATAACCTATTCCTATAGAATTAAAAGTCAAGCTAATCTTTTAGGAATGGGTTCTTTATTAAATTATTGTGTGATTATGATTAAAAGCATTATTCTCACACAAAAATAATAAAATATTTTAAAAACAAAAATTTATTGTCACAAAAACGTCTCGAAAAACGATTAATATTATAGAAGAGCTATTTTGTGGGGTGTTTAAAATGCAGCGAATTTCTGTGGTCGTAATTTCAATTATATTATTATGTTGTTTTTCAATGCATGCTACAGCAAAAGAAGAATCGCCACCAAGTGATACTACCGAAATACAGATTGAAAACACAACTAGTTTAGATGTACAAAACAATTATTATGCCATTGGTGAAAGCTTGTTAAAATCCTCTTCAACTTATGTATCAATTGGTGGTATCGTGCTTTTTGGCGCTTATAGCATATTCTTTAAAAAAGATTTGCCTAAGTGGAAATCTGCCATTATTTCATTTTCTTTGTTATTATTAATATTAATTGCTCGACTTTGTTTATTCTCATCTTATGCCGATCTCTTAATTACAATATTTGTCTTTGTCTTATTTTCAAGCGCATACATCATTTTTTCTTATTCAATCGAATATAAAAAACAAGACAATGAAGATTCAAAAGCAATTGAAACAAATATCGATAAACAAGCCTGCAACATAATTAATCGAGTTATCAAGAAATGTCATTCATCAATTAAATGTATTCAACTTTATTCTTTTGAAGAAAAAGAAAGTGATACTGATACAATATTTAATATCAATCTCTCCGGTGGTTCTGCAAAACCGAGTACTAATATTAACGCTTTATTCGCACACACAATTAAACTCCCTAAAGAATTTTTAAAAAATGTAAAAGCCATACAAAATTTTTATATAAAACTGACCTCAGATGACGATTTCTCTGAAGAAGAACAAAATGTTATTTTGATATTGATTGAACAAGAAATAAATACATTTAGAAATCAATTAAACCTTATTCCATCTATAGATGAAATCACAGAACAAGATTGCTACATAGCGCGAATTTTATTAGTATACTTATCAATATATGCAGCCATTACAGAACACGATTCATATATTGGATTAGGAAGAGATTCTTTAGGGTTAAATAATCAATCTGTAGAATCATATTTGCTAACACATGAGCGTACTGGTATACTTGCATCAATTTTATTCCAGAATATGCCATATGTTTTTTCGTATCTAAGAGGTAATAATAAACAGGGTAGATTTTACTATTCTTTTTCTTGTGGCAAAAAGAAAAAATATATAGTAATGATTACACTAACAAACAAAAATAATATCCCTTATATTGATTTTGCAATAGCCAATAGTTTAAATAGTATTCAGAAAAAATTAGTTAAAACATTAGAACCACATGAAAAAAAGGAGGCAACGAATAATGAATAATTCTAGAAATCAACTCAATCATTCTGTTGTTCGTATCAAATTAGACAACGATGAATATGACGAATTAATTGTGAAAATGATAAAAGCCTCAAGCAAAATGACTGTCATTTCAGAAAGTTCAGATGAACTTGTTGTGCAATCTATAAAGACATTTGAACCAATAAAAAATATTGTTCCAAATGTAAATCTAATAAAAATAGAAAAAAAACATAAAAATAGAATTATAAAATATTTAATTGATATAAGCACTCGTTTCACCAATTTAATTAGGCACAACAAAAATGACTATACAAAAATCATTTGTATAAGTGGTTTTTTCATGTACAAACAATAACTCCTCTCATTTAATTCATTACCAAACTTACACCATCAAAAAAAGGCTATCACTAGATGACCGTATTCAAGTGAAAGCCTTTTTTTAGTTAATTTGTAAATATTTGAATTATCTGTATACTTTTCATATAATCATACTGCTTATTTTAAAATCTATATGAATTGTCCTTAATTTGAGGTACACCCTTACAACCTAATAAATACTCTTTTATGAGCTTTTTATCTGCTCTTATAGTGGTATCACCCAATGATTCCAGTTTGCTACTTCCATTTTCTTTTGATACCAACCACATCTCATCTTTTCTCAACAAATCAAAATCTAATAATAAAGACTCGTGTGTTGATACAATTAATTGACAATCTTTTGCTTTTGCTTTCTGTAAAAAAGCAGCTACAAAGTTATATGTCAGTAATGGATGTAAACATCTATCAATTTCATCAACAACATATGCTACATCATCTTCCTGGAAAAGTATCTCTAATAATTTAAATATTTTTTTTGTTCCATCTGATTCTTCATGCATATGAAAAGGTATTTCAGTTTCCTCATGATAAAATTGTATCGTTTCAAAATCAACATGTTCATTAACCACTTTTGCAATATAGAAATCATCACCCAAACCGAACATTACTCTATTTTCTTCCGTATTATCTTTAAAAAGCTCGTTTTCAATACTCGTGATTAAATCGTCAAAAACTTCTTTAGGTAAATTTAATGCAATTTGTTCTTGAGGACACTTAATAAACTTATAATTAGAAATGGATAGATCAAAATCCTTAAAAAAGTTCAATATATCATCCATATTTTTTTCAGACATAAAATAAGCATAATCACTAATTATACTATCAGGAAATTTAACTTTAAGTTTATTAGTAAACCAATTAAAAACATTTTTTAATACAATAGCTTCGCTATGTTCAATAAATAAATTATTATATTTACTAACCGAATTTAAAAACAGACTATTACTGCTAGAATCGATACTATCTGAAAAAAACATTAGTTTTTTCTTTAACTCTTCATTCTTAAAATACTTACCTAATATTAGAGTATTATTCTGTCTTTCATGTCTGAAAATAAGATTATCGATACGATTATTGTATATTAACCATTCATTTAAAATTTGATTTTTTGATAAAACCACTTCAAACCCATATGTGTATATATTTTCTCCTACCCCAATTTTATATTCAAACAAAGTAGGCATTTCCTTACATGATGGATTAAGCTTATAATATTGTTGTATGATTGCTCTATTATTGCCATTTAAAATATATCTTTGAGAAAAAGCAATCGCTTTAACGAAATTGGATTTACCTGAACCATTTGCCCCAAATAATGCTCCAAATTTTAATATTTTTGAATTATTGTGTTTATAAATTCGTTCATTAAAGCTGCGACTTTTTCCTGCTTCCAAATTAAAAATTTCTTCTTTTTCAAAAGATAAAAAATTCTTGACTTTAAATCCAATTAACATATTTGGCACTCTCCTTGTGCAAATAATTGTAACATTTTTACGCTTTTTTTGCAATAGTTTATGCAGTTTTTTTACATTTCACTTCTTTTTTGTTGGTATTTTACGAAATTTTCGTAAAACCCTTGACAAACTTGTGCCTTTATCATATAATATATTCGCAAGAGAACAGTAGTATTCTCTTGCAAAGAAAAAAAGAGTGAACAAATGTCCACTCTCATTAAATTAGGAATACGCCGGCTGAGCCAAAGCATATCCATACAGCATTTGATATGTTATCATAAATTTTCTTGGTTGTCAACCTTAATTTATGCTACCGGCGAGACAAGGAGGACACAGTGTGGCAAATAAAAGAGTCACTGTTACTCAGGAATCCGACACCGGTAGAAACACACGATTTCAAGATAACATAACAGGCGAAACTATGACTAGAGCTAAATTTGTAAGTAAAATCAAAAACGGGTCATACGATGACTATTATGTTAGAAAAATCAATGGTATACCGACACCGTGTAGTAAACCTGACAGTAGCAAAAATAATAATCTTGAGTAAAACTCACCTTTGCCCTTCGAAAAAATTCGGAGGGCTATTTTTATTAATAAAGGAGGATTTAAATGAATATTAGCAATTCATTATTTAATCAAAATTTAATTCCACACAGTAAAATCGATTTTGTAAACACTACCACATCACGAGACACCAGGCTTTTCATCGACCCAGTTCTTATTGAAATTGGTCAATCAGATTTCTGCAAAAAAGCAAAAGGCATATCTGCCGATTTCTTTAATCAACTATATAGTGCATATTACACTACCAACGATGAAACAAAAAAGAAATATTTGTTAAGCCATGCACAAGAAATTAATGACTCTCACTTAGGATATGCTCACAGGTATGGTCATGGCAATACGGAAGATGGACTTTTTGAGATATTTGAAGGCATCGATGACTACATATCTTCAATCAGAATTTCTCGTCTATTTGAACTTGCATTATATGTTCCAAACTTTGCAGAAGATGGTATGTCTGATTTATTAACAAATGTATTGTATGAAACATTAAGTGCTTTTACTATTGAGCAGTGTAAAAAATTTAATGTGCAGACAACAAAATGCACAAAAAACAGATATTACTGGGACCATAAAAAACATTGCTGGGAAAAGTATACTGGTGAATCACTTGTAGTTGACGGAAAAATTATTCTTTTAATTCCTAAAGAAATTGTTCAAACATATTATCGGTTTACTTGTGACAACTTTTTAAGAAGTGTTGTTGTTGAGAACTTGTGTGAAGAACAAGCAAGTTATGACAGTAAAGGGAAAAAGAGTCGTCCACTTAAAGATAAAGTCCGCGAAAAAATAGTAAGAGAAAATGGAACTGTTGCTGCTACAGCAAAATGTTTTGCAGAAAAAGATTCAAACTTATTAAAACAATATCAAAAAATCATTGATGAAAAATACCAAACATTGCAACTAAGCGATGACGAACTCGATTATAGAGTGTACGGCAACAGCTAAATCAAAATTCACAGCCTTGATAGTGTATTTACACTTTCAAAGCTGTGAAACAATTTACATAGGAGGTCTTATGAAATATTTTATTATCTGTTTTATTCCATACCTTTACTTTACAATATTATACATATTGATTAGGCGTCGGATGAGAAAGAACGGGAACAAAAAAACATGTCTGTGCTCTTATTATTTTGAAATAGTTAAACACAACAACTTAAACACAAATAAACTAAATATGTTTTTTAGAGCATATGAAAAACTTATAAAATTTCTATTTTCTTTGGTAATTATAATTCCCATAACAATTTTAGTCTATTATTTCAACGGCACTATTTTAAATTCTTATTTTACATCTGATGCAGCACTACGGTTTCTAAAACATTTATTTGAATCATCATTAACTGTTGTTATTGCAACAATAGGTTTAATCACATTGTTTTCATCATTTAACAAGCAATACTTTATATTCTTTTCTGCTAATGATGTTCTCAAGACATGGTCTATAAAAGAAAACATAATATCTATTATGAATAAATTTATATTAATAACGCTCTCTGCTACTATTTATTATTTTGTATTCTATATAACCATAATTGATAAGTTCACTTCATTTATCCTAGTTTATGCCTTTGTTTTCGCTAATATAACTTCGTTGTTTTTCTTGGAGAAAATTTACAAACTGATAAAAGCCATATTCAAACTTGTTTTTGATGATAAAAGTGAACTTACTCTCTTGGATCAAATGCATAAAAGCATATATTTGAAAAACAGGAAAGTATATAAGAATCTTACAAAAGAAGATGAAAACGAAATCGAAGATAATATAGACTACTTATTAAACAAATTTCAAAATGCGCCACAACCATCAACAAGCAACGAAATAGTTTTCCTTTCTTTTCTACAACACTATAAAACTCTACCAAGCCACATAAAATTTGTATGTTTTTTGCGCTCATACATTGAAAACATAATGGTAACTTTATTAATTACCTTTCTTGTTAGTTCCACAAAAGTTATTCATTTCGATGTCAAATCAGTTTTTTGGGCCAGTTTTTTCTTTAATCTTTTATTTCTCATAGCCATATACTCTTTCAATGGGCTACGAGATGTATATGTTGTACTTAACTTAGGCTCTTTTGGATTCAAAATCATTACTTCCGATAAAAAAGTTTATTATTATACTACTGAAGGAAAAACTTTAATTCGAAAGAAACCGTACCGATATTTTGTTTCACTATACAATATCATTTCATTATTTAGAAATGTTTTATCATCAAATGAAGAAATCAGTAAGATTTTTTATGAAAAAATTATTGAATCTTCAAAAAACGATTATCTACTATATTCGATTTGTACCTTCTTGTATTATGACCAATATAGAGATAAAACTGCTGAATTATTGTCCAAGTTTTACCATTACTTAAACGATAATAAATTAGATATAAATCTTGTAAAAAGAAACACCACGAATTTAGTTATTAATATCACAAGAGATGCAACAATTATTAGTGAAATAGAACAATTCTTTGCAGATGTTCAAAATTATAGTAAAACATAAAAAATTAAGCATATTAAATAGCCACATAGAAACTATGTGGCTATATTTTATATAATTAATTTTTTCAAGAAATCTCCCATAATATTAGACTATATCAGAATACCATCACAATGGTCAATTTCGTGCTGAATGATTTGTGCTGTCCAACCGGTGAAGGTTTTGATTCGGGTTTGGAATTCAGCTGTTTTCCACTGCACTTTTATGATCTTATAACGCTTACACTTACGAGGACCACCGAGAAGCGAAAGACATCCTTCTTCTGTTTCATATGGTTCTGACTTTTTGATAATTTCAGGGTTGAACATAGTCATATACTTACCATTATCATCAAAACAGATGATGCGCTTATGAACACCAATCATATTGGCAGCCATACCAACACAACCATCAGCATTAGCGGTGAGAGTGTCCAATAAATCCTCAGCCACCTGTAAATCTTCAATTGTAGCCTTTTCCGATTTCATCGCTAACAAAATCGGGTCATGAATTACTTCTTTAATCATTGTTTATTACCTTATATCTCTTTAATTCCTAAATTCTTCAAGTACTCATATGTACCGTCATAAAATTCAGGTAAGCGTGTGCTATCTTCCCAGAAGCCACTTGCAGTTTTATTTGCGTTACCAGTCGGTACACAAATTACCATTCCAGCTCTTGCACGAGTGAGCAACACACGATATGCATTCAGCATATATTTTTGTAATTCCTGCTTACTTTCAGTAGTTGCCAATTGCTCTGTCCATTTAGAATGACCATTAAATTTATAGAAATGCCATTCGCAATTTTCACATCTCATATCAGCATCCCAAAGAAGACAAGTATAATCAAGCTCCAACCCTTGCACCTGAATTTCTGTTGCTGCATCCTCAAGATAATTTGATGATTTAACATCAGTTTTATCATCAAGGAACCAGTGAACAGCATTTTCATCACCTGACGGTAAAACGTGTATCGATAAAGGCTTGAATCGTGCAGCTTCTTTTGTAACAAGAACGCCTGTACGCTCTGTTCCACGCACCTTGTTGTGAAGCCATCTTTTAGCTGTTTCCATATCTCTTGTCAGCACAATTGGATATTTATCTTTAATTTCATCATATATTTTTGATGCACTATCATCGAATGATAACAATGCATGTACAAAAGCTGATAACTTTTCAGCTCTGAAAGAACGTAATGAAACACCTAAATGCAAATCTTCCGAATAAGTTACATTAGGGTTATCCTTTAACAATTCATTAACCTTACCTTCTGCATATTCAGGCTCTGTAAGTTTTGGTGATATGTACACATTCCAATGTGGAAACACCTCATTTAAGGCTTTAATCCACTCGGAAATACCTGCTTCACCTGTATTGATTTCTTGTCCACCACCAACGAGACAAACTATAGTTGCCCAGTCTTCACGTTGGTCAAGAGACCATATTAAGAATGCCGCTTCTGACAATGGGAAGTTCGGAACCTTGAGTTTATTACCGTAAGTTCCACCTCTCTTAAGATAGTCAGCAAGTCTTTTATGTGTCCATGAGCGTTGGGCTTCATCAAATATTGCTACATGTTCAACTTCACCAAAACCCGTCTTTGCCATTTTCACGGCTTTTGCAGGGTCGATTTCAAGAACTCCGTTTTCAACAGGGTTCTTAATTTTTGCCAACATATTATCACGATATCTGTGAATTATCTGAATTGATTTACTCACTTCACGACGAGAGTCGGATATTTTCTTTTTTTCTCCTCTGAATTGACACTTTCTAACGTTATCTTGCGCAAGTGCTTCAGTTAAAACTGCAACTAAAGGACCATTACCAGAAAGATAAACAGCACCTTCATCCTCAACAGGCTTGTCCTGACCTTGATATGTTTGCTTTACAGCTACATCAAGACCTACCAATGTTTTGCCTGCACCGGGAACACCTGTAACAAAACAGATACTCTTTTTCTGATTTGCTTTGCTATGCTGAATCACATCCAAAATATATGCAATTGTTCTATCAGTAGAAACATCATCAGCCTCATGACGAGTAATGTCTTCTACAGTATGATTTTCATATAATGTTCTTGCCGCTTCAATGATAGTTGGTGTTGGTGCATATGGACTGATTATCCAATTAGGATTAACCGGTGCTTCATTTGGGAATCGTTGCAACACCATATCGATTAAGCTTGAAACACCTAATGCACCTGTCACCAATGGATTCACAACTCTGTCGTCATAAACAGACATTTGAACACGGTTAGATGAATTGCGATAATTTGTTGCAATAAGTATAGGAACAATGATTTTATCTTCACTAAACTTATGGAAGTTTTTCAAGTCAAGTGCGTAATCAAGAACTTGGTCTACATCAGCTTCTAAAATCTTTGTTTCACCGACTTTAAATTCGAGACAGAAAACTATGCCTTCAAGAAGCAATACAACGTCAATTCTTTTGCCAAGACGAGGAATATCATATTCAAATATTATTTTGCTATCCTTATCGGTGTAATCGGAAATTACATTCTTCATTATGGCAATTTCTGATTTCCATGCTTCTATTGTAGTTGTAAGGGCAGCACCATGGTAATTATCACACAATTCACCGAGGATAGAATTATCGTCAGCGTTAATAAAATCCTTGATACTGTTACAGTACAAGCATCGACTCATAAGAAGCCCTCCTCTTGGCAATATAAATCCGTATCTATTATATCACTTGCAGTGAAAACATGCAACAACATACAACTTTGCAATAGTACAACAAAACGGACTTGTTCTTTATTATAATAATCGTATTTCCAATTCTTTTTGTGACAACAATCTACAAAAAACGCACCCACCTTCTCTTCAGGCGGGTGCATTTTAATAATTCATACGTATTACTAAACATTAGAATTGATAAAATCAATAATCGCATTATATCTAATATCTCTATTTTTCTGACTTTTTACAGCTTCCATACTTGCTGCGCGGTACTCATTTATTTCTTCTGTTGATTCCTCCTGATTTGAATATAAAGTATAGAAATTCTTTATAGCCTCAAAATATTGACTTTCGGATTGATTATAATTTCCATATTTCAAGCGATAAAAAACAGCAAACAATGTATATATGTGTGTTGGCTTACAAATATCCTTGTTATTGCAATAGCCAAACAATCTATCAATTGATTCTATAATATTAAGAAAAACCGCTTTATCTTCTTTAGCCTCGTAATACTCATTATTATACAAATCATAAACTTTATTTAATGACTTTTGCCCCAACGGAACTTTAAAACCTAATCTTAAAAAAACAAGCAAATTACTTACGAGTTCAACATCGGCCATCCTTCTAATATCATTACTCGAAAATATGTTGTGGTTCTTCCAAAAACTGTTATTCGCTAATTCCATAGCTAATGATAAAAACTTTCCATCATACTTGGCGTTTCTCAATTCTTGTGGATTAAGAACTTTATTTGTAATATTCAATCTCAAAAACAATGTTTTAATTTCATCAAAGGTTACTGAACTTTTTATTGATTTAATGCCAAAACAATAGCTCCAAATTTTATTTTTTTCTTCTTTAGAAAGTTCATCAAATCTTTTTCCAGCCCAAGATTTAAAGTTTTTATCAATTAAATAAGATTTCTTTAAAGCAAAGCTTCCATCAATATAATTTTTAATAGCACCAAGCCTTTGTTGTCCGTCTACCACACTAACTTTGATTACACCATCATCGTTAGGCACTTGTTCCCAAAAATAAATTGCAGGTATATCATATCCTAACAAAATAGTCTCAATCAAGGCAATTTGATGTTTTTCTTCCCAAACATAACGTCTCTGAAATGAGTTGTCGATAAAAATCTCGCCGGATTTTAGTTTTGAATACAATTCAGAAATATTTTTTGTTGTGTTATTAATGTTATCAATGACTGCCACTTGTAGTTACCTCCGTCGCTTTTTTATTTAAATCTTTTAGCGTTTTAATTACATTTAAATTATAGTCATCCCAAGACTTATATATTCTATATCCTATCTTTTCTGGAAAGTTAAAAAAGATTTGCAAATCTTTAACATAACCATTCGTCTTTTTTTGAAACTTAATGTAATATGGCTCGGAAATAGATAGACAAGAATCGTCTTTATAGTCCACAAATCGTTTAAAGGTATTTTTAGATATTTTTTTATAAACCTCTCCATAAAGCCCACCTTTGATAAATTGCTTTAAGTAACAATCCCACAAGGAATTAAACACTTTATTACTTATTATAACAATGTCAATATCTGATTTTTCATTAAAATCTCTATAATCCTTTTGTGGCGATAAACTGAACCCTAACCATGCACTACCACCTAACGATACATCTTGTGGCGATATATCAAATTTTTGTGACATGTACATTTTAAATTCTGTATATTTTGTGATAGATAATTCATTAAATTCATTTTGAAAGAACCAAGGAATCGCTTCCGCTATTATCTCTTGAGCCAATAATTTATATTCATCATCCGTATTCAATAATTTTATTCTATCAATAAAGGTCTTCTTTTCCAACATATCACTTCCTATAATCTCCTTTATATTTTAAATCGTATTTTTTATGTACTTTGTGACATAATTTTACAATTTTCTTGCTATTGTCTCTTGGATTGAGTTACAATATCGTTACCGATTGAAAGGAGGATAGGTAATCGGTTTGGGCGTAAAAATAAGATAGCATTTACGCAAATTTACAATTAAATAGGAGGTAATGATGATTACATCAGAACAGTATCGGCAGATACAGGAGTGTAAGAATGATGGGTTGACCATGGCGGAGACGGGTCGGCGGTTGCACATACCTGCGTCGGTGGTTCGGAACTGGTGGAGGAAGACGGAAGAAGATTTCTACAAATCCATGCGTGGCACGGTGTATGATTTGGACAACTACCGTCAGTACATCATTGAGTTGATTAAGGCTTGTCCTACTATCACCAACACCAATTTGATGACGCAGTTGCGAGAGGAGTTTTCTGACTTTGATGCTACCTACTCCACATTCAACCGGTATGTGAAGAACTTGCGAGTTCAGGCGGGGCTCAGTCAACCAAAACGCATCCGTTGTATTCGTGATGACCAACCACCGGGTTATGAAGCACAGGTTGATTTTGGTGAGTACCGAATGCGAAACATGTACGGCAAGGAAACCAAGGTATATTTTTTCTGCATGGTGCTTTCGTACAGCCGAATGAAATTCGTGTACTTTTCAACGAAGCCATTCACTGCAAAAACCGCTATTGAGGCACACAAATATGCTTTCAAGTATTTTGGTGGTCGACCACAAGTGATTATGTATGACCAAGACAAGGTTTTTGTTGTTGCTGAAAGCTACGGCAACATCATTCTCGTTAAAGAGTTCGATGAGTTCGTCAAGGATGTTGGCTACTCCCTTTTCATTTGCAAGGGACACGACCCTAACACCAAAGGCAGAGTTGAAAACACTGTGAATGTGGTCAAGCGTGGTTTTCTTGACGGCAGGACTTACTACGGAATTGACAGGCTTAACTGTGATGCTCTCAATTGGCTTGACACCACGGGTAACAACATTGTGAACGACTACACCAAGCGTACACCGAAGGAGTTGTTCCCCATTGACAACAAGGCTCTTGTTAAGGTTCGTTTCCAAGAAAAACCCCTTGTTCAAGTCCTTACAATGCACGCAGGGTTCGTTGAATTTCGTGATAATCGTTATGAGATGCCGCAGGAAAACCTTAATGATGGTGAAAGAATTCGTGTTGAGTTGCAAGAGGACACATTGCTTTTTTATGTTGCTCTTACAAGTGATTTGATTTGCAAACACGCCCTTTGTAATGAGGTCGGTAGGACTATAAAACTACCGAAGGACAGAGTTCCACACCATAAAATCGAAACGGATATGCTACGGTTTTACAAGGACAACCCACTTGCCATTGAGTTCATTGCACAGTTGAAAATCATGCGACCGAGATACATACACAAGCAGTTGCAACTACTGAAAATGGCATCTGTTTTTTACACAGAAGGTCAAATGAATTCAGCGTTTGAGTACTGCATCAACACTTGTGAATGTACCACATTAGAACTGTTATCGTTCCTGATTTACAAGTACGGCAAGGACTCATTTTACGATTGCATGGGGGCTTACGCAAAATCAAACTATTTAAAACGAAGTCGTGAGATACAGGAGGCATTCAATGGCAGAGATTTTTGATGTAATGATGATGGCAAAGGAATTGGGTCTTACTCATCTTGGCAACGGTGAGGTTGATTTAACAGATGAGCGTGTTTCTAACCTTGATTATCTGCATAATGTGTTGCAACAGGAAATGGATTTGCGACAGAAAGCAAGGGCAAAGAAATACACAAAAAGAAGTCGCCTACCTGACCGACACTATGATTACAATTACATATCGTCGGGATTACAGTGGCAACTTGACAGGATTAAGAATTTCGATTTCAAAACCGAGCATCAGAATATTATAATTATCGGTAAATGTTGCAGAGGCAAGACAAGTCTTGCAGTTGACATTTCGCTTGAGGCAATTGAGAAAGGTGCAATGGTTGTTTATGTTACCTTTGAAGAATTGATTAAATGCTCAAGCAAAAAATCACACCCTTGGCGTTATTTAGTTGAAAGCGACCTTGTGGTGATTGATGAGTTGTTTTACACAACACCAGCGGAAGAAGAGTTACTGCTCTTCTACAAAGCAATAATGAAGCTCAGTAATGAGCGTAGTTTAATTTTAATTTCAAACAGAGATTTGCCTTTGTGGAACGAAATGAAGGCAGACCGACACGTGATTGAAACCTTGTCAGCAAGGCTTTCACACAACTCACAGATGATTTATCTGTAATAAAACTTAAAAGCCTATTCCTATTAAAACTGAAAATATGATGCGTAACGCATTGATATAAAATTTAATACTGTACATAAAAATGGACTACGAAGAAAATTTGATACTTGATGTTTCAACTTCTTTTGGTTATACTGAAAGTGTAAGGTTTATTGTTAACAAATGCTGACCACTCATACAGTCAGGGATTACCTTGCAATAAATCTTCAAAGCTTGACCGACTCCCATTTAGGATGTATGAGCTATGGCTTTTGCAATAGCAGAGTTTCGGCAAGTTAAAACAGCACTTGTAGCCACGATTTCGGACGTTACATCAAGACTTTAGTATTGATGAACTACAAAGCTGTTTAGCCATATTCAGTTAATACTGACGGTAATTGTAACCCGAGTGTCTTTAGCTGGATATGGTTTTTTATTTTGTACAGTAAAATAATGCAACTGCATTTAATATAAAAAGTACACCGTTGGAAATGTTTTTTGAAAATCGTGAAAACGGGCGAAAAAAATGTACACGGTGGAAATATTTTTTACCCATTTTGCGATATAGGTGAAAATTTCACCCCTTGGGGGTGGGGCACACAAAATCTCTGTGCAAAAACAGGTTCTGGCAGCGGCGCGGGGCCTTGTGTTAATTTTCGCAAAAGTCTTATTGCAAACTAAAACATCCCCACAAGATTGGTTGAATAAACCTTTTATTGTGGGGACTTTTCTGCTTTCTTTTTATTTGTTTATTTCGCTATGTACCTTGTTATACCATCATTCGGGTATGTAGAGTCGATGTAGGCAATACGATAACCTTGTAGTATGGTAGCGTGGTAATAGGTAACCAGCTTTCTATGTGGTATATCGGCGTTCATTATTACACACATCACAACCTGTTTTCATATCATATTTTGCGGTAACAAGCATTGGCTGTGTTGGAGTCTTTGACTCAACTTGCCGTTTTTAGGGGACCCATTCCCCTATAACCCCTTACCCTCAAATGACAGAATTCAATGCATACAAAATCTTATTATTTTGTCATTATGAGTTGGATGCAAACGTGTATTTCATTGTACGCCTACATCCAAAATGCGGTCGCATTAAAGGTGGGTCCCCAAAAAAGATAATACAACAGAGGAGATTTTCAAGTCTCCTCTGTTGAAGTTAATTATTTGATATTAGTTTTCGTAAATTTTTGTTGCACCGAAAAGACTACGGAAGAAACTGCCGATTTTGTCGAAGAAACCTGCTTTTGATGTCATTTCAATTGTATCTGTTATAAGGACTTCATCATTTGCACTATAAAGAGTTGCTGTGAAAGTTGTGTAACCATTCTTGTCAGAAACAATCTTCAATGAATTACCATTATTGATTTCTTCCGTCTTGAAATTACTGTTATTTGCAGTCCAAACAATATATGAGCCTGCAGGAGCAGTACCTTCTATATTCGCATGAAGTTTAATTCCATCTTTATGACGAATGGTAGTCCTTGATGGTGTTTGTATGATGAATGTGTAATTATATTCGGGTTCTTCTGGAATATTAGGTTCATTTGGATTTGTTGTGGTAATCAAATCCTGTTTAACAGAGTTTGTATCAGAGAATACACCGATGATATAAACAATACATTCCTCATCTAATTTTGGAACATAATTAAATGTTATGTTGCCATCTGTTTCTGCAGTTTTCTGGTCGATATAAAGAATACCTTCATCAGTAAAATTGTCTATATTTGTAGAACTATTCAAAACAAGAACAACATATTCGTTACCTAAAATCGCATTTGATGCTGTTGCACTATATATTGTTAAATCACTTGTACTCGAGTTTATCATAGCAAAAGACATCATATAAGGAAGATTTGACCTTAATGAATATTTAGTGCCTGAGGAGTTGTAATGGATTGTCGCATTAAGAAGTTCATTATTTAAATAACCAATTGAAATAGATTCCCAATCAGCCTCGGTACCTGAATAATATACGTCTGTAAGGCTACTGCAAGAATAAAATGCAAAATTACCAATTAATTTTACACTATCGGGAATTGTAATATATGAAAGACTCTTACAATTTTGAAATGCTGCACTCTCAATTGTTGTTACACTATCAGGAATTACTATATTTGTAATACTTGTACACCCACTAAACGCACAATCTTGGATGTCTACTACACCATCTTCAATTATTACATTTTTAAGACTTGTACAATTATCAAATGCAGAATAACCAATTTCAGTAACACTTCCTGGAATTATAATACTTTTAAGATTTATACAATCACCAAATGCAGAACCTCCAATTGAAGTTACATTATTACCAAAAGTTACACTTGAAAGACTTGTACAACCATCAAATGCAGTAGGTCCAATTGCTGTTTCCCCATTGTCGATTGTTACATTTGAAATGTTTGTACAATCTCTGAAAGCACTCTCTCCAACTGTTGTAACACTACTAGGTATTGTTATATTTGTAAGGCTTGTACAACAATAGAAAGCATAATCTTCAATTATTGTTAAGCTATTAGGAAGTGATATGTTTGTCAAACTTGAGCAATATACAAATGCTTCATCAGCGATTATAATTACACCATTTTCAATAGTTGCGTTTACAAGACTTGTGCAATTTTTAAACGCCTGAAATCCGATTTCTGTAACACTTCCTGGAATTATAATACTTTTAAGATTTATACAATCACCAAATGCAGAAATTCCAATTGAAGTTACTTTATTACCAATGGTTACATTTGTAAGGCTTGTACAACAATAGAAAGCATCAAATTCAATTGTTGTTACGCTATCAGGAATTACTATATTTGTAATACTTGTACACCCACTAAACGCACCACCTTGGATGTCTACTACACCATCTTCAATTGTTACATTTTTAAGACTTGTGCAATTTTCAAATGCACCACAACCAATTTCTGTAACACTTCCTGGAATTGTAATACTTTTAAGATTTATACAACCATAAAATGCAGAAGAACCAATTGAAGTTACATTATTACCAAAAATTACACTTGTAAGTTCTGTACAGCCATAAAATGTACAACTTCCGATTGATGTTGCTCCGTTAGAGACAATTAGTTCTTCAATTCTTTTAGAATGGCCCTTCCAAGGGCATGTGCTCGTATAATAGTCATACATTTTGCCTGTACCAGAAATAGTAAATGTACCCGTATGCACATCAAATGACCACGTTAGATTATCACCACATTTGCCACTGAATACTTCACAGTTTATACATACACCATCCTGATAATCATGTCCCATAGCAGGAAATATTTCACTATAGGTATCACCACAATATGTACAAACATACTGAATATATCCATCTTCGGTACAGGTTTCTGCCTTTTGAGCTGAAATTACATATGAGCATCCGTTTTCATCACAGTCATATGAATCTTCACTTGAATCACCAGGATTGTTAGGATTATCAGGACTTGTGTTTTCGTTTATGTAAGGACAAGAACCCCAACCAAAGTCATTATAAGTTAGTGAGTAATAAAAATCAGATAATTTTATCTCTATTTTTAGCGATTGGCTCCTATATTTTTTCTCCCATCGTGTTGTTTCACCAATTATGAATTTTACAGTAAACTGACCTCTAAAATTTATATCACCATCTATACAATTATCGCACAGATGGTTATCATCTATATCCGTGGTCATCGTTGATTTTATAAGAGGACCTATTTCACTTTCTAATTCAATTTTTGCCGCTTTTTCACTAACAAGATATATTCTTGGTTGCAAATCTACACCAACAAAAAATTCACCCTCAACCTCAATCTTTGGCTTAAATGATGCTTTTTTTGATTTATTTACCCAACCATCAACAGTGTTCCAAGCAAAACCTAAAGTGAACTTTAACGGAGCTTCAAATTTAATTTTTGCGGAAACCTCAACAATAAATTTAGGCTTAATTCCAATATAAACACCGAAACAAGGCGAATAATCAAGTGCTTTTAATTCAATCTCTATTCTACCAGCACCATCCACCTCAATTTCAATTGAAAGTTTTGGAGTAATGGACAATTCAATTTCAGAAAATTTATTACTGAGATAATACTTCATAGAACCTGTAACAGTAATTCCAATATTGCCTTCTATCTTTATTGTCATTGATAATGCAACATCATCAGTTATGTTCTTTGTCTTTTCAGGTACAATTTTTCTTTCAATTACGTACCTATGTTCTATTTCTATTTCTGTTTCACCATATGTTTTATAAGTTGTTATTTCATCATCAGGTTCTGCTACTTCTTCACAACCTAAATATGTTACACCATCTTCTAATTCATCATCTTCGTCAATAACAAAATCACCTGATGACATATCATTATCAATTTTTACAATATCAAAAACTTCTTCAATTGATGTTTCTGCTTCTGTGATTTCTGCAGTTGTACCGTCAATGTCAATAGCACCTACTTTAATAAAAGTAAGTTCTTCAATATTTCCATTGTCAAAATAGAAAATATCGTCTTTTTTCAAAGATGTAATCTGTTCGTCAATGTTTCCAAATGTATATATACCATTTTCACTATCATAAGAAAGCAACACATTTGTTTTATCATCAGTTGTAACTGTTGTTGTATCATCTGACATAACAAGGAAGTTATTAGTTTCGTCTTCATCAAGATTAATAACTTTATCTTCAGGGAAATCTTCCGTTGTTGTTGCCATAAAATCTTCATACATCTTTGTCATTTCGTTACAAGTGTATGCTTTACACAACGGTGCAACTTTTTCATCAAGCATAAATGCTTTTAATACGAAATAGTCAGGAAGCTCGTCCTCAAATTCAACAATTGCTTCTGTATCAGTAGCAAGAACATCAGCAGATGCAGTTGTTACCATTCTGCCTGTATCCTCTTCATAAACAGCAACACGAATTGTACAATCCTGCTGTGTTACAAACGAAACGAGAGCACAATAGCCTTCATATTCAACATCTGATATGTAATATCCTGCATTTTGCTCATTAGTCTGCTCACTTAATGACTCTGTAAGCATTTCACCAAATGAGTTTGTTGCCGTTATACTCATATCTCCCATATCTGTCGATATGGTCTGGATATTTTGAGCATTTTCTTCTGCTGCAAGTGTACTAAACGGCAGGGATGTCGCTAAAATAGTTACAACAAGCAAAACAGATAATGCTTTTGTAATTGCTTTCTTCATTTTCTCTTCCTCCTGAATTAGAAAGGTGTGTGCAATCGAAACTATGCACCATAATGCATAATCATATTACATAATTGTTGACATGGATAGTCAAACATTTGTAAACTTTTTACATCCACTTAAATGTTTCGTCAGAACGCCAAATGAATGGACCGCCGAATTCTGTAAAAATCCACTTACCATTAACAAGTTCCAATGTGTATTTTATTGTTTCTTTTTCACTTACATCATGATAATGACAGGTTATTGTGAATTCACATTTGTTTTCTGTATTGGAAATAATATTTAAATCTGCATATTTCAAGCCATAGCTTGCACCCTGACCTATTGTACATACAACATACCACTTGCCGTCTTTTTGCATATAATTGTGTTCCAACACTTCCTTATACACATCTTCTGCAAAGCAATTCTGAAGTTCTTTTTCCAAGTCGTTCAGGGTTGCAAACCGTGTAGGAATAACCTGGTAATATGGCATATCGTATTGTCCTGTAATTACGCTGTCAAAGTCATATCTGACTGCCCAACCATAGCCAAGCCAATCAACCTGAAGTTGACTTGCATATAACACTTTTTCTTTTATCTCATTTTCTGTCAAAAGATTTAGTTTAGGTGCTGTAGTTGTTTCGTCTTTTGTTGTTGATTCTGTTATTGGTTCTGTTGTTGCTTCGGTATCAGGCTCAGTTTCAGGCACAGTTGAAGATGTGTTTTCTGTTGATTGCTCAACATTCACAGGTGGTATAGGTTCTTCCTTGTCAGTTGACTGAATTATTGCCATAGTTGCTCCTACTCCAACAGCTACCACTGCAACTGTTGCGATAATTGCTTTAAGTTTCATAAACATTTCCCCTTTTTACTTTTTTGATATTATACCAAATTGATAAATTGATTTTATGTTCAATGTCAAAAATCGTCCAAAAAATGTAAAAACTTTCATAAATCATACTCCCCATACAAAAAACTGCTTAAATTTGTAAAAATTCGGCTATTTATGTTAAAATTTTTATGATAAAATATCATAAGAAAGGGGTTGTTCTAATGCTGAATATTGCGATTTGTGACGATAATCAGATTTTCCTTGATGATTTTGCAAAAACGATTTCATCTTGCATAAAGGAAGACCACAACATACTGAAATTCACTAATGCCAATGACTTGCTGAACAGAATTGAAGATTATTCTGATGAGAGCATAGATGTTGTAATAACAGATATTGAGATGCCGGGAATGAACGGTATAAGTATGGCTAAGGAACTTAAAAATCTTCACCCTCGTATTCAATTTATTTTCGTGACTAATTACACCGAATATATTCAAGACGTTTTTGCGGTCAATCCCGTTTATTACATACTTAAGCCTGTTGATAAGAACAAACTTTCTGAGGCACTTGAAAAAGCAGTCGCAGAGTTATCGGAATCAGACAAAAAATGCTTTAATGTAACAGGGAAAAACAAAATTCTTCGCATACGCTTTAATGAGATTAAATACATTGAGAGTTTTTCACGCAAAATCATCGTACACGAAACACGAAGAAACACAGAACTATTGATGAAACTTGATGATTTTGAAAAAGAATTACCGCCTTACTTTTTGCGAATTCATAAAAGTTATTCGGTCAATATGAATATGATACGGTCAATTAACAATAACAGAATTGAACTGTTTTCAGGTGAGGTTATTCCTGTCGCAAAAGCCAAATATCCTGAAATCAAGAAGAACATTCTTGCATTTTTAAGTTCGCAATTATAGGAGGTAGATTATGGGATTTGATTTACGCGCAATTCCGTTTTACATATCAATGGTATATGCAATCTGGATGGAATTCTGGACTTTAACAAAAATTCTTACACCAAAGTTAAAATTCTATACCACCTGCATTATTGGCTTTGTAATGCATGCTGTGGTTTTTTTCATAACGACACTTTTTCCGCCATTCTTTGAACTTGTCCCCGAAGTAGATACACAACGAAACATTCGCTCTGTGGGACTCCTTTTGACAATGATAGTATTTATTGCATTTTTATTTAAAGACAATGCTATAGAAAAGCTTAAAGCAGGTGCTCTTTTCCAGCTTTGTGTCCTTGTTTATGAAGGAATTCTCGTTACAGTTTATACTTCCGTTTTAGGCATTTCTTTTGAAGAACAGGCTTTTGAATTATCCTTAGGTGAGCAGACTATTTATGCTATTTGTTGTATCGGCACATATTCACTGTTAAGCCTGACCCTGCGTTTTGCATTCAAAAAGATTAAAGTGCGTGTTCCCGTTTCTGTAATGGCTACACTCACAATCATTATTGTTATGAACTGTTTAATGATGATGTTTATATATTCAAGCAACTATGCTAACAAAGATACGTTCACAACAATCATTCTTTATCTTGTTCCTGCTGCAATCATCATTATGTGTATTGCCCTTTACAAGATTATGGTACGAGTAAATGACAACGAGGTTCTGCGTGAAAAGCTTTATTGGCTTGAAAGCGTTAAGGGAATTGAGCTTGATTACTATAACAAATTGCAGGATAAAACAAATGATATGCGCAGAATCCGTCACGATTTTAAAGGTTTTCTTGAAAGCATAAACCTGTTAATTAACGAAAACTCACCTGAAAGTCTTGCAAAGGCTAAAGAACTTCTGACATCTCTCAACAACAGCTTGAACCTTACAAAGATTCCTGTTTATTCACGAAATCTTATTGCAAATGCTGTTATAGCTGCTAAAGATGAAGAAGCAAAAAATGAGCAAATCGAAATGAATATCGCAATTGATATACCTGAAGAAATAAGTGTTGAAGCAATCGACCTCAACTGCGTATTCCTTAATATGTTAAATAACGCAATTGAGTCATGCAAAAAGTTGCCAGTTGAACAACGAAAAATCATACTCAAAGCAACTGTTCAGGCAGGATATTTAATGATTAAAACAGAAAATCCCTATTTATCAGTCGAAACTGACAAACAGGGAAAAATAAAAACATCAAAAAAGGATACCGAAAATCATGGTTTTGGGCTGTCGCTCATTGAAGACATTTCAAAAAAATATGACGGACATTTCCAAGTTGATACAACCGATGGCAAATTCATCACTACTGTATCATTGGGACTTTAAATTAAAATTAAAAACTCAAAATACAACAAAAAGCGGCAGAGAAGACTAATTGTCTTCTCTGCCTTGTTATTAGTAAATATTGTAAATTTCGTTCCTTAAAAGTTATTTTAGCGGATTTCTCTGTTGTAGTAATATGCAGAACTAATTTTGCCGTTTCTTTTGAATAACCTTCATAAGAATAATTACAAAAACAAGAATTACCGTTAAACATATGACTATGAATATTTCCTTCGCCATATCTCCCCTTTTTTCAGTTATTACTTCTTCATTCGCATTATTTTCAACATCATTGTTTTCCGTTGTTTCAATGTTTTCATCTTCTGTTATTTCGATGATTTCCTCTTCAGTTGTCTCGACTTTTTCTTCAAGCATCTCACTGTTTTCAAGCCAATTTGCCTTGATTTGAGTTAACCTATCGGGGAAATTCTTACATACTATATCACAAGCAGATGATGGAATCGGATATATCTGGTATCCATAATAATCATATTCCTTGCTCATATAAATACCAAAATCAGCAAACTCTTTTTCTGTCAGTCCCGGCAAGGTTGTACCGTCAATCCAATAATATGTACCATCAAGTTCAACCATATTCCATACATGGTTGTCGCTAAAAACTTCATAAACATTTATTCCTGCTTCCTGAAGCAATACTGTGATGAGAGTTGCAAAATTTTTGCAACTTCCGATACCTTGTAACGCATATCTCAAAGCATGTGCGTTATACTCGAACAGCAAATCATCATTGGTTTCAATGTTGTAGTCATATTCCATATTGTTCGCAACATAAACCGCAACTGCACTTATTTTTTTATTATCTAACCACTCTTCGGACAATATTTCCCTCGCAATGTTTTTTACCTGTTTTTGCACTTTCAACCAATCAGCTGCAATATCATTTTCAGCCACATTTTGTTTTACGAAATTAACAATTTCTTCTGTTAACAACATTTCGAGACTCTGTAACCCAAGCGTTGATAAACCCTTTATTTGCATTATAGGTTCTAAGCTTTCAATACACATTGAATCTGATAAACTTAAATATTTGATGCTCATACCTTCCAACGGTGATATATCTTTAATCGTAGAACCAGACAACTCCAGATAATCAAACGAATCAAAAGCCCTTAATTCCTCTATTGATTCTATTCCTGTCCTGCCTAAAGACAGACACCTTAAACTATTTAGTTTTTCAATCCCTTTTAAAGAGTCTATTCTACATTTCCAAAAATTCAAATCAGTAATAGCTGTTAATCCCGATAAAATTTCTAAATCATCAAAATCACACTCAAGAAATGAAACACAAAATATATCTTGTGATGTATTACTTTCTAACCTGTCGGTAACAAAGTAGCAATTAGTAAAACTCAAACTACTCAGTTCTGTTGAATCAATCACAATAGGTTCATCTATGATTGCATTTTCAATATTTATACTCTTTATGTTGTCCATCTCACTGATTTTTGAAAAATCAATATTGCCATTGATATGCAATTGGTTGTCCTCTAACTCATAATATCCAATTGAAGTAACATTTGATTTCTTCGCATATGAAACAACATAAAAAGAAGGCAATAACGCAACTGTTATAGATAAAAATAGTAACACAAAATTATGTATTCTTTTCATTTCACTCCTCCTTTTTCTTGAGTCATAGAAAACTCAACCCTAATAATCATTTATTATATCTAACTTAGTACTCATAAACCTTTGTTGCACCGAAGAGTGAGCGGAAGAAACCGCCGATTTTGTCAAAAAAGCCTGCTTTTGACTGCATTTCGATTGTATCTGTTGCAATAACATTTCCGTATTCATCTACCAGTTCTGCGGTGAAATATGTATATCCGTTACTGTTGGAGATTATTGTAATTGTAGAATCATCGTTATATGTTACATCAAAATTATCATTGTTTGAAGTCCAGTTTATCGCGACTCCATAAAACTGACCACCGTCAAAAGATGTATGAAGAGTAATTCCGTCTTTATAACGAATAGTTGTTTTTGACGGAGCACAAATGGTAAAGATGAATTCAGGAGCATAGTCAGGTCTGTACATTGACGAAGGCATTGTGAATGCATCTTCATGACCGAAAAAGTAAAATTCGTTTGCCATATAGTATGGAGAGTTGGTGAAATCCTCGTCACCGTCAAGCCATGTTACATCAAGCCAATAGAATTCGTCACCCAAGTCAATGATGTTCCAGATATGATTAGGACCTTTGATTTCATAAACTGTAATTCCTGCTTCTTGTAACAAAACCATAGTCAATGCAGAGTAGTTTCTGCAGACACCTTCACCTTTTATAGCATAACTTAAAGCATTTTCGTTATATTCCGTAGATAAATCGTCATCATATTCCACACGATAATCGTAATCCATAATGTCAATTACATATTCAACTGTGGTTTCAATTTTTTCTTCGTCAGACATATATGGTGTAAAAAGGATGTCAGCTGTTTCCTTTACTGATTCCTGAATTTCCTGCCAGTCATCTGCCATATCGTTTTCAATACGATTTCTCTTAATGAAATTGCTGAACTCTTTTGTGTATGCCATTTCACAGTTGTCACTAAAAAAATAGTCAAGCTCATCTAATGTCATTACAGGTGACAGATCGCGGATTGACAATGTATTTGAAATATTCAAGAATTCTATATTCGCATTTTCTAATGGGCTTAAATCTGTAACACAAGTGTTGTATAACGCTAGTTCCTTCAGATTTTTGTTATTTTTCAATGGTTCTATAGACTCAATACCAACATCATATATCCATAAATATTCAAGCTTCTTCAGATACTGAACTCCGTTTAATGATGCCATATAGCAAGAATCAATATCCAAATTATAAATGTCAGTATTTTCTGATAAAAAAGTCAAATCCAAAAGTCTGCTTTTAATTATAACGATGCAATCGACCTTGTCAAAATCACCTAATTCAGACATATTCAAAGTACAATTTATAAAAGTTATCTTACTAGCATTGCCGTTATCAAGCTCTAATGGTTCATCTAAAACTGCATTATGTATAGAAATCTCTCCTACTGAAGACGGAACCTCTACACCATATGGATTATCGTAAATATCCATATACCATCCATCATCTGACAGTTCATAATAGCCCGGCATCGCACTTGCTGTGATGCTTGATACAAACATCATTGATACAAGTGTCACAAGCACCAATAATGCTGAAATTATTCGATTCATCTTTTTCATAATAATTACCTCACTCAAATATTCTATATCATAATTTTATCTATGTGTTTTTACAATTTCAATATGCTGAAAGCATACAAATAAAATATATTTTTGAAATTTACGAGAATAAACTATAAGACACATTAAGGCATAAAAATACAGAGGAGATTTTACTCTCCTCTGCGTGGTTATTGGCATTTCCCACTTATATAAGTCCTGCAACAATCTGAAGAATCATTCTCGCATCAGTTGCTGCTATTTTTCCATCTTTATTTACATCTGCATTTGCAATAATTAAATCTTTTTCTGTTTTTAATCCAGCCACAAATTGTAAAATAAGACGCGCATCAGTTGCCGCTATTTTTCCGTCACCATTCACATCGCCAAGAAGGATTGCAGTATTCCCCAGTTCAGGTATAACACGCTGTTTTGTATTCCCGCAAACTGAGCACTTACATTCTTCAATACCAGTTTCATTTGCTGTAGGCTGTTTTGTAACATACCATTTTCCGTATTTATGGTCTGTCTTTTCGATTTGTTCTTCTTTCAAAACAGTGCTGCAAACTGTACACCTTTTTACCTTTTTGCCATTCTTGAGGCAAGTTGATTCAACAAGTGTTTCCCATTCACCTGATGAATGGTCTGTCATATCTACAATTCTTTTTTCTGTTTCTCCGCAAGAACAAGAACGGGTTTCTTCACCCGATGATTTGCAGGTTGGTGTTTTTGTTACCTTCCACGCACCAAAAGAATGGTCAAACATAGGGATTTCTTTTGTTTCTGTTTTACCACAGGCACATTTTCTTTCTTCTAAACCTTTTTCTGTACAGGTTGCACTCTTGACAACATTCCAGCTACCAAATTCACAGATGTGAACACCATGTTCATAGTGTTTTTCAGCATCTATCAATTTATCATTATTTGATGAGTTAATGCTGATTTTACTCCATTGTTCTGCTGTACCTGAAAAATATACATCTTTCAATTTATCGCAATCTCTGAACGCGGCTCTATCGATGTTCTTCACTGTATCAGGAATGGTAATACTCACCATGTTTTTACAACCCTGGAATGCAGAAATACCTATTTTTTCTAATCCTCGATAAAATTCTAAGCTTGTAATATTATCAAGACCGCTAAATCCAGAACTTTCAATTTCCTTTATATTCTCTCCTGCCGTAATACTTTTAAGATTGTCGCTGTCACTAAATGCAGAAGTACCTATCACCTGCACACTATCAGGAATTTTGTAGTTTTCAAAAGTAGCGGCACTTGGATAAAGCACAATCTTTGTTTTATCTTTATTAAACAAAACTCCATAATTATCGTTTGAATAATTTTTATTTTTTTCGCTAACTCTTATTTCTGCGATTGCATTACAACCTTGAAAAGTTCGTATAAGAAACAGACCTACATTAGCTCCGATATAAATTTTTCTTAGATTCGCACAGTAACTGAAAGCATAGTCGCCAATAGTTGTAACGCTGTCAGGCAACTTCAAATCCTCTATTAATCTTGCATTTGAAAAAGCGAAATCTCCAATTGTTACCAAACCGTCGGGAAGTGAAAGCTGTTTTAATTTGAACGCACTATCAAAAGCGTGTTCCCCTATGCTCTTGATATTATCACCTAATTTTAAATTCTCAAGTTTGGACATATCATAAAAACTGTATGCTCCAATTTCTTCAACTGTATCTGAAATGATTACATCTACAACATTTCTGTAACTCTTGAAAGAATATGCTCCAACAGAAGTGACACCATTATCTATAACAACCTTTTTAATTGAGTTCTTATGTGCGTTATACTCGGGAAGCCTACCGTCAGCATAGCTGTTCATTTCCCCTGTACCTGAAATTGTTAAAGTACCGTCTTCAATAGTCCAAATAAGATTTTCACCGCAAGTGCCTGTGTAAGTTTCTGCACTTACAACCATTCCCGAAACAGGCACAAGAGTTATCGCAAGAACAACCGCAAGTATAATTGATATGATTTTGTTCTTTTTCATAATACCATCTCCCAACAAGTTATATGTTCATATTACTACAAACCAACACGATATTCAACATAAAAATATATGACATCGTGAACCCCTCAGTCATTTTTGACCAAATGACAGCTCCCCATCAAGTGGGAATCCCAATATAGCCTTCCCCCTGGAGGGGCGCGGGCATCCTGTGGATGCCGAATTAGCACTGTCTGAGCCGGCAGGCGAGTAATGAAGGTGGCACGAGCAAAGCGAGTGACGGAAGGAGGTACATCCCGACAACCTCCAATTTGTCTGTTCAAATAAAATCGGCGGGGTCCGTCAAGACCCCGCCCTACCGTAAGAGTTTATTTTTGAAATTACCAATGATAATTACCACATTCGCAAACTTCATTCAAACCAAAAAGACTTACTGACCGTAATACCAGTGGAAGTTTCCGCATTCACAAACCTGATTGATTCTGAAAAGTCTGTTAAAGAAGTTTGCAATTCTCCAGAAGAAACCGTTGTCATGGCACTTGTGGTCGCAATAATCATAACCGCACTCATCGCAAACTGAATCCCAGTCATAGTCATAATGATAGTAATGGAGACCATCTTCCCATTCTTCAATGCAAGCCTCATATTCTGCATATTCCAAATCAGAATTATAATTGCCGAAATCAATATAATAAACCTCACCAGGTTCAGCATAGAAGCAAAGTTCACAATCATAGCATCCATAAAGTGAATCGTCTGCACTTGCACTAAACATTATTTCCCCGTCATCATCATAACTGTAAATATAGATATATGGGTCTGTTATGTCATCATCAGTTGCAGTATGAATTAAGAACCAGCCTCCGTCTTCTGAAGAGAAATTGAATGTATCATATTCTCCGCCTACCTGACTGATTGTTTCTGTTTCACCCAACTGTAAATATGCGTGGTCAGCAAATGCCGTAATGCTTGTCATCATAAGCATAAGAATCGCTAACGCAACTGCTAAAACCTTACTAAATTTTTTCATAATTTTTCTCCTTTAATTTGATTTTTTAGAATGAATCTGTTGGTGGAATTTTAGGTGGTGGCACCGGTTCAGGTGGCGATGTTGATGGCTCTTCAATTGTTGTTGATTCTGTCGGAGTTTCAGTTGTTGTTTCATCACAGAACAAGCAAGCAAATGCCGCAATTGAAATTGAACTTACAAGAATAGCCGCCACACAAAGAATGCTTGTGAACTTTTTAAGATTTGCCTTCATTTTCGCTCCTCCTTTCATTTTTTGTTTTGTTTTTAAACTTGTTGCATCTGTCTTTTACAATTCACATAATAACAAGATTTTAATTGTAATATGTCTTTGTTGCACCGAAAAGCATGCGGAAGAAACCGCCAATTTTGTCGAAGAAACCGGATTTTGAATATAATTCAACACTGTCACGAGCTAATTCGTTACCATCAGCATCATAAAGGATTGCCGTTATTGTGTCATATCCTTTATCTTCAGCAGTTGCATATACCTCCGTATCCTCAGTATCCAACTCCCAACCTAATGAGAAATTGCCTTCGCTCATATCCCATTCAATATATGAGCCTTCAGGAACAGTACCATCAATTATCGCATGAAGAATAATTGTGTCTTTATTACGGATTGTTGTTCGTGATGGCTGTTGGATGTGGAAATTGAAATTATAGTCAGGGTTTTCAGGTTCATTTGGATTTGCTGGCATAACATGTTCTTGTTTAACTGAATTTGTATCAGAGAATACACCAACGATGTAAACAATACAGTCATCATTTGTTTTAGGAACATAATTAAATGTTATGTTTCCGTCTGTTTCTGCGGTTTTCTGGTCGATATAAAGCAATTCATTATTGGTAAAATCATTTATATCTGCTGTGTCGTTTAATACAACGATAACATATTCATTACCTAAAATCGCATTTGATGCAGTTGCATTATATACTGTTAAAGCATTTGATTTTGCCATAGCAAATGACATCATTTTTGGTTGCTTCGACTTTAATGAATATGTAGTACCTGTTGAATTATAATGAATTGTTGCTCCAGTAAGTTCATAGTTATATGAACCAATTGTAATTTTATTCCACTGTTCTTTTGTACCTGAATAATATACATCTGTAAGACTTATGCACTCATCAAACGCAGAATAACCGATGGTTGTTACACTGTCAGGGATTGTTACACTTGTAAGGCGGTTGCAATCATAAAAGGCATAATCACCGATTGTTGTTACACTGTCAGGGATTGTTACACTTGTAAGGCTGTCGCAATCTTCAAATGCCGAATCACCAATTGTTGTTACACTGTCAGGGATTGTTACACTTGTAAGGCTGTAGCAATATCTAAATGCACCCTTACCGATTGCTGTTACACTATCACCGATTGTTACACTTGTAAGGCGGTTGCAATCTTTAAATGCCGAATCACCAATTGTTGTTACACTGTCAGGGATTACTACACTTGTGAGGCTCTCGCAAGAATGAAATGCATAATTACCGATTGTTGTTACACTGTCAGGGATTGTGTAGTTTGTTCTTGTATTACCACTAGGATATTGAATAAGTGTAGTTTTGTTTTTATTAAACAATACACCATATTCATCATTCGAAAAATATTGGTTATCACTATCTACTGTAATACTTGTAAGGCTGTCGCAATAAGAAAATGCACAATCACCGATTGTTGTTACACTGTCAGGGATTGTTACACTTGTAAGGCTATCACACCAATAAAATGCCCCATCACCGATTGTTGTTACACTGTCAGGGATTGTTATACTTGTAAGGCTGTCGCAAGAATAAAATGCCCAATCACCGATTGTTGTTACGCCATCAATGATAACAACTGTTTTAATACTATCCTCATAGCTTTCCCATGGACGGTTATAAGAATAATTACTATAACTATATGAATAGTTTTCCATAGCATCTGTGCCGGAAATGGTCAGTGTACCTGTGGATTCATTAAATTTCCATGTAACATTTTTACCGCAGGTACCATTTTCTGTAACAGAATCATCACCATCATTGATGGCATTTATTAAATCGTCATTGTTTATGCCAATTTCTATTTCGTCCCATTCGTCCTGTGTACCGCTATAATATACATCGGTCAGATTATCGCAATCACCAAAGGCATTATCACCAATTTCAGTAAGACCTTTGCCTATTTCTACAGCAGTTAATTCGCCACAAAAATAGAATGCATATTCACCAATTGTTGTTACACTATTTCCGATAACTATCTTTTTTATTCCGTCAAATCTGTAGTCAAACCAAGGAACATTATCATTTTCGTAATCAAACATTTTACCTTTACCGGTAATAGTCAATGTTTCTGTCTGATAATTATATGCCCATTCAAGGTTTTTACCACATTTACCTCTTACCGTAAGTGAGTTAGGACAATGGTCAAGCCAACCAAAGTCATTTTTAGTGAAGGAATAATAGAAATCTGTTATTTTTATTTTAATATCAAGGAAATTAACACTTAACTCTTTTTCAAATTTTGTTTTATCGCCAAACACCAACTTCCCCGTTAAATCTCCTACAAGAAAAATCTTTCCGTCCAAGCAAGAATCACAAAGATGGCCTGCACCCTGGTCTGTGCTCATCTCCGAGGTCAATTTAGCTCCTATTTCACTGGTGAGCTCTAATTTTGCTAATTTTTCGCTTGCAATAAATGCTTTAGGACACAAATCAATCCCGACAAAGATTTCACCTTCAACCTTTAATTCAGGCTTAAAGGTTGGCTTTTTAGATTTATTTACAAACCCTTCATCACTGTTATAACCTATGCCAACTGTGAATTTCAGTGTAGCATCTAATGTAGCTTTAACAGATGCTTCGACAATGAATTTTGGTGTTAAACCAACAGAAACACCCGGGCATGGACTACATAAAATAGGTAACATATTAATTTCAATTCTACCAACACCTTCTACTGTTACATTAAGTACAAATGAAGGTGTTAATGTGAACTCTATTTCTGTAAAATCATTGCTGATATAATATTTAAGTTTGCCTGAAAGACTAAAGCCAAAATTACCATTAAGCTTTATTGAACCAGTTAATGCAACATCATTAGAAATTTTTGTTAAGTTTTTTGGTTTAATATCTTTTTTAACTTTATAATTATGCTTATATGTTACGGTGTGTTCATTATCAAACCCAAAAGTGCTTACTTCATCATCAGGTTCTTCAACCTCTTCACAACCTAAATATGTTACACCGTCTTCTAATTCTTCGTCTTCATTAAGAGAAAATTCACCTGAAGTCATTTCGTTATCAAGTTTTACAACATCAAAGACTTCTTCCAATGATGCTTCTGCTTCTGTGATATATGCGGTTGTTCCGTCAATATCAACAGTACCTACTTTAATAAAAGTAAGCTCTTCAACATTTCCATTGTCAAAATAGAAAATATCGTCTTTTCTTAAAGATGTAATCTGTTCATCAATGTTATCAAATGTGTAAACACCTGTTTCTTCATCATAAGAAACCAATACATTTGTTTTGCCATCATTTGTAATTGTGGTTGTTTCATCTGACATAACAAGGAAGTTAGTTGTTTCATCTTCATCAAGATTGATAACCTTATCTTCATCGTAATCATCAATGGTTGTTGCAGCAAAATCCTCATATGCCTGTGTCATTTCATTACAAGTGTATGCTTTACATAATGGTGCAGCATTATCATCAAGCATAAACGCTTTTAACACGAAATAGTCAGGAAGCTCGTCCTCAAATTCGACAAATGCTTCTGTATCTTCTGCAAAAACATCTACTGATGCAGATGTAATCATTCTGCCTGTGTCTTCTTCGTAAGCTGCAACCATAATTGTACAGCCCTGTTGTGTTGCAAAGGTTACAAGGGCACAATATCCCTCATATTCAATGTCAGATATGTAATATTCACCATTCTGCTCACCTGTGTACTCGCTTAATGAGTCTGTCAGCATTTCACCAAATGAGTTAGTTGCTGTAAAACTCATATCACCCATATCGGTTGAAATATTTTGATTGTTTTGTGTTGTATCATCTTTTGCCAAAGCATTAAATGGTAATGATGTTGCAAATATAATTACAACAAGCATTACTGATAACACTTTTTTGAATGTTTTTTTCATTTTCTCATCTCCGAAACTATATTTTCGTTTTATTATTTATTGAGATTCTTCGCGTTCGCTCAGAATGACATACTAATTTAATTTTTTATTAAATGGCATTAGCGAGGATAACTCGCTCACCCTACCGTATGTAGAACAAAAACTATGCTTCTTGCCACTCGGTGAAGTCTAATTCTCATTCTTCAATAGGTTGCATCATCGACGGAGTCAAATCAATATCCGGTTGAGGCACTTCCTTGGAATAGTCCTTTTCCCAATATTCATTATATGCTCCTTCATATGTGGTAAAGGTTTTCTCATCAACACTCATAAACACTTGGATATTTTTTTCTTCAATATCCACTGGTTTATCCAACAACAATGAAACTATGACATACTCATCGGTAAAATCCATTTTCACTGCATTACTATACGGCTCTTGTCGTTCAGGGAAACCATCAGCATTGACAAAAGAACCATCTTCAAATTCAATTCCTGCACAGGAATATGATTCAAGACATCCTTTTTTTGTGACAAGATTAAAGTCCCAATCATATCCCTCGTTATATTGTCCCTTAAACTTACCTTTTTGCTCGTCTGTACCGACCTCTATCCGGTCTGTGTTTATGCTTAGTTCAATAGTGTCTCCTGATTTTATTTTTGCAGGGTTATAATTTCCGTATATTCTTATTTCGACCTCAGAAATCTGTCCTACTTCATTGTATATAAGCTTATATTTATTTTTCTTCGCAGACGGATTTGCACCTTGTATAGTATTAGTCTCTTCTTTGGATAATGCATCATCCTTATTCAATTCTTCTGTGTCGTTTGGCTCTAAATCTTCCTCTGGCGAATTTGTTGAATCAGCATTATGTAAATCTGTTGTTTCAACATAGTTTTCTTCGTAATTACTTTCCATATCTGTTACATCTTTCTGTCCGACTTCGTCGAATTCACCTACTGGGATAAAATAATTATAAAGATATACACCTAAAGCAATCAATCCTGCCAAAAATACAACAGATAAAACAGAAATAAGGATTATCTTAATTATTTTTTTCTTTTTATCGCCGTCGTCTTTATCTGACTTTTCTTCTCTGCCCTTGAACTCTTCAAGAGCACCACCATCTGTATAGATATCATCTTGTTCATACATATTCTCGGCTTCATCTATATCATCTTCGTATTTTATTTTCTCCGTTACTTCGTTATATTCAGAATCCCACGAATTAGCATCAAATTTATTATTTGAACTCATGCCAATCTTTGCCTCCTCGTCTTATTTGACAAATATTCTTTTAATAAACCGTATAGCTCGTACCGCTAAATAGCTCACAAGAGCCTGTAATGGTCATTCCGGACACATTGAATTTGATTGTCGTTGAAACCTCATAGGCTATTGATATTACTGTTTCATCATCAACGCTTTCTATCTGAACAATTATATTATGATATTTCAGTCGTGCCGAGCTGACGGTTACTCCGTAATTTACAGCATAATAATCTATTATTTCTTCTTCTGTCACAAAATTATCAGTTACACGATGAAGAGGATTGTCATAATCCTTTTTGGGATTTGTGCAATCTTTGAGAATTACTACGCAACACTCCTCATCTCGTTCTTCATATTTTATATCATTTTCTGTGAGTGTTGCTGTTCTGAGTGCATATTTTGCTTTATCATTGTGATATTTCCCATTCACAACAGAATATTCCAAATACTCTTCACCGAAATTACCCATTAAAACCGTATCTAATGATGCATTTTTGTCAACTGTCTTAATGATTCTGTTCAAGATTGATGTACCATCACCAAAATCAGGTTCTCCGCCTTCCACAAATTCGACACCGCTGACCAAATCATAACTTTCTCTTGAAGCACTCCATATCATATTATTCAAATACACATGTGTATCTTCTAATAAAACATCGCTTACGGAATCGGAACTAGTCCATTCTTCTGACACAGACTCTTCATCATTCTCATCGCTACCAGCTGGTTCATTAACTTCTAAATTCTCGACACCTTGCCAGTTGTCACCTGTCGGGTCAAGTTCATTATCTTCTCCCGAATTATCACTTGTCCATTCTGTAAAATCACCTTTATACCCATCTGTTGATTCGTCATCAACATTAACATTATTATTCTGTGTGTCAATTTCATCTTCCTGATTAGTTCCGTCATGACCACCTAAAGGGTCTGATACGCCAAAATAATCGCTAAGATAAATACCTGCAACAATTAAGCCTGCCAGAAGCACAACAGACAAGACAGAAATAAGGATTATTTTAATTATCCTCTTATTTTTGCCATCATCAGTATTGACTGTCTTTTGTTCTTTAGGCATTGAATCGATAACAAAAGCACTGTTAACAGGAAGCACATTTTCCGCATTATCGTTCTCCTGCTCATATGTGGTTTCATCATTGCTCACATCGTCTTCATATTTTATTTTTTTCGTTGATTCGCCATATAAGGAATCCCACGAATTAGCATCGAACTTGTTGTTTGAACTCATAATATCATTCACACCTCACTTTAGTGTTATTGTTTATAAATTTTTGTATTGAAACTGTCCCTAATAATTTTTATCAACGCAATTGAATTCAGTACACTTAGCAGTACACTTATAAACTTTCTCATATTATTTTGCCTTCTCGCTCCACTCTTTTGCTTTCTTTTTATCTTTTCTGCCTGTAACATCACCATTAAGATACATTTCACTAATCTCGCGTGCTGCTTCTTTTACACCTTTGTTATATGCTTTCATAAGCATACTCACTGCTTTACTAGCCTGTTGCCACTGTTTGTATAATTTCCCAAGCACAAGCATAGCATCTCCAACACCTGCATTTGCTGCAACTAACAAATATGCTTCAGATTCAGCCGGTGTTATTGATTCAGTTGCACCGTAAGCAGCTAATTTACCTATAATGTAATTCGCTTCAGGATGAGAAACACAATTTTTAAGATGAAATACTGCCATATCAAAATCACGGATAAGATATTTTCCGTCGTAATATGCCTTACCTAAAACCAAATGTGCTGTATCCGGCACATTTCCGCCATAATTTTGACAATTGATTGCTATTTTTACCAATTCATTTTCCTTCTCGGGAACGTTGCTATAAAGATTATAAGCGCATTCAAACATCATTGAACTGTAAATATTTGATTCGTCGTAATTCAACTTTTTGAAATTGATATATGCATCATGATAGTTCCGCGAAAAGTAGTAATACATTCCCTTTTTATCATAACCCTGAACATAACCCAAATTTATAGCATCATCATATAACTCAAGTGCTTTCTTTTCATCTTTTTGTACAATCAATCCTTGCGAATACATATCGCCAAGATATGCTGCCGCTTCACCATTTTTCTTTTTATATGCATAATCAAGAAATTTATATGCCTTATCAAGATTCTTAATTGGATTTTCCTTGATAAATTCGTTACCTACAAAGTATGCAACGCCCACATCCTTTGCCGCATCAACATCACCTAACTCTGCCGCTTTTTCCGCATATGCAAATCGTTTTTTGCCATCGTACACACGAGGAGTTGAATAATATTTAGATAACTTTAAATAAGCATCTGAATCTTTATACTTCTCAGCACAGAGTGTATACAATTCCTCTGCCTTTTTATAATCCGGAATATCTATTTTGCAACAAGACTCAGCATACATTAGCAATGCTTTTTTATCATTCTCAATATTCTGGTATTTGGAGAAATAATCAATTGCCGTAGCAAAGTCATTATCATGATATGCAAGTACCCCAAGAACACAAAAGGAAACAGGATATTCCTTCTTAGCAGCTTCTTTTATGTAATCCAATCCAACATTTTTCGCTTTTCCTGGAAGCGAAAACAAGCTGACACCTAACTTATGTTTTGAAGATGCTACTTCGTCAGCAGTAACATACCACAATAACATCGCCGCTGCATTACTTTCTTCTGTTCTTGGTGTTATTCTTTCATCATAATACATTTGAGCAAGATAACATCCTGCAGATGTTTCGCCCTCCACAAAAAAACCTTTTTCTAAAATTGAAAAAGCATTTTTATAGTTACCTTTGGTAATTTCACCGATACCATTTTGAGTATAACTCATTATTACATCTCATCGCCTTTTAATATATGATATTCCGTTATCCGAACCTTCAAGGTCCTGATTCATAATATTTGTAATACGTTCTATTTCATCATTTATGTGGGAAAACATTATGTACAATTCTCCCATTTCCGCATTTTTTGTTTTATAGACATTAGATAATTCTTCAAGTTTTGCTCCAAACTGATGAGAACCATTGAATTGCATTTCAGCAGATATGCTATCTTTTAATGATTCTATCTTTGTAACTGATGTTTCTAATTCAGCCTGTCTATACATCGGAGTACCCCCACTTAATCTCACTTACCCTTTGTGCAAATTGCTTCATCACACCTGATATATGATTCAATTCTTCATTTGCCGCTAATACGCTATTGCTTATATTTGCATTATTAACAGCATTCTTAACATTTTGCCATTTCGTGTAAAACGCACTTGCTTCACTTTGAATTTCCTGATATTTAGCAATATATTTTTCGTTTTTTTCTTCAAATTCAGCAAGGTCTCTTTTTAATTCATTAAGTTTTTGGGTTATCTCAACATTAAGTTCTTCCAATTCTCTTCTATGACGAGCATAAACTTGCAATTTTTCCGTCAACACCACAATTTTCTTCCTTAATTCAGCAATTCTCTTTGCTTTATTCTCGTCTTCTGACTGTTCAAGTCTTCTGATTTCATCTTGTATTTGCTCAATTTCAGACTTTATCTGATTTTCATGTTCCTTGATTTCTTGTATTTTTTGCTTGTTTTGTTCAATACATTCCCGATAATGATTTATCTTCTCTTTCAGTTTGTTAATTTCCACTTGCATTTCCCGGATACTTGATTGCAATTCTTCTAGTCTTGCTTTTGCATCACTGACAAAACTCTCAACATCATATTCAAGTGAACTTAAATCTGTATTAAACCGTTCTATCTGTGAATTGACATCATCAAAAACAATCATCATAGATTCAGCATAATCATTTATAGTTTCATAATCAGGAATAATAAAATTTCCATCTGACATTGATTATTTGCCTCCGTGCTCAAGTTCACCCATTTTCATTGCATAATTAATAAGAGCAACTGTTAAATCCCTTACATCCTCATTTATTGCCTTTATTATTCTGTCACCTTTTTCAAATTCAACCTTGAATTCCTCATAATACGCATCCTTGAAATGCTCATTTAAAGCTGAAAAGTTATTCTGGAGTCTATCATTTTCACTTTCAAGGACATCCATACATGTTGTGAGTTTGTTAGTCAATTCACATGCTGTATCAAAATTAAATCTTACTGTTTCATCCATTGTCGCTCTTCTCCTTAAAATCTTGTTGAACCAATTACATCGTTAATTGCATCTGCATTCTTTCTTAACAAAGTTGCAAGATTTCGGTATTCTTCAAGCTGAGTACTAATTTTCTTGTAATCCTCTTCAAATCTTGCAATCGCTTCCTGTGATTTGTTATCCAAATCAGATGCATATATATCTAATGCATGTATAGTATTTAAAAGTTCACTCTCAATTACTTCAACAGATTTTTCAAGACTACTTGCATAATTGAGTAACTCTGTAGGATTTCTGTTGATTCCTCCACCCATCATTGACATAATAAAATCTCCCTTACTTTACTAACTCATTAATTTTTGTTAAGTATTCGTCGTCTGGTAACAAATATGGTCTTAAAGTTTTTACATTTTTATTTGACCCAGCATACAAGACAACAGTTTTTTCATCAGCCTTTCTGATGAAATTCTCAGACGCAAATAACATGTATGCATCATCGCCACTCATTCTTGCACCTATTCGATATTCAAAATCACCAAGTTTGTTCAATGCAATCTGTTTCAATTGCTTAACATTATTGATAACCACAAACGAATAGTGTCCCATATCTGGACCATGTTCAAATAATGATTTCATCACATTAACTATTTCGTCAAAATCATATTTCTTCTCAATAGTTTTATTGTCTTTTTGAACATTTGATTTTTGTTCTTTTGATACTGTATTTTTCTCCAACAAAGCCTGTTTTAGCGCCATCAATTCTTTCATCTTTTGTTCATAAGATGCATTGCCATCTATCTTAATAGAATTTTGATTTTGCTTCGTTTTACTTGGCACAACATTGTCTTCTTCATCATTGTGTTGAGAAAGAATATATACTGCACTTTTAATTTTATTTATACCATAGAAAAATTCCGCATTATTTTTATGACCTTGTGGCTTTATTTTTTTATGTTCAAGTATATGGTCTATACTCTCTTTTGCACCAAAATGCACATTAAGTCTGCTCGAACGAATTTTAGACAACAATTCATTTAACCTGATACAATCGCTATTTTCGGTATCAAAAATTGATACATTTACCGTATTAGTTTTGTTTGCTAATAAACTTATAATTGAGAAAAGTTCTATTGACTCTCTTAAATTATCATCTTCAACACAAATAAGCATATTACTTGAAGGTGCACGTTCAAATTGGATTGCAAACTCATCATCAAGTGTTGTAGGTGCAGCAGGATAAAACTTTATTCCCTCTTCATCATCATAAACATCTTCACCATTTAGATACTTATTTAATGTATGACCATCTTTTTCCAGAATTGAAAAGCGCTCACTGTTTTTACATATAATTTCATGTCTTTTAACATAATCTTTTTCAATTGCATTACTGACTGAGCTTATAAGTTTTTCCCTTATGGCATCACTAAAGTACAACACATTAAGATACTTATAACTGTAGCCCTGTTCTTCTGTTTTCTTATATAAAACCTGTCCTCTTCCGAAATTTTTAATATTCTGGATATGCTCTAAATTTCCTGTCATTGTATCTGCAAGAGTTGATTTTATTTCGTCAATTGATGATTGTTTCATACACAAACGGCAACCAATCTGATTTTTACCTTTTTCTGTCAGGCCCATAAGGCCGTTACTGATTGTCTGTGAACAGAAAATAAAGGACATACCCATAGCTCGCATTTCAGACAAAAGATTTTCAAGCATAATTTTATACTCGGGATTATACTGAACTGCTTGTGTAAGATTGTGAAACTCATCTATTACAATAACAATTCTTGATAAAAATTCCCCTTTTGCTCTACAATCATTAAAACTGCTTACGCCCAATTCAATAAACAATTTTTTTCGTCGTTCATACTCTTTGTTAATCAAATTTAACAAGCTATACGAAAAATCATCAGACTTATCCTGACCAATCACCGTAATATGCGGTGTTCTGTTTTCCACATAACAAGCAAATTCTACAGCTTTATAGTCTATTGCCCAAATTTCTACATCTTTAGGATGATAGTGTAGTGTAATTGAATCAATAATAGTGTGCAACAAAACTGACTTACCTGAACCTGTAGTACCAGAAATCAAAGCATGTGATGGTGCATATCCGCCAATTTCAAATGACTGAATCTCGCCATCATCGTCAACCGCAAACGGAATTGAAAGTGTTTTGGTTGAATCCATCTTGAATTCAATATTTTCAAAATCAAAATACGGTGACACATTAGTATCTATGTACTGTTTTTCACTAAATTTCGCCACATCTTCTGCAAAATATTCGTGAATGACCGGTTTCACATCAACACTAAAATCCTTTTTTGATATGGTTCCGATATTATTACCTAAAATTAAATTAAATGTATTCTCATCATCCGTTTCAGCTCCTGAAACCTTTATTATATTTAACCCTGCTTTTTCAGCATTCTGCTCTATATTGGAAAATCTGCTTTGCTTTGTATTGTTAAGTGAATCATAATCAAAAATTATTATAAATGTAATAGGTATCGATTTATTGTGATTTACCTTGTTATATTCAAATACAGATTGCGCACTCATTGCGCTTTTTGAAACATTCTCTGAAACTTGTTTTTCAAGAATAGATAGTGCCTCGTTAATATCGTTATCACTTATAAATACTTTTCCGTAAAAGTTCTTATAGTCACTATTTACAATGCTTATCAAATTACCAAAACTGGCACCTGAATTCTTAACATCAATCAAGCAAAGTTTATATGTACCTTTTTTATTATTTTTTATTATCTGCATAATAATAGATTTAACAAAGTCTTCTACTAATTTAGCATTAAAACTTTCTTTTACTAAATTCAGATTAAAATGTTCCTTTTTAGTAAATGTAAAACCTGCTTGTTTGTCTATTATTCCTTGTTGTGTAAGTCTTTTATAATTATATAAAAATGATGGTTGTTCACCTGAACCATCATTTATACACAGATTTGTTTCTGCACTGCTTACAAAACGATTATACGCATTTGTCAAAACCACATTGCCCACTCCAAGATTTTTCAATCCACAGTAAGCATCTGTTAAACTATTAATTTTACAAATTGGAATTATGGAATTGATGTTATAATAAGACAATTTAATATCCCCTTAATTTAAAGCGTTTTGCTGATGTGATTCAATGTATTCATTAAGTTTCATTACTCTGTCTGCTGTTTGCGGGTGACTTGATGTCAATGCAGCCCACAAGCCTTTAGGTGCAGGAGAATCGTCAAGTTCGTTAAAGGCATCCACCAACTCCTGTGCATAACCAAGCTCCGCAGCATACATATCTGCCGCAAACTCTGCTTTTTTATTACCTCTTAAGCATAACAATGCACCTATCTTTGTCCAAACGAACATAAATGCCGTAACAAATATAAATGAAAGAATTCTTGTAACCACATGGAATGGTATAATTTTACCAAGCGTTGTATCCTCTGTTAACATATCACCAATTGCACCAAAAATATTAAAAATGATTCCAAGAATACCTGTTATTATTGTTACAAAGAAGTTGCCTACAACAACAATTAACAGGTTATCTGTATCTTTGTTTGCCAGATGACCAAACTCATGAGCAAGAATTCCTGCAATATGCTCCTCACTCATAAAAGTAAGACCTTTTGTAATACAAACCGTTCTTCTTCCTGTTGCAAAAGCATTTTCACTTTCATCATCACACATAAACAATTTGACATTTGGTGAAATATTTGGATTCTTTTCTCTTGCTTCTGCATAAACCTTATCAAAAATAGGTTGCACCTTAGCTTCTATCTGCTTGTTTTTGATTTTTCTGCATGAATTTTGCTGACGAAGGAAAAATTCACCTACCGGTGATAATGCAACCATCAACGTTACCACATAAGCCAACGGTGCCACAGCAGCGGCAATTGATGCATAATCACTTGAACCGAGAGTCATTGTTATTGCAGCCATTTCAATAAAAATGAAATTCATAAACAGCCATACAAGCAAGCCCCAATTTCTTGCTTTAACTGTTCTGTAAAGGAAATCAAACAAATAAAACTTACGCAATGTTGCTAATATTTCTGCTCTTTTTTCTGCCTTTGCAATATCTTCATTAGGGCCATCCACAACTACAACATCGTTTTTGTTATCTGTATGTATAGAATCAACATTACCATTGTATTTTACTTCTACCATATCTTTTGGAATACCAATATTCGTTAAACTGATTGTATCATCCGTCGTGGAAACAACCGCCTCTGCCTTAGGCGTAACAGCAACAGGAATTTTTGGTTCATCATCTAAAGAAGCACTTGCCAAAATTTCTGATAAAGCAATGCCACCTATAGTATCTTCTGTACTATCGTTATCTTTATATGTATTACTACTTTCATTATTTACTGTATCTGTTTCTTCCGAACCTGCATCATCAAAGCTTGCAGCAGCCAAAATTTCATCTAATGAAATTCCGCCAATATTTTCACTCATTTTCATTCACCTTTTCTTTTGTTGTTTTTTCTGTTACATTTACCGTGCTGGATGCATCTGGTTTTTGTTTGTTTTCAGTTATCTTTTCTACGACTTCCTTATTTTCAGATTTTCCGTTTTCCTTTGATACCGAATTTTTGTCACAATCTATAACGACATCTTTAGAAGTGGTTTTTTCTTTTTTCTTCGTTTCTGTCACGGTGTTTTTGGTTGTTGTTTCTGTCGGTTTTTTCGCGTTCTTTCTGGATATTCCTATTGTAAACACAATAATTACAGCCATAATAATCGAAAGAATAATTAACAATTTTCCTTTTTTCTCTAACAATAATTTTGATGAATTGCTAATTTTTTTGATTTTAAAAAATTCATCCTCTATCATTGTTTTATGATTGATAACAACATCTTCACCATGATGATTAATTGTATCTTTGTCTTTGGAATCAATATTCACAGGTATATCATACGATGATTTAACAGCTAAACATATAAAAGAGCAATCATCAGATTTTACATCTTTTTCAATCATATATTTTTGAATAATATCAACCAACTTTTTCTGACCATCAGTTTCGAACGGCATCAATGCCATTTTTTTTGCAGCACCAGAAAAACTGCCTGAACTTTTACTAAATACATACTCCTGAGTTCCGTCACTCATCATAAAATATGAAACAACATCTTCTGTTGACTCTTTTATGATTGACATATGAGATTGTGCGTTTGGACTAGCAACAAAATATGTGGTCCCAATAAACTCGCCGTTTTCAGGTAATGATACCACCTGTATGCCTGTTGTAGTCAACTTACCAATGACACCGTCACCGATATGACAGATTATCGCCTTTTCATTCTTCACTGCCACACAGAGTAATGTAGATGACAATCTTGAAATATCATCCAGTTCCATTTCCGTTGCTAACTCTAATAAAGAATGTTGGCACACTGCTACAATTACATTTTTTAGTTCTTCAACATCTGATTTCTCATAAAATTTATCAAAATTATTGCAAAAAAACTCACAAATCGTTTTTGTAACACATTCGGCACCATTTGCAGAGTGAGAATACTTTGCACTGCCCGCACCATCAGCCAATGCAATAACATCTACATAATTCTTTGATAAGGCATATGTTCTGTCTTCGCAAGGACGATTTTCACTTTTATGTTTTGCCCCTTGAATATATGCTTGTATAACTCTCATACGATTAAATACACCATTCAGAAATATCTACTTCCTTGCCTTTTTTCAGTTCTTCCTTGCCATAAAGGACATCTGTGTTTTCTTCTCCGCTGACAGCTGTATCTGAACTTTTTCCAAGGAATTCGAAAACATCATCCAAATTAGTTTCTGCAACAGAAATTGGATTTTCTCTCTTAACTGAAAGCTTTTTTAAGATGTCGAGATTAACATCACTACCAATACCAATATTAAAAACTACTAATTTATTTTGGTTCTCCAATTCGGTGGTTTGTTTTATAGCTTCTTCCATATTTTCTATTGCATTTTTTCCTTCAGGTTCTCCATCAGTAAAAACAACAAGCCATGGCTGATAGTATTCCATACCCTTCTGCTTGTAGCCTTCTTTTCTAACCTCGAGTAATTTTAATGCAACCTGAACTGCTTCACCCATAGGTGTTAATGACCTTAATTTTACTTCTATTTCCGGAACATTTAGATTTGTTACGGGGACAAAATTTTGTAAAATACCTACTTTCCCACCAAATGTTACCATAGCAATATCAGCAGATGCTGCCACCTCATCATTCGCTTTCATTGCAGTAACAAATTTTGAAAATGCTTCATTTAACTCTTGAATTCTTGTTTTTCCATTTGAAATCGGTGCAATCATTGAACCACTTGTATCCAAACAGAAACAAATTGGTAATCTCTTTTTTGTGCTTTTGGCAAAATCACCCGGTGTAAAATCTTCATAAATACTCATTTTTATTCCTCCTGTAAATTACTCATTATAAAATGAGATTTCATTTAATGATGGTATTGTATTTTTTTTATAGTTTAAAAACTCATTATAAGTTTTTAACATTAAAATCATTTCTTGTACATTGTATCGTGTTCCACATTTAAATATATTGTAGAAAAAATTTTGCATTTGAAAAGGGAGATGTTTCCACATTTCATCATATCCACCCCAAGGTATTTTCGAAAAATCTCCGTCATACTTTTGAGGATACGGAAAATTTAGTAAAAAAATATTTTCCTCTAAAGTCTTTTCTGTAAATTTCTGGTTATACGGATGTAATCCACAAAACAGCAATTTAAAAATTAACACAGCACACGAAAAACTCTCATTATGATATGTTCTCAATTGTTTTTTAAATTCGATATGCTGAAGTTCAGGTGGTGTGAAATCAGGGAAACCAATGGGGCAAGGCAATGTATCAATTTGACATGAATCTATATCTACAATACAGGGCACACCCTCTTTACTGATAACAATATTTTTCATTCGCAAATCACCTATGATAATTCCCAAGAGGTGTAAATATTGAACCTTTTCTAAAATTTCAGTTGTGAGTAATATTAAATTTTGTTTCTTCCAATCAGGAAATTCTTTAAGTACAGCTTCATCACCATCAAAAATTGCAGAAAGTGGTTTACCATCAATTTTTTTCATCAGATAACCAATTGGCTCTCCTTGTATGGAAAAAACAACTTTTTCCGGCCAACAGATACCTTCATATCTTACCTGCTTTTTTTCCATCATAAAGAGTTTCTTTAACCTCAACTTGTTAAGTTGTCCTTTGTGATATATCTTAATTACATAGTCACTTTCTTCGTTACAATCATATATCGAGCCTTCTCCACCGCTACCAAGCACATTTGCAAGTGTATATTTCTTTCCTTCTTTTGTTTTAACACAAGCACCCATACTCGGTTCAAAAGTTGTAGCAAAATAATCATCATCTATTACAGATATATCCGCCGTTCTTGTACTTAAGTTAACGATACTGCTTTTTTCTGTACAGATATCCATATCACCGTTTTCGTTTACAATGATGGCTTTTGCACACAATGAATTGTTAAAATTAACAACATTTTCAGAAAATTCAGAGTTCTTGTAATAGACAAAACAAACTTTAGGATTTTTGTGAAGTTTTTCTATAATCTCTTTTGAATCGACTATATCACCCATATAAAAAAGACACCCATTCTTTTCAAGCGTGTCCAAGAAACTGTGAGTTAGCTTTGCAATGGATACTTGTTCATCATTTGTTGATTTGATTATTACATCATAATTTTCATAAAACTCTCTACTTACTGCAACCTTAATAGAATTACTCAACAAGTACTCAGTCAAACTATTAAGCGTCTCTTGGGAGTTGACATTAACAATCGCAGAAAAATCTATTACAAAAAGATTATCACTATTAAATTCTTCTAATCCTTTCAAAAACTCGTCTGTAACCATAAAAACTCCTTACTGTTTTGTATACTCATTCTACCTATAGAAAATATTATTCACTTCGATTACTTCGCCCAATTTATCAAGGTTTTCGAAATATGCTTCCCACTCTGCGTCATCAGTATATTCTTTTTCAAAGACATCTTTTTCCACAAGTTTTTTATCAACAAGCTCATATGTTACAGCAGTTACGAACATTCCGTTTTCCGTAGCACCTGAGCTGACAATAATGATTGACTTATCCTTTTCATATAAGGTTCCGTGCCAACCGCCAAATGCACCTGCACAAACCATTTTTCCGTTTTGGAATGTATATACTCTGTAAACTCTATCTGCTTCGCAGGTGCCTGTATGTGTAATAAACTCATCAACACCGTCTTTGTTTATATCGTAATATGTATATCCGTTGGTATAAGCCAGCATTTCCCAATATTCTTCAAAAGAACCATATGTTTCTTCAATATCCTCAGGAATATAAACATCTAATCTCACATAAGTGATTTCAAACTGATTTGTTTCTGAATTATATGAATATTCGACAACAGATTCTACTTCTTCCTCGTCAACTGACCTGCTTAAATATGACCAGCTTGTAAAACAAACACAAGGTTGTTCCTTATCATTGGTATATATTCCTGTCTCATGAGGTGAATAGAAGCCACCATCATAAGAACCATATTCCTCAAAGTACATTGAACTCATATCAGGATTACCTGCATCATCAAAAAGTGCCTCAGAATCCCATTCACATACAATTTTTTCTTCATAATCAAGCTTTTCATTCTTAAATACAACAGTGTACGGTGCTTCAAGTGTTACCTCAAATGGCTTTTCATCGCTGATTTTCATCTCAACAATCTTGCCATTGTCGATTTTGTAAATACCATTACAGTAAACACCTGCACCACCATTACCACCTGTATTAGCAAGTAAAACTATTTCTTCACCTTTTTTACCGTCAAGGTCAGCAGTCTTTAAACTATGCATTTCATTTGCCGGTATTCTTCCCGATGACGGAAACTCTGTGTTAAGATACATAACCTTATCTTTAGTTGTAACAAACAAATATGTCTGTTCTTCCTCTTTACCGTAATCACGGACAACATATGCACAACCAATTGACATTGGATACGGAATGCCGACTTCATAATCGTTTGTTAGTCCATACTTGCTAAGGTCAACCGAATATAAGTCAATAGTTTCCTTCATAACGGTCGGATGAGATTCTTCCATACCCATTATGTCGTCAACTGCAACTTGATTTTCATCGCTCTGTGAGATGTTTTCTGATGGGTTGTCTTCATTCACAGGCTCGTTGTTCTGACAACCTGCTAACACCAATGTTGCAAGTGCAAGTAAAACTGCGATAATCTTTTTTAATGCTGACTTTTTCATTTTTTATCCCCCTATTATATGTATAGATACACTTTTAAATTATTCTACTCTTTTAAAATGCTCATTTCTATATGCCACTAGCATACACTCTCATATTTATTTTTCTTAAAGCAATCTAAATGATAATTTTTTATAATGTCTTTTGCTATTCTGGTTTGAAATCATAAATGTTTCTTTGCTGATACAATTTTATGAAAGCACAGGACAAAGATAATAAACATCAAAAACTTTTTCTATTTTATATGCTATCAGCGTACAGGTTTTTCCTGTTTATGACTTGAAAATACCGTCAAAATCCTGTATTCTATATGCATATACTTTATCAGCGTACAGGGGGTGGATTTTTTGAAGAAATGTCCTTTTTGCGGAACAGAGCTTCCTGAGGAAGCTTCTTTTTGTCTTACCTGCTCATCCGTTTTAAACGAAAAGTCTGTTGTGACAAAACAGAAGAAAAAAACGATTATAGTTATACCGACTAAAAAAATCGCACAGGTTTCTTCAATCATCTGTGCAGTTGCGATTGTTTTAGCTTCTTGCTTTTTCGCAATCAAATCTATCAGAAAAATTCCTGTTGCTGAACAGCCTGTAATCACAACAATTGTTCCCGTTACAGAAGAAAACGGTGAAATTGCAACAAATGCTAAAGGTGAACAGATTTTCGAAATAACTGAAATTATTGAAACCACCACAAAGAAAAACTTCTTCGAATCATTGATTGATAAAGTTACAGGAGATACAACTGAACCAGTAACAGAAGAAGATAAACAAAATTCAGAAACGCCAAGTGAAAATACATCTTTAAACGATGAAACTCCATCTTCCTCTGAAGTAAAAACAACTATTATCAACAATGTAACAGAAACAACTACAAAAAAATCAAGTTTGTGGGATGATATTTTTGATTGGGACAATATTAAATTCCCTGATTTTCCTGAAGAAGAAGGCACAACAAAAGCAAAAGAAACTACTACTGCTCCAATAAAGCCTTCTAAACCTGCACCTGTAGACCCTACAACAACCACTACCACAACCACTACCACAACTACTACCACAACTACTACCACAAAGCCTACTACAACTGCTCCTACTACGACGGCTCCGACAACTACAAAGCCGACAACAACTGCATCTTCTCAACCAAGTGTAGCAGACTTTCAGTATGTTGAGGTTAACGGTGAAATCAAAATCACAAAATATACAGGTAACAGTTCAACCGTAACTGTACCTGCATACATAAACGGAAAACATGTTGCATTTTTAGGTGAAAATGCATTTGCAAACAACAGTAACATCCAAAAAATTGTGTTCACAGGAATAACATCGGGAACAAGCAGATTCTATCTTCCGAAAAGCAGAACTGTGTTTAACAATCTCCCTAACCTTACATCAATCACATTCCCATATGAAACATATCAGCGTATGACAGATGATTCCAAAAATCCGGGTAATGATACATTCTATCAACTGATTACCAACTGTCCTAAGCTTAATGCAGTTCATTTCGCCGACAGAATAAGCCCTGATTTTTCTGACAGATGGACATTGACAATGTATTCTGTTGATGGCGTTGTGTTTGCAAGGCAGAACACAAATACATCTAACGGTCAGAAACTTGATTCCTCATTGATATATTATCCTCCTGCAAAAACAAATTCATCATACACAATTCCTGCAAGAGTAATTACTATAGCAAAACACGCATTCAAAAATAATCCGTATATTAAAACAATTCATTTTACAGCTTCAACAACATCAGTAAGCGGTAACTTTATAGGTTGCAATAATCTGACTTCTTTCACGGTTGATTCCGATAATCCGAAGCTTTTCGCAGAAAATGGTGTTCTTTACACAGGTGCTGTAAAACATAACAATGTGGAATACAAAGCATTTTATTATCCACCGGGAAAAACAGATACAAGTTTCACATTCAATGCTGATTATAACCTCTCATTGGACGGATACAGCTTTTGCGGAAATCCATACCTTAAAATTGCTAAATTCTGTTGTGGCACGCGAATTGACTCTTCTGTTGCAAATGGGGAAGGAAAAGCAACTGCTTTAACAACCTTTATGCTCAACAGTGAATATGACAATACCGTTAACACAAGCAAATCAGCATACACATACACTTATTATTGATACCCTTGAGGTGATACCATGGCCAAAACCACAACTGAACTTTTAAAAGAGTTGAAAAGACAAAGTTGTTCATTACCTGATTATCTTTCCAACCATAAGGATACTTTTGTCAACGAAGATATAAAGGCTTTCTGGGAAAATATCATTGAAAGCAAGAACTATTCAAAATCGAATATTATCAATAAGGCTGATTTCAGTTATTGCTATTTCTATGAGGTTATAAACGGACGAAAATCACCGTCAAAGGATAAGGTGGTCCGTCTTGCTCTTGCTATGAAAATGACGGTTGATGAATGCCAGCAGGCGTTGAAGGTTTCAGGTCGCTCTGCCCTGCACCCTAAAAACCGTCGCGACAGTATCCTTATATACGCTTTGGAACAGAAAATGACTGTTATTCAATGCAACAATTTACTTGAAAGTCATGGAGAGGATGAGTTGAAATAAATTCCAACCATAATGAGCTTCTTAATTACATAGAACAATCCTTGGAGAAGTTTTATCAGAAAAAAATAGTCTTCAAAGAAACAGAACATTCATCTATATATCTTTATCTGCATAGGGATACTCAGAAATATGTTATAAAGCGTTTTTCCACCAATCCCAATGACGATGTTTTCAGGGCATTAAAAAACAAAAATCATCCTAACTTACCTACAATTTATGAGGTATGCTCGGATGATTCGGGAATAACCGTGCTTGAAGAATATATTGAGGGCAAAAGGCTTATAGATATTCTTTCAAGTAAACCTCTCGACAGAAAAAAGGCATTCAAATACGCCTGTGATATATGTGATGCCTTGATTTTCCTTCATTCAATGGGCATAATCCACCGCGATATAAAACCGTCAAATGTTATTATAAAGGAAGATGGTACTGCTGTGCTTATCGACCTTTCAATTGCACGATTTGTCAACGAACAGGAAATTGACACTCAGTCACTTGGCACACCTGGTTTTGCTGCACCTGAACAATTCGGCATTTTCCAGTCAAATAACACTACAGATATTTACAGCCTTGGAGTACTCCTCAACATTATGCTTACAGGTTCACATCCGTCTGTTGATTTGCCGAAAGGTCGATACAAAAAGGTTGTTGAACAAGCAACCTCAACACAAATTTCAAAACGTTTCAAAAATGCAGAAAAAATGAAATCCGCATTGAAAATGTATAGATAAATAAAAAATCACAATTAAAACAACAGATATAAAAACCCAGCGTACGGAGTTTTCCGTATGCTGGGTTTGTTTTTTATACGCCTATAATATTCTTAATTCTTTGGACATTACTTTTTGACATATCTGTCTGAGATGCGAAGTGTTCCCAATTTAAAACGGATTGTTTGACTTGTTCTATGCATTTTACTGCATCCGATTTTTTGATACCTGCTTTTTCAGCTACCTGTAACATATCATCTTCAGTTATATTATCAGATTTTCCGTTAATGAGCATCTGATGTGCTTTCACCCATATACTATCTTTTCTATAAGAAAAAGTTACATCATATGCAGGTGACAATGACCATTTTCCTTTTTTATTCATAAGAAATGATATATTCTTTGTGTGGTCATCATAGTTTTTGGCATATTCATTAAATACCATTCGTTTGAATAATTGAACAAAGTCACTATATGGAAGTTTAAGCTGTCTCATTACTGCAAATGCTTCTTCATAAGAATAAACTCGTGGTGAATTGAAATCCATATGAGCCAACGCACAAAGTGACTGCATATGAAGTTTTTCACCCTTTGTCCCCTTTCGGTCAAAACGCTTTGTCATAAAGTGAGCACTACCGTTTTCCTTATATAGTCTGCACTCACTCATTTCAATTCCTGCGTCAAGAGCCATAAGGTAATATGCGTATTCAACCTTTGTGTACTCACCATCATCCGGTTGAGCATCTTTATCCTTGTTATTTTTGATGTTATCAAATTTTAAAAGCCAATATTCATAGCCATCACCTGCATCAATCTGACCTGACCTAATATCATTCGTTTCAGGATTCCACGCAATAAGAGTTTTTGCTCTTGCACCACCTACGGAAGAACCACACTCCATTAACTGTGCCATAAGATTATCATCTTTCTCAATGTGAAACTCCTCTTTTTCAGACAAAATTTCAGAGGCCAATTTTGTTAAAGCATCCAGTTCCACTTTTTCATTTATATTTACAACTTCCTGCGATGGCTCATATTCCAATGCACCCATACCTCGTTTACCTGTATAGCAAAGCTTTTCAATAACAGATAAACTGTCTGCTGTTCTGCCTTGACTTTCCAAGTATCTGTTTATAACGATATTACCGAATTTATCAGGGAGAGAATCAGCAACCATTCCCGGTAACCCATGATAAGTCTGTTCAGGCAAAGATGGAAACGAATAAGTAATTGATGATAGTGGCATTTTAATAGGTGAAACTTCAATATTACTTTTCAGGAATTCATCATCATACTGAAAACCAACCATTCCACTATCGTCCTGATGAAGATAACCGATAGTTGTGCCCCACATTTTAACACGAACTGTATTTACACTGTTCATTCTTCATTCTCCTTATCTTCGCCCCATACCCAAGTATCATCTGGCTTTTTCTTGTCAGGTCTTGCGCGTTTTCTTGTAGTTTTTTCTTCGAACATTGCTTTATAGTCAGGTTGTGGCTCGGGAATTAAAGCATCTAAATTGTCAACAATATTAAACTCATTCATAATTTTAATCAAATTTGACAATTTAAGGTCGTCGCCATTTTCAATACGAGCAATTGTTTTTAAAGAAATGCCACATTTTTTTGCAAATTCAACCTGAGTAACATTCATTGAAACTCGATATTGCTGAATTCGATTTCCTATTTCTGATAATATAGATTTTTCATTGCTTAAATTAGTAATTTTCATATTATCTTCTCCAAATAATAAGTCATATTTGTACTTTTATTATACATATATGCATTTATTATGTCAAGTATGACTTGTTATTATTCATTTGTTTTTCAATTTTTTATAGTCCACCCTTGACAACAGCCCCGGCGTTAACATTCTCCATAAATTTCCAATTTTCAATAACAATTATGCTTCATAAAAAATTAAGAACGCCAATAAAAATAAAGGGTTCTAAACTGTTTTGTTGAAATGTTTGAGAATTCAAATTTTCTCTATATTGCCAGCTTTAAAAATTTAAACGGATTTAAGATGAGCAATATACAAATTAAACGTGGTTGAAATTTCCACCTAATCGTGGTAAAATATAATTGATATAAAAAATGAAATATATGTATATTGTAAATTTTTATTCACAATTATATATTAATTTTACATACAGTTTTATGTTTTGCGAGGTGGTTTTATGAGTTTTAGCGTTAAAAATTATGTAATACAAAAAGGTTGGAAGTTTTTTGATATAATGCACAAGAACAGACGTGTTGCACGCATTTATGAAAATGGAAAATGTACAATATATTTTTCTTCGTTTATGCCATATAACCTATACCTTGAAGAATCAGATGATTTCGACAGTAGAGTAAATAATTTAAACAATTTTTATTATTGGTGTGCCTCAAGAGTTTTAACTTTAGATAGAAAATATGCTAAGGAAATTTTAAGAGTTATCGGAGCAAGTCAAGCCGTAACTGATAAAGATAGAGCTATGATTGCTATTTCTTATCACGGGTTAACTTTGACAGATGTATTTTGGATAAGACGTGCCAAAGAACAAATTACTTTTGATGAATTAAACTTATATAATCATTCTCTTTCAGATGCATTTGCCGATGTAAGCCTTAGAGGTAAAGATATAACTCTTCAAAACGCTGAGCTTTTCACCACGCAAGAAGTGGCAGGAGATGTTGGAACACCTGGAGTTGCACCAAAGGCTTGGATTAGAAAAAACGGGGATTTCTATCTTTTAAAAGACGGCGATGAGCGCGATGTAGATGCTGAACTTTTGGCTTCAAAAATTGTCGGTTGTTTTAAAGTGAACTACGTTCCTTATGAAGAAGACTTTTTTGATGGTTTAAAGGTATCTAAATGTAAGATAATCACATCTGAACAAACAAGTATTGTATCTTTTGAATTTATAAATGTATACTGTATAAATCGTGATAAAGATAAATTTGATTTTGTTTTGAAAAAGGATAGTTATTCATACTATATGATGAATATTATTGATTATCTTATTGGTAATACGGATAGACATTGGGGTAATTGGGGCTTTTTTGTTGATAATTCCACAAACAAATTACAGGGATTGTATTCGCTTATGGATTTTAATAAAGCATTTTTATCATACGATACTATCGATGGTGCAAAATGTCAGACAGCAAACAAGAATATTACTCAACGAGAAGCTGCAATAGAAGCGGTTAAAAAAATCGGATTAAATAAAATTTCCGAAGTAAAAAAAGAATGGTTTTCTAATAGCCAAGAATGTGAAATGTTTTTTAAAAGACTTGAAATTTTAGAAAAATCAATCTAAGTCGGAAAGGTATAAGGAACGAATGAATATAAAAACAACCTCTGTAAATTGAACCTACAGAGGTTGTTTTCTGTTATGAAATGTTTTTGGGGAAAAGAGCAATGGTAGGTGTTTCAATTTCACCATACCTTTGAATCATCAATTTTCTAAACAATTCACCTGGAAATACATATTCCTTTTTGCCGTTTATCTCTTTTGTCACCAACCAATCGAAATTCACATCGTGATTTATCTGAAGTGTTCTTAAAATCCCATTGTCAATATAATCATAAAAACGGTAACCATCAAAGGCAAAATCAAGCTGATTTTTATTCAAAGTGGAAATAATGCTTTTATTTGCTAATTTATCAAAGCAAAACAAAGGACTTTCTTCCAGCATTTTCTCAATACAATGATACATTAATGTATCATCTTTAAACATTTCTAAAAGATAATTTGCTAATCTGTCTCCCAATGTATTCATATCAGCAACCTTTATGTCACATAAGAACACTGTGAATTTACTTGCAAAATTCACAAGCTGAACACACTTTCTTCCATCGAAATAGAAAAGTTTACATCCCCATTCAAGAATCTCATCGCCACCTTCTTTTTCAATAAGCATCCTCATATATGAATCTACAGGAGGTTCTTGTTCGTGCGGTAATTTTATTTTATATCTTTCCCTTGTCTGTTTTGTAACATATATAATCATCTTCTGATTCCCCGTTCAGTTCATTATTCTTGATAAGTATTTTTTCACCAATATGATATTAAAATAAAAAGTCATCTTTGTACTTTTATTGTACATATATTCATTTATTGCGTCAAGTTTGACTTGTTATCACTCATTTAATTTTTAAAATTTATGGTCTATGCTTAATAACAGCTTCAGTCTTAGTGTTTTTCAAAATTTTACAATTTTCAATAAAATATATACTTCATAAAAGTCAGAAACATCTGTAAAGAATCCCGTGTTTCGCGATTAAGCGAGACACGTTTTTTTTGTATAAATATATATTTTTTTCTTTTTCTGCAAGTTTTTCTAATTTATCTGTATACCCATTGATGCTGAAAAACACAAAATGCTCTTTTCTTTCGTTGAGATTCCATTCAACCTTTTTAACTTTTTCCAAAAGGTCGTAATACACATCAACATCCATTGGGCTATTGGTATATTTACACTCACCGAAAATCACATTATTTGTTTCTTCATCAAGTGCAACAATATCAATTTCAGTATCTTTTCTGTCCCACCATCTGCCGACTTTTTGCGGAACAAAATCCCATACACCGTTGACAATTAAATCATTCATATATTCTTTTCTACAAATATCCTCATAGACAAATGAAGTATGATTTGTAATAAATCCTTTTTTGATTTTTTCCATTACAAAACTGGTGTGGTCCGTTTCAATAAAGGATTTATACGGATATATAAACCTGAACCAGAATTTAATATAATTGTCCTTGATTTTATATAGTCCCATTTTACTCTTCTCAGGATTTTTTTCAGTTACGGGAACTTCCCTTTCAAGAATATCAAGGTCAATAAGAACATTAAGATATTTAGGGAGATTTGTAGCCTTTATTTCAAGCGCTGCTGAAATCTCACTTGCTCTTTCCTTGCCCGATGCAATAGTTTTGATTATTGAAAAATAGCTACCAACATCCTGAACTTCTTTTTCTAACAAGAAATTGGGTTCTTCATAAAGATAACTTTCCTTTGACATTACAGAGGTTTCAATTGCATCATATATATCAGTATAACATTCGAAGGATTCAATATATTTGGGTACACCACCTGTTACAGCATAGCTTTCAATCAGTTGCTTTTCACTTAAACTTACATTAAAGAACTCGTGATAATATTTAAATGCAATTTGTTTCATTCTAAGCTGGCCTGTTCTTCTTCCATAAAGAGGGCTGTTATATGACAAAGTCTGGTCATACATCATATTCACGAGCGAACCACAAAGCACAAGCATTACATTTGTACCTTCTAAAATAGTATCCCATATCTTTTGCATTTTTGATACGAATGCAGGATTCGATTTTCCGATATACTGAAACTCATCTATGATTATGAGTTTTCTTTTTTCTGGTTCATATGACGCAAGATAGGAAAACAATGTTTCCCAATCATAAACCTTTGAATTTGCTAACAAATTGTTGTTTGTATATTCAGCAACCTTTTTTGTGAATGCATTTCTGTTTTCACTTTCAGATTCTTCTGTTGCAAGAAAGAAAAGGGCATTCTTATCTTTAATAAACTCACTGATTAATGAAGTTTTACCGATTCTTCTTCTGCCGTATATTACAACAAATGAAGATTCCTTCTTATTAAACTCATTTTGAAGAAATTTTCTCTCCTGTGTTCTATTAACAAATTTTCTCATTTTCTCACCTCTTTAACATATCTTATGTTTCTCTTGAAACAATTATACCACAAAGTATAATTATTTCAAGTATAATTTTAAAAAAATATATTTTACACATTTAATTAAAATATGCACTCTTTTATGGTCTACCCTTGACATTAGCCCCGGCTGCGGCAGAGACTATACAAAGTTTTTTGAATGATACAGGCACGAAACCGAGTGATTACGATTTGATTCTTACAGGTGATTTGGGTAAGGTCGGTAGTGAGTTGTTGATTGATTTGTTGAAAAAGGATTTCAGTATTGATATTTCTTCGGTTCACAACGACTGTGGACTTATGATTTACGATTTGGAAGAACAGGATATGCACGCAGGTGGTTCAGGTTGTGGTTGCAGTGCCACCGTTGTGAATTCGTATATTATGAAAAAACTTGAAAACAAGCATTTCAACAGAGTTCTTTTCGTGGGCACAGGTGCTTTACTTTCACCAACATCTTCACTTCAAGGTGAAAGCGTACCGGGAATCGCACACGGAGTTCTTATGACAAGTGGTGAATAATATAATGAATATGAAAAGTAATTCAGCCGCGAAAAATAGTGTCATTTTGCCACACGACATAACCGTCATTTCCCGCATGGGAAAAGCATTGAAAATACTCCACATTCTTGAAACAACACTGACCGTTGGGATAATAGCCTTTACCGTTTTGAGAATGGTCAATATTTTCCGCGAGCAGAATTAACCTATATGATACATCCAAAAAGGATTTGTTTATCCTTAAAACATCAATTATTGTTACAAATTGGGAGTTTGTAGAACTAATTCGTAATGCGTAATTCGAAATTTGTAATTAAGGAACTGTGTTTTGCCTTTTGCATTTCCCCGACAAACTCCAATTTTGTGAATTGGGTAAAAAAGGGCGCACACCCTCTGAACGGGTGAGAACAGAGGATGTGCTTTTGTTTTTTGTTTTTTGGGTTTTTGTGATTTTGGTTGTGTTGTGTGTTTCCTTACGACGGGTGTTCGTAAGGAACACTTTTCCCCTTACTACGGGGATTTGTGAGTTTCGCTTTTTTTCTTACGACGGGTAATCGTAAGTTTTGCTTTTTTCCTTACGAGGGGTTTTCGTAAGGAACATTTTTTTACTTACGGATAATCGTAAGTAACGTGTGTTTCGCTACCGGCTTTACAGGTTACTTTGATTCTGTAATTTGCGAAAACATTGATAAGTCTTGTTTCTTCAAGTGCAAGAACAATTCCTGTACCCGACTTAGTCCAGGTTTCGATTGTTTCATAGCCGGTTGATTTTTCCTTTTGCAATTCAATCTTAATTGAAAGCGATGTTGAATACTGAGCAGTAATAGAAACCGATGATGTGGAATTTATTCCGCTGATAATAAAACATGTTGCTACAGCACTTATAGTTGAGAAACGCGGTGATATAACCGTTTCTTCTGTAGCTGCAAAAGTGTTAGTTGCGAAAAATGAAAAAAGCGTTAAAAAAATTGAAATCACAGCAACACTTTTTTCATTTTTTCAGATATAACCTTCACCTCCCTTTTGAAAGCAATATCGTAACAAAAGAAGGTTTTGTTATTTTATTGTTTTTGCAATTTTAATCAATTCTTCTTTGGAAAGTGCTCCATCAATTCTGTAAACATAATCATTTTTTGTCCAGATTAGATTATCCACACCCAAATTTCCTTTACAATATACATATTTTATGTCATCAATTGTAATTTCTTCAGTTGGTGAAAATTCGGTGTTAAAATCAATTTTCATTGATGATGAATATTTTGAAATAGTTATGTATTTACCATTTTTACTACGATATGTGTCAATTATTTGACTACACAAATCGATACTTGTATCAAATTCATACTCCTCAGGTATATATCCAACTGTTATTTCACCTGATACAAAGTTATCGTTGTTTTCCGTAAGCTGAAATGCGCTGAACTCGTCAAATTTGTCGAGAATAAATTCCCTTGATGACGGAATAACAAACGCTGTCAGCAACAACACGGAAATTACGATTGCGACTACCATAGCCCTGATTGTCCTTGTTGTGAAACGATGGTAATAACCATCACGCATTTTATCGAAATGCTTTTTCTTCCATTTTTCGTGCTTTTTGCTGTATTCGGATTCGGGAAATGTTCCTTTGCAATCATATATATCATGCCATTGAACTTGTTGTAAAACTCCTCAAATCGTCGGTTATCCTGCGGATTTTCCAACAAGGCTAAACATATTGACAGCATATGTAATCTCCCCTTTTCACCGGAAGATTATACATTAAATACCAAAATAAAGCAAGAATTGACAAGTAAATATTATTTATGTAAGGTCTTTCATATCAGGAAAGGACTTTAAGTGAGCGATTTCGCTGTTGATTTTTGTTTTATGAATGGTATAATTATCTTAACAAATTATAATTTATCGGGATGATTAATAAAGAACAGAACACCGTGTAGGGGCGATTCACGAATCGCCCGAATAAGGTTGCCAACACGCTTTGGAACGGGTCATTCGTGAATGACCCCTACAAGGTTTTTGTTACTATTTTAATTTCATATCATTCCAATAAAC
>JAZNZX010000046.1:0-44043 GCA_045595185.1 Candidatus Fimenecus sp. | reverse complement strand
CAATGGAAAACATCTTATATTTGTAAGCCATCGAAGTTTTTCAATTCTAAAAACAGCGTTTTTTACGCCAATAACAAGGAAATTGCTGATTTTGAGTGTGATTTTATTGTTGAAACACAACTTGAAGATGGCTCTTGGAATGTTCCTTGGCGATGGAAAGATTATCCTAATGAGTGGGCAATTAGTGAAAATTGGTGGAAAGGTCAAGGTATCATTCAAAATCTGCTTTATTTAAAAGGTTTTGAATTATTATAATTTGTCCCTAATTTAACACAAGCATAAAATACTTATGGTGAATATAAATGATTAAAAATGATAAGACAAAAGGAATTATATATATTATCATTTCTGCCTTTTTCTTTGCTCTTATGGGGCTTTTTGTGAAGCTGTCAGGAGATTTGCCCACTATTCAGAAAAGCTTTTTCAGAAATGCTGTGGCGATGATTTTCGCATTTGTTTTAATCACAAAAAACAAGGAATGGGCATTACCGAAAGGCAATAATATTGGCTTTTTGCTTATTCGTGCTGTTGCGGGTACAGGCGGAATTCTTTGTAACTTTTACGCACTCAGTAATATGAATCTTGCTGATGCATCAATGCTTAACAAGTTATCCCCTTTCTTTGCTGTTTTGTTTTCCCTGTTTATTCTTAAGGAAAAAGCAAATTTCAAACAGATTTTGGCAGTTACAATGGCATTCTTTGGTGCTATGTTTATTATGAAACCGTCTTTTTCTTTTGACGGATTCCCTGCATTTATGGGCTTTTTAGGTGGTATGGGTGCAGGACTTGCTTATGCTTGTGTGCGAAGGCTTACTCAGAACGGATTTAAAGGAAACCTGATTATCTTTTATTTTTCGGCATTTTCATGTGTTGTGACTCTGCCTTGGTTAATACTTGATTTTACACCTATGTCATCTGAACAATGGTTATTCTTAATTCTTGCAGGACTTTCTGCAAGTGGTGGTCAATTCTTCATCACCAGAGCTTACTCAAAAGCACCTGCAAAGGAAATTTCAGTTTATGACTATTCACAGATTTTATTCACAACACTTTTAAGCCTTGTGGTATTCGGTGATTTGCCTGATGCCTTAAGCTTTGTCGGATATACAATTATTATAGCTGCAGCAGTATTTAACACGTGGAATTCATTAAAGAAAAAGGCTTAAGATTGACTTTCACAAGCCATTAGGCTATAATATATCCAGTTTATTTTTAGAGGTTGTTCCAATGGAAACAAAAAAGCAAAAAATAAATCTTATTGAGATTTATCCTGTAATTAAAGAAAAAATTGATAATGGTGGCACAGTACAATTGCCTATTACAGGTAAAAGTATGCGACCTTTACTTGTCTGGGGCAGAGATACGGTTGAAATCGTTAAATGCGAAAACCCCAAAAAAGGTGATATAATCTTTTATCTTCGCGATAATGGTCAGTTTGTGCTTCACCGTATAATCGGCACAGATGAAAAGGGATATGTGCTTTGTGGCGATAACCAATGGGTTAAGGAATATGGCATTAACGACCAACACATTATTGCTGTTGTAAGGTCAATCACACGAAAAGGCAAGGTTTTTGACGTTTCTAAAAATATTCCTTACAAAACTTACAGTAATGTATGGATGGCTATGATGCCAATAAGAAAACCTGTTCTTCGTTTTACAAGAAAAGTAAAGCCTGTATTAAAGAAAATTATTATTAAGCTTGGTTTAGGCAAACTCTTTTTAAAGCTTGGATTAATAAACAATCTGAAATAAAAAAAACAAAAGGTGCTTTCAGTTTTATTACTGATTGCACCTTTTTATATCTTAATCTTCTGTTTTTCTCCAGACCATTTTGTTTACAACACCTGTATATGACTGAATGAGCTTCACAACCTTGTTTGAAACATTTTCGTCAACATAATCAGGTACGGGAATACCCATATCGTTGTTTTCGTTCATAGCTACTGCTGTGTCAACTGCCTGTAAAAGTGATTTTTCGCTGATTCCCGCAAGAACAAAGCAAGCCTTATCAAGTGCTTCAGGTCTTTCGGTTGATGTACGGATACAAACTGCAGGGAATGATTTTCCAATTGAAGTAAAGAATGAGCTTTCTTCAGGTAAAGTTCCGCTATCGGAAACAACTGCAAATGCGTTCATCTGTAAGCAGTTGTAATCGTGGAAACCAAGTGGCTCATGCTGAATAACACGACTATCGAGCTTAAATCCACTTGTTTCAAGTCGTTTTTTACTTCTTGGATGGCAGGAATAAAGAATAGGCATATCATATTTTTCTGCCATTTTATTGATTGCATTGAAAAGAGAAAGGAAGTTCTTTTCCGTATCTATATTTTCTTCTCTGTGAGCAGAAAGAAGGATATATTTGCCTTTTTCCAAACCTAATTTTTCGTGAATTGAAGATGCTTCAATATCATTGAGATTACTACGAAGGACTTCTGCCATTGGTGAGCCTGTCACGTAAACTCTTTCTTTTGGAAGACCACATTCATGAAGGTATTTTCTTGCGTGTTCAGAATATGCAAGGTTTACATCGGAAATGATGTCAACAATTCTTCTGTTTGTTTCTTCAGGAAGACATTCATCCTTACAACGGTTACCTGCTTCCATATGGAAAATCGGAATATGAAGTCGTTTTGCAGGAATTGCTGAAAGACAAGAGTTTGTATCACCTAAAATAAGTAACGCATCAGGCTTGATTTCAGCCATAAGCTTGTATGAGCAGTTGATAATGTTACCAACAGTTGCACCAAGGTCATCACCTACTGCATCCATATAAACCTCAGGGTCAGAAAGCTTTAAATCCTTAAAGAAAACACCATTAAGATTATAGTCATAATTCTGACCTGTATGAGCAAGAACACAATCAAAATATTCACGACACTTATTTATAACGGCTGAAAGACGAATGATTTCAGGACGAGTACCAACGATAATCAAAAGCTTTAGTTTGCCATTATCTTTAAATTTTACATCTGAATAATCTAATTTCATTATTTACCATCCTTACACTTATTTACTATCCACATAACAGCAGGGTTTACAAAAGCTGCTGTTATGCAGATAAAAGAAATACATATAGCGTATCTCAACAACATATTCTCTATAATAAAAAATTTGTTGAACAATATTATAAATATACCTTGTATAAAATATATTTCAAAATAGAAATTACCTGCATATACTATTGGTTTGTAATCAATGTTTTATTTTCATTACAATCAAAAGGACTAAAATCACAAACATCACCGAAGAAATCATTTTAAAGGATACCTTCGGAATATCTGATAAAAATTTTCCGTTACCAAGAATAAATGTGAACGCAAAACCAAGACAAGCAAATATCAAGCTTAAAATGTAGTTTTTGCTTTCACTCAATTTTTTTATCAATTTCTTGTTTTCTGTATGCCCAAATTACACCTAATAAAAATGTCCAGTTTGCCTCATACCAATTAGTAGCTAAATCCAACATTTTACACGCAAAGCAATATAGCAATAAAGCAAAAGCCAACCGTATAATTCCTGATTTAATACTCTGTTTATTAAATGCCAGATAATAAATTAAGTAAAATAATAAAATCATCTGGATATACCAACCATATTCTATGATTGTATCTCCGAAGAAAAACGATAATGTCAATCGTCTTAAATTCAATTTTTCTTCAACAAGCAATCTGAATATTGAATAAATGACAATCAATATCACTTGTATTATGTATATTGGCAAGACCCGTTTTTTAATATATCCTTTAAAGTATTCGTTTCCTTTTTTGATATACGAAACAGTCAATCCGTAGCCGGAAAAAAACAGAAAGCACGATACAGACAAATATCCAAATGCTGTGATTATAACACCAATTCCCATTCCTTCACCAAACGGGTCATAACCAAACAAATGGCAAATTACAACTGCAATCGAACAAATAAATTTCATACAGTTTGTAGTCTGTTTAGATAAGTAGTTACTTCTAATAGAGTGATTCACCATATCTTTATCCCCTACTTATACTTTTTCAAAAAATGTATCCAGCTTTTCAGGGTCAAAGCATTCATTGCACCACATAAATGTAACCATATCGGTTTCACCTAAGTTTTCGATGTTGTGAGTATAACCTGTTGGAATATCAACAACTTCAAGTTTTTCACCTGAAACAAAATATTCAATCACTTCATCCTCATCAATTTTACGGAAACGAATTACCCCTTTTCCCGATACCACAAGGAATTTTTCATTTTTTGTATGGTGCCAATGCTGACCCTTTGTAATTCCGGGCTTTGAGATATTTACTGAAAACTGACCATTATTTGTAGTTCTTAAAATTTCAGTAAACGAGCCTCTGTCGTCAACATTCATTTTAAGAGGATATGAAAACTTATCCTTTGGAAGATACGAAAGATATGTACTGTAAAGTTTTTTCGAGAAACTGTTTTCTGTCATATCAGGTACTTGCTTGTTTTCACGACTGTCTTTAAATGAATAGATTAAATCAGCAATTTCACCTAAAGTGATTTTATGTTCAACAGGCACTTTACAGAATTTACCGACTTTTGTTTCCTTGCCACACATAGCGTTAATCACTTCATTCACAACATCATCAATATATACAAGTGTCATAAAGTGATTTCTGTCATTGACCTGAATCGGCAAATCATTTGCAATATTGTGGCAAAAGGTTGCAACGACACTATTATAATTTGGTCTGCACCACTTGCCGAAAGTGTTTGGAAAACGATAAACAAGGACTTTTGCACCTGTTTCTTCTGAATACTTAAAGAACAGGTCCTCACCTGCTTTTTTGCTTTGTCCGTAAGGGTTGTCCAAGGATGCCTGAATTGAAGATGAAAGTAAAACAGGGCAGGTATTATTGTGCTTTTTTAAGGTTTCAAGTAATTCTGATGCAAAACCAAAATTACCTTCCATAAATTCCTCTGTGTTCTGTGGACGATTGACACCTGCAAGATTAACTACAAAATCACAATCCTTACAAAACTCATCAAGTAATGCTTTGTCTGTATCCAAATCAAACTCACATATTACAAGGTCAGTTGGTAATTGTGTGGTTCTGTTTTTACCCTCTTTAATTGTATTCAAGGTTGCAACAAGGTTTTTACCAATAAAGCCCTTTGCACCTGTAATTAAAACTTTCATATCAGTTCACATTCCTATTGTTAAATGCTTATTTCTTTTTGCGCTTTAAATTGTAATACATTCTATATACACAGTACAAATTATTTTTTACCACTATAAAGAATTTTTTATCCGTGCTGTTTATGGGCACAAAATGTTTTCTCAATTTTTTTACGGTTTGAATGCACTCTTTGATTTCTTTTTTATACTTTTTTCTATCTGCTCGGCAAAGAATCTGCAGCATTATGAGATTTGCTCTTATAACTGCAGTATTTACCTGCTCATTAAATTCAGGTAGCATTTCGTTTATCAATTCTTTTTTTCTGTTTACAAAATACAAAACATCAAAAAACTTATCAGAAAATGCAGAATTAGATGCACTGTCAGGATTGCTTCGATAACAATATATGTTTGCGTTTCTCACAACAACAAGTGGCTTTTTCAAGAAACAGCAGAAGATGAAAAAACCGTCCTCGTGAATTTTTCTTCCTTCTTCAAAACGGATTTCGCCAATGAAATCTTTTTTGTATAGCTTTCTGCAAGCAGAATTTGTATGACCGTTACTCATAAGTGACTTCTGAATCGCATCGTTGTCACGCCATATTTGATATTTCCCGTTTTCAATGGCCTCCATAGCGTTGGAATATTTCTTTCTTCCGCCTGCACAGGATATATCTGCCTTAAAAGTGATAATATCCATATATAAAAGCTCTAAAGCATAGCTTGCAATATAATCGTCTGAATCAACAAAGGTGATATATTCACCTTTTGCGTTGTCAATCCCTACATTTCTCGCTTTGGAAACACCACCATTTTCCTGATGAAAAACTCTTACTCTGCTATCTGCTTTTGCATATTCGTCACAAATTGCACCGCTGTTATCAGTTGAACCATCATCAACTAATATTAACTCTAAATCACTAAAGGTTTGTTTTATAATACTTTCGATACACTTATATAAAAATTTTTCTGTGTTATATACAGGTACGATTACCGATATACAAGGTGTTGACATAAGTATGCCTCTCTCACTTTATTTTTTCCAATTTACAAGCTCTTCCTGAATATATGAAAGAGATAAAAGTTTTTCTTTTACTTGCTCAACAGTCCATAATTCTGTGTTATTTGAATTGAACTCTGTAAGTGTATTTCTCTCTTTATTCCCTTCATTAAAGTATTTATCATAGTTAAGTCCACGCTTATCGGCAGGTACACGGTAGAAATTGCCCATATCAACAGCACCTGAGCACTCTTCGTTAGTAAGTAATGTTTCATACATCTTTTCACCGTGACGAATACCGATTACCTTGATTTCTGTTTCAGGTGCAAAAAGCTCTTTCACAGCCTGTGCCAAAACCTCAATAGTACAAGCAGGTGCTTTCTGAACAAGAATGTCACCACTTTCACCATTTTCAAATGCAAAGATAACAAGGTCAACTGCTTCCTCAAGACTCATTACAAAACGAGTCATTGAAGGCTCTGTGATTGTGATTGGTTTTCCTTCGCGAATCTGGTCAATCCAAAGAGGAACAACTGAACCGCGAGAACAAAGCACATTACCGTAACGAGTACAGCAAATCTTTGTCTTTTCAGGGCTTACTGTTCGGCTCTTTGCAACAACGACCTTTTCCATCATCGCTTTTGATGTACCCATTGCGTTTACAGGATATGCAGCCTTATCAGTTGAAAGGCAGATTACACACTCAACACCTTCTTCAATGGCTGCTGTAAGCACATTATCTGTTCCTAAAACATTGGTTTTAACTGCCTCAACAGGGAAAAACTCACATGACGGAACCTGTTTAAGTGCTGCTGCGTGGAAGATGTAATTTACACCGTGCATAGCATTTTTAACTGACTGTAAATCCCTTACATCACCGATGTAGAATTTAAGCTTTTCAGCAACCTCAGGATATTTCTGTTGAAATTCGTGACGCATATCATCCTGTTTTTTCTCATCACGGGAAAACACGCGGATTTCACCAATATCTGTTTCTAAAAATCTTCTGAGAACTGTATTACCGAATGAACCTGTTCCACCGGTAATAAGTAAAGTTTTATTTGTAAAAAGTGACATAATTTCTTCTCCTGTTTGTTACTTATCCAAGGCTATTCCTAAATACTTTGTTGATGTAAGGAACTCAATATCTGTCATTTTTGAATACTCGGACAATACTACCCTCATTCCTTTATTCAGATTATCGACAAGCGTCTTTTTATAAATAACACTTTCTTTTCCTTGTGAATAATTTTCTGAATAATCACTGCTATACCCATCAAACCCTGCAAGATATATCTTCTTTACACCTAAATCAACCAACATTTTTATCGCCATCAATCCTGCATTATCCTTAACATGCTCCTGATTGTTCAACAACTGTTTATAATCTATCGTGATATCAGAACTATCAAGTTGAACATTAGATGTGGTAATCAAAAGTATTTCTTCATTTTTTACAAAATCTGTTGCCTTTCGTTTATTACTAATAAAGACATAATCAACCTTGCAATTATTATAATTATGATTTATTGAAACTACTTTAACATTTTCATTTACAATATCAATAATTTTTTGTTTTTCAAGTTCAGCACTTTTACCCGGTGCAATCAAAACAACCTCTTTATCGAAAACAGAATTTTCAAGGAGTTCAATATTATTCGATACGGTGTTTGCCGACATATATTCCAGGTATAATTTACTGATATATTCTTCATCATAATTGAATTTTTTATCTTCGGAAAACGATGTAAATATTGCATCAATATCCTTAACAGACAATGTTTTCTTGTCATCCAGAAAACGTGAATAATTAGGATGCAAATTGTACTTTGCCGACAAATAATTAGGCAATGTATATCCCCATGCATTTTTTTGATAAAAAACATTGATTACCTTATCGATAGTTTGAAGCAAGGGCCTTAAAACATATGATTTTCCGTATTTATCATTTAGATATTCCGTAAACAACTCTGTATTTAAATTTCCTGCACCTCGTCCCATCCCCATTATACTGCTGTCAACAATAATTTCTCTTTTTTCAGCAAGAGAACAAAACAACTGTGCATTAGCATATGAAAGCTGCATATTATTGTGACTGTGAAATCCGACCACAATGCCTTCGTTCAGATTTTCATCCACAATATTCATCAAATGAGCAAGAGTGTCAGTTTTCATAACACCAAAGCTGTCAACTATGTAAAAAGCGTACGGCATAATTGCGTTAACATTATTTATCAATGAAAGAAATTCTTCTTCACTGTAGCTTAAGGATACCATTGCCTGAATAAACACTCTATATCCTTTGTTACACAGGTCTTTACACATTTTTAAGGCATCAACAGAATCCTTTTTATGAAAAGCCACTCTGATTGTATCTATCATTCCACCATTATACTGTGGTATATCCTGAATATCCATTTCACCAAAGTTGACCATCAAGGCAAAAGAAGAAACTCCCCTGTTTTTAATAAATATTTCTGCTTTTCCAATAGAATCAAACAAAGAAAAATCCTTATTGTAATCTACCTTTTTAGTCAAAAAGCCACATTCAATTACATCTATATTAGCCTTTGTTAAGTTAGAAATAATCAATTCAATGTTCTCTTTGCTGAAATTCCAAAGGTTGCAATAACCACCGTCGCGTAAAGTACAATCCAATACGCTAATTCTTTTCATTATATCTCCTGCTTCCTGATAATAACAGAATTAATAGCATTTGCTATTTCAAAGTCAATAGGGTCATTTATGTCTGTCGCTTCAAGCTTACTGACTTCAAGCATATACGGATTGTTACCAATTCTTCTTCTAAGATTTGTAATAACCTCTTTTGTGAAAATATACATTCCTGTTGTTTCAACAAAAAGTGGTGCTAAATCCTGTGTTCTTGGAATGTTTTCAGGATTATAATTCATCGGTTTTCCGTTTTCCCAAACAAATTCCTGCATTTTAGTTACTGCAATTGCAGAGTCATATTCACCACTTTTCACTGCCAATACACCTCTGTCAATGCTTTCAGGTGTTTGGAATGGAGCTGTAGCATGTGCTAAAACATAAATATCCGCATCGACCGCTTGCGAAAACGCATAAAACATATCATTAACATCTGCAGTCGATGTATCATACTTTTCGTCTCTTTTTAAATAATTTACACCATCTGTTAAATATTCTTTAATCTCTTCTTTACTGCAATACACATAGGTTTCATCAACTTCCTTTGCATTTGACAGGCTTTTTAGTATGAAGTGAATCAACGGTGTTCCGTCATCAAATAATTTGGTATTTTTACCCGGTGTTCTTTCATTATTCATTTTTATCGGCACTAAAGCAACTACTTTCATTGTCCTTACTCCTTAAATTCAGATATAATCTCTTTAAATTCTTCAATGGTTTCGGGAATATGAACTTCACATTCGGTATATTTTAAATACTTCTCAACATACTTTTCGAAATTACCGCTTCCCAATATAGGTGATGTTCCGTTGAAAAGTTTATAAAGCAAAACTATTGTAGGCTTTATTTTTGCAACAACATACGGTACAAATGCTGTATTTGAAGAAACAGTAACAATTACTTTGTTTTCAATGTTATGTTTAAGGAAATAATGTTCCCAGAACATTGGAAAATCAACTGTCGGTAAAAGCTCCTTAAATCTGTCATTACGATTTCTCGGATGATGCTTTAATATAAAATCATTTTTATCGAGCATTTCCCACAAGGCATCAATAAGCTCTGCATCATTTGTAACAAGTCCGTCATTATTGAAGCTTTCTTCAAAAAAGATGAATTTTTCACTTATTTCATTGTCACTTTGTGCGAGAATATTATCGAAGATTTCAACAAGTCCTGAAATTTCTATGGGATTAGGAATTTTAATTAATGGTAAGTTATAATCCACACATACTAAATCCGGCTCAAACAAAAATACATCACAAAATCTATCTTTGAAATCTTTGATTTTTAACAGTTTTCTTGCTGCTTCTGAAAGTGACCATTTATATTTGCTTCTTATTAAATATGTACTGATTCCGTCTTCAAATAAATGTGTTTTAAGATTTTTGTTTTTACGGGATAAATATGCCTGCAATCTTAAGGTCACGGTATTAAATGATGAAAAATAAATATCTGTATAATTTTTCCATTCTATCTTAACAATCTTGTTGAGATAATGCTTTGAAAACAGTTCAAATATTTTACGACAGTACCTTGACCTTACTAAACGGTTGAATTTGTTACTTTTTTCTCTTTCAGGTGCAAAAATAACGCTATTAAATATCTTTGACAGTTCAGGGTTATCAGCCAACTCCCTAAACATTGGAGTTGCATCAGTAAGCATTAAATCAACCTTTTCATCCTTTAAAAACTGCTGTTTGATTGCCAATGCAGTATAAAGTTGGAAAACCGAACTGCAAACCATTAATCTCATAAATCTCACCTCGAATAAATCATTTATTCTTAATAGTAGTAAACATTGAAATAATTCTTTTTCTTAAAAGGAATACTGATATAAGAATTACGACTATGAGTAAAATTTTCATAACAAGATTGTCCCAGAAAATCAAGCCATAGCACATAAGTCCTGCAAATAATGCGAATATCAGCAACAAATATTTCAGATTGATTATATCATTTAAGTTCTTTTCATATTTCTTCACAGTAAAGTATGTTAAAAAGAACTGAATAAAGCTTGTAATAAGCGTTGCATAACCCACTGCAACATAACCGAATACCTTTATACCCACATAGTTAAGAATTATGTTTGCAACTGCTGTAATAATTGTAATAGCACTCATCTGCTTCGTTTTTTCGTAATAGAAAAGAATATTACCCACAAGACCTGTTACAAAAGCAACCTGAACAGAAAAAGCTAATGGTGCAACAAACCAGACAGCGTCCATATATTCTTCTGTTGCGAAAATGAGTATTCCCTCTCTTGCAAAAAGCACAATAACCTCGCAAACAACTGCAACAAGAGCACTACATCCTAAAACCACGCTGTAAAGCTTCTTTACAGTACCCTGTTTTATCGATTGTAATGTATATGGAATCAAGGAGCTGTTTATGGATTGTGTGATTATACTTACAACACCTGTGATACTGTGTGCAATACTGTAAAGACCTGCTTCGGCAGCACCTATCAAAAAGTCCAGCATAAGCTTGTCCGCAGAGTTTAATAAAACTCGTGAAAGATAGTGAGGTAACAAAGGAATGTTGAATTTAAGTGCATATTTCCAATATTCTTTATGATAAAGTTTTTTCCCTTTATATACAAGTATAGCCATAATTACTACACCTATAATAATGCCCCATAAACCTGAACCGATAACCTTGGCATATGCTTTGTTTTCGTTAACAAGATTAACTGCAATAATAGCAACAACAGGGCTTAATATTGCGTTTGTAAATGTATATGCTATTACTTTTTTATAATCATATGTATATCTTTTACGCATCAACCAGAAGGTTGTGGAAATATTGGTAAAAGTCTGAACCCACATAAATACAAGATAACCTGTATTTAATCCAAATAATTGCGGAAAAACCGCATTGATGATAATACAGACAACATATACCAATATTGAAGACAATGCTGAAAGACCAATCAACGATGAAGTCAGCGTTTCAATATCCTTTTCATATTTAGTCATCGCAACATTATAAACGCCACCTGCAAGTGAAAGTGTCGCAAAAATACTGATAACACCTTCCCATGTTACAAATACACTTGAAATACCGTAATCGGCAACATCGAGAAGTCGTGTAAAAATCGGTGTTGTTATAAATGAAATACCCTTAAGGACAACATTAGACACAACAAACCAGAAAGACGCCTTTGCAGCCGGTGACATACTATTCAGTTTTGATAAAACAGCTTTTACTTTATTCATCAATATTCACTTTCTGTCTTAACATATCTTTGTATATGTTACTTGTTCAAATCATTCTTAATCTGTGTAGTAGAAATTTCAGGTGTACGAGGTAAATATACTACCTCTACCCCTTCATCCTTCAAAAAGTCAAATTTGCCTGTCCAATCATCACCCATCACAAATGTATCTACATGATACTCATGCACATCTGACCTTTTTTGTTCCCAATTTTCTTCAGGAATTACCAAATCAACATATCTGATAGCTTCTAAAAGCTGTTTTCGTTGTTCAAATGAAAAATAACATTTCTTTCGCTTTTCATTCCAGTTGAACTCATCCGTTGATAAGGCTACTATGAGATAATCTCCTAAAGCTTTTGCTCTTTTTAACAAATTAATATGACCATAATGTAACAAGTCAAATGTGCCATAGGTAATAACCCTTTTTGTCTTCATTATTTTGTTTTCTCCTTTTTTTATTAACGCCAATACATTTTGTAATACTCGTGTGAATGACGCTGGTTCTCCGGTGGTAACTGCATATAATTTCCGTAACGAGTTGTCAATATAGAGTCATAACCCTTTGGAATATCGGCCATTACACCTTCAAAAGGAACTCTTATTGTTCCTGCCCAATCGTCAGCCTTGTTATAATCTGTATCGCCCATACCCGATTCCGAAGCACATACAATTCCATTTTTGTTAAACGCTGTAAGTTGTAACAATTTCTTCTCATAAAATCTTTCCATACGATTACAGCCTATAAGCTTATGACATAACAACAAAATTGTATATATTATCTTTTTAAGACCTCTACCCTGTGCCATACCTGAATGACACAATGAACAAAGATTATCTATAAGCAAAATTTTATTGCGAAGTTTCCTGAGTTTTTCAACAGGTAAATTCGGGAAACAGTCCAATGGGAAAATATCTATGAATACTGCTGAACGCTCTTCACCGAATTCTTCCATAACAGTACGGGTATCTGCAATTTTGAATCTTTTATAATAATCTTTTTTATTCTGACCATATTCTACAATTTCCAGATTTAATTCCTTTAATTTTTCTCTTTGGTCTTCACAGAGGTGAATTAAACGAATAAAACTTTCTCTTGGAACAAGAAGGTCAATGTCATCATCCCAAGGAATAAATCCCTTATGACGAATTGCACCTATAAGTGTACCGTATGCTAAATAATATGTAATGTTGTTTTCAGCAAACAAGGCATCTAATTTGCCTAATATTTCAACCAATAATTCTTTTTTCTCACGGTCAGTAATCATACGCAAATTGCTGTTCATCAATTATCACCTCATAATGTTAAACAAGAAACAAAGCTTCAAATTCCTGCATAATCCTTTTATTGCTTATTTCAACCAAAGCAGGAGCTTCACCTAATTTATTTCTTAATTCCTTATCGGACACCAAGCGTTTGACCGCCTTGTAAATCTCATCGGAATTTCTTTCTGCAACCAATCCGTTATACTCATCTTTAATCATTTCAAGATTGCTCGGAATATCAGAGACAACCACAGGCTTTTTAAAGTACTTACCTTCAAATACGGAAATGCCGAAGCCCTCATAGCTTGACGGTTGAACACAAATGTCTGCCGAACGTATATATGAATACGGATTACTGCAGTTTCCTAACAGAATAAAACTGTTTTCGAGCTTATGCTCTTTTATAAGTGCTTCTATAACAGAACGATAGTCACCCTCACCTGCTACATACCACTTTACATTAAAGCCCTCGTCTGTCAACCTTTTACACGGTTCAACACACAGATGAAAGCCTTTAAGCTCAACCAATCTGCCCACAGATAATATTTTTACCGCATCTGTTTCAGCATCCATACAATTCGGTTCAGCCGCCAACTTATCCATTCCGTCATAATCCATTAAAGCAGGTAAACGGATACAAACAAACTTACCCTTACTCTGAGGATGAGCCTCAACCAATGAGTTAAGAGAATTCTCAGAAACCGTTGCAATACGGTCAAGCTTTTTAAAAGCATTGCTGTCCAATTTCCAATTATGATTTATTCTCTTTAAATCTGTATGGAAACAGCCAACCTTAACCTTTGCCTTAACACAATCTGCCACATAATAGCTTGCTGTTCCCTCTGCAAAGCCTATTGCAATATCATATTCCTTATCAATTGCAAGCATTGTTTTTTGCATAATTTTCCAATCGCTGCTGCGTTGCTTGGTATCATTGAATCTGATTCGCAAAAAACGAATAAAGCGATAAAGGGCAAATGTGATTTTTCCTTTTTGTAAAAGTGTTTTTATACTTGCAACCACCGATGTATTGTAAACATCCTTGTAATACGGTGAAGCAGGTAACAAATTTACATTTTTATTTAATTTATCAAGCAATGTGCGACCCTCATTGAACAAATACAAATCAACATCGTATTTACTGTAATCAAAATTGTCACAAACATTGATTAAACACTTTTCAAGACCGCCCATATTCAGACTGTCAGAAACAATTAAAACTTTTTTCTTCATCTTATCGCATTGCCTTTCGGTATTTTATCTGATACAGTCTTCTGAAAAGCGGATATCCGCCATATTTTACAATCAAAAAGAACTTCTTTTCTCCTGAATTGACCGGAATAAAATACTTACTGTATTTTCTTACTGTATTTATGGAGTTTCTGACATCTTTATTGTATTTTTTATCCTTTGTCATACAAAAAAGATGCAGCATTGTAATATGTGCCTTAACAAGCTTATTATATGTTTTTTCCGAAAGTTCGGGAAATTTTTCCTTAATTGTATTTCGCTTTTTCTCCTCAAAATAAAGAACATCGAAAAACTTTTCTGAAAATGCCGCATGTGAAGCACTGTCAGGATTATTCCGGTATGTATATGTGACCTTATTTCTTACCACAATCGTCGGTAGCTTGATTAATGCAAGGAAATTGAAATAACCGTCTTCATGCACCTTTCTGCCAACAACAAAGCGGACATCCTTCACAAGCTCATATCTGAACAGCTTATTACAGCATCCGTACAAGGCAGGATTATCCTCCAAGCCCTTAATCAAACCGTCTTTGCCTGTCCATATTTCAACCTTATTGTCCAACTCTTCTGTTACATTGTCGCAACCCATAAAGCCAATTGAAATATCCGCATTGTTCTTCACAAGGTCATTATAAAGAACCTCAAGCGTATCCTCAGCTATATAGTCATCAGAGTCCACAAAAAATATATACTTACCCGTAGCATTGTCGAGTCCTTTGTTTCTTGCTGAACAGACACCACCGTTTTCCTGATGAAAAACCTTTATTCTGTTGTCCTTTAATGCGTATTCGTCACAAATTGCACCGCTGTTATCAGGCGAGCCGTCATTCACCAATATAAGCTCAATATCTGAGAATGATTGCTTTAAAATACTGTCAACACATTCAACAATAAATTTTTCAGCCTTATAAACAGGTACTATAACAGAAATTTTCGGCATGGATATTCTCCTACAATTTATTTCTTAAAGAAGTTTCGTTTAAAAGACCTTGCAACATCCTTAAATTGACCGTATTTAAGTCTTAAAATTACTGACTCAAGTCTTCTTGAAAATGTTACAAAAGGATGTCCGACACCCATAACTCTGTACAGCTTATTTCTGAATTCAACATCTTCTATAACATATTTCTGATGCTTTAACGGAAAATCATAATCGTAGGTTTTCATATTGAAAATGCGTCTGATTCCTTTTGGTAGGCATTCAAGACTTGCACCACCATGAGTTGATTCACCTTCGTTACCGATATTAGAAATAAGGTTTTTGCAAGGTACAATGTTGAGTCGGCTGTTAAGCTTGCAGTTAGCACTTAAGATTGATTCGTAATATGCTATGCCTTCTCGTTTTTCTTCTCTGTACTTTTCAATCTTGGCATCTGTGTCAAACTGACCTTTATAAAAATCCTTATATTTTTTAAGGTAATATTCATTGTCAATAAATTCGGGATACTCAATCCAACCGTCAATAACCCGTTTCCACGATGCCCAACCTGTAATTGTTTCCGTAGATGTAAAGACATAATCATACGGTGAATCGTAGGTTTCAAGATTGTTCATACCGCAAATCATATTGATTCGATCATCGTCCTTGTATTTTTCCAAAAGCTCCTTACAGAATGGGAAAAAGCTTTGTGAAGGTACATCATCGTCCTCCAACACAATACCCATTTCTTCTGTTTCAAACATCCATTTCTGTGACACATATTCAGACGGGTCACAACCAAGATTTTTTTCCTGAAAATTAGTATGAACCTCACATTCCCAGTCAATATTGCTTACAACCTGACGACATTTTGCCACATTTTCAACATCATCAGGTCTGCCTTCACGAGCTCCGTCCTGAAACAAATATAATCTGCTGGGTCTTGCAATTCTTACCTGTTCAAAAACCTTTTCAAGCATTTTAGGTCTGTTGAAAAACAGAATTAAAACCGCTATATCAATTTTACTTTTATTTTTTTCCATAAAAACATCCTCCGATTTCATATATCCTTGTTCAAAGCAGAATTATATATGTCAAGATACTTATTGTAACAAGCATTCTTGTCAAATTTCTTTTGTTTTTCCTTTACATCAAAGTGTAAAGGATTTTCTTTTATTGCATTTATTTTTTGCAATAATGCTTCTGTGTTGTTTTCTTCAACAACATAGCCACTGTCAGCATCAACCAATTCAGGGCTTCCGCAACAGTTATATGTTATAACAGGAGTTCCGCAACAAATGCTTTCCATATTGACTGTCGGCAATGTGTCTGCATGAGTCAGATTCACAAAAACATCGCTTGAAGCATAAATGTCCGACAACTCCTGTCTGTCGTTTACATAGCCTATACAAGTAACATTTTCATATGACGCGAGCTTAGTTTTCTGTTCATCTGTACAACCGACAATTACAACATCACTATCAGCATTTTGTCGAATTATATTTTCAACGGTTTCTTGATTTTCATCAAGACACCATTTATTTGCAAAACCTAAAATCGTAAAATTCTTTTTCAGGTTATATTTTTCCTTGAAATCACTTTTATGTGGCGTGAATACTGATATATCAACACCGTTATATGCTACCTTAAAATCAGCATTTTTTAGTAACGATTTTTTTGCTTCGTTCACTATCCATTCGCTACAACCCACAAGGGTAAGCTTGTGCAGTTTATTAAGATGGTCAGTTCTATCTTTAAGTACTTTTTGAGTACAGTCGAAAAACAGGCTTGGCTGTTCACTTTTATTCTGTGGACAATCACCACAGGTTGTCTGCCATTTATCGCATTTGACAGCTGCATAATGAGTACATTTCCCCGTAAAATACCAACAATCGTGCATAGTAATCACAACAGGTATTTTACTCTTTGCCAAGTAATCACACAGCATATTAAGGTTTACAAAATTACTGTGGAGATTATGAAAATGAACAACGTCAGGCGAAACGGATTTTATATATTTTATTAACCCTTTTGTGGCAAGCTTACTCGCATATGCCTGTTTGCCGAAAACTCTTGAATGAATTGCGTGAAATTTATAATCAAGTGTATTTCCCACTTTATATGAATTTTCAGGTGGATTTACTGCATTCTGATATGCAACATATGATGTATGCCCCTTATTATTCAAAAGAGTTTCAATATCCTTTACAATAATTCCGGTACTTTTAAAACCATATACTGCGTTGATTTGTAAAACCTTCATTCTGCACCACCCTTTTTTAAGATTTTAAGTCATAAAGAAGAACTTGTATTTGAAATTTTGTCGTAAGAAATATATCATCAGGAAGACGATAACAAACAAATACGCAAAAACACGATATCTTCTGTCAATCGCCTGAATGATTTCGGGCACAACAACCATTATTATCAATGAGAAATACTGTTGAATACGCATAAATCCTTGTTGCTGATAAACGAGAAGTGTTGTTATTACCGTTAAAAACAACAGGTTATATATGTTTTTTGCATCTCGTCGTTGTTTGCTTATCCAAGGATAGAAACCGAAAGCAACAATACACAGTAAAAGAAGAACTGTTGCAAAGGTTTCAGCACCACCGCCATCGTATGACAGCTGTTCTTCTGAAAATCCCAGGGCAAGGGCAACAGGTCCGTAAAGCTGTTTACCCAATATTGCAACACCTAATGATGTAATGCCCATAATTCCGGCATACATAGGCGTGATATTTATGTTGGCTATAAAATAATACACTATAAACACAAGCGATGACTTATGTAAACTGAAGGCAATAAAAGCTACAATCGCAAACTTTACAAATTGTCGTTTTTTCGCCAACTCATATCCTACAAAGAAAATCAACGCAGTAGCCATTGTCTGTCTGTGTCCTGTCAAGGAGTAGAAGGAGAAGAAAAGAACGGAATAGATGACAAAGCTGATGTCAGGCATTGTTGAATACTTATATACCCAACGAGCCATAAGACCTGTAAAAACTATGGCAATAAAGAAAAGCCATACCTGATAGTCCTGCGAAAAAATCTGGAATATTTTTTCAAGCAGATAAAATCCCGGGTCCTTAACATTAAGACCGTTAAACAGATAATTCCAATAGTCTGATATTATAGACTCCCAAGAAACATTTATATCTCTGTAAAATCGTTCGGCATATCCCTGCGTATCATTACCGACATTCCATGCACGCAATCCGGATATAAGTATCCACTGAACAGCCACTATGGTACAGTACACTTTTTTCTTATTGTCAGTTGGATTTGTATGTGTTAAAAAGAAACCCCATACAATAATAAGAACAATGTTTATTATATATACTGTCATTACTTATATCCTTTCGTTAGTATTATTTTGCGATATTTTCCATGTCCTCTTTAATCATTTTCTGCACAACACTTCTGTCGTGATTGTTTTTTCCGCTTTGCCATGCTTTATCAGCATATTGCTTTAGCAAATGACGATTTTCACAAAGATTTAAAAGTTGTGATTTAATTTCTTCTTTATTTTTTGCCACAGCACCACATTCGTTTTTTATAAAGTACTGAATTGAAGCACAATAGTCGTCACCGATTGCAAGAATGCAACGATTTGTTTCAAGATAATCCACAATCTTTGTTGAAAAGGATTGGTGAACTGCCAATTTTTCTTTCAGACTAAAACCCTCACAATGAAGAAGTATATCAGAGTTTTTCTGGATTTCACGAATTTCATCGTAGCTTACAGGTGGATAAAGGTGAACTGAATCTGTCGATAAAACAGCCTTCTGTTTTTCCTTTAACGGAGTCAACGTATATATATCCATTTGGAATTTTTTGCTTGTCTTATTGATTTCTTCAATAGATTTTGCAAGTTCAGACAAAATTTCATATCTGCCTTTACTTATGTTACCTGCATAGACAATTTTAAGAACATCATCTTCTTTCTTAAAATCAGGCTTTCTGTCATCTGAAAAATCAGCACACTTTGTAAGCACCTTGCAAGGTGGTGTAAAGATTTTTTCGTATTCTTCCTTTTGAACATCTGAAATTACATATAAAAGCTCGCATTGTTCAATCGTCTTTTTTACTTTTTTTCTTTTAATAAATCTGTCAATCCAATATAACGGAGAAAACGAAAACTGCTTTAATGTGTAGTTATCATCAGAAATGTAACCAATCATAGGTACATTTGTATGCTTTTTTATAAAACATGCTATATCGTTAAGATATGTTGAATAATATACAGGCTGAAAAATAATATCAGGCTTAAAATTGTCAATAAAATCAATGAGTGCTTGTGACTTCCATTTGCCGATTTTCCAGATAATATCACGAGCCCAGAAAAGAATCTGCCAACGATTTTTTCTGCCAAAATCTCTTGCCTTAATATTTTCTGAAAATGAATTGTCATTTTCTTTATTTTCTATTTCAAATTCTTTTCCCGTATGAACAGATTTATTAAAAATATTTTTGATAAGTGCCTTTTCAGTAATCTGAAAATATCTTTTAACAAGATAGCTTGTAGGTTTACCGGGTCTGCAGGCAATATTTGCAACTTCTATATCAGGAATTCCCTCAAAAATATTGGAAAAAGAATTACCAAAGCTGTTATCATTTGACCATGGTGTTGAAGATAAAACTAAAATCTTCATATTTAACGACCTCTGTTATTCAAATAGAATCCTAACACTTTTGCCATAAGGTTGTAGCCACCAAAACGGTAAATGCAACCTGCAAGTTTCACTTTATTGTTTAATGTGTATTTATTGATATTGCCTTTACACATAGCTTTAAGCCTTTTAACAACATCATTTTGTTGTTCCTTCGACAAATCAACTTTATATACTACTGCACTTGCTATAAGCACCTGATACATAAGATAGCTCATCAATGAAAATTTTACTGCTTCATCACATTTTTCAGCGTGTTCAATACTTTTTTCAAGGATAAAGCAATAGTCACACAGATGTTTATAATCAATTGTTGCAGTTACAGAATCTTCTCTTTGTGTTCTGTACACATAAAAAACATCATCTATAAAAGACCATTTGGGTTCATGAGCATATAAGTGGATAGCCCATTCCAAATCTTCCGTTTTTTTGCCCTTTATAAAATAAATTTCATTATTTACAATAAATTCCCTTGAAATTGCCATTGACCAGGCTGCTATTGTAAGCACATTGGTTTTTACAAGTGTAGAAACAATTTCTTTTGTCGAACGGCCGTTATATGCTGTCATATTTCTCGTTTGTGGTGATATGATTTTATTATCATTTATATAAAATTTCTTGTGTCCGAACTGAACAAGGTCAGCCTTTGTTCTTTTGAATGTATCACTTACCTTATCGAACACAGAGGTATCGTCCCAATAATCATCACTGTCAATGAACATAAGATAATCACCAACAGCCGATTTTATACCCTCGTTCCTCGCATCTGATGCACCACCGTTAGGTTTGTGGATTACTTTAACGCGATTATCTTTTTCAGCATATTCGTCACATATTGCAGGACTGTTATCAGGTGAGCCGTCATCAACAAGTATAAGTTCAAAATCATCATATTCCTGATTTAAAATGCTTTCAACACATTGTGGCAGATATTTTTCTGCCTTATAAACAGGAACGATTACACTAAATTTCACAAAACTCACCTTTTCATTTTGATATGTCTATCAACTTACCGAGTTCATATTCCCATTTTTCAGGGTGCATCGGCCAGAAGCCACCACCGTGAAAGAATGTGAACTCACCAAAATATATTTTTCCGCTGATTTCATAAAGGTCAATTCTTACGAATTTCATACCCTGTGAAATCTTTGCGGCAATTTCTTTCATTTCGTCAAACATTTGAGGCTTCTCAATTTCAACACCTGATTGTTCATGAATGTTGACAATGTCAAGGTGATTGAAATCCATATCGAAGAAGTCAAACTTAACATCTGAGCTTCTGTCTGTTGCAATAAACATTATTACAGGCTTACCGTCAAAACAGAAGAACTTATAATCGCGAATATCTTCTTCACCGTCAGGTGTCATAAATTTTTCAGCCATAATACACGGCTTTACATCCTTGTATGGATATTCACGACCGAAAACATAAGGGTTAAGCTTTAAACGGTCTTCGAAAAACCTTTCCAACTCGTTTTTTTGGATTTTTGACTTATCTGTAATTACCTTTACACTGCCTGAATCGTGATTGCATTTTAAGACAAATTTTTCGGGTAACGCGTCAAAATCAATTTCATTAAAATGTTCCCATGCACCGTAAATCGGGAACAGATATTCTTCACCTAAAATCTCTTTTATATAGTCCCTTACACCGATTTTATCCACAAGTTTTGTATATTCAGGATGAATTTCGTTAAGCTTCAACCAATTCTGTTTATCACAAAATGTAACAGGATTTTTAAGATTTAGTTTTTTCCCTGCTTTAATTCTGTAAACCAATTTAAGATATGGCTTTGCAGGAATAAATCGTAGGCAATTGATTAGTTTTAATCTTAATTCTCTGTTTTTAAAGATTTTTTTGTAATCCATTATTACAAATTCTCCTTGTACCATTCGATTGCAAGTTTAATTCCGTCCTGAAAACTGTAATCAGGGTCATAGCCTAATAATTTTCTTGCTTTTGAGATGTCTGCATTACTGTGCTTGATGTCGCCCTTACGGTCAGGGCCAAAGTTAGGCTCAACATCAACGCCCAAAGCCTTTGTAAGACCGTAATAAATGTCAATTAAGTATTCTCGGCCACCGTAGGCGATATTGTAAGCCTGTCCTGCTGCCTCGCTCCCGGCTAAACAAGATTTAAGATTTGCCTCGATTACATTGTCGATATATGTAAAGTCACGACTTTGTTTACCGTCGCCGTTAATTGTAGGTGTTTCACCGTTAAGAAGTTGTTTTAAAAACTTCGGAATAACAGCAGCATATGCACCGTCAGGGTCCTGACGACGACCGAAAACATTGAAATATCTCATTCCGTATGTATCAAGTCCGTAAAGTTTAGTGTAGAGCTTGCCATATTCCTCGTCACAACGCTTTGTAAGTGCATAAGGTGAAAGAAGGTTACCTTCTCTGCCCTCATATTTTGGAAGATTTGGCTCATCACCATAAACTGATGAGCTTGACGCATAAACGAATTTCTTGACACCATTCTGTCGTGCTGCTTCCATCATATTAAGTGTGCCTTCAATGTTGTTTTTGCAATAAAACAAAGGCATTTCGATTGAACGAGGGACACTACCCCAAGCAGCCTGATTAAGCACATAATCTACACCCTCACAAGCCTTCATACAAGTATCAAGGTCTTTAATATCCCCTTTTATAAATGTATAGTTTGGGTTGTCAAGAAACATATCAATATTTGCTTGTTTTCCTGTTGAAAGGTCATCAAGTGCTTTTACCTTATATCCCATATTAAGTATTGCTTCGCAAAGGTTTGAGCCGATAAAACCTGCTGCACCTGTTACGAGAAACACTGAATTTTCAGGAAATTTTAAATGTTTGTAGCCCATAATTATAATCTCCAGTAATTATATCCTGCTGTTTCGTATTCCTTACGATCAAGAAGACCTTTAATATCAGCAAGAACTTTCTTTGAGTTATCCCCTGCTTTGAACATCTTATCAAAATCAGCCTGTGTAAGAGTCTTGAACTGTTCGTGAGCAACTGCAAGGATTACTGCATCACAACCTGTAATTGTGTTCATATCAACAAATTCCATACCGTAAAGGTGCTTTGCTTCATCAGAATCTGCACAAGGGTCAGCAACTGTTGCAGTAATGCCATATTCTTTGAGTTCATTATAGATGTCAATAATCTTTGTATTTCGTGTATCAGGACAATTTTCCTTGAATGTGAAACCAAGAATTGCAACCTTTGCAGTTTTAATTGCAACATCTGCTTTAATAAGATTTTTTACGATACTTTCGGCAACATATTTGCCCATATCGTCGTTAATTCTTCGTCCTGAAAGGATAATCTGACTATGATAGCCTAACTGTTCTGCCTTATATGTAAGATAGTACGGGTCAACACCGATACAATGTCCACCAACAAGACCAGGGAAGAATTTAAGGAAATTCCATTTTGTCCCTGCTGCCTTGAGAACTGACTGTGTATCAATACCCATTTTATTGAAAATAATTGAAAGCTCGTTCATAAAAGCAATATTTATGTCACGCTGACTGTTTTCAATCACCTTTGCAGCCTCTGCAACTTTAATGCTTTCTGCTCTGTGAACACCTGCCTCAACAACGAGCTCATAAACCTTTGCAATCTGGTCAAGTGATTCTTCGTCCATACCTGAAACGATTTTAACGATGGTTTCGAGTCTATGCACCTTATCACCGGGATTAATTCTTTCAGGTGAATAACCGATTTTGAAGTCAACACCACATTTAAGACCTGATTCCTTTTCAAGAATAGGAATACATATGTCTTCTGTAACGCCCGGATAAACTGTTGATTCATAAACAACAATTGAGCCTTTTGTAAGATTACGACCAACGATAGTTGACGCACCCTCAACAGGTGACAAATCAGGTGTATGGTCATCATTTACAGGTGTCGGTACTGCAACAATATGGAATTTTGCTTCGCGAAGCTTTGTTTCGTCAGCAGTAAATTCAACTGTACAAGCTTTAATAGCATCGTCACCAACCTCGTTTGTAGGGTCAATTCCGTTTTTGTAAAGCTCAATCTTTTTTGTATTAAGGTCAAAGCCGACAACCTTTACTTTCTTTGAGAATGCAACTGCGATTGGCATACCAACATAGCCAAGACCAACAAGTGAAATTTTTTCTTCACCATTTACTATTTTTTCATAGAGATTTGAAAACATTTATATCACGCTTTCTTACTTATTTATTAAATCAAAATATTTTTGGATTACAATTTTTCTGTCAAACTGACTTTCCATTTTAATTCTTCCTTTTTTGCCCATTTCACATTTTTGTTTTTGTGACAATGAAAGGAATTTATCAACTGCACACTTTGTGCTTTCGGCATCTTTTACCGTAAATCCGAAGCCTGTTTCACCCTCGTCAAAGGTTTCCTGACATCCGGGAATTAAAGATGCTAAAATCGGTCGTCCTGACGCTGCACCTTCCAAAAGTACATTCGCCATACCCTCGTGATATGAAGGAAGAATAACAGCGTGTGCATCCTGTAAAAATGGTCGAACATCCCTATGGAAACCTACACACTTCACATTAGAAAGGCTTGAAAATGGATTTTCGGAACCATATTCCACATCACCGACGATTGTGAACTGAACATTTTTATTATCAAGGTACTGTTTTGCAACTTCCGATAGTTCAAACACACCTTTATCCTTAATAATTCGTCCCACAAAAACTATATTTGTTTTTTCGCTCTGCGGGTATTCCATATATGAGAATTTTTCAGTATTGACACCTGAGCCCGGTAAAAGAACTACATTTTCACCAACAATTTTTTTGTTCTTAAAAAATTCAAGGTTTGACTTGTTCTGAAAAAATACGCATTTTGCTTTTCTGCAACCAATTTTATAGAGCATCAGCATTATTTTCTGTAATAAGCCTTCATCCTCAATTACACCGAGTCCCGTTACATTTGAAATGTATGGAATATTGAGAAGACTGCAAGCCATACCACCATAGGAGTTTGGTTTTACCGTATATGTAAGAACCACATCAGGCTTATGCTCTTTTAAAAGTTTTATATAACTTAAAAACAGTTTAAAGTCCTCTAACGGATTTGTTCCGTGTCTTGATGATGATGTTTCAATTACTCTTGCACCAAGGTCAGTTATTTCGTGATTTCTTTCACTTTTCGGGATACTCACAAGAACTTCATTTCCTGCATCCACAAGTGCCTTTACAAGCTCTGTACGGAACTGAACAATGGTTGTAACATCATTTGCCAGAATTAAAATCTTTTTCATTTTGTATAATTTTCTTTCACTTTTTCTATTATTGCTTTTGAGTCGATTGAGTACTGCTGTCTTAAATACTTCTGACTGCCAACGATACATGAATATCTGTCATCAAGTGCCACTCTTACAAGCTTTGCCTTAACGCTCGTATCTTCTGCCAAAACTTCGGCAACTGCTGAGCCAAAGCCACCACTAAGATTATGTTCTTCAACTGTGATGATTGCATCATATTCTGATGCACATTGAAGAATTACTTCTTTATCAATAGGCTTTACTGTCGGGAATGTATAGACAGTTGGTACAATTCCTTCTTCTGAAAGAGCCTTACAAGCCTCATCAACCTCGTCAAAAATAGCACCTGTTGAGAATACTGCAATTTTTTCACCGTCTTGTATTTTGATTGCTTTACCGATTCGGAAATCGTCAATACTTTCGTGGATTTGTTTTTCTCCGCCTCTGCCGAGTCTTAAATAGCAAGTACCCGGAGTTTCATAAATAGCCTTTGTAGCACAAGCGGCCTCAACCAAATCACCCGGGGCTACAACCGTCACATTAGGTAATGAACGCATCATAGCAATATCTTCAGTTGCGTGATGACTCATACCGAGTGAACCGTAAACAAAGCCACCGCCAACACAGACAACCTTAACATTCGCATCGTGATATGCACAGTCGTTACGAATCTGTTCAATGCAACGAAGTGTAGGAAAATTACCGATTGAATATGTATATACAATCTTACCCTGTAACGCAAGACCTGCCGCGATAGATGTCATATTCTGCTCTGCAATACCTGCGTTTATAATCTGGTCTGGTAGCTCTTCCCAGAACGGTCTTAAAACACCAAAACCAAGGTCACCTGTAACTATATAAACTCTTTTATCTTTTTTTGCTATTTCAAGTAAGGTTTTAACAAATGTATCTCTCATTTTGTTGCCTCCTTGTCTGCTTGGTAAGGGTCAACAACGCCTTCAGGCATTATTTCGTATAATTCCTTTAATGCACCGTCGTATTCTTCACCTTCATGTGGGAAACGATAGTGCCAAAGAATATCGTTTTCCATAAAGGAAATGCTATTACCCTTGACTGTATTCGCAATAATAACAGTTGGCTTGTCCTGAGATTTTTTCGCATCATTCAATGCGTTGCGTAGTTCATCGTGGTTATGACCGTCAATATCATAAACATTCCAACCGAATGCTTTCCATTTTTCTGCAAACGGTGAAAGTGCCAAGGTGTTTTCACAGTAGTCAAGGCTCTGCATTTTGTTATGGTCAACAATTACAACAAACTGATTAAGCTTGAAATGGTTTGCAAACAAAGCCATTTCCCAGATTGAACCCTCGTCACATTCACCGTCACCAACGATTGCGTATGTATAATACGGCATATTTTCAAGCTTTGCATTAAGAGCAATACCGCAAGCCATACAAGCACCGTGTCCCAATGAGCCTGTTGAAATTTCAACACCCGGAATACCCTTATGTGAAACATGACCTGAAAGTCGGCTACCGTCAGCATAATGAGTTTTTAATTCTTCCACAGGGAAGAAGCCTTTTTCAGCCAATGCCGCATAAATCGCTGCACCTGCATGGCCTTTACTCAGCACTATTCTGTCTCTGTTTTCGTCTTTTAAATTTTCAGGTGTAATATTTGCCACATCATTATAAAGAACTGCAACAATATCTGCCACAGACAATATCGAGCCGATATGACTACCATGGGAAATATGTGTCATTTCAATACCATGACGCTTAATAAGCCACGCTAATTGTTCGCTTTTCATAGGTTATTACTCCTTGGAAATATTTTCTAATCGTGTAATTTGTTCATCAGTCAATTTAAATGAAAGTGATTCTGCATTCTGTAAAACCTGTTTCGGTGACTTTGCACCAACAATTACAACAGAATCATTCAAGTAGTCTAAAATCCAACGGATTGCAACGGATGAAACTGATTTTCCCGTTTCATTTGCTATCTCTTTAAGGACTTCAACAATCTCTAAATTCTTTAAAAGTTTTTCACCGTGGAAATTAACATAAATATCTCTTGAACGACGGTCATTTGCTTCAAATTTACAGTTCTTATCGTATTTACCACTTAAAATTCCTTGTCCTAAACTGCCCCAAGTAAATGGAGTCATATTAAACTCGTCACGGAAACAGAACATATCCTTTTCATTCTTACGACACGCAAGACTATATTCATCCTGAAATGAAACAAAGGGATTTTCCTTGAATTGTTTCAATTCTTCCATATCTTCTGTATGAATATTTGATAAACCATAATATCTTATTTTGCCTTGTCGTTTTAATATTTCAAGACTTTCTGCCACATCAGAAAGTGGTGTTTTATTATCTCTGTAATGTACCTGATATAAGTCAATGTAATCTCTATTGAGTCTTTTAAGACTACCTTCAACAGCCTTGAAAATATATTCACGACTGTTATCATAAAAGGTTTTTCCGTTCTCAACCCTTACACCGAATTTTGTTGTGATTACAGCGTTATATAAATCCGAACCGAGAGCCTCTGACAATGTTCTTTCGCTTTCACCAAGTCCATATGTATCGGCAGTATCAAAAAAGTTTATTCCGTTATCAACTGCAACACGGACTGCATTTATAAGCTCCTGTCGTGAAACATCGCCCCAACCGTATCCCCCAAGAGGACATCCGCCCATACAAAGAGCCGAAACATTAAGGTCAGTTTTTTTGATTTGTACTTTTTGCATAGGTCTTCACCTTCATTCAGAATCAGTTTTTTCTGTTGTTACAACTTCGGCTGAACCGTCATCCTCGTTGCCTTCGTTAGTTAAAACAGATTTGATTGTCATAAAGAAAATTTTCACATCAAGTGCAAATGAAAGATTGTCGACATAGTAGTTGTCATAGGCAAATCGTGCTTCAACCGTATTTGTTTTTCTTCCGTGTACTGCTGCCCAACCTGTAACACCCGGTAAAACATCAAATCTTTTCAATTCTTCAGTTGTATATTCGTTCCAATATTTCGGATAATATGTAAGCACAGGACGAGGTCCTATTAAGGACATTTCACCTTTTAAAATGTTGATAAGCTGTGGTAATTCATCAAGGCTTGTGGCACGAATAAATTTTCCCACAGGTGTTACTCTTGCGTCACCTTTTGTACAGAAAACTCCACCTTCCTGCTGTTCAGCACCAACACACATTGAACGGAATTTGTACATATCATAAACCTTACCGTCTTTACCCACTCTTTGCTGAACAAAAATTGCAGGTCCAGGTGATGTTGCTTTTACAACAATTGCAACGATTAACATAACGGGCCACAAGACCAATAAGGCACCCAGAGCGATTACAAAATCAAGCACTCTTTTTACGGTTTTATACATACTTCACCAATCTCCCAAACAGTTTTTTCGTAAAAACGAGCATAAATGCACATACTAATAACATTATAGTATATTTATGATATTATACTCCCGTAGCATACAAAAGTCAATTATAATATAGTATATAAAAAACTACTTTTAAGACAGATTTTTCCTTTTTTGTTAATTATTTTCAACACCGTATTCAATAACTTTTTGTGATAGCACAACTTTGAAAAAATGCACAAAAATATATGGTTATTTTATGGCAAATTTTGTAAGTATAATTTTATGTTTTCATTGACTTTATAGGTAAAACTATTATATAATAGTTTGTAATTTTCAATATGTGGTGAAATGGGCTTTGTTTTACCCTATTATTGAAATTAACTTTCGTATTTTTTATATTGGAGAGATATATATGGAAAGAAAAGTCGGTACTGTTTCAAGAGGTATCCGTTGCCCTATTATCAGACAGGGTGATAACCTTGTTGATATTACTGTAACAAGCGTACTTGAAGCAGCAGAAAGCGAAGGATTCGAAATGCGTGACAGAGACGTTGTTTCTCTCACAGAATCAATCGTTGCTCGTGCACAGGGTAACTATGCGTCAGTTGATGATATTGCTAACGATGTTAAGGCTAAGCTCGGTGGCGAAACAATTGGTGTTATTTTCCCTATTTTGTCAAGAAACCGTTTTGCAATCTGCCTTCGCGGTATTGCAAAGGGTGCAAAGAAAGTTGTTCTTATGCTCAGCTATCCAAGTGACGAAGTTGGTAACTCTCTCGTGACTTATGACCAGATTGACGAAGCAGGAATCAACCCTTATTCAGATGTTCTTGACGAAGTGAAATACAGAGAACTTTTTGGTGAAAACAAGCACGAATTCACAGGTGTTGACTATGTAGCATACTATTCAGATATTATTAAGGAAGCAGGTGCTGAGGCTGAAATTATCTTTGCAAATCAGCCAAAAACAATTCTCAACTATACCGACTGTATTCTTACTTGCGATATTCACACAAGAGCAAGAACAAAGAGAATCTTAAAGGCTGCAGGTGCTAAGGTTGTTTGTGGTCTTGACGATATTCTCAATGCCCCTGTAAACGGTAGTGGCTGTAACGAAAAATACGGTCTTCTCGGTTCAAATAAATCAACTGAAGATACAATCAAGCTTTTCCCAAGAGAATGTCAGGGACTTGTTGAGGATATTCAGGCTGAATTTATGAAGAGAACAGGCAAGCACATTGAAGTAATGGTTTACGGTGACGGTGCATTCAAGGACCCACAGGGTAAAATCTGGGAACTTGCTGACCCTGTTGTTTCCCCTGCTCATACTGCAGGTCTTATCGGTACTCCGAACGAATTAAAGCTTAAATATCTTGCTGATAACGACTTTAAAGGTCTTTCAGGTGAAGAACTCAAAGAAGCTATTTCAAAGAGCATTAAGGCAAAGCAGGATAACCTTGTAGGCAACATGGCTTCACAGGGTACTACTCCTCGTCAGCTTACTGACCTTATTGGTTCACTCTGTGACCTTACAAGTGGTTCAGGCGACAAGGGTACTCCGATTATTCTTGTTCAGGGATATTTTGATAACTATACAGACTAAATCAAAATGGCGAAAAGGTTCTGCCTTTTCGCCTATCAATTTATAAAAAATAAATTTACATAAAAATGGAGGAATTCAAAATGGATTGTAATGTTAGACCCGAAACAATGGAAAGAATTACCACCAAAGCGTTAGCCGATGCTTTTATTGACGAGCAGGTTAAGGCTGTACGCGAACAAGTTGGCGACAAAAAAGTTCTTCTCGCACTTTCAGGCGGTGTTGACTCATCAGTTGTTGCTGCACTTCTCATCAAGGCTATCGGCAAACAGTTAGTTTGTGTTCACGTTAATCACGGTCTTATGAGAAAGAACGAAAGCGAAAATGTTATTGAGGTTTTCGGCAAGGAGCTTGATGCAAACCTTGTTTATATTGATGCTACCGACCGTTTTCTTGACCTTCTTTCAGGAGTAAGTGACCCGGAAAGCAAGAGAAAAATCATCGGTGCTGAATTTATCAATGTTTTTGCTGATGAAGCAAGAAAGCTTGAAGGAATTGAATTCCTTGCACAGGGTACAATCTATCCTGACATTCTTGAAAGCTTTAAGCAGGCAGAGGGTAAAAAGGCTGTTAAATCTCATCACAATGTTGGCGGACTTCCTGAAGACCTTAAATTCTCACTTGTTGAACCAATCAAGCTTCTCTTTAAAGACGAAGTTCGTGTAGTTGGTGAAGCACTTGGTCTTCCACACGCTATGGTTTATCGTCAGCCATTTCCTGGCCCCGGTCTTGGTGTTCGTTGCCTTGGTGCAATCACTCGTGACAGACTCCATGCTCTCCGTGAAGCAGATGCAATTCTTCGTGAAGAATTTGACAACTGCGGACTTAACGAAAAGGTATGGCAGTACTTTATCGCTGTTCCTGACATTAAGAGCGTTGGCGTTAAGGACGAAAGCAGATACGAAGGCTGGCCTGCAATTATCAGAGCTGTCAATACAACAGACGCTATGAGTGCCACTATCGAAGAAATTCCGTACGCAGTACTTCACAAGATTACAGACAGAATTACACACGAGGTTGACGGTATCAACCGTGTACTCTACGACCTTACTCCAAAGCCAATCGGCACAATAGAGTGGGAATAATCAACAAGCGTTGTAATTTTGAGCTAACAGATTTTGGGGCTGTTAGCTCTTTTGATTTTATAGTGAGTTTAACAAAAAACAGATTATATAAATACTAACAAATAGAAAATGGACGGTAGTTCACGCTACCGTCCAAAATATTTTACATAATAATTCTTACAACAAGGATTACAGTATTTACAACATTACTTACAACATATTTTATGGTGGAAATAATTTGTGGTTCTGTCCATTCCCAATCTTCAGGTTTGATAATCAGGTCTGTAAGATAAGGGGCATCTTCGCTTGGTTCAAGGAAAGCCTTTGTTTTCATTTTTACAATCATAATGTTACGACAAGCCTCACGAAGTGCAGTACCGAAACCAATCGGGTCATTTTTGTATGCCTTTTGCATTTCAATAATGTGTGACGGCATACTAAGAAGCCAAAGACCTGTGAGCATTGTGTCATTTCCGTTATAAACAGCAACAACAGGACTCATATAACCTGTACCTGTCATATTACTTGAATAGTCAGAAATCACATATCCCGCGTAACCCCATTCAGTTCTTAAAAGGTCATTAAGAAGCTCTGAACAGCCACCACACCAATCAGTACCAAGTCTGTTATAAGCAGACATAATACCGTCTGAACCACCTTCTTTTACAGGAATTTCAAAGGCTTTGAGATAAAGTTCACGCAAAGTCTGTTCGTCAGCCCAAGTGAAAATACCGTTACGATGAGATTCCTGCTCATTGAGGACAAAGTGCTTGATTGTGGTAACAAGCCCTTCAGATTTTGCACCTGCAACAATACCTGCGGACATTCTGCCTGCAACAAGCGGGTCTTCTGAAAAATATTCAAAATTTCTGCCACCCATAGGGTTTCTGTGAAGATTTGCACCCGGTGCATACCAGATGTCTGTGTCCATAGCATCTGCTTCAACACCTGCACTCTTGCCCATTTCAAATGCAAGGTCATCATTCCAAGTACAAGCGATTGCAGTAGCACAAGGATAAGCAGTACCACAATCAAAATATGTCTGACCGTGAGCACCCTTAACGCATGAAGGACCGTCATTGTCATAAGTCTTTGGAACACCAAGTCTGTCAATTCCCTGAGTTTCGTAACCACTGTGCGCAACGAGAGTAATCATCTCATACACTGTCAATTGGTCAAGGAAAGCATCCATAAGTCCCGGATTTTCATAGACATCCTGAAGCATAATAGTTTCTTCATATTCAACACCTGTTTTTGGTGCTTCACCTTCTGTGATTGGTTCAGGAAGTTCGTCAGGATTTAAAATATCTTCTGTTGCTGTAAGCTGTCTCGCAATCGGATATGTATTTTCAATATCATTTCTTGAAAGAATTGTAAAACCTGAATATGCAAAGTCGAAAAGATTCTTGATTTCATTTCCTGAAACGCTATCTTCTTTCACAATAACATCTTTTTCAACTGTGTATGTGAATGAATCAATGTGTTCTCTTACATTTTCACCAAGGATAATTTCATAATCGCCTTTTTCTAAAATCCATGCTTCAAGATTATCCTTGTCATATGACATCATATCGCTGATTTTTACTTCTACTTTAACTGTTTCACTTTCGTTTGGCTGGAGTAAAGCAGTTTTACCATAACCACCAAGGCAGATAGCACTCTTTTCAATGCCACCCTTTGTGTATGGTGCAGAATAATAAATCTGTACCGTTTCTTTACCAGCCACATCACCTGTGTTTGTAACTTTAACGCTGGCTGTAATTGTTTCGTCACCAACGTTATATGAAACAAGTTCTTTTGTGAATGTTGTGTATGAAAGACCATAGCCGAAAGGATACTGTACCTTGTCTTTTGCAAATGTTTCAAAATAACGGTAACCTACATAAATACCCTCAAGGTATTCAACATAGTATCCGCCACCATCATATTCATATGTACCGAAACATTCTGTTGACGGATGGTCCTCAATGCTGTATGCAACAGTATCGGTAAGTCTGCCTGACGGATTAACCTCGCCTGTAAGCATCTGTGCAACAGCTCTCATACCAAATTCACCCGGAATCCAAATCATAGCAGCAGCCTTGATGCTTTCATATTCTTCAAGCCAACCCATTTCCATAACATTACCTGTATTGAAAAGCACAACAACATTTTCGAACGAAGATGTAACCTTTTCAACAAGCTTTTGTTCTTCTTCAGAAAGACGAAGAACATCAATAGGAAGGTCCGCAGTTTCTCTACTTGTACGGCTGATTACGATAATAGCAGTATCGGAAAATGCAACTGCATTTTTCATAATATCGTCAGTAAGCTTTTCACAAGCCATTTCTTCAAGTGAATTACCTGCAAGAACAAGCTGAAGAAGATTGTTCACAACAGTATTGCTTGTTTTCGGTGTTTCGTTGTCACTACATTCTTTTTCGTAAAGTTCACGAAGCTCTTTGTTGTAGTTGATGTTATTTTCATCAAGCGCTTCATATAATGTGACAGGGTCTTCGGTTGTAATAGCACCTGAACCTGCACCACCTAAAAACGGTACAACAGAACCTGCACCGAAAATATTCACCTTTTTGTCACCAATAGGAAGCACATTATCTTCATTTTTAAGAAGTACAATGCCTTCTTGCTCAAGCTCAACTGCGACCTGACTTGACATTTCAATAATATCAGCAGGAACATCACCGCTGACAGCAAAGGAAATCATTGACAAGCAGGAAAACATCAATGTTATTGCAAGAATAACCGCAATAAATTTTTTCATAACAAAATCTCCTTCATACAAATTTTCTTACTGCTCCATTATAATCTAAATTTGATGCAAAACACAATAGCCAAATATAAAAATAAACACATATTCAATAAAATGACGAGAAACAAAAGATAAATAGATTTCAGAATTTTCACTTTGTTAAAGCTTTGATAAAATGAAAAAGGACAAGCTACAATGTGGTGTAGTCTGTCCTTATTTTTGTTTGTTTTAATTATTCAATTAGTCAACCTTGATTGTCCAGCCGTATGTATCCTCTAATTTACCGTACTGGATGCCTGTAAGTGTATCGTAAAGCTTCTGTGTAAGTTCACCGATTGCGAAGCTGTTGATTTCAACCACATCATCCTTGTAACGAAGTGAACCGACAGGAGAAATAACCGCTGCAGTACCTGTGCCGAATACTTCTTCAAGAGTACCGTTTCTGCCTGCATCCATAACTGTATCTATAGCGAGTTTGCCTTCGTTTACTTTGTATCCCCAGCTCTTAAGAACTTCGATACAGCTCATTCTTGTGATACCAGGAAGAACTGTACCTGATGTTGCTGCTGTATAAATTTCGCCATCCATCTTGAACATAATGTTCATAGCACCAACTTCTTCAACATACTTTCTTTCAACACCGTCAAGCCAGAGAACCTGTGAATAGCCAAGCTTATGAGCCTTTTCACCTGCTGCCATAGATGCTGCGTAGTTACCGCCACACTTAATAGCACCTGTACCACCCGGGCAAGCACGAACAAATTCTTCCTCAACATAAATCTTAACAGGGTTAAGACCTTCTGCATAGTAAGCACCTGATGGTGAACAGATAATAATGAACTGATATTTTGCTGATGCCTTAACACCAAGAATTGGTTCAGTAGCAATTGTGAAAGGTCTGATATAAAGGCTTGTGTCAGGCTCTGACGGTACCCAATCCTTATCAACTGAAACAAGTGCTTTAACTGCATCTACAAAGTCAGCAACAGGAATCTGTGGGATACAGAGTCTGTCGTGAGTTGACTGCATTCTTTCAGCATTTTTGTCAGGACGGAAAAGATTAACACTACCGTCTGCACAACGATAAGCCTTAAGGCCTTCAAAACATTCCTGAGCATAGTGGAAAACAAGTGCTGATGGGTCAAGAACAACAGGCTGATACGGTACAACTCTTGCGTCGTGCCAACCCTGACCTTCATCATAGTCCATAATAAACATATGGTCAGTAAAAATGTGACCGAAGCCTAAATTTTTCCAGTCAGGCTTTGCCTTTGGTGTTGTTGTTTTTTCAATTCTGATTTCCATTTGAAAACATCTCCAATTATGTAAAAAATATAGTATGTAAATTATTGTGGCTTGTAATTCGGAACAAGGCGTTTTAAGAATGAACGAACCTCATCAGGCTTTAATTCACCAATAGCCTTTATTTCATTTTCAAGCATTTCGTCGTCAATTTCAAGTGGCTTTGTAACAAAAATCTTATCATTACCTGTTTTCTTACGCTCATCAAGTTCTTCCTCAAGAGAAAGCTCCTCATAAAGCTTTTCACCGGGACGAAGACCTGTAAACTGAATATCAATATCTTTATACGGTTCAAAGCCTGAAAGCTTAATGAGATTTTCAGCCAATGTGACAATCTTGACAGGCTCGCCCATATCAAGAACGAAAATTTCGCCACCCTTTGCAAGACCACCTGCCTGTACAACAAGCTGACTTGCTTCAGGAATTGTCATAAAATATCGTGTAATATCAGGATGTGTAACCGTAACAGGGCCACCGTTTTCAATCTGCTCCTTAAAAATCGGAATAACACTTCCGTTAGATCCAAGAACATTACCGAATCGTACAGCTGCGAACTTTGTACCCTTTGAAATTTTACTGAAATGCTGAACAACGATTTCGCAAACTCGCTTTGTTGCACCCATTACATTTGTAGGGTTAACAGCCTTATCGGTTGAAAGAAGAACAAAATTCTTCACGCCATATTCATTTGCACAATAGGCTGTATTATATGTACCGAGAATGTTATTCTTAACAGCTTCATACGGACTGTCCTCCATAAGAGGAACATGCTTATGTGCTGCTGCGTGAAAAACTGATGACGGATTAAACTCATCAAAAATCTCGCGTAGTCGTTTCATATCCCTGACAGAGCCTATGCGAATTTCAATCTGTGGTGCACCGCAATATTGTCTGTCAAGAGAATTTTTAAGTGTAAAAGCGTTATTTTCGTAAATATCAAAAATGACAATTTTAGCAGGATTATACCTTGCTATCTGACGACAAAGCTCACTACCGATTGAACCGCCGCCACCTGTAACAAGAACCGTTTCATTTGTGACATATTTGCAAACATCTGCATTCAATTTAATTTCAGGACGAGAAAGAAGGTCAAGAACATCAACCTTACGGATTTTGTCGGTAAATGATTTATTAAATCCACCGAATTCAGCAACATTAGGTGCTAATTTAAGTGAACAACCTGTTGACATTGCAATATCGAGAATTTCACGCTTTCTTTCAGGTGAAATAATAGTAATACAGAATATGATTTCATTTACATCATACTGTGATACAAGTCGTGGAATATCCTCAGGCTTTCCTGCAACAGGGATATTTCTTATACGCAATTTCTGTTTTGCAGGGTCATCGTCAACGATACATACAGGAGAACCGAATTTATATCCCGAAAGGCTCATTTCGTAAAGAATGGTGTTACCCATATTACCTGCACCGATAATCATAATATTCTTATTTGCTGTACCGCTTCTTCTTTGTAAATTAGAACGCATTGCCCTAAAAGACTTATAGCCTGTCCTAACACCAACACAAAGAAATGTTATAAACAAAAATGAGTCGATATACGCAATAAGCGGAAGACAACCGATACCGAACAATTCCCCTGATTTCATACAGATATAGTCAATAAGGAAACATATGATTGTACTGACACCAGCACCGATTACAGTCTTTGTCAGTTCAAGAAAGCCCATATATCGCCATAAGTTTGCATATAGTTTTGCAAGAGCAAAAACGCTTATATAAACCACTGTTACATAAGGCATTCTCACAAGCATCATATCCACAATCTCTTTTGGCATTACAGAATAATCAAGATAATGAAGATATATGGAAGCCAAGTACGCGCCATTTACAAACAAGAAGTCAATGAGAACCATAATAGTCTTTTGAATTCTTGAATAAGTGAAAAAATTCTTCACAAGGACACCCCATAATTATTTATTTGATACTATCTTATTATTTTACTCCTCTTGTTGACCAATGTCAATGGAATGTGTTGAAAAACATATACTTTTTCAATGTTTTTCGCCCTTTACATTACCCTCATAAAATGATAAAATTGTATAAATAAAGAAATTTTTCAGGGGTATTAAAAATGATTGGATTAGGAAAATGGACAGGCGATATTGAAACTTCAATGATTAGTGGTAATGCCATTGTGGAAATTACCGACAATAACGGTGAATATGATTTTTCCGTTACTGTCCCCTCTTTGAAAAAACTTCCCAATTTCAGAGTTTATGATATTAAAGAAAACGGTAATCAGCTTTCAGGCAAAGCAGAAATCGACCTTATGGGGAAAATGAATGTTGATGTTTGTGTAGAAATTCACGGTGATACTTTTACCGGGTATATTAAAGTTCCTTTCTTTGGTAAGATTGAAATTAAAAATGGTAGAAAAATCAACTAAGTTTGCCTTGCGGCAAGTGAAGTTGTACCAATGCAGTTAACTATTCACCTCTTTTGAGGCAAATATGATTGCAACGCAGTTCCGAAATTATTCACTATTCATCATTCATTATTCATTATTTAACGCAGGTATTTTATGAACAACAAACTTAAAATTTGTCCTCATGCTAAAAAGTGTGGTGGATGTCAATTACTAAATCTTTCATACGAAGAACAATTAAGACATAAGCAGGTAAAGGTTATCCGACTTTTAGGCAGATTTTGTCATGTTGAAGAAATTATTGGAATGGAAAATCCGTATAATTATCGCAACAAGGCACAATATGCTTTCGGTCGTGGTCGAAACGGACAAACTGTTGCAGGTGTTTATCAGTCATCGACTCACAAAATCGTTGATATTGAGCGTTGTATGCTTACCGACCCAAAGGCTGATGAAATTGCTAATACCGTCAAGAAACTTTTAAAGAGCTTTAAAATCAAGCCTTATGATGAAGTTACTCGTCAGGGATTTTTACGACATGTGCTTGTAAAAACTGCTTTTAAAAGTGGCGAGGTTATGGTTGTGCTGGTTACTGCTACACCACAATTCCCGTCAAAGCGTTCATTTATCAATGCACTTGTGGGTAGGCACCCTGAAATCACAACAATTGTGCAAAATGTGAACAACAAATTCACAAGTATGGTGTTAGGTGATAAGAGCGAAGTCCTTTATGGTGACGGTAAAATCACAGAGGAGCTTTGCGGACTTAAATTTCGTATTTCACCAAAAGCATTTTACCAAATTAACCCTGTGCAGACCGAAATTCTTTACAACAAAGCACTTGAATATGCCGATTTCAAGGGCACAGAAAGAATTATTGACGCTTACTGTGGCACGGGTACAATCGGACTTATCGCAAGTAAAAATGTCAAGAGCGTTTTAGGTGTAGAAATCAACAAGGATGCTGTAAAAGATGCCAAAGAAAATGCAAAACTCAATGGCATCCAGAATATTAAGTTTTTCCCTGCTGATGCAGGAAAATTTATGGTTGATTTGGCAAACAACAATGAGCAGATTGACGCAGTTATTATGGACCCTGCTCGTGCCGGTAGTGATATTCCGTTTTTGTCATCACTTGTAAAGCTCAATCCTGAAAAAGTGGTTTATGTAAGCTGTAACACTGAAACATTGGCAAGAGATTTGATGTATTTAAGTAAAAACGGATACAAGGTGAAGAAAATTCAGCCTGTTGATATGTTTCCGCATACAGACCATGTCGAGTGTGTCGTTTTGCTCAAACGACATGCGATATAAATCTTTAAAAAGATTTGCGATATATCCTAACGGTTTCGATATGTGCTTACGCACTCGATATGTTTCCTTACGGAAACGAGACTTATATCATATTACTTCTATAAATACAAAAATATCGCGTAAGGAGAATAAATATGCAAGCAATTAACAGCTCGGAAAACCTTGGTTCTTTAGAAAATGGTAACACCTTCATTGGTACACCACCGGTTATGGTGAATTCGACAATAAATTTTTATGGTAAAAACAACATTTTATTTTGTGATAAAAATGTGCGTTTGGTTAATACCACAATTAATTTCAGAGCAGACAATTCCATTGTTTTCCTTTGCGAAAACTCACATGAATACAAAATCAACCTTAGTATTCACAACAATAGTGCCCTTTATTTTGGCAAAAATGCTTACTTTAACGGAGTATTGAATATAAGTCTGTCAGAACAAAAACATATGCTTGTTGGCGATGATGTTTTATTTTCATTCGGAATTTGGGCAAGAACTGCTGACCCTCATTTGGTATATGATACACAGACAAAATATCGAATCAACCCATCAAAAAGCGTTTATATCGGAGACCATGTGTGGATAGGTCAGGGAGCAATGCTTCTTAAAGGCACACAAATCCATTCAGGCAGCATAATAGGTGCTATGAGTGTTGTTGCCGGTAAAAAGATTATGCTTAACTCCTCGTGGGCAGGTAATCCTGTAAAGAAAATCAAAGAGAATGTTTTTTGGGACCATCCTTGCGTTCACACTTGGACAGACAAGGAAACTAACGCTCACAACCAGATGACAAGCACGAAATACATATTTGAATATGACCCACAGGACTATATTCCGTTTGAAGAAATTGACAAAAAACTTGATGAAGCCGATACAGCACGGAAAAAATTCGAATTCCTAACTTATATAAACGGATGTAACAAAAAGAATAGATTTGCCTATAAAAACCCTGAAAAAGGGTTCTTTAAAAGATTAAAAAAGTAACAGATATAGACTTATTCGTTGAAAGGATGTAAATTATGAGATTATTTGATATATTCAAGAAAAAAGAGCCGATGACTGATGAACAGTTAAAATTAGAGTATTTGTGGGAATTGTGGCGACTTGAAAAAGTGCCTGAACCATACAACACTCTTATGACCTATTACAAGGAAATCAAAAAGGAAGGTCACACAAGATTTTTTATAAACATTGCCTTTTGCGGTGAAGTGGAAAAGGCTGTTGAAAAAATCGGCAGTTTGTTGCCACCTGTTCTTTGTGAAAACCTTAAAACTGCATATTCACATTATGTTATCCTTGTGAATGAGGAAAACGAAGAAACTGAGAATAAAATTTCTGAATGTGACAAGGTTTTTGATGAAAACGAGCAGTTGATTCTCGATATGATTCAGGAGTATGCGGATACGTTGGAAATATAAATAAAGACAAAGTCTTGGTCACCCTGAGTGAAACGAAGGGTCTGTTAAAACAGAACAGAGATTCTTCGCTACGCTCAGAATGAGCAAATTAACTAACAATCCCCTTAAAAAAGGAGAATATACATATGTTTGAAATTAAAAACAAGGAATTTTATATGGATGGTAAGCCGATTAAGATTTATTCAGGTGCTATGCACTATTTCCGTACTATGCCTGAATATTGGGAAGACCGTCTTACAAAGTTAAAGCTTGCAGGGTTCAACACAGTTGAGACATACACCTGTTGGAATCTTCACGAACCAAAACCCGGTGAATTTCATTTTGACGGTATTCTTGACATTGAAAGATTCGTAAAAACTGCGCAAAAAGTGGGTCTTTACTGTATTGTGCGACCAGGTCCATACATCTGTGCTGAATGGGATTTCGGCGGACTTCCTGCTTGGCTTTTAAAAGATAAGAATATGCAGATTCGTTGTATGTATCCTGATTTTCTTGCTTGTATTGAACGTTATTACAAGGAGCTTTTAGGCAGACTCAAGCCACTTTTAATGTCTAACGGTGGTAACATTATCGCTATGCAGGTGGAAAACGAATACGGTTCATACGGTAATGACAAGGACTATCTTCTTTTCGTTGAAAAGCTTACTCGTGACTGTGGTATTGATGTTCCACTTTTCACATCTGATGGAAGCTGGAAAAATATGCTTTCAGGTGGCTCGTTACCACATATTTATAAGGTTCTTAACTTTGGCTCCCGCGCTAAAACTGCCTTTAATGTGCTTAAGGATTTCCCTAATGACGGGCCTAATATGTGCGGTGAATTCTGGTGTGGTTGGTTTGACCATTGGCGAGATAAGCATCATACAAGAAAGCCTGCATCTGTTGTTAAAGAGGTTCAGGAATTTTTAGATTGTGGTGCAAGCTTCAATTTCTATATGTTCCACGGTGGCACTAACTTTGGATTTACTGCAGGTGCAAACCACAATCCTGCCTGCCCTTATGAGCCTACAATCACAAGCTATGACTACTGTGCTTTGCTTAATGAATACGGTGACTATACACCTGCATATCACGCTGTCAGAGAGCTTTTACATAAGCATCAAGGACTCACTATGAAGGAATTACCACCGTCACCAAAGCTTCAGAGCATCGGTACTGTGAAACTTACGGAATCTGCAAGTCTTTTTGAAAATCTCCATGTAATCGGTGAAAAGCATCGTGTTCCTGTGCCTGAAAGTATGGAATACTTCGGTCAGAATTTCGGTATGATTTATTACGAAACTGTAATAAAGGGTCACTACTCACCTATTCCGTTGATGATTAGAAATGTTCACGATTTTGGCTTTGTGTATGTTGACGATAAATACAAGAAATTCATTGACAGAACCGTTTACACAAAATCAGGCAGACTTTCTCTTGGTTCAATTTTCAAAAAGGTTACAAAAAATAACAGCGATACTGAAACGGTTTATATCGGTGCCGTTGACGGTGAAAAGAAAATCGGTCTTCTTGTTGACACTATGGGTCGTGTAAATTACGGTGAAAACATGATTGACAAAAAAGGCTTTTCTGACATTTTCATCGCAACACAGCGTCAGATGGGTTACGATGTATGGACTCTTCCTCTTGATAATATCGAGAAACTTACATACAAGCCTGCTGAAAGCTTTAATAAAGACAACGGTGCAATGTTCTATAAGGGCACATTCAAGGCAGACTCACAGGCTGATTGTTTTGTTCACCTTGACGGATTTGACAAGGGTTATGTATGGATAAACGGCTTTAACCTTGGTCGTTATTGGAGCGTTGGCCCACAGAAATCACTCTATCTTCCGGGTTGTCTTTTGAAAGAAGAAAACGAAATTGTTGTTCTTGAAACAATAGGTATGAAAAAGCCTGAAATCAAGATTCTTGACAAGCATATATTGGGATAAGAGGTGTCGTTATGAGTGAAAAATGGGTACAGGTATGGGGTCAGGCTCACGCTGCACTTTCACATTTTTATTATCCATCCTGCAAAAAGACTTACAGAATGGTTGTTTCGTCAGCCATAAGCGGAAGTAAAATCCGACTTGAGCTTTGTAATAATCCTGCTAAAACTCCTGTTAAAATCGGTGGTATAACCGTTGCAAAGTGCGATAAAAACGGTACATACATCGGTGGTCTTTATAAAACAGTTACGGTTAATTCAAAAGAGTCCTTTGTAATCGGTGAAAACGAGATGGTTACAACTGACCCTGTTGATTTGGAAATCGGCGTTGACGAATATTTTTGTGTCAGCATTTACGTTGTAAAAGGCAAGCTTTGTAGCGGTAATCTTCTTAACAATGTAGATTTGATTACTGTCAAGGGTGACTACACAAAAATTCCTTATGCTCAAAATCAGCCAAGACCAAGAGATACTGTACGAAAAGTGGCAGCAGTTGTTCTTGGTATGGGTTTTCACAAGCCTATTCCACTTATTAACACAATTGAACTTTTGAACAACGAAAATGCTAAATCCATTGTTATGTTCGGTGATTCGATTACACAGCAGGGCTTTTGGACAAATGCCTTTGAAAAGAGAATTCGCGAACAATATAAAGGCAGATATGCAGTAATTAACCGTTCAATTATGGGTAACAGAACATTAAGGGATTTCGGTAAACGATTCCCCTGTCCCGGTCTTTTTGGTATAAGCGGAATTAAGAGATTTGACAATGATGTTTTAAGATTTAACGATGCTGAATATGTGATTTTTGCACTTGGCACAAACGACTTTCTTCAACCGGGTACAATTATGGCACCAAAAAGTGAAAAGTCAACTCCCGAAGAAATGTTAAATGCAGTAAAAAGCTTATCTGACAGAACTCATCAATGTGGTAAAAAGTTTATCGCTATGAATGTTCTTCATTTCGGTCTTGCCGCTGACTCACGACCTGAAAAAGAAGCAATGGTGCTTAAATATAATAAAATGCTTATAGAAAATAAGTATTGCTTTGATATGGTCTATGACCAGGCAAGCTATTGTATTGATAAAAACAAGCCGAATTGCTCACGAAAAGAGCTTTTGGGTAGAGACAAAATCCATCCAAACTTTGACGGTGGACAGATTGTGGCAGAAAATTTTGATTTGAAGATATTTGAGTAAGTTACACAAATTGGGAGTTTGTCGGGATGTTTGAATGTCTGTGTCATTCTGAGGAACGAAGTGACGAAGAATCTCTGTCCTATTTTAATAGACCCTTCGTTTCACTCAGGGTGACTGATGAAATGCGAGAGATTCTTCGCTACGCTCAGAATGACCTACCCACTTAGTTAATCATCCCGACAAATTATAATTTGCAAATTGAATACATAATCATAACCACCAGTTGAACTGGTGGTTTGCACAGGCCCTATAAGGGCCGCCTACTGGCTTGCCGACTAAAAGTCGGCATAGAAGTTTGACATCGCATTACTATTTCAAGCAACCGCTCTCGTGCGGTTGTTTGTTTTT
>JAZNZX010000045.1:0-22621 GCA_045595185.1 Candidatus Fimenecus sp. | reverse complement strand
ACAGAACACCGTGTAGGGGCGATTCACGAATCGCCCGAATAAGGTTGCCAACACGCTTTGGAACGGGTCATTCGTGAATGACCCCTACAAGGTTTTTGTTACTATTTTAATTTCATATCATTCCAATAAACTCCAATTTATCAACAACAGTTCATTTCAAGGAGGTTACTATGAAGATTTTACAGATAATTATATCCTGCCTTTTAGTGGTTATAATGGTTGTTTTTTCATACTTTTCACCACTTTTAGTTATGAGTTATTCGGGAGAACCCTTTGAGAATGATTATGAGATTTCCGACAGTATCCCCGAATATCAAGTAATTTCCACAGAAAAAAAGGGCGATTGGATGGCTAAATGGATTTGGGACAAGGAAAACCTTACAGAAAACAACGCTTGGATGTGTTTTAATAAAAAAGTAACTCTTGATAGTGTCCCGCAAGAGCTTATTGCCGACATTTCTGCCGACTCAAAATATTGGCTTTACATAAACGGAGAAACCGTCGTTTTTGAGGGTAATGTTAAACGAGGTCCTGACGAAAATGGCGGATATTATGACAGTATTGATATTGCACCATACCTTAACGAGGGTGAAAACTCAATTTGTGCTTTGGTATGGTTCTGGGGCGACCAAAAAAACTATTCATATAGCAGTAGTGGTCAAGGTGGTTTTATTTTTGAGGCTAAAAATGATGATATTACCATTATTTCCGATAATAGCTGGAAGGTCAAGAAGCACGAATCCTACATTGATAGTCCCCTTTATCAGCCTAATTACAGACTTCCTGAATTCAGCATTTATTATGATGCAAGAAATGATATGGGCGATTGGCTTGGTAGTGATTTTGATTTTTCATCCTGGGAAAATGCGACTGAATATGCTGACGGTGGTGAAGGTGTATATGGCGAACTTTATCCAAGAGGAATACCGATGCTTAAAGATTTCGGTCTTAAGGATTATGAAAATTCAAAGGATTACGAAAACTATACTGTAAAAAATCTTTTAGGTGAAAGAGTCACAGTAGATGTTCCATACAACGCACAGGTTACCACATATCTTAAAATCGTTGCCCCTGCAGGTAAGAAAATTCATATCACAACTGAAAACACTGCAATCGGTGCAGTTTCAACAACTTACATAACCAAGGATGGTGAGCAGGAATTTGAGTCTTTAGGTTGGGTTAACGGTGAACATATCACCTATGACATACCAAAGGGTGTTACAGTTATATCCCTTAAATATCGCGAAACGGGATATGACAGCGAATTCTGTGGCAACTTCACCTGTGATGATGAATTTATGAACACCTTGTGGCAAAAGTCCTTGCGTACGCTCTATGTTACCATGCGTGATAATTTTATGGATTGTCCTGACAGAGAAAGGGCACAATGGTGGGGCGATGTTACAAGCGAAATGGTTATGACAATGTACTCAATGGACAGTAATTCATATCTGCTCTATCAAAAAGGCGTTGAAGCTATGATTTCTCATACTGACGACACGAATGTATTACAGACAGTTGTGCCAATTAGTGAAGACTATTTTGAGCTTCCTGTTCAACAGCTTGCAGGTATTGTAGGTTTCCTTACTTACTATGAATACACAGGTGACAAAGCTTTTATTGAAAAGATTTATACACCTACACTTGATTACCTGAAACTCTGGGAAATGGGCGAAAACAACCTTGTTGTTCATCGTAGTGGCTCATGGGATTGGCCTGACTGGGGCGACAAGGCAGATATGACAGTTATCGAAAATTCTTGGTATTACTACGCTCTTTCTACCATTGAAGAAATGGCAAAGATTTTAGAAAATAATCAGGACATCTCGTTTATTACCGAAAGAAAATCTGCTATTGAAAAAGGCTATAAGTCACTTTGGACAAAAGACGGTTATAAGAGTGAAGATGTGAAAAAGCCTGACGACAGGGCCAATGCACTTGCCGTTTTGTCGGGACTTGCAGAAAAAGAGCAATATAACACCATCAAAAATGTGCTTACAACAACACAAAATGCGAGTCCGTATATGGAATATTATGTTCTTGAGGCTCTTTGCAAAATGGGTGAATACAAATCTGCATACGACAGAATTAAAGACCGATATGCTGATATGGTAAGTGCAGATTATTCAACGCTTTGGGAATTCTGGGATGCTTGGCGTGGTACTAAAAACCACGCTTGGAGTGGTGGACCTCTTGTTATAATGAGCAAGCATTTTGCAGGTATTACTCCACTTGAAACAGGCTATGAAAGCGTTAAAATCGACCCTCAATACACACTATCTGACAGTATGAGTTGTACTGTTCCAAGTGTAAAAGGCATAATTACTCTTGAATATGAAAAGATTTCAGGAAATTTTGTTATCGACCTTACTATCCCACAGAATATGAAAACTGTTTTGTATGTGCCGAACGGTGCAACAGTAAATGTCAATTCACAACCTTATTACCAAAATAGTGAATATGCAAATGGTGAAATCGGTAATATAGAAATTGTTGAAAAAATAATTTAATAACTTAATAAATGCAACAAAAATATGCACCCTAAAGGTTTGACGCTTTTAGGGTGCATATCTGTTTATAAACTATTAGTTTTTAAGTATTTCCTTATAAAGTCGGATATATTCGTTTGCTGATTTGCCCCAACTGTTGTCACATTCCATTGCTCGTTTAACAAGAATGTTCCAGCCTTCCTTGTTGCTGTAACCCTCGATTGCTCGTCTGATTGTGTAGAGCATATCGTGTGCGTTATATGTTGAGAATGTGAAGCCGTTGCCCTCGTTGTCGCCTGAATCCTTGATACTGTCGCGAAGACCACCTGTTTCACGGACAATAGGAATAGTACCGTAACGAAGTGAAATCATCTGTGAAAGTCCACAAGGTTCACTCTTAGAAGGCATTAAGAACAAGTCACAACCTGCATAAATCTTCTTTGAAAGTGATGGGATAAAGCCGATTTTAAGTCCCATTTTGTCAGGATATTTGTCAGCCATTTCCTTAAAGAAGCTTTCGTACTGCCATTCACCAGAACCAAGTACTACAAACTGAACATCAGTTGTTGCGAGCAATTCCTCAAGAACTGCTTTAACAAGGTCAAGACCTTTGTGACCAACAAGACGAGTAACCATACCAATCATTGGTACATCCTCTTTTACAGGAAGACTGAAATATTCCTGAAGCTTTGCCTTGTTGACCTTTTTCTTATTCTCAAAATCCTCTGCTGTGTAATTAACCTCAATATCCTTATCAGTTTCAGGGTTATAAAGAATTGTGTCGATACCGTTGAGAATACCACTTAATTTCCATGAACGCTGATTAAGAATCGGGTCAAGACCATGTGAATACCAAGGGTCGAGAATTTCGTTTGCATATGATGGAGAAACTGTTGTAACTCTGTCAGCACATTCAATAGCGCCTTTCATAAAATTGCAGTCACCGTCATATTCGAGAAGTGATGCTGCACTTTCAGGAAGACCCACAACATCACCGAGAAGGTCCATACCATATGTGCCCTGATACTGAATGTTGTGAATTGTGAAAACTGTTTTGATGTTTTCATAACCCGGTCTTGTAGCATAAAGTGTATTGTAATAAACAGGAGTCAATGCTGACTGCCAGTCGTTACAATGGATGATGTCAGGCTTGAAATCAATATGTGGAATGATTTCAAGAACAGCGCGAGCAAAGAATGCAAAGCGTTCTGCATCGTCATAATAGCCATAAAGACCGTCACGCTTGAAATAATACTGATTGTCGAGAAGATAGTAAATTACGCCACCTGCTTTTGCTTCAAAAACACCACAATACTGTCTTCTCCATGCAACAGGAACTGAAATGCTTGTCACAAATTTCATTGTATCCTTAAGTTCCTGACTGATTGTGTCATAAAGAGGCATTACAACACGAGCACCGATAAGTCTTTTGCGAAGTGCCTGTGGCAAACTGCCTGCCACATCACCAAGACCACCACTCGCTTTAAACGGAAGTGCCTCACTTGAAACGTATAAAACTTTCATTAGATTACTATCTCCTTACCAATATAAACTGGGTAACTTTCTGCGCCTGAGAGTGTCTTGTTAGGTGTAATTACAACGCTCTTGTCAACTACAACGCAGTTGAGTGATGCGTTCTGTGCAACAAAACCGTCCTGCATAACGATTGAATTCTTAACAACTGCACCCTTTTCAACCCGAACACCACGGAAAAGGATTGAGTTTTCAACTGTACCGTCAATGATACAACCATCAGCAATAAGTGAATTCTTAACACTTGAGCCAAGACCGTAAATTGCAGGCATATCGTCGCGAACCTTTGTATAAACAGGTCTGTCTGCATTAAAGAGGTCGTCACAGTTCGCCATATTGAGAAGCTCCATATTTGTCTTGAAATAGCTTTCCATTGATTCAATAACCGCTGAATAGCCTGTTGCTTCAAATCCGTAAATGTTGAACTTATCAACATTACCCTGAACAAGGTCAGTTTCGAAATCCTTGTGATTAAGGCTGATTGCATCGTTAATGAGTCTTTCAAGAAGTGCCTTTTTCATAAGGATTACATTAAGTGAGAAGTTTACATTTTCGTCTGTTACAGGAGAAAGTGTAACCTTTTCTGCCTTGCCGTCAGCATTCATATCAAGAACAATCATATCCTTAAGAGCAGGAACCTTGCCGTTTTTATAAACGATTGTCATATCTGCATTTTTTGCTGTATGGTAATCCATAAGAGCCTCAACATCAAGGTTGAAAACCATATTACAGTCAGAAAGAAGAACATATTCTTCGTCTGCACGGCTGATGAAGCCCATGATGCCCTTTAATGATGTGAGCTTGTCACGGTTTCCGCCTGTTTCGTTAGTTGAGAACGGAGGAAGAATGAAAAGACCGTCATTTTTACGGGATAAGTCCCAAGGCTTACCTGTACCCACATGGTCCATAAGTGACTGATAGTTGCTCTTTGTGAGAACACCAACCTTTTCGATACCTGCGTTTACCATATTTGAAAGAGTAAAGTCAATAAGACGGTAACGACAAGCAAACGGAACAGAACCCATTGTACGGATACCTGTAAGCTCACTGATACATTCATCATAAGCGTTTGAGAAGATAATACCAACTATATTCTTACCTGTCATCTTAATTTGCCCCCTTTACATCTTCGCTGACCTGTGTTTTTGGTGCAACTGCCTGACCTTCACCGATTGTAACGCCTGCACCGACAACTGCAACGCCCCAATCGTCACGATTTATGCAATCCTCTGGACTTGCCCCTACTACTGCACCTGATTCAATAACTGCATTTTCAGCAACAATTGAATACTGAACAACTGCACCTTTTTTGATTACTGTGCCCGGCATAACGATTGAATATTTAACCTCTGCACCTTCTTCAACAGTAACATTATTGAAAAGGATTGAATAGTCAACATTACCGAAAACTCTTGAGCCTTCTGAAACCATTGAATTCTGTACTGTTGCATCTGCTGAAACATAATGTGGCGGTGCAACAGGAGTTTTTGCATAGATTTTCCAGCTTGTATCTGATAAATCAAGCGGAACTTTCGGATTAAGTAAGTCAAGATTTGCTTCCCAAAGGCTGTCGATTGTACCAACATCCTTCCAATATCCGTCGAAAAGATAAGCATACATCGGTTCACCGTCAGCGTGCATCTTCGGAATAACATTTTTACCGAAGTCATTAGAAGATTCAGGGTCAGCCTCGTCATCAATAAGGTATTGACGAAGCTTGCTCCAAGTAAATACGTAAACACCCATTGAAGCCTTGTTACTTCTCGGGTTCTTCGGCTTTTCTTCAAACTCGCTGATTGAGTTGTCGTCATTGAGAATCATAAGACCGAAACGACTTGCTTCTTCCCAAGAAACCTCAAGCATTGCGATTGTACAGGATGCACCCTTTTCCTTATGATATTCAAGCATCTTGTTATAGTCCATCTTATAGATATGGTCACCTGAAAGAATTACAACATATTCAGGGTCATAACGGTCGATGAAGTTAATATTCTGATAAATTGCGTTTGCAGTGCCCTTATACCATTCTGTACCCTTAATCTGCTGATAAGGTGACAAGATATGAACACCACCGTTAGCACGGTCAAGGTCCCAAGCCTGACCATTACCGATATAGTCGTTGAGTTCAAGTGGCTGATACTGTGTTAAAACACCAACGGTAGAAATACCTGAGTTTACACAGTTTGAAAGTGGGAAGTCGATAATTCTGTATTTACCTCCGTATGGTACGGCAGGTTTAGCAATGTTCTTTGTAAGAATTCCAAGACGGCTTCCCTGACCGCCTGCAAGAAGCATTGCAATACATTCTTGTTTTCTTGCCATATTTATTCCTCCTATTTAGGTTTGTTTGTTATATAATTCTATCTTGTTTTCTTAAGATAGATTGTTGACATTGGTGGTAAATCAATAGCAATACTCTGCTCGAATCCGTGCATACCTGTTTTTTCTGCTTTGATTTTTTCGGGTTGTGCTTTTCCTGTGCCACCGAATTTCAAGTCATCAGAATTAAACACAATTTTGTAATTTCCCTTATACGGAACACCGATTCGGTAATTATCACGAGCAACAGGAGTAAAGTTGCAAACTGCAATAATCTCCTTACCCTTTTCGTCAATTCGTCTGAACGAAATTACTGAATTGTCGTTGTCGTCGGCTGAAATCCAAGAGAAGCCTTCCCAAGAATGGTCAACCTGCCAAAGTGGAGCATTATCTTTATAGAAATGATTGATTTCCTTAAAATATGTCTGCAACTGTTTATGTGCATCATAATCAAGCAACAACCAATCAAGACCCTGCTTGTAGTTCCACTCAATAAACTGACCGAACTCACTACCCATAAACATAAGCTTTTTGCCGGGATGAGCCATCATATATCCCATAAAGGCACGAACACCTGCAAACTTTTCTTCATAAGTACCGGGCATCTTATTTATAAGTGAACACTTTCCGTGAACAACCTCATCATGTGAAATCGGCAATATGAAATTCTCTGAAAATGCGTAGAAGAATGAGAATGTGATACAACCGTGATTGCCTTTTCTGTAAAGTGGGTCTGTTGAGAAATAACGAAGAATATCATTCATCCAACCCATATTCCACTTGTAATTGAAGCCAAGGCCACCCATAAATACAGGCTTTGTAACCATTGGCCACGCTGTACTTTCTTCGGCTATAAGAAGGCTACCATGATAGTCACGGAACACATTCATACTGAGTTTGTTAAGGAAATCTATTGTTTCAAGATTTTCGTTGCCACCGTCTTTGTTTGCAATCCAATGACCATCGTCACGACCGTAGTCAAGATAAAGCATTGAAGCAACTGCATCAACACGAAGTCCGTCAATATGGTACTTATCAAGCCAGAACATAGCACTTGAAATAAGGAAGGACTGAACCTCGTTTCTGCCGAAGTCAAAGACCTTTGTACCCCATTCAAGGTGCTCGCCTTTTCTTATATCTGCATATTCATAACAAGCAGTTCCGTCAAACTCGTAAAGTCCGTTGGCATCCTTCGGGAAATGAGCAGGTACCCAGTCGAGAATGACACCGATTTCATTTTTATGACACATATCAATAAGATACATCAAATCGTCAGGTGTTCCGTATCTTGATGTTGCTGCGAAATATCCTGTAACCTGATAGCCCCATGAACCGTCAAACGGATATTCGGTAAGCGGCATAAACTCAATGTGAGTGTATCCCATTTCCTTTACATAAGGAATAAGCTCCTCTGCCATTTTACGATATGAATAGAAATTACCGTCTTCATACTGTTTCCAAGAACCGAAATGAACCTCATAGATATTCACAGGTCTGTCATACTGTGCTTTTTCTCGTTTTGCCTTTTCCCACTTCTGGTCAGTCCACTTGTATGAACCAAGCTCGTAATACTTTGTGGCATTGTCAGGACGAGTTTCCATATGATAACCGTAAGGGTCACTTTTCATAAGCTTTCTGCCGTCAGCAGTTGTAATGCACAACTTATATGAGTCGTACACCTTTACACCCTTGACATAAGCTTCCCAAATTCCGCCTGCAGTAATTCTTTCAGCCATATTTGCAGTATCATTCCAATTATTGAAATCACCGCAAACGCTGACAGCTACTGCGTTTGGTGCCCAAGTCCTGAAAACAACCGTATCATCGTCAACACGATGTGCCCCCATATATTCATATGCGCGAGCGTTGTTCCCTTGGTGAAACAGATACACAGGAACCTGAGCCTCAAAATTATTTTGAGATTCTGTCATTTTCTTCACCTCACAATTTTTAAACATAACTATACAGATATATTTTATCACTACAAAAAAGCGATTTCAAGTGATTTTTGCACAAAATGTTCAATTCTGTAACAAATTTCATTGCAGGCATTTGTGCACTTTGTTACAAAATTTGCCATTAAGATTATAAAAGAAACAAAAACCAACAAATATGTTGAGAAAAAAACAAGCAAAAAGAAGTTCTATTTGCATTACAAGGGTAAATGTTTGGTTTTGATATTCAAGTTGGAGTTTGTAGGGATGTTTAAGGTTAGTGTCATTCTGAGGAACGAAGTGACGAAGAATCTCTGTCCTATTTTAACAGGCCCTTCGTTTCACTCAGGGTGACTGATGAAATGCGAGAGATTCTTCGCTACGCTCAGAATGACCTATTGAATTGGTTGTTCATCCCGACAAATTATAATTTATATTTGTGTTTACAATATAGTTACGACTCTTGAAAATATTGGCATAAGGTGGTATAATGAATTATCTGTATAGAGAAACTCTACGAAAGTGAGATTGTCATATGAAACGATTTTTTAATGATACTAAAAAATTCTGGAACTACACCGTTTATTCAGTTCAATCGGATTTAAAGGCAGAAGTTGCCGGTTCATTTCTCAGTTGGCTCTGGTGGATTCTTGACCCGTTGCTTTATATGCTTGTTTATTCCTTTGTTGCTGTTTTTGTTTTTAACAGTAAAGAGCCATATTTTCCTGTGTTCGTTTTCATCGGTCTTAACACATGGCAATTTTTCAGTAAAACTGTTAAATCAGGTGTTAAGCTTATTCAGGGCAAAAAGAGTATCGTAACAAAGGTTTATATTCCAAAATTCGTTTTCATATTCGGTAAAATCGGTGTTTTCGGTATAAAGATGTTCATTTCATTCGCTCTTACAGCTGTGTTTATGATTTTCTATCGTGTTCCTATTTCCTGGAAGGTTTTATGGATTATTCCTCTTTTCCTTTTACTTTTCATAATCACTTATGCTTGTACAACAATCATTACTCACTTTGGTGTATTTGTTGAGGACTTGCTCAATGTAATCACAGTTGTTCTTCAGCTTGGTTTTTACCTTTCAGGTATTTTCTTCTCAATCGAAACAAGAATTCTTCCAAAAAGTGAATTGATTGGTAATATTCTTATAAACTGCAACCCTATTGCACTTATTATGACCGATATGAGAAATGTTCTTCTCTATAACGGTGAACCACACTATATCGCTCTTGCAGTATGGGCAGTTGTGGGAATTTTAATTTCTGCAATCGGTACAAGAATTATTTATAAGCACGAAAACAGTTATGTTAAGGTTATATAAGAGGTGAATAGAATGTCAAATGCTGCAATTTCAGTAAAAGATGTAAAAATCAGATACCGTATGCTTAACAAGGTGTCATTTTTCAGAGCATTGATGTCACCTAACAAATTTACTAAAACCGAATATTTTGAGGCTGTGAAAGGTGTTTCCTTTGAAGTTCCGAAAGGTCAGATTTTAGGTATTGTGGGTAAAAACGGTAGTGGTAAGTCAACTCTCCTTCGTGCTATCGCAGGTATTTTCTCACCTGACGAAGGCGAAATCGACCTTCACGGCAACTCAATTTCACTTCTTTCAATTGGTGTCGGTTTCCAGAATTCCCTTACAGGTCGTGAAAACATTTACCTATCAGGTATGCTTTTAGGCTTTTCAAGAAATCAGATTGAAGAAAAAATTGAAGAAATAATTGAATTTTCCGAATTGGGTAAATTCATCGACCGTCCTGTTAAGTCATACTCAAGTGGTATGTACTCAAAACTTGCATTTTCAATTACTGCAATTCTTGAAACAGATATTATGCTCATTGACGAGGTTTTGTCTGTTGGTGATGCTAAATTCAAGAAAAAGAGTTATGCTAAAATGAAAGAACTTATTTCAAACGAAGACAGAACTGTACTTATCGTTTCCCACAGTTCAGAAACAATTAAGAACCTTTGTGACAATGTTCTTTGGATTCATGATGGTGAAATGAAGATGTATGGAACAACTGCAGAAGTTCTTCCAAAATATGATGAATTTATGAAATAAGCTATGAGTATGGACAATAATAATAAACCAATAGATTTTGTCATGATATGGGTTGACGGTAACGACCCTGAGTGGCGTAAAGAAAAATCAGAATATGACAGCTCAGTTGTTACAACAGCCAATAGTGAAGTAAGATACCGTGATTGGGACAATCTTCAATATTGGTTCAGAGCTGTGGAAAAATATGCACCTTGGGTTAACAAAATTCATTTTGTGACCTGGGGTCATTTGCCTTTTTGGCTTGATACAACAAACCCGAAGCTTAATATTGTAAATCATAAGGACTATATTCCCGAAGAATATCTTCCTACATTCAGTTCACATACAATTGAGCTTAATCTTCACAGAATTGAAGGTCTTTCGGAACAGTTTGTGTATTTTAATGATGACACATTTTTAAACAAGCCTGTTAAACCTGAAGATTTCTTTAAAGATGGCTTACCTTGTGACACGGCAGCAGTTCATTGTATTTATTTTGCTGACGACAGTGCAGGTCATTTTCACGGTTCAGATATCGAAATTATCAACGACAATTTCAATAAACGTCTTTGTATGAAGCGTGATTGGAAAAAGTGGTTTAACCCAAAAAATGGCATTAAAAATGTTATTCGTACAGCACTTTTATTCCCTTGGCCTTGGTTTCCGGGTATGTATTGTCAGCATACTCCGAACAGCTTTTTAAAATCCACATTTGAAACTGTGTGGGACAAGGCTTATGAACCGCTTCACGAAACCTGCCTACACAAATTCCGTAAAAAAAGTGATGTTAACCAATGGGTTATGAAATACTGGCAAATGGCAGAAGGCAAATTCAGCGTAAGAGATGCTTCCTTTGCACAATGTTACCACATTGATAATGAGATGTTTAATGCTCTTTGCAAGGAATTAGACGAGAAAACTCACGCAATGATTTGCATAAACGATACAATCAACACAGAAAATTTTGAAGAAAAGAAACAGATTGTTATTGATAAATTCAAAAAGAATTTCCCTGAAAAATCATCGTTTGAAAAGTGAAAAGAGGATGTTTATGAAACCTGATATGAACAAACCAATAGATTTTGTTATGATATGGGTTGACGGTAGTGACCCTGAATGGAGAAAAGAAAAGGCACAGTACGACGGAAGTGTTATTACAAGCTCAAACAGTGAAGTTCGTTATCGCGATTGGGATAACCTTCAGTATTGGTTCAGAGCTGTTGAAGAATATGCTCCTTGGGTTAATAAGATTCACTTTGTCACTTGGGGACATTTACCACCTTGGCTTGATACAACAAACCCTAAACTCAATATTGTCAATCATAAGGACTATATCCCCAAAGAATATCTTCCTACATTCAGCTCACATACAATTGAGCTTAATCTTCACAGAATTGAAGGGTTAGCTGAACAATTTGTATATTTCAATGATGATATTTTCCTTAACAAGCCTGTTAAGCCTGAAGACTTTTTCAAAGACGGTCTTCCGCTTGATGTTGGTGCAATAAACTGTATTTATTTTGGCAAAGACAGTGCGGGCTTTTTCCACGCAGCCGACCTTGTGATTATCAATTCTCATTTCAAGAAAAAGCAAGTTATGAAGCGAGATTGGAAAAAATGGTATCATCCTAAAAACGGATATACAAATGTTACAAAAAACATTTTGCTTCATCCTTGGCTTTGGTTCCCTGGATTTTACAACCAGCACGTGTCAAATAACTTCTTAAAGTCAACTTTTGAAACTGTTTGGGCAGAAGAATTTGAAACACTTGATGAAACCTGTCGTCACAAATTCCGTAAAAACGGTGACGTTAACCAATGGGTCATGAAATACTGGCAATTGGCAGACGGTAAATTTAATGTCCGTCGTGGTGATTTTGCTTTCTGTTATCATGTAAAGAGAAAGAATTTCAAACGACTTTGTGCTGATTTAAAAGAGCCTGAACATTCAATTGTATGTATTAATGACAACGCAAAAACTGATGACTTTGAAGAAAAGAAGCAAATAATTGTGGATATTTTCGAGTCTAAATTCCCCCATAAATCATCATTTGAAAAATAATGTTTAAGAGGATAGATGGATATGGCAAGCTATAAATATAAGTTTTCTATAATAACTGCTGTTTACAATGTTGAAGCATATGTGGCAAAAACGATAGAGAGCATCATCAAACAGGATATCGGAATTGAGAATATCCAGCTTATTCTCGTCGATGACGGCTCACCCGACGGTAGTGGTGCAATCTGTGACGAATATGCAAAACAATACCCTGACAATATAACCGTTATCCATAAGGAAAACGGCGGTGTTTCGTCTGCGCGTAATGCAGGATTGGAGTTGGCTGAAGGCAAGTATGTAAACTTTATTGATTCCGACGACTATTTTGATTCTAATACCTTCAGTGAAATCTGGAAATTCTTTGAAGAAAACTATGACAGAACCGATGCAGTTGCAATTCCTTTGATGTATTTTGAAGGAAAAAGCGGCAATCACTTGTTGAATTACAAGTTTACAAAAGAAAACCGTGTTGTTGATTTAGAAAAAGAGCCCGATTGTATTCAAATGCACGTTGCAAGTGTATTCATTAAGCATGAAGCCTTATCAGAAATAAGATTCGACACTAAATTGGCATATGCTGAAGATGCTCTTTTCATTCATCAGGTTATGATGAATAAGAGAACATTAGGCTTGGTTTCAAGCTGTTGCTACCGTTACCGTATAAGAGTTTCAGGTCAGGCATCGGCAATTCAGAGCGGTGCACAAAAGCCACAATGGTATATCCCTGTACTTAAATATTTTCATTGTCAACTTGTTGAAACTGCAATTTCCAAATTAGGTTATGTGCCAAGATACATACAATATGTGCTTATGTACGACCTTAAATGGCGATTCAGACGCGCCTCATTGTCAAATGATGTTCTTACCGACGATGAATCGGAAGAATATCTTAATGCTATACAAAATGCCGTACGATATATTGATGATGATATTATTATGGCTGAAAAAAATATTTTCAGAGAGCATAAAATCCGTATTCTTAAATTAAAGTACGGAAAAGAGCCCGAAAGAATTGTAAAGGGTAATGATGTTATTTTTACATTTTCACCTGATGCGGTTTTCAGGGTATCAAGAAATCTTGTTAATATCGAGTTTATTGATGTTGAAAATTCAACTCTTAAAATTGAAGGCTTTGTTTCACAGTTCAATGTCGATTACGGTACAACAAAAATGTTCCTTGAAGCAAACGGTAAACGATACTATTGCAAAAAGGTAGAACGAAACAAGCAAAACAGCTCACTTGACGAAGTTATATTGGAAAATGTAGGCTTTTATTGTGAAATACCTCTTGAAAAGAATGTTTTGTATGCGTTCAATATCGGAATCGAGGTTGACGGTGTTCCTGTTGTTTTAAAACGCCATGCGTACAAATATTTTTCACCAATAACAAATACTATTCAGAAGAGCTATTGCAGAAGAGAAAAATGGATAATTCGTGAAAAGAATCACAAGATTTTCGTGTTACCTGCAACCTTTAAGAGAAAAATTAAATATGAAACATTCCTTATCCTTCGTATGCTTCTCAAAAAATACGGAGAAAGCAGAAAACACGCTTTTTTGCGTATAGGTTATGATATATGTAAGCTTTTCAAACGCAAACCACTTTGGTTGATTTCTGACCGTCCTAATATGGCAGGTGATAACGGTGAAGCGTTCTTTATGTATATGCGAAAAAATCATCCTGAAATCAATTCTGTTTTTATGATTGACAGTAAAAGTGATGACTATAAACGCATCAGCAAAATCGGGCCAACTGTTCAGCCGCTTTCATATAAACATAAATTATATGCCCTTTTATGCGATTATGCCGTTTCAAGCCAAGGTGAAAACATTCATTTTGACCCGTTTGATAAAATGCACAACTTTTTCAGGGATATAACCGTAAAGAAACACTTTGTGTTTTTACAGCACGGTATCACTATGAACGATTTGTCAGGATGGCTTAACAGATATAATAAAAATATTTCCGGTTTTGTAACAGCTTCAAAATACGAATACAATTCAATTTTGGAATATGATTACAATTACACAGAAAAGCAGGTTTGGTTGACAGGCTTTGCCCGATTTGACCGTCTTTATGATGAGTCTGAAAAGGTTATTACCATTATGCCTACTTGGAGAAAATATCTGAGTAAATACTATAACAAAAAAACAAATCAATGGGTTTTAGTGGATGATTTCCGGGAAAGTGACTATTATCAGTTTTTCAATTCATTGATAAATGACGACAAGCTTATTTCTACTGCAAAAAAATGCGGATACAAAATAGTGTTTGTTCCACATCCAATCGTAAGACCTCATATAAATCTTTTCGACAAAAACGATAATGTGGAATTTTCAGATTCATCCATTTCATATGCTGAAATTTATGCAAAAAGTGACCTTGTAATCACCGACTATTCTTCGGCAGTTTTTGATTTTGCATATCTCAGAAAGCCTGTTATTTATACACATTTTGACTCTGAGGATTTTTTCGGTGGCAAACATACTGTAAAACCGGGTTATTTTGATTTTGAACGCGATGGTTTCGGTGAAGTTGAATACGATTTGGACTCAACTGTAAATCGTATGGTTGAGTATATGGAAAACGGCTGTCAGTTAAAGAAGATGTATCGTGAAAGAATTGATGATTTCTTTGCATACAATGACCATAACAATTGTCAGAGAATATATGAAAAACTTATTGAGAATAAAAAATAAAGGTGAGCTTAAATGATTTTCGACACATTGGATAACATAAAAAATTATGAGGGTATAGGTAATGTTTATACTGCTTTAAAATTCCTTTCTGAAACTGATTTTTCAAAAATGGAATTGGGCAGATATGAACTTTCGGGTGATGACATTTTCTATATGGTTCAACGTTATGTTACTGACCCTGATAAAACAATTTCCGAAGCACATAAGAAATATATTGATATTCAGTTTATGGTTGACGGAGAAGAAATCATCGGTATAGCACCTATTTCTTGTGAAAAGACTGAAACAGAAGCAAAACCGGAGAATGATGTTTGGTTTTATGAATGTAAAACTGAACCATTGACACTTATTAAAAACAGTTTTATGGTGCTTTATCCAAACGATTTACATTGTCCCGGTGTTGCAGTTGACGGTGCAAGAACTTGTCATAAGGTTGTTGTAAAGGTTAAGGTGTAATTATGTCAAAAGGTATGGAATCATTAAATCAGCTTTACAGAATCGGCTGTGGCCCATCAAGTTCACATACTATGGGACCTGAAAAGGCTTGTGTAATTTTCAAGAAAAAGAATCCTGATGCTGATGAATTTAAGGCTATTCTTTACGGTTCACTTGCAAAAACAGGTAAAGGGCATTGTACCGATTCAGTAATTGAGAATACATTATCCCCTGTTCCTTGTAAGGTTGAATTTGATTTTGACAAAACAGATATTGAGCACCCTAACACAATGGAATTGTTTGCATATAAAAACGGTGAACAAACTGATTTTATCCGAGTTTTCAGCGTTGGTGGCGGTCGAATTGAATTCGAAGGCAGTTCATCAGCAAAAGAACCAATTGTTTATAATTTAAGCACCTTCAAGGAAATCAAAGATTATTGCAAAGAGAAAAAATACCGTCTTTGGCAATATGTTGATGAGGTTGAGGGTGAATACATCTGGGATTACCTTGCAGAAGTCTGGAAAACAATGAAAAATGCCATTGAAACAGGTATTGATGATGAGGGTATTCTTCCAGGTGGACTTGATGTACAGAAAAAAGCAAAATATCTCTATAATATGGAGCATATCGGTGAAAGTGCAGAAACAAGAGAAAACAGAGAAGTCTGTTCCTATGCCTTCGCGGTAAGTGAGCAGAATGCATCAGGTCACAAGATTGTTACTGCACCGACCTGCGGTGCTGCAGGTGTGCTTCCTGCTGTTCTTTACTATATGCAGTTAAAGCACGGTTACACTGACCGTCAGATTTTACAAGCTCTTGCAACAGGCGGTCTTATCGGAAACCTTGTTAAGACAAATGCATCAATTTCAGGTGCAGAATGTGGCTGTCAGGCTGAAATCGGCACAGCCTGTGCTATGGCATCGGCTGCTCTCGGTGAACTTTTCGGCCTTAAAAGAGGTAAAATCGAATACGCTGCCGAAATCGCAATCGAGCATCATTTAGGACTTACCTGTGACCCTATTTGCGGTCTTGTTCAGATTCCTTGTATTGAACGAAACGCAGTTGCTGCTATGCGAGCAATCAATGCAGTCAACCTTGCAAGCTTTTTAAGTGAAACAAGAAAAATTTCACTTGATAATGTTATTACAACAATGAAAAAGACAGGTATGGATATTCACGCTGCATATCGTGAAACAAGCGAAGGCGGACTCGCCACTCTTGAAATATAGGAGCATATTATGGCATATTTATTTGTACATTTTAAAGAAAAAATAACACCTGACGGTGAACAGGTGTATTTCAGTATTAGTCGTGACGGGTTCAATTGGGAAAAGGTCAACGACGGTAATCCTATTCTTACTGCAAATCTCGGTGAAAAGGGCTGTCGTGATATTGAAATTGTAAGACTTCGCGACAACAGTTTTGTAATTCTTACAACTGATTTGTGCGTTGCAAATCGTTATGACGAAAATCTTCAGCTTGATTGGTCAAATATCAATAGTACAGGCAGTAAATGTCTTCGTATGTGGAAAACAAAAGACCTTGTGAATTTCAGCGAAGAAAAGCTTGTTCATTTCGGTCGCGATGACTTTGGCTGTATGTGGGCACCTGAAGTTTTTTATGACGAAATTAACGATGAATATCTTATTCATTGGGGTTCAACTGTTGCAGAAGATAATTATAAGCATATGTCGATTTATTGCTCCACAACAAAAGACTTTGAGACTTTTTCAAAGCCAAAACTTTTCTTTACAAAGGATAATGAAATTCTTGACACTCATATCCGCAAAATTGACGGTGTTTACCATATGTTTTATAAAAATGCACACAATCCGTCAATGAATATGCACGCAACATCCGATAATCTTTATGGCCCATACAAGCACGACAAAGAATTTGAAGAATATATGGAAAAGGAAGTTCATTGGCCGGGTTCATATGAAGCAGGAACAAGCTTCACTTTACCTGACGGAAGATGGTGTATTCTTTTCGATTTCTTTGGTTGTGAAAAAGAAAAAATGGGCTATGTACCGTTTATTTCATCAAAACCAGGTGATATGAATGTTACCCGTTGCCCTAATTTATTCAGTTTCCCTTATGGTTTCAAGCACGGTGGCGTAATTGAAATCACCGATGAGGAATACGAAAGACTTAAAAATATGTAATATATTATTAAACTAACAGCTCCTCTCGTGTTATAAGAGGAGCTGTTAATTTTTCTTTGGTATTCAAATTGGAGTTTGTGAAAATCAATTCGTAATGCGTAATTCGGAATTTGTAATTATGGAACTGCGTTGCGATTATAAAATATAACCAATATGGTTGGAATGTAGGGTTCGGTCACCCTGAACGCAATGAAGGGTCTCGTTGTTGATGATATAAGATTCTTCGTCACTTTGTTCCTCAGAATGACACTAAGCCTTAATCATCCCGATAAATTATAATTTGTATTGCGGAAAAAGAATCAATTTTCTGTGAAATTGCCTGTATAAAGCTGATAGTACTTACCCTTTTGGTCTATCAAGTCATCGTGGTCACCTCGTTCGATGATTTTGCCCTGTTCAAGCACCATAATTGCATTCGCATTCCGTACGGTTGACAGTCTGTGTGCGATTACGAAAACTGTTCTGCCACTCATAAGCTTATCCATACCCTGCTCAATAAGTTTTTCAGTTCTCGTGTCAATTGAGCTTGTTGCTTCGTCAAGAATAAGCACAGGTGGGTCTGCAACTGCTGCACGAGCAATTGAAATAAGCTGTCGTTGACCTTGTGAAAGGTTTGAACCGTCACCTGTAAGAACTGTGTCATATCCATCAGGAAGATGCGTGATGAAGGAATGAGCGTTTGCAAGCTTTGCAGCCTCAATAACCTGTTCGCGAGTTGCAGTAAGGTTACCATATCGGATATTTTCTTCGATAGTACCTGTAAACAAATGTGTATCCTGAAGAACAATACCCAGTGAACGACGCAAATCATCCTTTTTGATTTTCTTGATATTTATTCCGTCATAACGGATTTTACCTTCCTGAATTTCATAGAAGCGGTTAATAAGATTTGTAATTGTTGTTTTACCTGCACCTGTTGAGCCGACAAAAGCGATTTTCTGACCCGGCTTTGCGTAGAGTGACACATCGTGAAGAACTGTTTTTTCGTCTGTGTAACCAAATGTTACATCTTCAAACACAATGTCACCTGCAAGACGAGTATATGTCACAGTACCGTCACCGTGAGTATGCTTCCAAGCCCAGATGCCTGTATGTTCTTCTGTTTCGTGAATGTTACCGTTTTCGTCAACTGTTGCATTGACAAGCACAACATAACCTTCGTCAATTTCAGGCTTTTGGTCAATGATTTCGAAGATTCTTTCAGCACCTGCAAGAGCCATAAATGCGTTATTAAACTGTTGTGTAATATTTGAAATCGGCTGTGTAAAGCTACGGATATACTGTAAGAACGCAACGATTTCACCAGGTGACATTGTACCCTTTAACGCTAAAAGTCCACCAACAGCAGCAGTAAGCGCGTATGTTATATGAGAAAGGTTATTCATAATAGGTCCTAACATACTTGCAAATGTATTGGCACTTGTTGCAGCTTTACGAAGATTTTCGTTGATTTCACCGAAATGAGCAACAACCTCTTCTTCGTGATTAAAGACCTGAACTACCTTTTGTCCTTCAATAATTTCTTCAATATAGCCATTTACAGCACCTAATTCCTCCTGCTGTTTCTTGAAGAAGAATGCACTCTTTTTACCGAGAGTCTTTGTAATGAACACCATCACAAACACCATTGCAATAACAATAAGTGTCATCACAGGACTGAGATAAAGCATAATGCAGAATGAACCGATAATCATAACACCTGACGAGATAAACTGTGTAAGACCTTGGCTTATAAACTGTCTTAATGTTTCAACGTCATTTGTGAAACGGCTCATAATTTCACCGTTTGGTCGTGAATCGAAAAAGCTGATTGGTAAATCTGCAAGTGAATCAAACAAGTCCTTACGAAGCTTGTTAAGTGTTTTCTGTGTAAGCCATACAGAGCATTTTGACTGACCGTATGAAGCCAAAGCACCACCAAAGAAAACACAAGCCATAATTCCCATCATTTTGAAAAGTTCTGTCACAAGTGGTCCTTGGAAATTTTGACCGATAAGCGGAGTAAGATAATCGTCAATAATAGGTTGAATGAATAATGAGCCTGAAACTGTTGCAATTGAGCTTATTGCAGCGAAAATCAGCATACCAAAGAAATAGCCCTTTTGCTCTAATACATATTTCAAAAGTCTGCGTATTGTGCCTTTTGTGTTTTTTGGCTTTGGCACAGGTCCGTGCATACCTTTTTTACCACCACCAGGTGGTCCTCCCATTGGTCTTCCCATTGGTCCTGCCATTATTCTTCACCTCCTACCATATCAAAATCGTCACTGCCCTTTTGCTGTGATTCGTAAATATCCTTATAAATTTCGTTACGCGCGAGTAATTCTTCGTGTGTACCGATATCGTTTATACTGCCTTCTTCAAGAATAATAATCTTGTCACAATCTGAAACTGAAGAAATTCTCTGTGCGATAATAATTTTTGTTGTATCAGGAATACAAGAACGAAGTCCTGCACGGATTTTTGAGTCCGTAAATGTGTCAACAGCACTTGTTGAGTCGTCAAGAATAAGAATTTTTGGCTTTTTAAGAATTGCTCTTGCGATACAAAGTCTTTGCTTTTGTCCGCCTGAAACATTAACGCCACCCTGACTTAAATCTGTGTTGTAGCCATCAGGGAATGATGAAATAAATCCATGAGCATCGGCAATTTTACAAGCTTCGACAAGTTCTTCGTCAGTTGCGCTCTTATTGCCCCAACGAAGATTTTCTGCGATTGTGCCTGAGAAAAGGACATTCTTTTGAAGCACCATACTGACTTCGTCACGAAGTGCGTGAACTTTGTAATCCTTAACATTTACGCCACCAACTCTGACCTGACCTTCTGTCACATCATAAAGTCTTGGAATAAGCTGTACAAGGCTTGATTTAGCACTACCTGTTGCACCGATAATACCAACCATTTCACCGCTGTTGATTTTAAAGCTTGCATTGTTGATTGTAGGAAGTGAAGCACCGTCATAACTAAAGGACACATTCATAAATTCGATTGAACCGTCCTTTACAACACTTGTTGTTGATTTACCGTCACGAATACTCGGAACTTCTTCAATAACCTCAAGAATACGCTTTGCACTTGCTTGTGACATAAAAAACTGTGCAATAAGCATTACAACCATAAGGAAGTGAATGAGAATCTGCATAATATATGTAAAGATTGCAGAGAAATCACCGATTAACAAGGTTTCATATGAGATTGCCTTGGCAGCAATATAGAGAATTGCAAGGACTGTGCCATACATAATGATTGTAAATGTAGGCATACCCATAATCATAAGCTTTTCAGCATGTATTGCTGCACCCATAAGCTCATCATTTGCTTTTTTGAACTTTTTCTTTTCGTATCCTGAACGAACAAAAGCCTTTACGACACGGATATTAGTAAGGTTTTCCTGAATCGAACCGTTAAATCCGTCAAACATTTCCAGCATTTTCTTAAATCTCTTTAATGCAATAGGTGCAAAAATCACAAGAATAAGTGCAATAAGAGGAAGAGATACTGCAAATGCCTTTGAAATTTCAGGGCTCATTGTAATTGTGATTATAAGTGCCACAACAAGCATAACAGGAGCACGGAACATCATTCTTATCATCATTACAAATGTATTCTGAACAGAGTTAACATCAGTTGTGATTCGGGTAATCAAAGATGCAGTTGAGAATTTGTCAATGTTTGAGAATGAGAACTGCTGAATTTTACCCATAATTTCTTCACGCAAAGTTGCACCGAAGCCCATACCTGCAACTGCAGCCATTCTCGCCGCCACAGCACCACAGAAAAGTGAGCCAAGCGCATAGACAAGCATTTCTAAGCCAAGTAACAAAATAGCCTTCATACCACTATCAGCCGTTTCAATACCAAACATAGCAATGATTTCGACAAAGCCTTGTCGCATAACATCAATAAAACTATCACCAACTAATCGACTACCGTTTTGAACAATGTTGACCATGTCAGCCATAACAAGTGGAATCAGAAGTTCCAAAACAACTTCACCAATCATAAGGACAGGTGACATAATTGCAGGAATTATGTATTTTTTTGCATATCGTAAAAGCTTAAACATTTTCATCCTCCTGAGCATATGCTTTTAAATTATTATTCATTCTTTCAAGGAAACCAACAAGAGTATCCATTTCTTCCTGTGTAAAGCCCCTATAAGCAACATCATCAACACGAAGAAATAGGTTGTCAGCATATTCCACAAGCTCTTTACCTTTTTTGGTAAGCTTTATACTGTTTCTTCTTGCGTCCTTTTTATTCTCCACACGAACCAAGAGTCCTGATTCTTCCATTCTCTTAAGTGATGTTGCAACTGACGGTGCAGAAATATGAAGAAAATCTGCAATCTCCTTTTGTGTTGCATTTTTATTTTCACTCAAGTATTTGAGAATCGGTGGTTGACCGAAATAAAGTCCCTTTTCACGAAATCGCGCATCAATAATACTTCGATGATGACAACGGTAGCTGTGAAAAGCATCGTTTATGCTTTTTATCTTTTCAATCATACTGTCACATACCTTTTTAAAATTAGTTAATCGGTTAATAGTTAATCGGTTAACTATTTTTTATTATATACCAAAAAAAGCATATGTCAACCCTGAAAAAATCGACCAAATATGAACTTTTTGTAAACAATTTGCCGTTTTTACAAAATCGTCCCGCTTTTCCCGGGACAAAATGCGTTTTCCGTCCTATATATGAAGAGTGTTTTTCTTCGGAAGTTTAAATTTGCAATTATCTTAATGATAAATTGGAGTTTGTCGGGATGTTTAAGGTTAGTGTCATTCTGAGGAACGAAGTGACGAAGAATCTCTGTCCTATTTTAACAGACCCTTCGTTTCACTCAGGGTGACTGATGAAATGCGAGAGATTCTTCGCTACGCTCAGAATGACCTACACACTTGGTTAATCATCCCGATAAATTATAATTT
>JAZNZX010000044.1:0-71618 GCA_045595185.1 Candidatus Fimenecus sp. | reverse complement strand
GAAGGACAATGACATACATTGACCTTCACGGCAGTATTGCATATAAACCTTATTTCAACGCACAGTGCTGGTCAGCAGACAGCAGAAAGCTCTACTTCCAGGGTAAGGATTATTCTATATATGAATACAGCACAGTAGATGATACTATCCGCTTCATTGCAGAGGGTAAAGGTTATTACGCCATAGTAACAACCCCTCAGAATAAGCTTATTTATTCAAGCAAGGATGGCAGAATCATCGAAATGGATTGCGATACTTACGAAAGAAGAATTGCAGGTGAACTTCCCGAAGGACAGACAAGTGGTGGTAGTCAGCTTACAGTTTCAAATGACGGTAAGTATCTCAGTGTAATCTGGACAGATACCATGGGTGGTATGGAAAACGATGATACACTTAAAAACAGACGTTTCCCAGTGCTTGATATGGAAACAGGTGTATGGAACACCGATAATTACTTCGGTTTCGAGGATGCACCTCCATACAACACAGGTATGAACCCGGCTTATCCAAATCTTATCCTCTTTAACCACTGTGCGGTAGAAGGTGATACACTTGACCGTAACTGGGTAATCGATACAAACACGGGTATTGCTACAAACAGATTCAAGCAGAAGAATTATACTTCAACTCTTACAGGTGAGGTTATCTCTCACGAAACATGGAGTTATGACGGTGAGCTTCTCTACATTGACAAGGCAACCAGCAGTAAAATTGCAATGGGCGGTGTAATGAGCTTTGACAAGGATGGTAACAACCGCCGTCATATTAATGACGATTATAGCTACCTGCACCTTGGTGTAAACCCCGTTAATCCCAGATTTATTGTAAGTGATACGGGCTATGGCTCTTCCAAAACCTCTGACATTGTAGTTGTTGACTGCCACAGCGGTAAGTCATACAAGCTTGCTACAACAAATCAGACAGGTGACGACAGTGTTGCACATTCACATCCTGCATTTACACCCGACGGACAGAAGGTTTACTTTGGTGTTTACAACGGTGACTACACATCAGCAGGTATCGGTGTTATTGATGTATCTGACATTGTAAATCAGCCTGATTATATGGAAATTGTTGAGCTTTCAGACACCTGTAACGCAGAAAGCTACCTTGGTATGAATCACGAAATTAAGCTTACCGAAAAAGACGGCACGGCGGGCTACAACATAGTAAACGGTAACTTTATGCGTGTTAACTACAAGGGTGTAGAACAGTCAAATGTAAAGGCAGATATTGAAATCACATACTTTGCAGATGGCGGTCAGGGTGAGCTTGGCTACTTTGTATGGGTAGAAGACCCCGAAACACATAACTCTCTTGATTTACACAAGTACACCTTTGACAAGCTTAATACAGGCAAGTGGGAAACAATTACAGTTTCATTTGACGATATTAACCTTGAAAATATGGGCCATATGGGTAGTGACTTCTATCTTAAGGGTATTGACAGCGACCTTGCTATAAAGAGCGTCAAAGTAACACAAAAGTAAACGGGATGTTAAAAACGCCCAGAACACAAAGGGCAAAAATGAAAATGCTTTAAATGGTGCAAAAAGCATAAATATTTCGTTTAATGTAGAGAAACCGTATTTTCATACGGTTTCTCTTTTCGTTTTATAGGAAATTACTACTTATAAGTTGTATTTTATTTTTACTACCCCTCATTCTTGCCTAGGCCAAGCCAGCTTCCCCGAGCGTGCTCCTTTTGTCCACAAGCGGACATTTTACCCAACGGGGAAATCAACCCCTGACAAGGGGGGCCTTGATATTTGTTTAAATTAATTACAGGTGTACAAAAGCCTCCATCTGATGAGGGAGGTGGATTTTGCGTAGCAAAAGACGGAGGGAGAGATTGCTAACAAACAAACTGACTACCCCTCAGTCACTTCGTGACAGCTCCCCTGACAAGAGGAGCCTTATTCTGTTTATTATTTATTTTCTTCTCTTTGCTTATCTAACAACGCCTTAACCTTGATTGAAAGACCAAAGAGATTAATAAATCCTGCTGAGTCCTTCTGGTTGTATGCACCGCCGTCATCACCGAATGATGCAACATTTTCATCATAAAGTGAGTATGGAGATGTGATACCTGCGTTGATGATATTACCCTTGTAGAGCTTGAGCTTAACATCACCTGTTACTGTCTTCTGTGTTTCGTCAACGAAAGCTGAAAGAGCTTCACGAAGTGGTGTGAACCAGAGACCGTTGTAAACAACTTCACCGAATTTCTGTGCTACAAGTTTCTTGTAGTGCTGTGTATCACGGTCAAGACAAATCATTTCAAGGAGTTCGTGAGCCTTGTAAAGAATTGCACCACCCGGAGTTTCATAAACACCACGAGATTTCATACCAACAAGACGGTTTTCAACAATGTCAAGAAGTCCGATACCGTTAGCACCACCGAGTTCATTAAGCTTTTCAACGATTGCAAGGCCTTTCATCTCAACACCGTCAATAGCTGTCGGTACACCTTTTTCAAAATGAATTGTAACATAAGTCGGTTCATCAGGAGCCATTTCAGGAGAAACACTCATTTCAAGGAAACCAAGCTTGTTATATGTTGGTTCGTTTGCAGGGTCCTCAAGGTCAAGACCTTCGTGAGAAAGATGCCAAACATTCTTGTCTTTTGAATAGTTTGTTTCACGGTTAATCTTAAGAGGAATATTATGAGCCTCAGCATAAGCAATTTCTTCTTCACGAGATTTAATATCCCATTCACGCCAAGGAGCAATAATTGCCATTTCAGGAGCAAAAGCTTTTAATGTAAGTTCAAAACGAACCTGGTCATTACCCTTACCTGTACAACCGTGACAAATTGCATCTGCACCCTCTTTGATTGCAATTTCAGCAAGACCCTTTGCGATACATGGACGAGCATGAGATGTACCTAAAAGATACTGTTCATATTCAGCACCTGCTTTAAGGCAAGGCCAGATGTAATCTTCAACATATTCTTCTTTCAAATCGAGAATATAGAGCTTTGAAGCACCTGTTGCGATTGCCTTTTCTTCAAGACCGTCAAGTTCAGTACCCTGACCAACGTCACCTGAAACTGCTATAACTTCACAGTTGTTATAATTTTCTTTAAGCCAAGGGATAATGATTGATGTATCAAGACCACCTGAATAAGCTAAAACTACCTTTTTGATATCTTTCTTTTCCATTGTATATTCCTCCGAAAAATTGAGTTGTAATTTGTGCAAATTGCAGTATGGGATATATTATACACACTTTTTAAATGAAATCAAGTGTTTTTACATAATTTTTCAGTATTTTTTGTATTTTTATGCACTATTTTACATATTTAATGAATAATTATACGGTTTTTATGCATTTTTATTACATATTTTGCATATTTTATACATTTATACATAATATAATGTATAAAAATGAGTTTGTCGGGATGCTTGAGGTTTAGTGTCATTCTGAGGAACGAAGTGACGAAGAATCTCTGTTGGTTGATATATTGCCGTTGGAAAGATTCTTCGCTACGCTCAGAATGACTTACCAAATTAATTGTTCATCCCGATAAATTGTAATTTGTATGCGAGTAATTTGGTTAAAAAAACCTCCGCACCGAGTGGTGTGGAGGTTAATTTGTTTTTTACTTTTATGGCATTGGTTGTCTTTCAACTGAATATTTTACTTCGATTGCCTTCTTGAACAACAAGTAGTCATACTTCGGAACCCAATCGTCACCAACTGTTGCTTTTGCAAAGTCTTCTTCGCTTAAAGCAACATACATTTCTGTTACGCCCTTAAGTTCACCGTCTTCTTTATAGCATGTATCCCAGAAAGCGTGGTGACCGATATTGGTTACGCTTGATGGAATATATACATATTTAAGATTCTGGTTGTAGCTGAATGCGTCAGAACCGATAAATTTAAGTCCTTCAGGAAGTGAAAGGTAAACTTCACCAAGTGCATCCTGTGATGTGAAATGAGAGTCTGTTGCTTCACCCTTATATGTATAAACATTTTCGAGTGATGGTGTTGTACTCCACTGGTCAACACGCTCGTGAAGTTTAAAGACAGCAAGTGTTTCGATGGTTTCAAGACCTTCAGGAAGATAGATGTATCTGAGGTTTGCATAGTTAAAGCACATTTCACCGAGTTTCTTAACTGTAGAAGGAACTACATATGTCTGAACATCTCTTTCATATTCAGGAGTAACTTCATCTCTGTAAAGTTCTTTTTCATAACCGTATTTCTGACGAAGATATTCATCGTGGTCACAAGGATAACAAAGAAGCTCTGTTTGATCCTTATTGTAAAGAACACCGTCAACATCACAGTAGTTAGGATTGTTTTCATCAACCTCGATATTCTGTAATGCCCAGCATGAATAGAATGCCTTTGCATCAACAAATTCAACATCAGGACCGATTGTAATTGTTCTGATTTTATCATCACAGTTGAGAGTAAATTGTCTTACAGATTTAATAGGTTTTGATTCGTCCTTAACAACCTTAAAGTTAGTTGCAGGGTCATTGTTACCAGGAATATACTCAATATCAGAAACATAGTCAATTTCAAGCTCATAAAGATAACCTGTGTTACTGAATTTTGAGAATTCGTATCCATTTTCTATTTCTTTATATTCAAAGGTTTCATTCTGAAGTGCAAGAACACTGAAAAGCATTGAAAGAGAAACAGAAATAACAATTACGATTACGAAAATAGCCTTCTTGAGATTATAGTGTTTGTAAGGCTTGTTAATATGAGGTGCTGCAAGACCTTCTACCTGATAAGTCCATATTTCGTCTTCAGGAATGTCAAGCTTGATATCTTCTTGCAAAGCGGTACCCTTTGCTTTCTTTTCTTTTTTACTCATAAAAACTCACCTCCATTAACCCTTATAACTACCGGCAGTTGATTTGCCTTCTTCTTGTGCTTTCTTTTCAGTTACTTCTGCACGACGCTTAAGAACTTCCATAACAAGATTCTGTTTCTTGTTATCGTAATCCCAGAAGAGATATGGAATTGTCATAAGGAAGAAACCGATTGCGTCAACGATAATCGGAACAACAACGATATTTCTTCTTGAACCGTCAAAGAAGAGAATTTCCCAGTTACTGTTGAAGCCATATCTGAGCAAGAAGATTGGAATGATAAGACCAACGAATGATGTGATTGGTCCTGTGAACCAACCGAAAATACCTGTGAAGCTTTCAAGACGCTCACCTGAAAGGTACATCTGATAGTCACTGATACGAACACCCATATCGTGACCTGCTGTTGTAGGAACTGTCTTTGTCATTTCCATGAAGAAAAGAACAACGATACAGATTGTACCACAAAGTGCAAGATTATCACCAAGAGTCCACATTGCAATAGCAATAATAGCATTACCGATTGCACGGCTTAACTGGTAGAAAATCATAATCTGTTTGTATGAGAATCTCTTAAGGAAGTATGGAGATAACAAATCAGGTGGAGTACCTGCGAATGAAACAAGTGCTACCAACAATGAGTATGGGAGACCACTCAAACGGAATGTGTAGAAGTAAAGAATTGTTGCGAATGGCAACATACCATTACCGAGTGAGTCAATAAGTCCAACGATTGTGTTAATAAGCAGATACTTGTTTTTAAGAACACCAAGCATACCGTCCCAGAACTTAATCTGAACCTTTTCTTCGATTGGTGGCTGTGGAATTCTTTCCTTTATTCTGCCTGAAAGGAACATTGTGCAGGTAGCCGAAATAGTGAATGTCACAGGAATAACCCATCTGTAGAAATTGATGTCTGCCCATTCATGACGGAGCATACCAACAATTGCAGGAAGGATAATTGCAAGGATTGAATTGAAAATGTGTGAAAGTTTTACAGGATAGCTACGAACAAGAATTCTTTCCTGAAGATTAGGACTGATTCTCTTTGAACATTCTTCGAGAACATTACCAAATCCGAATACATTGTATGTAGCAAAGAGAAGGTTTGCAACCCATACTCGAGTAGCAACATCAGGGATGTTATAAACAGGAAGCCAACCAACGAGAATAACCATTATAATCTTTGGGATAACATCGCAGTAAAGACCGTACTTATATCTTCCGTATTTAGGAATAAGTTTCTTACGCCAGAAAATATTACGAGCACCTACCCAACCTGAATACAGGAAGTGTGTACCAAAGGTCTTGAAACAGGCGGTGGCATTCATACCCTCGAAGCTGTTAAGCATTGTAATAAACGAGCTTGACTGGTCAAACAGTCTTGAATAGTCAAACAAGATGGTGGAAATACCAAATGCCATCATAAGACCGTAAACAAGATATACTTTTCTTTCTTGTTTTTTTGGCAAGAAGCCCAAGTTGTCACATACATACCACCAGATAAGGGCTGTAATATAGCCGAGAGGCATATTAAGAAGACCGATAACTGAGAATGTAAGATAAGGCAACTTGTAGTGGTGCATAATGAGGAAACAGCTTGACCAGAAGCCGATATACTCAAGTGTTTTTGCACCTGTGTAGTTTGCGCCGACACCGATAACTACGTCCTTATATTCCTTGTAAGGAACATATTTACCTTCTGCCGGAGTGTTCCAATGAGTTTTGATTTCAGTACCAAAATCTTTTACTTTATCAAGTACACTCATTTTTTCACTCTCCCTTTCTAATATATTCGATTAATTTTACCATAAATTCAATTTAATAACAATGTAGTTTTTATATTTATTTTTTCTTTGGTAATTATAAACAAAAAAAGGGCTTGTTACTTATGCAACAAGTCCTTTTACATCTCTATTTTTCTAATATTTTCAACACATCTGCAATGTCAGATATCTCATAATCTATTTTGATATTTTCAGGTTTTTGGGCACCATGAGGATTATACCAACAACAAAGAATTCCTGCATTATTTCCACCACGCATATCACTTGTAAGTGAATCACCGATAATCATAATCTGGTCATGACTGAATTTACCGATTTCTTTTTCAACTGCATGGAAAAATTCTGGTGCAGGTTTTTCAAAACCTATCTTGTCAGAAATAAAAACTCCGTCAAAAATCTGGCAGAGTCCTGACTGGTTGAGTTTTCTGCTCTGTGCCACATATGTACCGTTTGTCACAGCATACTGTTGCACTTTACCTTTAAGGCTTTGCACAGTTTCAAGCGCATTATCACAGAAAAAGACTTTATCACCCAATCGGTATTGATACTCAAGATTAAATTCATCAATTTTATCAAAGTCAATTCCTTCTGTTTTGAAAAATTCCTCAAATCGACCACGAAGCACCTGAGGCTTTGTAAGCTCGTTTCTTTCAAGCATTTCCCAATATTTTCTGTTAATGACAGAATATCGTGAAAGCATTTCATCGGTACATTCACCGAGAGAAAAAACCTCAAAGCATTTTCTTATTCCGTACTCCTCTGCCTTAGAAAAATCGAGAAGAGTTCCGTCAATATCCCATAACAATACTTTTATCATTTTATTACTCCAAGTCCTTCGAGCAGGAATTTAAAGCCTATAAGAACAAGCACAAGTCCACCTGCTAATTCAGCCTTATTCTTATACTTTGCACCGAATTTGTGACCGATAAATACACCGATTGCTGAAAGTAATGCTGTAATAACACCGATAAGAGTTACAGCCACAAAAACTGTGTTTCGTTCATATTCAAGGGCAAAAGCAACACCAACAGCCAACGCGTCAATACTCGTGGCAACTGCCAGGGCAGTCAATTCCTTCAGGTCGAGTTTACCCTCACTGCATTCACATTCATCGTCATCGTGGAATGACTCGTAAATCATTTTACCACCGATAATACCTAAAAGGATAAATGTAACCCAATGGTCAATGCTTGTGATATATTCAGCAAATTTTGAGCCGACAAACCAACCTATAAGTGGCATTCCTGCCTGAAATCCACCGAAAAACAAGGCTATAAGTGCTGTCTGCTTATAATCAAGTTTTCTCATATTAAGACCTTTACAGATTGCAACTGCAAAAGCATCCATAGCAAGACCAACAGCAATAACTACTAATTCTGACATAGAAAACTCCTTAAAAAAAGACTCATAAATATATGAGCCTTAATTTTGCCACAAAAATGATAGCATTATTATATATTTTTGTCAAGAAATCTTCAAACGAAGACGAAGCTTGTCACTTATCATTGCAATAAATTCTGAATTGGTCGGTTTTCCTCTCTCGCTCTGGATTGTATATCCGAAATAAGAGTTCAGAACATCAACATCGCCTCTGTCCCACGCAACCTCAATTGCGTGACGAATTGCTCTTTCAACACGCGAAGATGTTGTTGAATATCGTTTCGCAACTGTCGGGTAAAGTACTTTTGTGACGGAATTCATCATCTCGTCATCATTTATTGTAAGTACGATTGCCTCACGAAGATACTGATATCCTTTTATATGTGCAGGGACACCAATTTGATGCATAATCTCGCTGACCATCACCTGTAAATCCTTTTCCTCCTTCATTAAGGACATTTCTTTGTGTTCCTTTGACCAGCCTGTCATTTGAGTGATTCTTTGGGCGAGCATATTCACATCAAATGGCTTAAGAAAATAATAATCGGCTCCCGCCGAAAGAATTTCCTGTTCAAATCTTTGATTGTCAGAGCTTGACATTACAACAGTAAAAGGCTTTATCCCCCTGCTCTCCAAGCTGTTCATAACACCGATAGCATCAAGATTTGCCATAAATGCATCCATCACAATAACATCTGCTTTTTCTGACGATAGCTTTGACAATAATGCCTTTCCGTCTTTAATCACAAGCGAAACATCACAACCATATGTGCGTAAAACATTAGCACAATTCCTTCCAAAATCACTACCCTCACCCGTTAGTAATACCTTTAATTTGTTTTCCATTTTGGAACCTCCATATTAAATTTTAATCACCTTGTGATTTCTGCCACATTTTACCATAATGCGGTATTTTGTGGCAATAGATTCGACATTTTTCAACCGTTAAAACTTTTCGACAAAAAATACTCTTACATTTTGACGGAAACAAAATTTTCCCTGCAAATTTTGTTGCATAATTCTGTAAAATATTCAGTCAAAAATTGACTATTCATCGAGATTTTAAGATTATTTTTAACAATGATTTGAACTTTGAAATTGTCGAAAAGTTTGTTGAAAATGTTTAAAACTATATGCATCAAGGGTTTTCAAAGGCTGATTTTAACATTTTTGTAAAGAAAATCACTTTACATTTTAATTTTTGGAATAAAAAAATGATGTATATACATTTGCATATACATCATAATTTTTGAAGGATAAATTTCATATTTAAAATAGACATAGAATAACCGGACATCACTATGATATCCGGTTAAATTATAATTTTAATCTCTGCGAAGAGCTTCAATCGGTGGAAGATTCGCTGCTCGTTTAGCAGGATAAACACCGAAGATAATTCCTATTGCTGATGAGAAGCCAACAGCAAGAAGAATTGTTGACGGTTCAACATATAACGGAACATTCATTATATATGAAACGAAGGCTGCACCGGCAACGCCAAGCAGTAAGCCGATTACACCACCTATAAGACAGAGAATAATTGATTCTGTCAGGAATTGAAACATAATTGTTCCTGTTTTTGCACCAAGTGCCTTACGGATACCGATTTCACGAGTACGCTCTGTAATGGACACCAGCATAATGTTCATAACGCCGATACCACCGACAACAAGTGAAATAGCACTTACGGCTGCAATAAAGATTGTGAATACATTGATAACTGTGTCAAGAAGGTCAATATATGTTGCCATATTTGTAACAGCATAACAATCCTTTTCGTAGTTATCATGTAATGAATGTACATAATTTAGTGCTGCAGCACCGATTTCATCAAGCATATTTTCGTCAACAGCAGTAATCTGAAGCATATCGTAACGACCACTTGATTTACCGAGAAGCGTTGCAGAAACAGGTGCAGGCATTAAAAGCATACAGCTTGTCATCTGCATACCACCCATCATTGACCCCATACTGCTCATCATTTCTTCTGTATCAAGATTCATACTTGCCATAATGTCAACGACACCGACAATGCGAACTGATATTGTAAGGTCGTTTGATGTACAGCTTACGCTTTCACCCACAACATCTTTTCTTCCGAAAAGCTGTAAGGCGCTACCCACATCAATAACACCCACATTTTTACCTTCTATATATTCTTCTTCCGTAAAAAATCGACCGTAAAGAAGCGGTGTTCTCATAAGCATTGCCATATCCGTATTACAACCGATTCCCATAAGGATACCTGTCATATCGTTAGCAGACATCTGGCACATTGAAATTGACTGCATTGACGCATACTGAACACCGTCAAGCTTTTTAATGGCAGCAATATCGGCATCAGTAAAATAGTCATCGTCATCAGCATTATTTGCATTGACCGTCAATGAAATAGCGCTGTTACCCATATCACGAATCATACCCACAATGTAGTCACGACCACCGTTACCGACGGTCACAATAGCAATAACCGATGCAACACCGATAATAATACCAAGCATTGTGAGAAGCGAACGCATAAGGTTGGTTTTAATGCTGAAGACGGCAATTCGTATATTTTCTCTTATATTCAAAGTTTACACCTCGATTATTATAAACTAAACCGTCTTACACATTTTTCTTTGCGATTCTTGTTCCGTCTTCCATATTAGGGTCAGGGCTCTTAACGACCATTTCCCCTTCTTTAAGTCCCTCAACAATTTCATATGATGTATCGTCAAGAGAACCCTTTGTAACTGTTCGTTTTGTTGCTGTGCCTTCTTCCTCGTCATAAACGAATACTGAATAAACACCGCTGTTATAGATAACTGCTTCAACAGGAACCTTCAAAACATCCTCGATTGTATCAAGAACAACCTTAATATCCACATCAAAGCCGATTACAATTTTCTCATCAGGGTTATGGATTTTCACCTTAACAACTGCACCGTTTGCACCTGAGCCTGTGCCCATAAGCGAGCCTGCGATTGAGCTGATATCAAGACTGCCTGTTGATTCTGCTGCAGTTGCACCTACATATATAACCTCACCTTTATACTGTGAGTCAAGGCTTGTAATAACAGCCTCCATACCAACCTTGATTTTGAGCAAATCAGATTTACCCACAGTAACAGAAACTATCATATCGTCATAGCTTTCAACCTTGATGCCTGTTCCTGCAGGAATTGATGAATTACCCATAAGGGAAGTAATCATATCAAGTGTTTCACCGTCAACCTGACCACCTAAAAGTGATGCAATATCAAATGATGATGAGCTTGACTGTTTTACAGGTACAAATCTTTCACCTGCTCTGATATTAACTTCTGTTACAATACCGTTGTTTTCTGCAACCCAGCCATTTGACATTTTGTCGTAAATTGCTTTGAGCTGTTCATAATCTGCTTTTTTAGTATCAGCAACTGATTTAAGTGCCTTTAAGATTGCTTCGTCGGTTACTACCGTTACTGTGTCCTCTGCATAAAGTGCTGAAAGCTCAGAGTTAAGCTGAGCAAGCTCAAGGCTTTTCTGCATAAGCTCCTGCTGTTTTTCCGAATCTGTTACAGGCAACTCTACCTTTGATGCTGCTTCCTTAAACTGATTGATTTGTTTAAGGCTTGAACCGTTTGCCAACATCTGCATAGCAATCTGATTGATTTGCTCATTAGGAATTGATGCAGTACCTGAATTTGCCGAATCTGATTCCATTTCAGCCTTAAGAGTATCAACTTCCTGTTGCTTTGTTGCAATTTTACCGTTTAAAGCTTCAATTTCTCTTGCTATTTCAGTTTTTCTTTCTGTATTTGTAGCAGATGAAGAAGCTGCCTCGTTATATTCCTTCAATGCCTTATCATAAGCCTTTTTGGCATCAGTAAGATAAGCAGAAACACCTGACACATTGAAAGTTGCAATTTTGTCACCTTTCTTCACTGTGTCGCCAACATTGACGAATACTTCTTCAACAAGAACACCGTCAATAGCCATCATATTTTCAGTCACACCTGATTCAACAGTACCGCTTACATCAAGTGTATCGGTAATTGTACCGTATGATGCCTTTACCAGCTCGTACTCAACAGGGTCAGCAGGCTTAAGATTCGAATATGCCACATAAAAAATAAGCAACGCCATTACAAGAATGAACGCAATTATACCTGCCTTTGCCTGTGGGCTTTTTTTCTTGAAATTTTTAAACAAGGAAATCACTATCCTTCATAATATTTTATCACTTTATTGTACACCTTTTTAAAGTAATTTCCAATATGGAAATTGTAAAAAAATTGTTAATTTCTCAAATTTTTCATATATATAAATAAAAAGTATTAAGACGGAGAACGTATTATGAAGAAATTATTGGCAATTCTTTTGATTTTTATAACAGTTTTTCTTTCATCCTGTTCAAAAGAAAGCAAATTCGGTGTCCAACAATTCACAGAAAGAATGAACAGTACATACGACACGAATTTTCTTACAAGTGATTTCATTTTAGGAAAACAGGACAAGGAAAACTATCTGTTTTTATCAAGGGATAATCTGCTTATTTCCCTTTTGCTTGACAGTAATAATTATATTAAAAGTGTCAGCATACTCGTTACCGCTGACGGTGACATTGAGCAGACGAAAAACACATATTGTCAGATGTGCAGTATTTTTACAGGAAATGATTTTGAAGGTCAGATGAAAATATTTACCGAGTCGGAATTCTTTAATGAAGACATAAAATTTGCCGACGGAAATTCAGTAATCACCGTCGGCAGATATAAATATACAATTGTCTGTAATGATTATAGCATTACATTTATGTGTAACAGGGTTTAACAAAACCGCTTATTAAATTTTATTACTACTATCAGCGAGATATTTTTTTGTCAGAACCGCCCAAAAACGCCCAAAACACTCTGTGTATTAACGAGTATTTTGAGCGAGTTATGGCGGAAAAATAGCCGCTGAGAGAATTATTCTCTGTGCCATTTTACACCTTGTGGTGTATCCTCAAGTACGATGCCCTGCGCTTTGAGTTCATCACGGATTCTGTCAGCCTCTGCCCAGTTTCTGTCCTTACGTGCCTGAGTACGAGCCTCAATAAGCTTTTCGATTTCGTCGTCAAGGCTTTCTGTCTTTCTGTTGTAAACAAGACCAAGAACACCTGTAAGCTCGTCAAAGAGCTTTGTTGCGTATTCAACAAGTTCTTTTGATGGTTCGTCAGTAATAACCTTTGTGTTAATGTCCTTTACAAGCTCAAATACTGCTGTAATAGCATCAGCTGTGTTAAGGTCATCGTCCATAACGCGAACGAACTGGTCACGACGAGCATCAATTGCCTTTTTGATTTCTTCTGCATTTTCAGGAACATTCGCAGATGCGTTCTTGAGTGCAAAATCAAGGCTTTCACGACAGTTATAAAGACGAACAAGAGATGCCTTGCACTGTTCGATAATATCAACGCTATAGTTGATTGGGCTTCTGTAATGAGATGAAATAAGGAAATAACGGATTGGTTCATAGCCGTATTCATCAGCAACATCACGAACTGTGAAGAAGTTGCCTAAAGACTTTGACATCTTAACATTGTCAACGCTTATGAATCCGTTGTGCATCCAATAGTTTGCGAAAGGAACACCATTACAGCATTCACTCTGTGCAATTTCATTTTCGTGGTGAGGGAAAACAAGGTCCTGACCACCACAATGAATATCAATTGTTTCACCAAGGTATCTTCTTACCATTGCTGAACATTCAATATGCCAACCTGGTCTGCCATGTCCCCAAGGTGATTCCCAATATGGTTCACCCGGTTTTGCACTCTTCCAGAGAGCAAAGTCCATTGGTTCGCGTTTTACTTCACCGATATTGATACGAGCACCTGCTTCAAGGTCCTCAAGTGGCTGATGTGAAAGTTTACCATATTCCTTGAACTGTTTTGGACTGAAATAAACGTCACCGTTATCAACCGCATAAGCATAGCCTTTTTCAATGAGAGTGCTTACGATATTGATGATTTCGTCAATGTTTTCAGTTGCCTTTGGATGAACGGTTGCTTCACGCACATTCATACCCTTTGCATCTGTCCAGAATTCTTCAATATACTTTTCAGAAACAGTTTTGTAATCTGTTCCTTCTTCGTTTGCACGACGGATAATCTTGTCGTCAATATCGGTAAAGTTTTGAACGAAATTCACTTTGTATCCGCGATATTCCATATATCTTCTGAATGTGTCAAACACGCAAAGCGGACGAGCGTTACCGATATGAATATAGTTATAAACTGTTGGTCCGCAAGCGTAAACCTTCAATTCATTTGGTGTAATTGTTTTAAGTTCTTCTTTTCTTCGTGTAAGAGTGTTAAAAATTTTCATAGTTACTCACCTTTTTCTTCCTTTTCTTTATATTTCAAAAGCTCTTTTTCAAGTCTTTCAATTTTTGCATTAAGCTTACAGAATTCCTGTGAAACAGGGTCAGGAATATGCACCTGGTCAAGATTGTCAACGCGTTTTCCGTTTCGCTTAACAACACGAGCCGGAACGCCCACAGCCGTTGAATTCGGTGGAATTTCGTCAAGCACCACAGCACCTGACGCGATGTTTGAATAGTCACCAACCTTAAAAGGCCCTAAAACCTTGGCGCCTGAACCAATCATAACACCATTACCGATTGTAGGATGTCGTTTTCCTGTATCTTTACCCGTACCACCCAATGTAACGCCCTGATAAAGTGTTACATCATCACCGATTTCGGCAGTTTCACCGATTACAACACCTGTTCCGTGGTCGATAAAAAAGCGTCTTCCGATTGTAGCACCGGGATGAATTTCTATATTCGTCTTTTTAACTGCGTGCTGAGAAATTGCACGAGCTATGAACTTCATATTGTGCTTAAAGAACCAATGTGCAACTCTGTGCATTCTTATAGCTTTAAGTCCCGGATATAAAAACAAAATTTCAAGAACACCTGACGCAGCAGGGTCTCGTTCCTTGACTGTTTGAATATCTTCTTTTAGTCTTTTGAACAAAGTTCATTCCTCCATATAAAATAAAAAAACACCTTCATCTGAATAAACAGACGAAGGCGAATAATCGCGGTTCCACTTCGATTTATAACTCGATAGGCTAATAACGCAGCCACACGGATGTGTATTTCCCCACATCAACTCACGAACGCACTTCACAGTTATTTTTTAATACAGGCTTTCAGCCGATGACCCATAATCTCTTGTAAAAAACCATACTGCTACTCTTTTCGGTCACAGTTTTTATTCATATTGTTAGTATTCTATCACACATTTTCAAAAAATGCAATTACTTTGTGAAATCAATTATTTTTCTGCTATCGATTAAATAAATCACACCTGAAACAACGGTGAAAATTGCAGTAATCCACAATAATCCGTTGGAAACAAGTGACAAATCAGGAAGTCTTGAAAACAATTCTGCATACTGATTTTCCACAATATAATATGCTTCACCCAAAAGCATAATTAAAATTGTAAAAACCATTTGTGTTACTGTTTTGATTTTTCCCCATATATTTGCAGGAATTACAACGCCACCTGATGCTGCAATCATTCTCACAGATGCTATGGCAAATTCACGAGTTAAAACAAGCATCACAATCCAAATGTTGCAAAGTCCCATTGACACAAATGCCAACAATGCAGATGTGGTCAAAACTTTATCGGCAATGGGGTCAAGGAATTTACCAAAATTTGTAATTTGATTATTCTTTCTTGCAAGATGTCCGTCAACAGCATCGGTAATTGCACCAATTGAGAAAACAATACAGGCAATTAAAAATCTGTGTGGCAAATTTTCCAAGAGAATTATCCACAGAAAAAATGGTGTTATTATAATTCTTGCTATTGTCAGCATATTTGGAGTATTTAATTTCATACTACTTCTCCAGTTAATTCTCCGTCAATGACGTTTATTACCTCAACTTCCACAATATCCCCATCATTTAATTCAAATCCGCAAGTAAAGTAAATCTGTGTATCAATTTCAGGTGCATCCATATATGTTCTTCCATAATATGCATCTGAATAAGGATCATAACCCTCAACAATCACAGCAAGAGTTTTACCGATTAACGCATCGTTGATTTCGTCAAGAATAGCACTCTGTCGTTCATTTATAATATCAGCGCGTTCCTGACGAATTTCAAAATCGAGCATACCATCAAGTTTTGCAGCAGGAGTACCCTCTTCCTCCGAATATGCAAAACAACCCATTCTTTCAAATCGCATTTCTTGGGCAAATTCGCAAAGTTCATTGAATTCTTCTTCAGTCTCACCAGGAAAACCTGCGATAAATGTTGTACGGATTGTAATTCCGTCAATCTTTTCACGGATTTTATTAAGAAGTGCAGTAAGGCTTTCTCTGTCACCGTGACGGTTCATTCGTTTAAGCACATTTTTATTACAATGCTGAAGCGGAATATCCATATATTTTACAATTTTTTCGTTATTTGCAATTTCGTCAACAAGTGCATCATCAATTCTTTCAGGATAAAGGTAAAGAAGTCTAATCCACTGGATACCGTCAATCAATGAAAGTGATTTAAGAAGTGGCACAAGTGCATTTTTACCGTATAAATCTTCACCATATCGAGTTGTATCCTGTGCAACAACAATGAGTTCCTTTACACCCTCGTCAGCGAGTTTTTTTGCTTCTTTGAGAATGCTTTCACTTGGTCGGCTACGGAAAGGTCCACGAATAGACGGAATTGCACAGTAGGTACAATGATTTGAACAACCCTCTGCAATTTTAAGATATGCTGAATACGGTGGTGTTGTGAGTATTCTGTCGCCCTCGATTTTAAGGTCGGTTTTTGGTGGAAACAGTTCAACCTTTTCGCCATTTATAATTCTGTCGCAAACTTCACATATATCTTCGTTTGCACCAATGCCGATTACTGCATCAGTTTCGGGAATTTCCTTGAAAATTTCTGCCTGATATCTTTCTGCAAGACAACCTGTCACAAGCACCTTAAGGTCGGGACAATCCTCTTTATATGAAATCATATCAAGAATATTTTCAATTGATTCTTTCTTTGCATCTTCAATAAAGCCACAGGTGTTTACAATAACAACATCTGCTTCGGCAGGGTCAGACACAATTTCAAAGCCATTATTCTGAAGTTTTGAAAGCATTATTTCGGCATCAACCTGATTTTTGGGACATCCCAAAGATATCATACCAACTTTTTTAGTCATAATTTTCGTCCTCATCAAATTCCGAAAGAGTATTCAAGGCAGATTTGATTTCCGAATAGGAATAGCCAAGACGCATAAGACCGTCAATGGCTCTTTTTCTGCCTTTTTCATCATTTAATTTATTTATATATTTTTTCTTGATTACTAATATAATACGGTTTTCAGCATCATTGTCAAGAGAATCAACGGTATTTTCAATAATTTCCCTTGAAATTCCACGAAAAGACAATTCCTGCTTCACTCTTTTAATACTGTATTTTTTTCGTTCAATCAGGTCATTGGCAAGAATTCTCGCATATTCTTCGTCACCCAGCAAACGAAGTTCAAGAAGTCTTTCACAAGCCCTTTCGCTTGACTCTTTTTCGTGACCCTTTTCACAAAGCTTTTTAATAAGCTCTTTTACACCGTAGGGTCTTCGGGAAAGTAAGTCAAGACCTTTGTTATAAGCACGACGAAAACTGACCGAGTCAAGCAACTCAGTCAGTTCTTCTTCATTAATTTCTTTTAAATTGCGATATTTTTCCGAATACCAATAGTCACTGTCAACAGTGGCACGGTATTCCTCGTCAACATAGATATGAATCTTGTTGGCTTTGCCCTCTTTAACCGTCAGCTTCATTATTCGTCATCATCAACTGCAATATCAAGTGTTGCACGAGCTGCAGCTCTTGTAGTGGGAACTTTTACGATTTCAGGCTGTGACACAGGAGGAGTTGTTGTTTTCTTTGCACTTGTAAGCTCCTGCATTTTTTCGCGAATCTGCTTTTCGATTTCAGTAGCCAGAACCTCGTCCTGCTTAAAGAGAAGCTTAACATTTTCTCTGCCCTGACCAAGACGCTGTTCACCGTAATAGAACCATGCACCACTCTTTTTAAGAATGTCAAATTTAACGCCAAGGTCAACAATTTCACCGATTTTTGAGATGCCTTCGCCATACATAATGTCAAATTCAGCCTCTTTGAACGGTGGAGCAACCTTATTCTTTACAATCTTTGCTCTTGTTCTTGAACCGATAAATTCATTACCTGCACCCTTAAGCTGTTCAACACGACGAACATCAATTCGCATAGTTGTATAGAATTTAAGGGCACGACCACCTGTTGTAACCTCAGGGTTGCCGTAAACAACACCAACCTTTTCACGAAGCTGGTTGATGAAAATAACAACTGTGTTTGACTTGTTGATTACACCTGTAAGCTTACGAAGTGCCTGTGACATAAGACGAGCGTGAAGACCGACATGGCTATCCCCCATATCACCTTCGATTTCAGCACGAGGAACAAGGGCAGCAACAGAGTCAACGATAATTACATCAAGAGCACCTGAACGAGCAAGGGCCTCAGTAATTTCAAGTGCCTGTTCACCGTTATCAGGCTGTGAAACAAGAAGTGAATTGACATCAACACCTAAATTCTGTGCATATTCAGGGTCGAGAGCGTGTTCAGCATCGATAAAAGCAGCCTCGCCACCAAGCTTTTGTGCCTCAGCAACAACCTGTAAGGCAAGAGTTGTTTTACCTGAAGATTCAGGTCCGTAAATTTCAATAATTCTGCCTCTCGGCAAGCCACCGATACCTGTTGCGTGGTCAAGGGAAATTGAACCTGTTGAAATTGCCTCAACATTAAGTGTATTATTTTCACCGAGACGCATAACAGCACCTTTACCGTGTTCCTTTTCTATCTGCAACAAAGCAGTTTCCAACGCCTTCTTTTTATCAGCCATTTTAATTACCTCGCAATCGTACAAATGTTCGTTTGAATATATTATATATTATTTGTTTTCAAAATGCAAGTATTTTTCTGTATTTTATTTAAAATATTTTTCAAAAAACACTTGCAAAATATAAAAGTTTCTGTTACAATGTCTCTTGTTGTAATTTGATTATTTATATCCCCGTAAACAAGGAGGTGCCTTTGAAATGGCAAAATGCGAATATTGTGGTAAAGACGTAGCTTTCGGTATTAAGGTTTCTCACTCACACAGACGTTCAAACAGAACATGGAAGCCAAACGTTAAGAGAGTTAAGGCAGTTGTTAACGGCTCTCCTAAGAGAGTTTATGCTTGCACTCGTTGCCTTCGCTCAGGTAAGGTTGAAAGAGCAGTTTAATTCAAAAGCGAATACGAAAATTAACGGACATCAAACGATGTCCGTTTTTTCTTTGTGTTTATTATTTTTTATATATTCTTTATTATCTGAAAAAGGACAGACAAGGATGTCTGTCCCTTTGTATTTAATTAAATGATTCGTTTATTGCATCACAAATATCCTGTGGAAGCTCTTCCAAATCATAGAGTTTAATTTCTTCACCGTTATTATAGCCATAATAACTTTCTTGATATAAATACCATTGACCATTTTTATCTTCTACTACACTACAACAAGTAAGACGAATATCATCAAAGTCTTCAAAACAGAAGACTAAATCATAATCATCTAAAAAGCCATTTTCATTTAAAAACTCGGTTTCGGGTTTGACTGTTAAATCATCATCAAAGTTTTTAACCAAATTTTCAATATAGTTAACTTGACTTTCACTAAATTTAAACTCTTTATCTTGTCGAGTTGTTACTTTTATAATTTTATCGTTTTCATTTGGTAAAGCACAATCCTTGTGCATATAATATGCTCTTGTCCAGTTACCAAAGTCTTCATCAACAAGCTTCATTATAAAGTTTTTGTTATCACCCATCTGCCAATAAGTGCTTTCAGTAGCCTTGCCTGATTTAGATATCATTCTTGTTGGCTCTGATACAACAATATACTCTGCATCATTATTATAATAACAGTTGTCTTTCTCAATATTCAAGCTATCCCATTCAAGTCTTACATAGTCACTTGAATTAAACTCAGCAAGATATTCTTGTGATACCATCTCAGTAGGTAAATCCTTTACTTCTTCTTTAAAATCACCGTCATCAAATATAAAGAATATTACAAAAGCAAAGAACAAAATCACCAAGATAACAAACACTATTAAAACCGTTTTAAGAAATTCTTTTGCTATGGTTTTTAAGTCTATCCCAACTGATTTGTCAGGAATTTTTTCTTTAAAAGATACTTTTACATATTTGCCGTCTTCTCTTTTAACATCAAACTCGTGAATTTTTATCTCACCATCAAATTTTCCACGAGAAAGGAAATGAACAGTTAACAATATTACAAAAGCGATAATTTCAACTATAAGCATCGCTTCATTTACAACAGAAAAAATAACGGCAGTTATTCCGTGTAATACAAGTATGATTGTACTTAAAATCCATAATGTTTTATATTTGTATGAAATATGGTGAAAAAATCCTGAAAAGAAAATCAAGGCATATCTAGTGAAGTTTAATAATGTTGCATAATCATCCCACCGAGCAAATGTAGAACACGACGCTAAGTAACAAGAAACAATTAATAAAAAATAAAATGAAATATTTGATATTTTTTGCAAAAGAGTTCTTTCCATAACTATGCCTCCTTAGAATCTACAAGTGTCAGGTTTGCTCCTTCTGTATATTCAAGTATATCTCCTGGTTGACAATTAAGCTCACGACAAATTGCTTCAAGAGTAGTGAAACGCACAGCCTTTGCCTTACCTGTTTTGAGAATTGACAAGTTTGCCTGAGTTATACCAACTCTCTCGGCTAATTCACCCGATGACATTTTTGCTCTTGCAAGAACCATATCAAGATTAACCTTTATTGCCATATAAATCACCTCAAATCGTTAAGTCACTATCTTCTTTCAATAAAATTGCTTCTTCAATAATGTTACGCACCACACGGACAATAAGTCCTATAAATAATGCAGAAAGTGATACGAGAACAAATGCTACAAATAAAAAAGCACCAACCATACTGATGATACCTACATAAAAGCATAGCCAGGAAAGAATTGTAAGGACTTTTACATTTTCATCTATAAAAACCTTCTTATTTTTGACATTAAATAATATTTTATATAACATTATCAACGCTCCCCACCCTGCAGGAATCGCAAGATATGTCATAAACAAAAGGAAATCCGTTAAATGCTCGTGATGGAAGACTTTGCATATTATATTCACTGACCAAGGTGCTGAAAATGTTAGGAATGATAATAATATTGTAAAAAATGTTGTAAATGCTATTGAAAGTTTCAATGAACGATTTTTTCGTATCATATTTACACCCCTATAAGAAAAATAAGGTTTTTCTTTAAAATAGCATTATTTTTATCGTTTGTCAATAAATTTTTATTGAAATACAGAAAAAGCAATAAAAAACGGGCGATTCTTGAATCGCCCCTACATAAATTTGATATATACAATAATTACGAATTACGCATTAAGAATTACGAATTATTTACAACCGTGTTCGCCACAGGTATGTCCTTCACCGTGCTCGTGGTCGTGGTGGTCGCATTTTGCGTCAGGGTTATAGTCAAGCTTACCTAAAAGGAATGAGATAACTGCACTGTTGCAATCTCCTTTTACTCCGCCATACCATTTGATGCCGGCTTCATTAAGTGCATTCTGCGCACCGCCACCGATACCGCCACAGATAAGCACATCCACTCCGTTGTCCTTTAAAAAGCCTGACAAAGCACCGTGACCGCTGCCGTTTGTATTTACAACCTGCATATTCACAATTTCATCGTTCTGCACTTCATAGATTTTGAATTTTTCTGTGTGACCGAAATGCTGAAACACCTGTTCATTTTCATAAGTTACTGCAATTTTCATAATATCAACTCCTTGGATTATGATTTAATTATATACTTTTTGAAACAAAAAATCAATAAGGCGGGGTCAATACCCCGCCCTACCGTATATTGTTTAATTATAATCATTCTGCATTTTGCATTCAGCATTCTGCATTTATTAATACATTCCGCCGCCTGCCTGAGCCATTGCTGCAGCAGCTGCTGCTTCAGCCTGTGGGTCAGGAATATCTGCTACGAGTGATTCTGTTGTGAGAACCATTGCTGCAACTGAAGCTGCGTTCTGGAGTGCTGAACGAGTTACCTTTGCAGGGTCAAGGATACCTGCTTTAAACATATCTACATATTTTCCTGTTGCAAAGTTATATCCGTAGCCTACCTTAGTTGAATTCATAATTTTATTAACAATAACCGAACCTTCAAGGCCTGCATTTGCTGCAATCTGACGAACAGGCTCTTCAATAGCCTTAAGAACAATCTTAACACCTGTCTTGAAGTCTGCATCGTCTGTGTCAAGGAGTGTTTCAGCAGCCTTGATTGCACCGAGGAGAGCGACACCACCGCCTGCTACTGTACCTTCTTCAACAGCAGCTTTTGTAGCAGCAAGAGCATCTTCAATACGGAGTTTCTTTTCTTTCATTTCAGTTTCAGTAGCAGCACCAACACGGATAACTGCAACACCACCTGCCATTTTTGCAAGTCTTTCCTGAAGTTTTTCACGGTCAAAGTCTGATGTTGTTTCTGCAATCTGTGCTTTAATCTGGTTAACTCTTGCCTTGATTGCATCAACTTCGCCTGCACCGTCAACGATGATTGTGTTTTCCTTTGAAATCTTAACCTGTCTTGCCTTACCTAACTGGAAGAGCTGTGTATCTTTAAGTTCAAGACCTAAATCAGATGTAATTACCTGACCGCCTGTAAGGATTGCGATATCCTGAAGCATTTCCTTTCTTCTGTCACCGAAACCAGGTGCTTTAACAGCAACACAAGTAAATGTACCACGGAGTTTATTTACAAGGAGAGTTGAGAGTGCTTCGCCTTCAACATCTTCTGCAACGATAACGAGTTTTTTTCCTGACTGAACAATCTGTTCAAGTACAGGAAGAATCTCCTGAATATTGCCGATTTTCTTATCTGTGATAAGGATAAGTGCGTCGTCGATAACTGCTTCCATTTTATCTGTATCAGTTACCATATAAGGTGAAATGTATCCACGGTCGAACTGCATACCCTCAACGATATCTGAATGTGTTTCACCTGTGTTTGATTCTTCGATTGTGATTACACCGTCAGCAGTAACCTTTGCCATTGCATCAGCAATAAGCTCACCAACATATTCGTCAGCAGCAGAAACTGTTGCAACTCTTGCAATATCTTCTGAAGATTCAACAGGCTTTGCGTTTTTAAGTACTTCAGCAACAACAGCGTCAACAGCAGCCTTCATACCCTTTTTGACTACCATTGGGTTTGCACCTGCCGCAACATTCTTCATACCCTCGCGAACAAGGGCCTGAGCTAAAAGTGTAGCCGTTGTTGTACCGTCACCGGCAACATCGTTTGTCTTTGTTGCAACCTCTTTTACAAGCTGTGCACCCATATTTTCGAATGCATCCTCAAGCTCGATTTCCTTTGCGATTGTAACACCGTCATTAGTGATAAGCGGACCACCGTATTTTCTGTCAAGGACTACATTTCTGCCCTTTGGTCCGAGAGTGATTTTAACTGTATTGCTTAATTTATCAATACCGTTCTGAAGAGCCTTTCTTGCTTCTTCACCGTAAATAATCTGTTTAGCCATAATTCAAAGCCCTCCTTATTCAACAATAGCAAGAATTTCTGCCTGACGAACAATTGTGTATTCCTCGTTGTCCATCTTAACTTCCTGACCTGAATACTTGCCGATAATTACCTTATCGCCAACCTTAACATACATTTTTACTTCATTTCCGTCAACAAGTCCGCCCGGACCTACTGCAACGACCTCAGCAACCTGTGGTTTTTCCTGTGCAGATGCAGCGAGAACGATACCGCTTTTTGTTGTTTCTTCCATTTCACAAGACTTGAGTACAACTCTGTCTGCAAGTGGTTTAATTGTCATTTTATGTTACCTCCTGAAAAAGATTAAATATTACATTTTTAGCACTCTCACCTTTCGAGTGCTAATTATATTTTAACCACTTTTTTCCAAGTAGTCAAGTGGTTTATGTAAATTTAATAAATATTTCATATTTTATTTTTAGAACCCCCTCAGTCTGCTTACGCAGACAGCTCCCCTTTCAGGGGAGCCAAGAATAATTGTTACTTTTAATTTATATTAAACCGAATGAGACGGTTAATGCTTTGTTGATTTTGTTCATATCGGTAACGGATAAATTTCCCATTCGCTCTTTCAGCCGTTGCTTGTCGATTGTTCTCACCTGTTCAAGAAGCACAACAGAGTCTTTACTGAGTCCGCAGGTATCTCCGTTTACATTTATGTGCGTCGGCATCCGTGATTTATCCTGCTGACTCGTAATTGCCGCCGCAATTACTGTTGGGCTGTATTTATTGCCCACATCATTTTGCACTATAAGTACAGGACGGACTCCACCTTGCTCCGAGCCTACAACAGGACTTAAATCTGCGTAATATATGTCCCCGCGTTTTACATTCATTTTTCGTATCACTCCTTATATCTTTATTTTTACCTTGTATTTGTAAAAATAAACATTGAAGGCAAAAAAATCAGGGAGTAATACATACTATTCTTTAATTTTCAGGTCTGTCCCATATTATACTTAAAATTTTCAAAGTAAAGAACATCTTTTCCGTCTGATGTAATTTTCTTAAAGCATTTCGTTTCTTCATCAACATACAGTTCATATGTATATCCGTTAGCGGTAAATTTATATGAATCATTTTCATATATTGAGGTTTTTGCATTTTCACCGCAAGCTACAAGACCCACAATCACACTGTTAAAGGGCAAATGCCCACACAAAACAGAAAAGGACAGTTCATAAAGCGTCACCTTACATTCACCGTCCTTACAGATTATTTCCGTTCCGTTCACAGAGTCAGGAGATGTAAGAGTCAGCACAAGTCCGTCAAGCTCCGAATAAACAGCAGAGCCTGAAATTTTAATACCGTTTATTTCTGTATAAACATCTGTCTTAAATCCCCTGAAATCAGGAATTTCATTTTTATTTTCCTTTGCATTTATTTTTCCGCAACCTGCCAAAAAGAGAATTGCAATCATAACACAAAGGGGTTTCTTCATAATCCACCTATTCAATTTTACCTAAAGTTAAAGGGAGTTCCTTCAAAATAAGTGACGGAGTATTTCCCATCATTGAGTATTTCTTTGTGACATCGTCACCTGCAAGGCCATGGATATAGACACCTGCAATAGCACTTCTGAAAGCATCCATACCCTGCGAAACAAACGCTGCGATTATACCGCTTAAAACATCACCGCTACCACCTGTTGCCATACCTGGATTACCTGACGAATTCACATACATATCATCAAATTCAGTACAACCAACGAGAGTTGATGCACCCTTAAGCACAAGAGTTGACTTATGTGCTTTTGTGAAGCTCTGTACAACAGCACCTCTGTTATCGAGAATTTCTTCCACAGAAACACCTGCAATACGGGACATTTCTTTTGGATGCGGTGTCAAGATAACAGGTGCTTTTGCATTATCGAACAATTCCACATTATCTTTAAGGCAGTTTATACCGTCAGCGTCAATAATAATCGGCACTTCTGAATTTTCAATTACAAATTTCGTTATAGCTTTTGTGTCTTCATCAGTACCCATACCACAGCCAATAATCACGCAGGAACATTTTTTCAGTTCCTTTTCAAGTCGTTTTATTGCATTTTGTGAAATTCGTCCTGACTTATTGCTTTCAAGGGGCACTAATGTCTGCTCGTATGTTTTCGGTGCTATTGCACTATATGCAACTGCAGGAAACGCCACCTTCACAAGACCTGCACCGCTGTTTACAGCACCTTGTGATGCAAAATAAACTGCATTCGGCATTTCGTAGCTGCCACCGATTACAAGGACTGTACCATATGTACCCTTGTGACTTACTGCATCTCGTTTTGTAAACAATGATTTTACTTCTTCTGTATTCACTGTAAAAAGTGATGCAGGAACTCGCTGAAAGCATCTGTCAGGAATACCGATTGGTGCTAAAATGACCCTTCCGCAATTCTCGATTGATGGTTTAAGCACATGAACAGGCTTTAAGGAAAGAACTGCTATTGTAATATCAGCCGTAACGGAGTTTTCATTAACCTTGCCACTATCACCTTCAAGGCCACTTGGAATGTCAATACTCACAACATCGGCAGAAGATGAATTGACCTTTTTGATGAGTTCTTTGATAGTTGTATCAGGTTCACCATGAAAGCCTATACCGAAAATGCAGTCAACAATCAGTTGTGATTTTTCAAAATAACTGTCGATTGAGCCTTCAGGGTCATAATTCACCACAGGGATATTCAAAGCACGAACACGAGAAAGCATTTCCGTTGAAATGTTATCGGCAGGCAAACCCATTGTGAGCATTACGGTAACATCAAAGTTGTTTTCATAAAGCTTTCTTGCAATAACAAAACCGTCACCACCGTTTTTGCCTTTGCCACATACAATAAGAACTTTTTTCTTGTCAGTATTTGCATATGTTTTACGGATTACCCTTGCACAATATGAACCTGCATTTTCCATAAGCTGAAGATATGAAATGCCACTTTCATTGGCTAATGCTTCAACCTTTTTTACATTTTCAACTGTTAATACTCTCATAAATTCACGCCCTGATACATTATTATATTTATATTTTAACACAAACATACCGAAATGCAACAAAAAAGAGAGTTCGTTTTGAACTCTCCTTTAAGATTATAAAACATAGATTGTGACTGCTCTGTCGCCCCACTGATAGCACTGTTCTGTGCTGTTCATATAAAGGTCGCACGTAAAGTAGCCTTTCTTTACGAATCCACCTGTATCAGCAGCAATTGCATAACCGTAAACAACGCCATCATTTGATACAATCCACATTTCAGTTCCGTATGGAATCTGTTTTGGGTTAACTGCAATGTAACCAGGTTTTACAGGTCTGCCTGTTGATGTGATACCACCAGGGATACAATATGCTGCACCACGACCTGAAATCGTGTATTTGTATTCAGTAGGAACATTGTTTTCATCGATTGTGTATTTTGACGGAAGCTCCAATTCTGAAATTGGCTTACCATTCTTTTCAATCTTGTTGTTTCCTAATTTTGTTGATGTCTGTTTTACGAGAGTACCAACCTTGATAATCTCCTTAACAGGCTCTTTTGTTACTTCTTCGCTTACAAGCTCTGAAGACTCAACAACACCGTTTACAACCTTATCCTGATAAGTGTTGGTCTTAACACCGTCAGCACCCTTTTGTGAAACCTTTTCTATTCCCTTGTTCAATGCTGAAGAATTAACCTTTTCAGTTGTAAATGGAATTTTTTCTTCTGTTTCGCGTGTTACATATTCAACACGAAGAACATCAATAACTAAATTATTTGCAAGAACTGTATCAGCAGTTGGTGAAACTTCATCGTCTTCATCAAGGATAATGTCCTGTTCTGTGAGTAAATCACCTACTGTTTTTGCAGTAGTCTTAACGCTCTTTTCTTCACCGTCAACGTTGATAATAATGTCATAGGCACTAATAATTTCAACTCGTAAATTGTTTGTCACAACAGCGTTTACGTCAACACTTGAGAAAAGATTGTCAGAAAGTGTAATACCCTGACTTTCAATGAGTTCTGCTACTGTTCCTGCAAAAAATGTATTGAAAATTTTTCCGTCTGTGTGCACAAAAGTCACTTGACCTGCACGATAGATTTCAATTCGGCTGTCCTTACCAGGTTCAAACGCATCAAGTACAAGTTTATCTTTTTCGGACAACTGAATTCCTGCTTCGGCAACAATTTCTTCTGCTACTGTATTAGTAGTTTCAATTCTTGTTACCTGTGAGCCCTCATAAATATCAACGATATAAGAAGTCTCACTTGTGGCAGCAAAAGCTGTTCCAGCGCACAAAATGGCAACTGCCAAAATAATTGCTGTTACTCGTACTGCAACACGACGAGTAGCCCTTACTTGCCCTTTAATATTTTGATTCATCATTCTGCTCCTTTAATAAGTCCTGTTAACCCTCTTGAACTTCTGAGGGGCTTACCTAAAATCCTGACTTAGAAAAGTGGATTTTAAGGCTCGCCTAAAACAGCGACCGTTATTCTCGCTTTGTGACCTTGAAGATTATATTCATACCAAGAAAAAAAGTCAAATTTTTTAAAAAGTGATTTTTGTCTATATTTCACAAAAAACAAAGTCAATTTTTGACTTAATATCCAATTAACCCTCTTTAAACCACAATATTTTGTGTTTTTCTCGCCAAAGATTTAGATTTTTTTGTGAAAATGTTAAAATTTTTTTAACTTATTACAAAGTGGTTACAAAATCCCCCCTATCATCAACTGTATATATACATCTTTTGTGTATATTTTATGCATTTCAATGGTGAAATATTCCATTTTTTCTACTGATTTCCTATACTATTATATAAAGGGTATTTTTAAGCACTTTTGCACAAAAGAAAGACGAGGAAAAAATCCTCGTCAATTCTTGATTTATTCAATTTACACAAAAACATACTGGATAAGTATCATATACAAAACCGTACCTGTGCCTATACTTAATAGATTATTTCTTTTCCATACATGAAGTAACACCACAACTGCACCTGCAATAATTTCAGGCAGACCAAATGGAGATGCGATAAAGCTCACTGACTTGAAGCAATAAACCACAAGCATACCAATTACAGCCGGTGGTAAAACTTTACCAAGATACTCAACTGCTTTGGGAATTTTCTTGCCATTTGGGAAAAGGATAAAAGGAATTGCTCTTGTAGCTAAAGTGGTCAATGCCACTAATACTATTATAATAAGCGAACGCCAGAAGGAAACAGGAAGATTATTCATCACCATCTACCTCCTCTGTTTTATTCTTTTTTTCCTCAATTCTATGGTTTGAAAGAAGAACAATCATTATAATAATCATAGCAGGAAGAATAAATCTGTCCTTCCCAAACACAAGAAGGCTAATCGAACTTGCGATTACACCAACAACAGCAGGAAAACGGTTTTTCTTTTCAAGCCATTGTTCAACAAAGATTACAATAAACAAGGCTGTCATAGCAAAATCAATACCTGTTGAGTCAAATGGAATAAGAGTTCCTGCAACAGCACCAATCATTGAGCCGATTATCCAATAGGACTGGTCAAGTGTTGCCAATGCAAAAAGAAATTTACCCTCGTCAACATCAGGTGGTGTTTTTGTAAGGAAATAAAGAGAATATGTTTCGTCAGTAAGTGAAAAAATCATATAGGGCTTCTTTTTTCCCGACACCTTGAACTTATCAAGCAGAGAAAGTCCGTAGAAAATGTGACGGACATTAACCATAAATGTTAAAAACACTACTTGCAAAAGACTGACTGACGGGTCAAAGAAATTAACAGCAAGATATTGGCCTGAACCTGCATACACGAGAAGACTCATAAGTCCTGCCCAAAGAAAGTTGTAGCCCTTATCGGCAAACACAACTCCAAAGGCTATACCTATAAAAAGATAGCCTGTCATTACAGGTATTGTATAAGGAAACGCGGCCTTGTAGGCTGCCTTGTATGTATTCTTCTTTTCCAAAAAAATCACCGTTAATGATTTTACTACATTAAAGCAATAAAGTCAATAAGACTGTGTTATTTATATAATTATAAATGGGAGTTTGTCGAACAAAACAATTAATTGGATAGGTCATTCTGAGCGTAGCGAAGAATCTTTCAAATAGTGACATATCAACCAACAGAGATTCTTCGTCACTTCGTTCCTCAGAATGACACTAAACCTTAATCATCCCGACAAATTATAATTTATCAACAAATCACTGTCCACTTTACACTTTCAACTTTACATTAAAAAAGCTCCCCGAAGGGAGTTTTTTAATTAAGCTTTTGTTCTTCTCTTTTTCTTTGTAAGAGTAAGTGCAACAAGTCCTGCTGAAACGAGCATAAATACTACGATATAAACAGGTGTATTATCCTTACCATCTGTTGATGTGTTAGGAATTTCAGGGTTATCAGTAACAACCTTATCATCTTCAGGCTTGTCAGTTGATGGCTCATCAACCACAGGCTTATCTGTTGATGGTTCGTCAGGTGTTACAGGTGTATCTGTTGGTTCGTCTGTTGTTGGCTCGTCAGGAGTAACAACCTCGTCACCAGCAAGGTCCTTCTTGATTGCGAACTGGTCAACTCTTGTTTCTTCATCACCATCAATAGCGTATGAATCGAAATAGAGTGTGTCACCATCAATCTGAATGTATGAGTATGTTGGGATTTCAAAGTAAGCAACTGTTTCACCGATTGGGAAGAGCTTGTTTGTTTCTTCAACAGGCTTTGCCTTATAGTGCTTAACACCGATTGTACCGTTGATTGAATAGATTGTACCGTCAGGATTTACCTTTGCTGTGTAATCAAGACCATTGTATGTGATATTTTCTGTTTCAGTTTCTACAACTTCGTTATTGTTCATAACATCAGTACGCATAAACACATGGTCGTGACCCTGGAATACAATATCAATACCGAGTTCAGGCATAAGAGTCTGAAGCTGTTCACGAATTACGATTACATCGTCATCATCATAGTGTGAACCGTTTGAATATGGTGCTTTATGAAGGGCTACAAACTTCCAATCAGCATCAGATGCGTTCATATCAGCCTTAAGCCATTCAATCTGTTCTGCTGAAAGACCTTCGTCTTCACCAAGATTGTTTGTGTTAAGAACAACGAAATGAGCATTGTTGTAATCGAATGAATAGTAAACACCTGTTATTTTATCCTGTTCAGGAGCATTAGGGAATGTGAAGTAATAATCAAGTGCATAGTCGCCCTTTTCTTCGTGATTACCTGCAACACCCATCATTGGGATACTCATAAGAGTGCTTGTTGCTGAATTGAACATTCTCTGCCACTGAATAAAGCTTCTGCCGTCGTCAACAAAGTCACCTGTGTTAAGAATAAAGTCACCGTCGTGATTGCTTGTAGCAAACTGAACTGCAGGGCCAAACACCTGATTATACTGCTTTTCAGTTGTTGACTGTGGGTCAGTCATATGGAAGAAACTGAATGAATCGGAGTTGTCAGCTGTGTTAATCACACCTGTGTCACTCCACCAGCCTCTGTCTGCATCACCGATACGGTAGCAGTATTTTGTATCAGGCTCGAGTCCTGAAATTGTCACAATATGGCGATTTACATATTCCTTATGGTAGATAATTCCGATAAATCCTAAGTCAATTGCAGGCCATTCGCGAAGTGTTTCAGCATCACAGTTTGTTTCGATGTCAGCATTAACTGTTGTGCCTTTACTGAAATCAGGGTTCTTTGAATAAGGAACAATCTGAATGTCGCTGTCTGTAATGCTGTATTTTGTATAGTAGCTGATGCTTACTTCTTCAGAAGCATCTTCACCAAGCTGAACTGAAATGTGTGATGGAAGTCTTAAGTTCTTCTGTGAAAGTGGAACTTCAACAGGACCGTCATAAACGAATTTGCCTTCGTAGTCAGCCATATAACCAGGGTTTTCATCATGAGTGAAGTCCTTCATAATTCTGTAGAATTCCTGGTCGATAATGTCATACTGACTTTCTGTAAGATATTCATCAAGGAAAGAATAAACAACTTCTGTAACTGTGTCGCCATCAAAAACGCCAAGTGCAAGGATGATAGAAACAACATCAGTAAGACTTAACGAGAGAAGACCGTCTGTACCGATAAGGTTGTTGATATAATCAACTGTTGAGTCAACATAATCACTACCGATATAGCTTATACCAAGTGAAATTGGGTCAATCTTGATTTCCTTAAGAATATTGTCAACAAGAAGTTCTTCAATTACCATTTCAAAGAGTGCGTCAACGATAAGCTCAGCATTTTCACCGTTGTCAAATCTTTCGAGAGCACTCATAAGGAACTTGTCGTTCTCAGGGTCTTCGTTATTAGCTGTATGGTTAGCAAGAACTGTTGAAGCAAGGTCGCTTACTGTACCCTTGTCACCTTCACTACCGAAGCCGAGTGTATCTTTAAATGCTGTTGAAGGATAATCGGAAATTTCAACATCAAGGAATGTGTCAAGAATACCTGAAACCTTTTCAACTGTTGCATCGTAATCTGTAAGATAAGCATCTTCAAGCTGGTTACAGAGCGAACGAAGAAGTCCCTTAACTGCAACTGCAGAAACGCCACCTAAAATTTCGTTACCAACAAGACCTGTCATAAGCTCGTTAAAATCAAGCATATTTGTAAGGTACTTGTAAAGACCACCTGCGTCCTTAACATCCTTACCAAAGCCGTAACGAAGCTGGTACTGAAGAAGATTTTCAACGAAATTCTTAATATCGTCGCCACCGAAGTTAAGTGCCCAAGTCTGATTTCTGAAAGGCTTTTCCTGTGCAACACCGTTGATATAAACAGGAACAACTTCATCAACATCGTGTGTATGGTATTCACATTCAATTCTGCCTGTTGCATATGTATCCATTGTTACAGTTCTGAACATATTCGGATAACTGAGGATTGATGATGTAACGATTTCGTGAATTTCTTCACCACTGTCAGTCACATGTGTCGCAACATCCTGCATATGAGTATGACCTGTTACAATATAGTGCATACCTGCTTCTGCCAATGCGTCAGCAGCCTTTTCCCAACCGAAAAGAACGAACTGGTCAAGAACGTCAATATGTGTTTCAAAGTGAGGAATAAGGTTATTGTGAATCATACCGATAACTGTTTTACCGTCTTTAACAGCCTTTTCTGTTTCAGCTATTGCCCATTCAAGAAGCTCGTCTGAGAACTGACCGCCTGTTTCCTGCTCATTTTCACCTGAATCTGTTGTATCAGCTGAATACATCATAACATCAAGAGAAATAAGACGATAAGTGTCATTAATATCTGTTACATAAGAAAGTGAACCACATTCGTTTACAGCAACATCTCTGTAACGAACATAATATCCGTCACCTTCAGGTGAAAAACCGAAATCCTTATAGATTTCTTCAAATTCTTCAGGTGAAGTGTCGATTGCATCACGCTGGTCAGGGTTATTCTTTGATGTTACAAGCTCTTCACCGTCATAATACATTGAACGCTTGTTGTTAATATCATGGTTACCGTTAATCACATATACAGGAATACCTGTTTCTGCTTCAAATTTTGCAAGCTTTTCTGCCTGTTCCACGTGAGCAGCATATTCAGCATTTCTTGTAAGGTCACCTGGCATAAGAAGGAAGTCAATTTCACCGTTCTTTGCCTTAAGTGCAAGGTTTGCAAGTGCTGCGTCAAGAAGATTAGGTGCAAGACCTGATGTTGAATTGTTGAGAAGCATCATATCAACAAATTCCTGTTTGTCTTCTGCTGTTTCGCCCATTGCTGATTCTGCGAAATAGTGAGTATCACTGAGAATACCGAAATTCACGGTTTCTTTTGTCGATGCAATTGCAGTAAACGGAATACCGACTGCAAAAATCGCAACTGCAAGAATCACACAAAGGAGCTTCTTAAAAGTTGTTTTCATTTTCTTTTCCTCCAATATTTTATGAAAATAAAAATATTCATATAATTCTATCATATAAAAAAAGAAAATGCTACCCTTTTTGGTAACATTTTCTCTTTAATTTGTTAATAATTTGTAAATAAATTACCCAACATATTGTGTATTAAACAGAAATTGCACTATCTGTTGATGATGTCTGACACAATCTGACCGTCCTGAATACGGATTACTCGCTGTGCCTCGTTTGCAATATCATTATCATGAGTAATAAGAATGATTGTTCGACCTTCTTCGTGTAATTCGTGAAGAATTTTCATAACCTCAACACCTGAATGTGAGTCAAGGTTACCTGTGGGCTCGTCAGCCAAAATAATAGGAGGTCTTGCAGCAACTGCACGAGCAATAGCAACTCTTTGTTGCTGACCGCCTGACATCTGCTTTGGCAAATGGTCAAGTCTGTGTGAAAGTCCCACACGGTTAAGGGCATCAATTGCAAGCTGATTTCGTTCTTCCTTTTTCATACCACGATAAACTAAAGGCAATTCAACATTTTCAACTGCAGTAAGGCTTGTAATCAGGTTAAAGCCTTGGAAAATAAAGCCGATTTCCTTGTTACGAATTTCAGAAAGCTCGTCATCAGTAAGACCGTCAACATCCTGACCGTTAAGGAGATATTTACCGCTTGTAGGCACATCAAGAAGACCCAGCATATTCATAAGAGTTGATTTACCCGAACCCGATTGACCCACAATAGCAAGAAATTCACCGTGCTCAACAGTTAAGTTGATACCGTCAAGGGCACGAACTTCGTTTTCACCGGGATTATATATTTTGTACATATCACGAATTTCAATAAGACTCATAATACACCACCGTAAAACTGTTATACATATTATATTATTATACTCTTTTGGAAATTTTAGTCAATGAACAAATTGTAAAAAGTGGAAAGTTGAATAGCAAATTATAATTTATCATCACTCATTCATCAAATCTGTTATTACCGTGCCTGCAATAATCAGTCCTGCAACGCTTGGCACAAAGCTGATACTTGCAGGCGTTCTTTCACCGTCATTGTGTGGGATTTCAGTTGAATAAAGCACCTTTAATTTTTTAACACCACGATTCTTCAGCTCCTTTCGCATAACTCTGCAAAGAGGACAAGTGTCAGTTTTGTAAATATCAGTAATTTTAAAGGCAGTAGGGTCAAGCTTGTTGCCTGTACCCATAGAAGATATAATAGGAATACCCAGTTCCTGCGATTTTATTGCCAAATCAAGCTTTGCAGTCACATTGTCAATGGCATCTATAATATAATCGTATTGTGGAAGGTTAAATTCTTCTGCATTTTCAGGCAAATACATTTTAACGATTGATGTAACTTCGCATTGGGGGTTAATATCAAGAATACGCTCTTTTGCAACATCGGCCTTGTTTTTATCCACAGTTGAATGAAGTGCATACAGCTGACGGTTGATATTTGTAATGTCAACTGTGTCCTTATCAACAACGGTCATTTTGCCGATTCCACAACGAGCCAAAGCCTCAGCAGTATAAGAGCCGACACCACCAAGACCGAAAATAATCACACTTTTATTTTTAAGTTTCATAAGATTGTCTTTACCAATCAATCTTTCAGTACGGGAAAATTCGTTCATAATTACACCAACAAAACTACTTTTGTGTCATTCTGAGCAAAGCGAAAATCTCTTTGACTATCTGTCACCCTGAACGCAGTGAAGTGTCTATTAAAACAGGACAGAGATTCTTCGTCACGATGTTCCTCAGAATGACCTATCATTTTCATTTTATCATATTGAAAATTTTTCTGCAATAGTGTATAATTTTATGTTGGAATAAGTTAAACTAAAATATAAGGATGATTAAAATGAAACTTGGTATTGTTGGTTTGCCAAATGTCGGCAAAAGTACACTTTTTAATGCGATTACAAATGCAGGTGCACAATCTGCGAACTACGCTTTCTGCACAATCGAGCCAAATGTTGGCGTTGTTGCTGTACCTGATTACAGAATCGACAAGCTTGCAGAAATGTATAACCCTGCAAAAATTACACCTGCTACTATCGAATTCGTTGATATTGCCGGTCTTGTGAAAGGCGCATCAAAGGGTGAAGGTCTTGGCAACAAGTTCCTTTCTCATATTCGCGAGGTTGATGCGATTATTCACGTTGTCCGTTGCTTTGACAATGACGATATTATCCATGTTGAAGGCAGTATTGACCCACAACGCGACATTGAAACAATTAACCTTGAATTGATTCTTTCTGATGTGGAAATTCTCGACAGACGAATCACAAAGGTTGAAAAGGACTTAAAGGGAGATAAGTCACTTCAAAAAGAGCTTGATTTTCTTAAAAGACTTCGCGCTGAATTGGAAAACGGTGTCAATGCTCGAGCAGTTGAAGCTGATGATGAAGAAAAGGAATTTCTCAATGATGTTGCACTTCTTTCATCAAAGCCGATTATCTACGCTTGTAATATGAGTGAAGACGATTTCGCAAACGACATTCGCGACAACGCAAGATATAATGCTGTATGCAAGCTTGCAGAGGCTGAGGGTGCTGAAACACTTCCTATTTGTGCTGAACTCGAAGCACAGATTGCAGAGCTTGACAAGGAAGAAAAGGAAATGTTCCTTGCTGATTTGGGCATTGAACAAGGTGGTCTTGACCTTCTTATCCAGCGTTCATACAACCTTTTAGGACTTATTTCATATCTCACAGCAGGTCAACCTGAGGTTCGTGCCTGGACAATAAAAAAAGGTACAAAAGCACCACAGGCAGCAGGTAAAATCCATACTGACTTTGAACGAGGCTTCATTCGTGCAGAGGTTATTCACTTTGACGACCTTATGGCAAACGGCACAATGCAGGCCGCAAAGGAAAAAGGCTTAGTCCGTTCTGAAGGTAAAGAGTATGTTATGAAAGACGGAGACATCGTTCTTTTCCGTTTTAATGTTTAAAAAGTAACTCAATTTCAAAAGTGCAGGGTGCAAACAGTTTTGCGCTTTGCACTTTGCGTTTTGCATTTTATTTGCGTTCGTAGCTCAGTTGGATAGAGCGTCAGACTCCGACTCTGAAGGCCGCTGGTTCGATTCCAGTCGAGCGCACCAAAAAATCCTGAATGCGACAGCGTTCAGGATTTTTACTTATTACCGCTTACCTCTTCACTCTTCACTAAGAAGACTTTCACATTAAAAAAGCACCCATATGGGTGCTTAATTTTTATGATTTTTTCTTAACATACCAGTTAATGATTTTGTCCATAAGGCTCTTTTTCTCGCCTTCTGCTTCGCCACTACCAGGGGCTACTGCACTACTGTCGGACAAATCAATTTCAGTTGCGTTAAGCTTATATGAATTTGCGAAAATGTCGATAACCTGTTTTCTTACCATTCCACGAAGCGGAATATGAGAAATCATACCGTAGGTTGCAGCCTGTCCTTCTTCAGCAAGTTCAGGATGCTCACGGACAGTCTGTACTGCATCCTTAAGGTCACTGATAAATGCTTCGATAACCTTTTCGTGAGGTGCAGTAACCATTGCGTGAAGTGCGTCAGGCATCTGAAGTCGGTCAATGTGCCAACCCTTTTCTTCCATAACATCACCAACTGCAAAGATATTTACATCCTTGTCAGTTGAACGGAAAGCAAGAAGGCTGACGATTGGTTTACCGATAATTTCAAAACAACCGATTTTGCAAATTTCTTCTTTTAAAAGATTTGAAACTTCAATAGTTTTCTTTGCAAGTGAAACATAGCCCTCTATACCGTTTGCCTGAATTGCAGCCCAAGCTGCAGCATAAGCACCACCGGGACGAGTACCAAGGAATGCTGGAGAAGCAAAAACTCCACCCGGCCAATCCTGATTTGCAAAAACCTGATGTCTGAAATAGTCAATGTTACGATAAAGGATACAAGATGCACCTTTTGCAGCAAAACCATATTTATGAATATCGGCTGAAATTGAAGTAACACCTTCTACTCTGAAGTCCCACACAGGAACATCTATTCCTGCCATTTCCATAAATGGTAAGATATAACCACCAACACAACTGTCAACATGAAGTGGCACCTTATGAGCAACTGCAAGTTTACCGAGTTTTTCAATTGGGTCAATAATACCGTGAGGATATTCAGGAGCAGAGCCTAAAATCATAACAGTATTTTTGTTAATCATTTTTTCTACTGCCTTAACATCAACCTGCCAGTTCTCGTCAAGTGGTGCACGACGGATTTTAACACCGAAATATTCAGCACCCTTATCCCAAGCAACGTGAGCAGTTTCGGGAATAATCATTTCAGGCTTTTTAATACCCTTTGAACGACCTAAATCACGATAAGTTTTAACTGCAAGCATACAACTTTCCGTACCGCAGGAGGTCATTACACCACAAGCCTCATAGTCCACATGGAAAAGGTCAGCAGTAAAACGGAGAACTTCCTTTTCAAGTCTTTTAAGGCTCTTGAAAGCAGTAGGATTAAGTCCATTTGCAGAGAAATATTTTGAATATGCGTCGTTTAAAAACTGTGTATATTCTTCGTTGAGATAATAAACAAGGCTCCATGTTTTTGCTTCTTTATATTTAGGGTCATCCTTGCCGAAATTCTCAAGTTCTTTTAAAATTTCTTCAAAAGGTCTACCCTTTTGTGGTACATTACTATTCATAATGTTACCTCCTTAGAATGGTAAATTTTCAAGAATGATATGCATGAAAATACCTAAATAGTTACCAACTGCATAACCGATAATACCTGTTGTAAGACCTGATACGAGCACAGCGTTGTTATTGAGTGCTGCCGCAGCAACAGGTACGAATGGCGGTGAACAGATTGCAGAAACTGATGTTACAATCATTGTGTCAGAGTCAACTTTTGCAAATTTACAAAGTAAAGCATGTAAAAGCATACTGCCGAAAATTGAAACTGTTACATAAATGATAATTGTATAATCGAAATGAACAATTTCAGAGAAATCTGCCATTGTTGCAACCGTGAAACAGAAAATGTAAATTATGTACATACCAAGTGATGTTGTTTTCTTGATTTCACGCACAGGCTTGATAAATGAACAAGCGATTGATATTGTTGTAATAAGAATGATTGTAACTGCTGTTTCGTAGCCTTTTACAAAAGTACCTGCTACATAAGAAACACCCACAATTACTGCTGAAAGAAGAAATGCAAGTACAAGTTTTCCTAAAATTGCAGGTTTTGCCATCCCTTTGTAACTGTTGTCATTGTCAATTTCTTCAAGTTTTCCTACATTTTTATTTCCCTGGAACTCAGGAAGGCGGAATACTTTCTGGAAAAATTTTCTACCTAAAGATGTAAGGAAAAGCATATAGAATGCAGATACAACCATATCAACAGTATTGAACATAATATATGAATTTTCAGGAATGTTTCTTGCAGCGGCAATTGATGCCACATTGACTGTACCGCCTGTATAAACACCGATTGCCAAAGCACCGTAGTCAGCAACATTAGGATTGTTTTCTCTGAAAATCATATGAAGAACAAAAACAACCGTTGCAATTGAAACAACTGCAAGTCCCATACAGACAAGACCTTTTTTAGCAGTCTTTTTCCACTTGTTTATGTCAATTGAAAAGAGGATAAGCGGTAATGCAAGACAAACACTTACATCCTGAATGGTGGTCTGGATTCCCGAAAAGCTTTCAGGAATCACGCCAATATTACCAACAAGCATACCAAGTGCATAACAAATGATAACTATACCAATCTTTTCAATTATTTTAACTCTGTTATTTAACCAAATAATCGGAGCAGGAAGCAATATGAATAATATTGCGAGTAATATATTCATTTATGAACCTTCTTTTTTAATTATTTAAGTGAATCACGGACATGTGACAAGAAGAAGTCACGTCTGTCATCATTGTCAATAACCTTAATAGGCTTAACCTGATTAAGGTTTGCACCTCTGTCCTTGAGTACCTGACGGTAATCCTCATAAGTGCCTTTCTTGAGGAATTTAACTTCACAATGACCGAGAGCACCGTTACGGAGAAGCGGAGGAACAAGAACATTGGTTTCACAAAGATTCTTTTCAAAAATTTCTGCATATCTTGCACATTCGCTGTCAGGAATATCATTTACAGGCTCAATAAGAACGCAGTAGTGACCAGGTGAAGTTGTACGGTCAGGATAGATGCTGTAACCGATAAATTCTTCGCCAACCTCTTCTGAAAGGTCATTTACAAGAAGGTCGAATGCTGTCTGGTTAATCTTTTCACCACTGATATTAGCAATCTGATTGCGTCTGTAAAGGAATGTAACCTTTGGTGACTGCTTGTAGTAACCTGTACAACGAACAACGTCTTCAATTCTGTATCTGTAAAGACCACTCATATTTGTTACGATGATTTCATAATCCTTACCAGGCTCAAGCTGTGAAATTGTAAGTGGTTTACTGTCTTCAGGAGCATCAATAGGAAGGAATTCATAGAAACCATTCTGTGGAAGCATTACATATTCAAATGAGTTAAGTTCAATTGGAACAGCCATAAGACCTTCTGATGCTGCATAACCAAGATAGTGGAAAGGAAGGTCAGGACCCATATATCTACGAAGTTTCTTTTCGTAAAGTGAAAGGCTACCTGTACCCATACCATAAAGCCATGCAAGTTGTGGCCAAATTCTTGGTGCAATTGGTTCATCGTCAAAGCCCTTACGGAATTCCTTTCGAAGCTGTTCTGCTCTTTCAGGCATCGGCTTTAATTTCTTGAGAAGCTTTTTACGGACATCAGGAGGACAAACGATGCTTTCGTTGATTGTACCCTTTTCAATGTCGTCACAAATCATTTCCCAGTTGTTTTCAAGATAAAAGAACATCGCTTCAAGCATTGTGATGAAAACAGTTCCAAGATATGTAACATCATCATGAATAAGAGCGTGACGGAGTTTCATATAGTGCATATCCATTGGTTCTCTTGTTTCAGGATACATAACCTCTCTTGGGGATGTTGCGAAGAAACGGGTAATTGGCTTTAAGAAAAGCATTGGATGAGCAGCAAGACCAGCTGCTGTCTGTCCACTTGGAGTCTTATGATGAAGAACTTCAACGGTCAGAAGTCCCTTCTGAAGCGGCATTTTCTGACCGTGTGCTCTGAACCATTTATGAGCACAACCAACAGGTGCACTGAAGCTGAAGCACTGACAAACCCATGTACCCCAAAGTCCCATTGGAACAAGCTTTGACTTACCTGTACTACCTGATGATTCGTTGTATTTAGGAATATATTTTGCTGTAATAAGGTTCTTCTCACCATTATTTGCCATACGGTCAATGTATGGTGCATAATCAGGATACCATGAATAAGGTACGATTCTCTGATAATCCTCAACAGATTTTACATCCTTGAAGTTGTGAAGCTTACCGTATTCAGTATTCTTATTTGCTCTCATAAGCTTTTTAAGGTTTCTTTCCTGCTGCCATACAGCGTGATGAGAATAGAATGCTAATTTTGCAAGTTCACCACGACCAAGCATTACACCAAAATTAACCATCATTCGTTTCATAAATTTACTCATACTGTTTCATCCTCCGATTTTTCCTCTTTTTTATCATTAAAAATAAATACTTTGCAAATCACAAAGTTTACAATACCCATTACATAAGTAACAGTAAGCTTTGAAATAAGTCTTATTGTGTCGTCCCCTAAAAGTTCAACTGCCGAAGCTGACATATTGAAAAGTCTTATCATAAGGTCAATAAGTTCTGTTGTTGACCAAGAGAAAGCAACAATCAACACTGCAAATAAAGGCAGAATTTTAAGAATATTTTTCTTACTGTGGAATACCCAGAAGTAATTCACAAAAAATCTTACGAAGAAAAATATTACGATGCTTACGGAATTTGCCACTAAAAGCAGACCGAATTTTTCAGCAACCCAAGTCCCGTCAAACAGTTTGTACAAAGGATTAAGAGAAAGACTTTCAAGAATTGTCACCACAAATCCCATAAAGAAATTCTTAAAAAACTGAATAAGAGTTTCCTTGTTTTTTGCCTTTTGTATTGCTGTTTCTTCTGCTGTCAAAGGTGTCTTTGCTTTCGCCACAAAAATCCCCCTTTTTACATATTTTCACATCTATACATTTTACCCCTTTTTTGTTGATTTGTCAATGAAAAACAATATTTATAGGAACATAGTATCATATAAAATAATTTGATGAATTTGAGTTCGTCGAGTGAATGCAAAGCATTCAACTAAGTTTGCCTTACGGCAAGTGAAGTTGTATAAATACAGTGAAGTTACTTTGTAGTGAAGTTGCACCTGATGGTGCAATAACAAACTTAACTTCACTTTTCAAAGAAAAACTTCACTCTGTCAAAAACTTCACTCTGTCAAAAACTTCACGAACTCATACATACAAATTGGAGTTTATCGGTATGTTTAAAGTTAGTGTCATTCTGAGGAACAAAGTGACGAAGAATCTCTGTCCTATTTTAATAGACCCTTCGTTTCACTCAGGGTGACTGATGAAATGCGAGAGATTCTTCGCTATGCTCAGAATGACTTACCAAATTGGTTGTTCATCCCGACAAATTACAATTTGAATAACTAAAACAAAAAGACGCTGTGTTTTAATTACAGCGTCTTTAATCATATTTAAAACTTTTTATGTTGTTTTTGCCTGTTCTTTTTTAGCACCGAGCTTCTGGATAATAAATACAAAAACTATAAGTGCAAGACCGACAGCATCTGTTGCAATGCCGGGGATAATCATACAAAGACCGCCTGCAAGAGAAAGGATTCTTTCAAACCATGACATATTCTTGAACATATACCCTTCCATACCTGCGGAAATTATATAAATACCGCAGAGTGCTGTAACGACAAGAAGGACAATTTCGTACCAAGGCTTATCTGAACCGACAATAAGCATTTCAGGACTGAAAGCAAAAATGTAAGGAACGATAAATGCAGTAATTGCAAGTCTTGTAGCAGTAACACCTGTTTTCATCGGATTTGACTTTGCGATAGCAGAGCCTGCATAAGCTGCAAGAGCAACAGGAGGAGTAATATCGGCAACAATACCGAAATAGAATACAAACATATGAGCAGCAAGTACAGGAAGGCTCAAGCTACGCATAAGAATAGGAGCAACCATTGATGCCATAATAACATAGTTTGCAGTTGTAGGAACACCCATACCGAGAACGATACACATAAGCATTGTAAGCATCAATGCGAAAATCGGATGAATCTGTGATGCTGACTGTACAAGTGATGAAAGCACATTAGCAAGACCTGTCTGCTGAACCATAGCAGAAATACATCCTGCAACAGCACAAGCAAGAGCAACACCGATAGCATTCTTTGTACCGTTTGCAAGTGACTGAATGTAAAGTCCGATATCAAATTCCAATTTCTTATGAACGATTGATTTAACAATGCTTTCGATAACCTTTACACCGATTGCAACAAGAATAGCGAAAATTGCAGACTTTGCAGGTGAATAATAGTTCATAGCTATAACAAGAGCTACAACAGGAAGAAGAAGGTAACCCTTTGTTAAAACAAGCTTAAAGAAGTTAGGAATTGATTCTTTTGGAAGACCCTTAAGACCAAGCTTCTTTGCTTCAAAGTGAATCATCATAAAGATACCTGTGAAGTAAAGAACAGCAGGAAGAATTGCAGCGATAGCAATCTGTGCGTAAGGAAGTCCTGTATATTCGGTCATAAGGAAAGCAGCAGCACCCATAATAGGTGGCATAATCTGACCGCCTGTTGAAGCGGCAGCCTCAACAGCAGCAGCAAATTCAGGCTTATATCCGCAACGCTTCATAGTAGGAATTGTAACAGAACCGCTACCAACTGTGTTAGCAACAGAAGAACCTGAATACATACCTTCCATAGCACTTGAAATAACAGCAACCTTAGCAGGACCACCAACTGATTTACCTGCGATTGAGTTAGCAAGGTCAACGAAGAATGCACCGATACCTGATTGCTCAAGGAACGAAGCAAAAATTATGAAAAGAACGATAAATGATGCACAAACATTAAGAGGAGTACCTGCAATACCTTCTGTTGTATAGAAAAGCTTATACATAATGATTCTCAAGGGGTTGCGGTTAACCACAAAGAATGCATATGCAATAAATATTGATGAAACTATAACAATAGGTAAGCCTACAACTCTACGGCAAGCCTCAAACAACAAAACTGTACCGATAATTGCGATTGCAATATCAATTTCATTGATTCTTGATGCTCTGTCAACAATCGCCTGACAGTTAATTGTGTAATAGAAGAAGGCACCTGAACCTAAAATTGCAAAAATCCAATCATAAAACGGTACATGATTAGGTCTCTTTTTTTCTTTTTTGTGACTTGGGAAGATAATAAATGCAAGGAAAACAATTATTCCGATAAACAATGACATTTTCTGTCTTTCTTCCATTGTGCCTGTCCAACCGTCAAGCATAACATAAAGAGAGAAAATTACCATTGCACCTTTAATTATCTTCTGGAAGATGCCTGTGAAGTGACGCGTATTTGACTCTTTATCAAATTCAGCCATAATCTTATCAACGTCAATAACTTCTTCGTCAGCTTCCATTGTAATTGGTTTTGTGTTTACATCTGACATTAACTACAACAATCCTTTCGTCAGAATTTCTAATGGTGTGGCAATTTCGAAAACAACTTTTGCGTTTCTGCCACAAAGGTCACGAAGGCTGATTTCCTTGCCATCAATAGTGAGTATATGGTCAGAAACCGTACCCACAATATATCTTAACGGGTCATAAGTAAAGTCAAAACCCGTAATGACCATATTTCCGTCATCGTCATAGGTCATAGTCTGTCCTTCGTCAAGAGATGTCTGGACACCTGCACCAAATGAACGATATGTGGTTGAATAAGCTCTTATTTGCTCATTCTCAATAATAAATGTATCTTTAACAGGAGTTTGGTTAACTGAGTGGATAAATTCCACCGAAAACATAAGTCCCTCATCAGCCTTTTGCGTAATATATCTTGCATTTGTATCATCTACATATATTACAAGATAAGGCGTTGACAAAAGACTTATTAAAACAGCAGCCGCTGTAATGATTGTCATTAAAACGGCTGCTATAATTAACCTTTTTTTTGAAAAATTCAAGGTTTTATGGCTCATTATTTAATAGCGCCAACTTCTTTGTAGTACTTATCTGCACCTGGATGGAACGGAACTGAAATGCTTGATACAGCATATTCAAGGCTCATTTCCTTAGCCTTATCGTGTGAATACTTGTCTGCATTTTCATAAATAGCCTTTGTAAGCTGGTAAACTGTTTCTTCACTAAGGTCGTTGCTTACGATGAATGTAGCTTTAACAGCAACTGTCTGAGCATCCTTGTCAATACCCTTGTATGTGCCTGCCGGTACTTTATAAGCAGCATAGAAACCGTATGTTTCCTGAAGCTTTGCAAGGTGAGCATCATCAATTTCAACAAGAACGATACCTGTAGTTGTTGAAAGGTCTGTAATAGCAACAGTAGGAGCACCTGCTGTGCAGAAGAATGCGTCAATCTTACCGTCTTTAAGAGCATTTGCAGAAGCATCAAAGCTTAAGTTCTGCTTGTCGATATCTTCAAATGTGATGTCGTAAGCACCAAGAATCTGCTGTGCGTTGAATTCAACACCTGAACCACTGTCACCAACAGAAACCTTCTTGCCCTTAAGGTCAGCAACTGTCTTGATACCTGAATCAGCACGAGCAACAATCTGACAAACCTCAGCATAAACAGCACCAAGAGTTGAGAAAGACTTGATTGCTCCGTCGCTTTCAAAGAGAGATGTTCCGTTGTAAGCATAGTCCATAACGTCGTTCTGAACAATAGCCATGTCAACAACACCGTCGTCGATGTCAAGGATGTTTGCCTTTGAAGCACCTGATGACTGAACTGTGAGCTGAGCACCTGTTTCTTCCTTAAGAACGGTAGAAATAACATTACAGAAACCATAGTATGTACCTGTTGAACCACCTGAACCTACATTGATTTTAACTGTAGAAATGTCACCTTCTGCTGTCTGGTCACCGTTATTGTCGCCACAAGCTGTCATAAAGAGAGATGTGAAAACAAGAACTAATGCGAGAACTACTACTAATCTTTTTTTCATAAAATATCCTCCTATTTTACATTTCGTTTGCATAAAAATACACCTAACGAAAATTATTTAGAAATATTATACAATAAAAAATAATATTATGCAAGTATTATGACCGAATTTGTTATTCCATTAGTTTTTCCCTTTAAGACTGCTACCTAAAACGTCAGAGGTTTCGGAAATTGTAATGAACGCAGACGGGTCAATTGCTGACACAATCATTTTAAGCTTGGCAATCTGGAAACGGTTCACAACAAAGTAAATAACCGAACGAGATTTGCCTGAATAATAGCCTGTTGCATGAATCTGTGTAACACCGTAACCGAAATTATGGCTTAACGCATCACATATTTCTTCTTCCATTTCAGTAATAATCATAACTGATTTTGCCTTGTCAAGACCTTCAACAATAAAGTCAACCGATTTAATGCCGACTGTATATGTGATAATAGAATAAAGCGGTAATTCCCAGCTTCTGAAAACAATGCCGATTATAATATATAAAATAACATTGTAAATCATTACAAATGTGCCGACGGTCATATTGAGCTTGTTTGAAAAAATAACTGCCATAACCTCAATTCCGTCAATAGCACCGCCATAACGAATGGTAAGACCACTACCGACACCTGAAATAAGACCGCCAAAAATTGCACAAAGAACTAAATCATTACCTGCAAATGGTGATGAATTTGCAACATCAACAGGCAGAATATCTGTAATCATAAATGAGGACAATGAGTAAATAAGAACTGCCCATAAGGAATATATGGTGAATTGAAGTCCTTGCTTTTTAAGACCAAAAAGAAAAAGAGGAATATTGATAATTACAAGAAAGAATGAAAGGTTAAACTGTTCAGGTGTAACCTGCCACAAAAGCATAGATGTACCCGAAACACCGCTGTCATAAAGATTCACAGGTGCTAAAAACATTGTAACACCGATTGAATTGATAATACCCGCAATAAAAAGAATAAAGAAATTCTTGAATTTCAGTCCCTTTAATTCCCCAAAAAACTCACTTTTTAATTTTTTAATGTCGATTTTACTCATCATTACCTCCAAAAGTTCATTCTACATAATGAGTATATCATAAATGAGTATGAAATGCAAAATCATTTAGTGTAATTACAAAAAAACAGAGAAAGGTCAACCCTTCCTCCGTCAATTCCTTGCGTATTATTAAATTAGCCCATAATTGTTCCAACCAGTTCAAGAACAAAATCAAAAACCTGACCCGGAACCTCAGCAGCATTAACTGTTTCAAGAATTGAAATTACAAATTCAAAAACCTGTGCTAACATTTACGGACACCTCCCTATTTGAATTCATAAACACATTCTATCACATTTGTAAAAAAAGTCAAACAAAAATAGTTGCGTTCAAAAAAAATATAAAATTGAATTTATTTTCTTTTTACTATTGTAATTTTTGTCAATTCAGTATATAATATTTTTGATTAAATTATTGGAGGTGGCAAAATGCTTGACCCTAACAAGACTATACAGTTTTCATTAAAAGACGAACGCGAAGAAACTACACGACAGATTCTTGTAAGTGTTTATGATGCACTCGTTGAAAAGGGCTATAACCCTGTTAACCAGATAGTTGGCTACATCCTTTCAGAAGACCCGACATATATTACAACTCATAAAAACGCAAGAAGTCTTATCCGTCGTCTTGACAGAGATGAGCTTTTGCAGGACCTTGTGAAGGATTACCTTAAGAACTCCAAAAAATAAAAAAAGAGGTGTTTGTTTTGGCAAAGGAAAAATCAAAATTCCTCACTTATAAGGGCAAACCGTTGGTAAGAAACGGAAACACTCTTTATTATGGCAACGCTAATGATAAGTATGTTATTATGATGCAGATTCTTGCAACAAAGCCAGTTGGTGATGTTGAGGTTGCTTCAAAGGTTTCTGTTCAGTTACTTAATACTGACCCTGATGTTAGTCCTCGTGAGAGAATTGTTAAATCAAGTGAGAAAAAAGGTCTTTACGCTGCTATGGATATTGCTGAGGTTTGGCTCAGCAGAGCGTTGGCTTAAAATTCAATCAAAAAAATGGAACGGTGGATGGGGATGTCCACCGTTTTCTGCTTTATGAAAGGGAAATGATTATGTTTTACACAATGAATATTGCAGGACACGAAAGGAATCTGCCAATATGTCCTTTAAATGACGAGCTTATGATTGCAGGTTTTGTAATTTTCGGTGACCCGGAGCTTACAACTTCCTGTGCTGAAGAATTACTAAAAAAAGCCCCTGACTACGATTACATAATCACAGCAGAGGCAAAGGGTATTCCGCTTGCACACGAAATGGCAAGACTGCAGAATAACGAAAAATATTTTGTGGCTCGTAAAAAGCCAAAGCTTTATATGACAGGCGTTTTTGAGTCAACTGTAAACTCAATTACAACCGAAGGTGAACAAAAGCTTTATCTTGACACAGCAGATGCAGAGCTTATGAAGGGTAAAAAAATCCTTATTGTTGACGATGTTGTGTCACTTGGTGAGTCCTTAAAAGCAGTTGAAAAGCTTGTAAACGATGCAGGTGGCATTGTCTGTGGCAGGATGTTTATTCTTGCTGAAGGTGACGCAGCCAACCGCGACGACATCATCTACCTTGAAAGATTACCGTTATTCGATAAGAATGGTAAGGAAATATAAATCAATTCGGAATTCGTAATTATGTGTCTTCGACGCGATGATAAAATATAATTTATCAAGCAAATCACTTTCAACTTTACACTTTCAACTTTACACTAAAAAAACTCCCTTTCGGGAGTTTTTTTCTTAGAATCCGCCACCTACGGTGATTACATATTTAATATCTGCTTCCGCTTTATCAACCATAATTCCGCTGATTTCAAGATGCTTGAATGAGCAGTCGGCAACATAGCTCCAAGTACCCTTTTCAATGATACCCTTTTCGTTGATTTTCACCTTAACTGTCGGGTTAGCATAACGAACCTTAATGTCTGCTTCCTTATACTTAATTTCAAACTGTGGGAACTGTTCAACTGCTGTTGCAATATTACCGAGAACGCTGATTGCGTGACCAACTGTACCTGACTGTGAATCACCGTAAATACCGTCTGTCTGTTCAACCATATAAAGCTCAACAACTGTGTAGTTACCCTGCTTATATGCCTTTGCACTCTTCACATCAGATGGCACAAGATTTTCAAAACCACCTGTTATACCGTTATAGCTTATAGCATTATTCTTGATAACTGTCTTGATTGCAGGTTTAATCATATTAACGAAGAAGTTAAGAGCACCGTCACCGTCATTGATAACCATTTTCTGAAGTTCCATTGTCTGTGATGATGTTGCAGTAGGATGAGTTTTGATGGCTGACTGCTTGTAATATTCAACAATCTGTTCCTTTGACCATTTTGAAGGGTCAGCAGGTACTTCTTCCTTTTGTGTTGCTGATTCGTCTTCCTTATTGTCTTCCTTGTCATCAGCCTTGTCGGATTCAGGCTCATCAGAAGTATTTTCTTCAGTTGAAGGCTCATCAGAAGTGTTTTCGTCAGTTGAAGGCTCAACATCAACATCACCTGAGTTTACAGCCTGGTCATCTGTTGTATTTTCCTGATTAGTATCTGTTGTTGGTGTTTCGTCACCGTTACCACCGCAGGCAACAAAAACAAACATCAATGATAATGTTAAAAGGATTGCAAGTAATTTTTTCATAAAATCAACCTCCCCAAGTATTTTACACAATTCATAGTATAATAATTCACAATAATTGTCAATTAAGTTTATTTTACTGCTTCAATAAGCTCTGCAAATGATTCAACAAAAACTGAACCTGCTGTTCTGCTGACAATATTCACTTCTTCATTCTCACCAATCAATGAATGATATTCATTGTCACGAAGCACATATCCAGCCTGGTCATTACAAAGACCGTAAACCATAACATTAGGAACATCTGCTGTATCTGTCAAAGGTGCATAATCCCATGTATCTCCTGTCCAGGCAGCATCACCTGACTCAGGACCACCGAAAATGAGCATAGGGTCAAATTCGCCCGGGCACATAAAGATGCCGACCTTGTTACCAAGCTCCATATATCCGATTTCAGTAATCATCACATACTTAAATCCGTCTTTTACGATTACTGCGTTAAGAATATCCTGTCGTGCAGCAAGAGTTAAAATTCCGTTATCAACATTAAGACAAACTTCCTTATGAGCCACATTGAGCACAGGCTGAAGCTTAATATCATTGTTAATCTTTATGATTTTATCTGCAAGTGCATAACCGTAAGCTGTAATATTTTCAATATCGGTTGCATCTTCAGTATTTGTAAGTTCCTTTTCCTGTCTTATGGCAAGTTCAGCACCGATTACATAAACAACATTTGCACCTGTTTTTTCATTGATTGCCTTTTCAATGTAATATGGGTAGTCGGCAGTTAATTCGTCAGGTCCTGCACCCATACCTGTACAATGCATTGAGCCCTGAATAATCCAGATTTCTTCTGAACCGTCCTTTGGTACAAAGCGAAGTCTGTGCATATTCTCATCAAAGGATACAGGGTCACGGGCATCACGCATATATTCACTTATATTTGTGTAACCGTAATAAAGGTCACCTTTTTTCATATTCTTGATTGCTTCTTCAACACAGTCAACAGTCTTTTCGAAAAGGTTATCCATAAACTGCTGATTTTTCATCACCTTGAATTTATCAAGAATACCGCCTAATGCAGCATTTGTTGTGTTGATAACAAGACCCTTTAAAAGAGGAATATTCATACCGAGAGTATCAATACAGGAATGCTGATGAAGTACAGAAACATTCATACTGATTATGTTGTAGCCACTTACTGCTTCTGCAACTCTTTCACGGATTGTCTGTACATCACCGCGGGAAAGACCGAAACCGTCAATAACAGCGTGAACAACAATTCCGCTTACACCGTCACTGATTGCATATACCCTTACCCTCTGGTCGTCATTGATTTTTGTAGGTACTCTGCCCTCAAAAACCTCAAGTGAACCTGCAAGGAAATATTCACCGTTCATAATGTCAAGGCCCTCAAGAAGTGATGCACCTGCGTAACCCATAGACCAAGCTGAATTTTCCTTTGTATTTTTATCGAAGGTGCTTTCACCATCATAAAAATTACTTGCCTCGTAATCCTCAAGCTGTTCCCAATCACCGTCGTAACCCGGCCAGAACACATTAAGCACAGTTAAAATTCTGTGAATAAGCACATCAAGACAAAGGTTAAAGGTGTTTTCAATGTTAAAGCTTTCAGTCTTGATACAAGCAGAAACAGGTACCATAAAAACTGAAAAGACCATTACAATTGAAAGCGTCAATGCAAGAACTTTTTTAGTCATAAAAATTACCCCTTTGATTTTATGAATACTATTATATAACTTTAGTTTTCATTCTTCAATATTAAAATGACAAATTTCCAAAAATGTAAAACTTTTACACATTTTTTCATAGTGTAAAACTTGTATTCAAATCCTTGACAACTGTCAATGCTTATAGTAGAATTTACAATGAAAAATGACGAAATTCAGGAGATAATGCACATTGCCAATTGCTTTTGTTCATTATTCTCGCAACGAAAAGTGAAAGGGTTTTAACGAGGATATGAGTAATAAAAATCTTTCAATTGTAAGAGACCTTGTAAATTTTGCTGCGGAAAACTATGGTGAAAGAGATTTTTGTAAGTTTTTCCGTGACAGTGAAATCGAAATCAAGAATTTCAGCGAATTCCGCGAGGACTGTTTTGCTGTAAGCAGATACATAAAAACTATTGAAAAGGAAAAAATGCACATTGCCTTTATCGGTAAGACAAACTATGAATATATTGCCTGCCTTACAGGTATGATTTGCAGCGGTAATGTGGTTGTGCCTTTTGACCCTAATATTTCTGTTGAAGAAGCTTGTATGCTTTTCGACGACGCTGATATTCAGATGCTTTTCTGTGAAGAAGAATTTTTGAGTAAAGCTGAAGTAATCCAGCAGAAATACAAGGGCATCCGTCAGGTTGTTTCATTGGGTGACTGGCATTGGTTCGACAATATTTTCAAGACATATTCTTCCGTGAGTGAATATGCTCACCTTTCAGATATCGAAATTGACCCGTATGAAACTGCGTTGATTATTTATACATCAGGTACAACAGGCGAAAGAAAAGGCGTTATGCTTACAAACCACAACCTTGTATCCAACTCCTGTTATGATACATACAAAGCGGCTGACGGTGAAATTTGTCTTTCAGTTTTACCTATGCACCATGTTTTCTGTTATGCTTGTGACGTGCTTAAAGTTCTCTATGACGGTACAGCTATCTGCCTTAACGGCGCACTTCCTAACATTTACAGAAATTTCCTTATATTTGAACCAACAAACACAAGAATTGTTCCGCTTCTTTGTAAAGCAATTATCACAAAGATTAAAATTCAGGAAAAGAAACATCCTGAGCTTACACCTCGTCAGGCTGCTGAGCTTGTTGTTGGTAAACGACTTACAAGATTTATTGCAGGCAGTGCCTTCTTAAGCGGTGCTTTGATTGACGAATTTGCAAAGTACGGTATTACTGCTCGTCAGGGTTACGGTATGAGTGAATGTAGTCCTCGTATTACAACATCTGACTTCTCTGAAGATAACAAATATTCAAATGGTATTCTCACAGGCGTTGATGATGTAAGAGTTGTTGACGGTGAAATTCAGGTTAAGGGTCCGTCAGTTATGAAGGGCTACTACAAAAAGCCTGAAAGAACTGCTGAAGCATTTACTGAAGACGGTTATTTACATACAGGTGACTTAGGTTACATTGAAAACAACCACATCTATCTTGTTGGCAGAAAGAAAAATCTTATTATCCTTTCAAACGGTGAAAACATTTCTCCTGAAGAGCTTGAAAACAAGTTCGTTGACGACGGTATTGTCAAGGAAATCGTTGTCCGCGGTGAAAAGGATACAATTATCGCTGAAATTTTCCCTGATGAAGCACTTGCTGCTACTATGGGAATTACAGATATTCCCGCTGAAATCAGCAAAATCGTTGACCGAGTAAATGCGTCTGTTAATACTGACAGACATATTCACTCATTTGTCATCAGAGAAACTCCGTTCGAAAGAACTTCAACAGGAAAGATTAAAAGAGCAGTATTCAACTTTGCGGAGGATGAAGCAAAATGATAGAAAAGAAATTAAAAAGTGGTGAAGTCGTAAAAGCTTATCCTATTTCCGACTCACAAAAAATGATGTTCTTAATGTCGCTTAAGTATGGTTCAGGATATCCTGTTAACAACATCGGTTGCGGATATTACTGGCAAGGCGAAACAGATTTAAATGTATTAAAAGAATCTGTTTACGAGGCAATTGACCGTTGCGACACTATGAGACTTCGTTTCACAATGGAAAAGAAGTTGGCTCTTCATCAGTATGTTACTGAAAAGAGTGAATTAGTTATTGAGGAATGGGATTACAGCCACAAAACAGTTGAAGAAGCTGAAGAAGAGCTTACAAAAATTTCAAGACAGAACATTCCGATGTACGAATGTGAAGTTCATAAAATTGCCGTTGTTAAGTTCAAGGGCGGTTATCACGGACTTTTCATAAGATTCCACCATCTTGCAATGGATGCTTATTCAGTTAAAATGTTCTTGAATGACATTATCGAAATCTATAAGAGCAAGACTCAGGGTACTGCTTATCCGAAGCCTATGAGACCGTATATTCCTGTTCTCGAAAAAGAGCTTGAATATCTTGAGTCCGAACAGCACGAAATCGACAAGCAGTATTGGTTCGACTCACTTGCAAAGAGTACTGAACCAATCTTTACTGACTATATGATTGACAATCGTCTTAAATACCAGCAGGAAAAGAATCCGGGTCAAAGATATGCTGACATTCATTCAGGTCTTCCTGATGCTGACATTTTCAATATGAGTATGAGTGCCGAAGACAGTAACAAGATTATGAAGCTTTGTGCTGACAGAAATCTTTCAATATTTGCTGTGCTTTCAATGGGTATCCGTACAGGGCTTTCCTGCTTCAACGATAATCAGGAGGATGTTTCATTCAAAATGATTATCAACCGTCGCGGTACAATCGCTGAAAAGAAATCAGGCGGTCTTCGTATCAACTTCTTACCTATGAGAAGTATCGTAAAGCCTGAGGAAACCTTCTGTGAGGCTATTCAGAAGATTTCTGACGTTCAGAATGAAATGTATCAGCACGCAAGCCTTTCATTCATTGAAACTCTTAAGGAAAGACACAAGTCAATGCCTAAGGATTCAAAATCCGACTCAACTTATGACAGCTTCGGACTTTCATACCAACCACTTATGAAGAGCACATACATTGACGAGGAAATGGAAAAGACTGCAAAGAGCACCTGGTACAATAACGGCTCGACAATGATTCCTCTTTATGTTACAATAAGACACAGAAAGCAGGATAACGGTCTCGACTTCTGTTTTGAATACAGACAGGAGCCACCTGCAGAATACGACCTTCGTATTCTCTATACTAAAATCAAAAAAGCACTCGTTATGGGTGCAGAGAATCCTGACATTACTGTCGGTGAAATACTTAAAGAAATCGCACTTACAGATGCAGAAAGGAACGGTAAACCGGAATGCAAGAGTTCACACAGCTTGTCGAAATCCTTGAAAATTATGTGGAAGTCGAAAATATCTCCGCTGATGACAATTTTAAAGCTGATTTGGAAATGAGTTCATTTGACACAATGTGTCTTGTAACAGATGTCAAGTCAACTTTTGGCGTAAGCCTTAAAGCAACTGATTTTATTGATTATAAAACTGTTGGCGAAATGGCACAGTACATCGCATCAGTCAGAACAAAATAAGAACCCGACCCGTCAACGCATTAAAAATGCGGACGGGTCCCCCGGAACCTTGTTGCTTCGCAATGAGAAAAACACAACAAAAAGCACCCTGGTGGGTGCTTTTTTAAATGCTGAATGCAAAACGCAGAATGTCGCAACTACGTTGCGATTATAAAATAACCAATATGGTTTATCATTGTAGGGGCGATTCACGAATCGCACCTACATTATTTATGGTTTATCTTTCAAACCTAAAACAAAATCGTCTGATAACTTTAATTCTTTACATAATTTAATAATTTGACTTGATTTCATTTCCCTTTGTCCTGTTTCATATAAAGATTTTGTTGTTGGGTTGTGTTTAATATTTCAGCAATATCTTTTTGTTCTAAATCCATATATTCTCTTGCTCGTCTTAATGCTTCATTGTAATTCATAATAATCCCTCCAAAATCATTTTACAATACATTCATAAAGATGTATTGACTTTACATTCAAATAAATGTGTAATGGTGAAAAATACATAAAGGAGAATTATTGTGCACAAGATTTACAAGATTTATAGAATTATTATTTAATTGAAGTACCAATTAAAACACTAAAAAGGAAGATATTCTTGTACGCGACTATTCTAAAAAGGAAAAGAACTTCCGTTCAAGGTTAACCGACGAACAGATTACTTTTCTTGACGAATATGACAAAGCTGCGTCTGAAATTAGTCGAATCAGCGAAAGACATGCTTTCATTAAGGGTGTTATGTTCGCAACACGATTTGTTTTTCAGGCATTGAGTGAAGATTAATTTGTAAACTTACGGTCGGGCACTTAAGCCCCGAACCTACAAGGTTGCATTATCAATTTAAGAATTCGGCAAATCGGAGTTTGTCGGGATGTTTAAGGCTATATGTCATTCTGAGGAACGAAGTGACGAAGAATCTCTATCAATTGATTTGCTATCATTGGAGAGATTCTTCGCTACGCTCAGAATGACCTACCAAATTGGTTGTTCTCCCCGATAAATTATAATTTATTTAACTATTTTCAATTTTTAACTCGTTGTTTTCGAATGAGCAAATGTATGCTTTGCCTTTTTCCAGCGTTTTATCGAGAATTTTTTCCGACAGGACATCTTCGATTTTTGTCTGGATTGCTCGTTTTAATGGTCTTGCACCGTAAACCTTGTCATACCCTGCTTTTGTAATGAAATCAACAACACTATCGTCAAAGGTAACAGCAATTTCAAGTGCTTTCAAGCGGTTTTGCAAGCCATTTAAAAGTCGCTTTGCAATCTCTTTGATGTGATTTTCGTCAAGTCTTGTAAAAACGATTGTATCATCAATTCTGTTTAAAAATTCAGGTCTGAAAGTATTTTTCAACTCGCTCATAACAGCCTCTTTGATTTTTTCGTCAGAGTGGCTGTTTTCATTTGCCACAAAGCCAAAGGACGCTTTTTCTTCGTTTATAAGCCTTGCACCGACATTTGATGTCATTATGATTACTGTGTTTTTAAAATCGACTTTTCTGCCTTGCGAATCGGTTAAAATACCGTCATCAAGAATCTGCAAAAGTGCATTGAAAACATCAGGATGAGCCTTTTCAATTTCGTCAAAAAGAATTACGGAATAAGGCTTTCTGCGAACCTTTTCAGTAAGCTGACCACCTTCGTCGAAGCCCACATATCCCGGTGGTGAACCGATAAGCTTTGACACGGTATGCTTTTCCATAAACTCACTCATATCAAGTCTAATCATAGCGTTTTCGTCACCGAACATAGCCTCAGCAAGTGCCTTTGTAAGCTCGGTTTTACCGACACCGGTAGGACCGCAGAAAAGGAATGTGCCGATTGGTCTTTTGGGGTCCTTAAGTCCTGCACGACCGCGACGGATAGCACGACTGACAGCAGAAACTGCCTTTTCCTGACCAACAATCCTGCGGTGAATTTCGTCTTCCATATGAAGAAGTCGCTGACTTTCTTCCTCGGTCATCTGGGATACAGGAACTCCTGTCCAGCCTGACACAATTTCAGCAATATCACTTTCCGTAACCTGCAAATCGTGGTTTGTATCCGACGACTGCCACTTTGCCTTTTCAGAATTATACTTCTGTTGCAGTTCCTTTTCTTCATCGCGAAGCTTGGCTGCTCTCTCAAAATCCTGCTGATTTACTGCCATTTCCTTTTCGGCAGAAATCTTTTGAATTTTCTGCTCCATTTCCTTGATTTCGTCAGGCGGAGTCATTGATTTAAGCCTTACCTTTGAGCAAGCCTCGTCAACAAGGTCAATGGCTTTATCAGGCAAAAATCTGTCACCGATATATCTGTGAGAGAGAATTACTGCCGATTTAACTGCCTCATCGGTAATTTTTACCTTGTGATGCGCTTCGTATTTGTCGCGGATTCCCTTTAAAATCTCAATGGCATCTTCAACAGACGGCTCGCCTACCGTAATAGGCTGAAATCTTCGTTCAAGAGCAGAATCCTTTTCGATATTTTTGCGATATTCGTCGATTGTGGTAGCACCTATTAACTGCAATTCACCACGAGCAAGTGACGGTTTTAAGATATTTGCAGCATCAACAGCACCTTCAGCACTGCCTGTACCCATAAGCGTATGAACCTCGTCAATAAAAAGGATAATATCCTTTGAGTTTTTTACCTCATCAATAACGCCTTTGATTCGTTCCTCAAAGTCGCCACGGTATTTAGTGCCTGCCACCATACCTGTCAAATCAAGGGACACAATTCGTTTGTCCTTTAAGATTTCAGGAACTGTTCCTTTGACAATTTTAAGGGCAAGACCTTCGGCAATAGCAGTTTTACCAACACCGGGTTCACCAATCAGGCAGGGATTATTCTTGCTTCTTCTTGAAAGTATCTGAATAACCCTTTGAATTTCATTTTCACGACCGATTACAGGGTCAATTTTGTTTTCTCTTGCAAGAGCGGTCAAATCGCGAGAAAACTTTTCAAGAACGGAATTACCGTTTTTATTTTGGTTGCCATAGGACTTCTGCTGTTGTGTTTTTCCGCTCATTGTTGATGCAAGGTCATTGATAAGACTTTGAGGGCTTACACCTGAAATACTCAACAGCTGACAACCGTAACCGTTACCCTCGCGACAGATTGAAAGAAGAAGATGTTCAGTCCCTGCAAGTGACTGCTTTAAAGAGTTTGCAAGGGACAAGGCACTTTCGATTATGTGCTTACTGCGTGGTGTAAAATCGGCAGGGTTAAGCTCTGTGGGCATACCTGCACCAACGGTACGACTGACCGTTTCATATACTTTTCGGTATGTGACACCTTTGGAATTGAGTAACTTACCCGCAACAGAGTCGGTAGCATCACAAAGTCCTAACAGTATGTGTTCACTACCGATATATGTGTGACCTAAATCTTCGGCACATTCCATAGCCTTGTTAAGTGCTATATTTGCCTTTTCACTAAAACCTGTAAAATTGTACATAGTATTTTCTCCTCTCGTGTTGAATGTTGTGTTATATAAATTAGAGTTTATGTGGCTTTGCCACAGCGATATAAATCCTTAACGGATTTACGATATACACAGTTGTGTGCGATATGTGTTACACACGCGATATGTTCACTTCGTGAACACGGATTTGTATCATATCGCATTTGAGTGAAACGAAAACATATCGCTTTTGCGAAAGCAAAAAATATCGTGTTGAATTTATTCAACATATCGCTATTTATATAAATTGGAGTTTGTAGGGATGAGTAGAACATCATTCCGCCCCATCTTAGAGGGGGCTGTCGAACGAAGTGAGACTGGGGGAGTAACTCCCTCCGTCATTTTCTTACGAAAATGCCACCTCCCTCAATGAGGGAGGAAAAATCAAATCATCCCGATAAATTATAATTCAAACAAAAAAGTGGTAGTCTTAAAAGACCACCACTAATTCCAAATTACGCATTATGAATTACGAATTCAATTTATTTCTTACCTCTGTCGCACGAACAATGTCCCTTTCCTGTGCCGGGAGTTTTTGTCCTGCACGGGAATTGATACTTGCCGGTTGCATTGAAATCATCAGTTCGTTGACTGTTTCAACAGGCACATTGATTTTGCCTGTAACAGAGCCAAGTCGTACAAGAGAAAGATTTTCCATAAGCTCTTTTGTTGACAGAAGTCTTGCCCATTTAAGCGTACCGTATGCACGGAAAATTGCATCATCGGTGTTAATGGACTTGAGTAATTCTTCTCTTGCTGTGCGTTCGTTTGCACAGAGCTGTAATGTGATGGCTTTTAAATTTTTAATTGCAAATTCTTCGGAAATACCCAATGTAATCTGGTTAGAAAGCTGATACATATCCCCTATTGCCTTTGTGCCTTCACCAAAAGCACCACGGAAAGTAAGACCTAATTTGGAGATAGTATTGATAAGTTTATGAATCTGACCGTTCATTGTAAGGGCAGGAAGATGAAGCATTACAGATGCACGCATACCCGTACCCAAATTTGTAGGACATTGAGTAAGGTAGCCTATTCGCTCATCAAAGGCGTAATTCAGTTTATTGCCGATAATGTCGTCAATTTCGTCAGCAACAGCGTATGCCTCGTCAAGGGCAAAGCCTGATTTCATTACCTGTAATCTTATATGGTCTTCTTCGTTGAGCATTATACAAATATCCTCGTCCTTTGATATTAAAAATGCTCTGCCGTTGTCATCGGATGCAAATTCAGGGCTAATAATATGTCGTTCAGCCATAGACGCTGCTTCAAATCGTGCGAGAGTTTTCATCTCCACAAATCGAAGGTCGTATTTATTATCCCTTTCCATTGCATCTTTTATTATATTATTAAGTTCAATTCTGCTTTTAGTATTCAACTTGTTTGGAAAAGGATATTCGCTTATGTTTCTCGCAAGTCGGATTCGCGTGCTAACAACAATGTCACTCTGTTCGCCTGTACCTAAATACCATTTGTTACCCATATTATTTCCCCTCCTTTATGATGTTGATTCTGTCACGCAATTCTGCTGCTTTTTCAAAATTCTGCTCACTTATTGCAGTTTTAAGCTCATTTTCAAGCTTTTCGATTTCATTTTCGGTTGAATTCACTTCAGCCTTTAAAATCTTAGGATTTTTGCCCTCATGACGAGTCTTACCGTGAATTCTCTGTAATGACGGCAAAAGCTTGTCAAAGAATGTCGAATAACAATCAGCACAACCGATTTTTCCGTTATTCACAATATCCTGAAATGTGTTTCCACATTTTTCACATCTTATGATTCGTGAGCTTAAAGTCGCTGTCTGTGGTTCACCGAAAAACGAACCAAGCAAATCTGTAAATGTGTTCCCGAAACCACCGAAAACATCATTGTAGCCTAAAGCCTTTGCACAATCCGAGCAAAGATGAGCCTCTGCACTTTCACCGTTTATAATTTTCTTAACATGAGTTGTCGCCTCATATTTTCCACAATTCTGACAAAGCATAACTATTCACTCCTTACATAATATTTAAAATCATTTGTTTGAAAATCGATGCACGAATTATATCACCATAGTCTCTCGGAATGTCACGATAGGCATTTCCCGTAAGTGACGACAAGAATATTTTCACCGTTTTTTCATCTATAATATCCCTGTCGTAAAGATTTTTAAGATGTGCACGACAGGTGTTTTCATTTAATGATTGACCGATTGAATTGATTAAATGCATTTTAAGTGAATTTCTGTCGTAACTTGCCCTCGTAATCTTGATGTATCCACCACCACCACGACGACTTTCCACAATGTAACCGTGTTCAGGTGTAAACCGCGAGGATATTACATAGTTAATCTGGCTCGGTACACAACCGATTTTTTGTGCCAGTTCATTTCGTTGAATTTCCGTGTAACCGTCACTTTCCAGCATATCCTGTATCATACCTGCGATAATGTTGCTGATGTTCATATTCTCAACTCCTGTGTGTTGGGATAAATTATATTTTTTAGTTGGTCTTACATCATCTTTGACTTTGACTTTCTTTGACCTTTTACATTTTCTATTATAGCACCATTTTTCCACTTGTCAATAGAAAAGGTCAAAAAAGGTCAAAAAAATATTTTTTTCATAAATTGGAGTTTATCGGGATGTTTAAGGTTAGTGTCATTCTGAGGAATAAAGTGACGAAGAATCTCTGTTGGTTAATATATTACCGTTGGAGAGATTCTTCGCTATGCTCAGAATGACACAAAATCAGTTTTTATATTAACCAACAATAGCGGGGTCAAGACCCCGCCGAAAAGTATCGGTCACCCTGAACGCAGTGAAGGGTCTCGTTGTTGAGAATATGAGATTCTTCGCTACACTCAGAATGACACCAAATTATAATTTGAATATTAAAATAGTAAGAGCGAGGTCAATACCTCGCTCTATCATTGTTTATTTAGTTTACTTTATAAATATTTACCTCATATGGACGAAGTTTGTCAGCCTGTGCCGGATAGTTTGAAAGTACACATTCGCCTTCATATGCTCTTGGGCGAACGATTACATTTTCAGTAAGATTCATTTCAATATAGAACTTACCTCCTGCACTTTCTCTGTAAAGGCAGAATGTCTTGTCATTTGTTTTAAGTGGCTTGAAGTCACCGTAAACAAGAGTAGCCTTGTTGTCCTTACGAAGCTTCATAAGTGCTTTGTAATAGTTATATGGACTTGTTTTGTCTTCAAGCTGTGCCTTAACGTTGCATTCCTTATAGTCACCGTTTACGCGAATCCAAGGTGTACCTGTTGTAAAGCCTGCATTTTCGCTGTCATCCCAACAAACAGGAGTTCTTGAGTGGTCACGGCTACCAGCCATAATTTCTTTCCATGCTTCTTCAGGTGTTTTACCTTTTTCGATAAGCTCAGCATATCTGTTGATTGACTCAACATCACGAAGCTCGCTCATATCGTTGAATGCACAGTTCATCATACCAAGCTCTTCACCCTGGAAGATATACGGTGTTGCACGACCTGTCAAAAGCATTGCACCGATAAGCTTTGAAAGAGGTTTTCTGAATTTAGGGTCAGGATTAACCTTTGATACCATTCTTGGGTTATCGTGATTTTCGATAACAAGTGTCGGCCATGATGAGCCATAGAGTGAAAGCTGATACTTTGTAAACATTTCCTTTAAGTACTTAAGGTCATATTTGTAGTCGCTCCAACGCTGTTTACCCGGAGTTTCAAGCTGGTCGAAAAGGAATGTTTCTCTGATTTCTTCTCTTGAATCATCAACAAGATATTTTGCCATTTCAACACCGATACCGCCTGTTTCACCAACACAGAATGATTCAGGGAATTTCTTGAATGAGTTTTCGTTGAGTTCGTGAAGATATTCGTGGAGTCTTGGTCCCCAGAAATAGTGTTCACCACCGTAGCCGATAAATTCACCGACAAGCGGATTACCGTCAGGAAGTCCCTCAACCTTTGAAATAAGGTTGATAACGTCCATTCTGAAGCCGTCAACACCTTTTTCAAGCCACCAACAAACCATTTCTGCGATTTCTTTTCTCATATCAGGGTTTTCCCAGTTCAAATCCATCTGCTTTGATGAGAAAATATGCATTGCCCATTCATCAAGCTCAGGATAGTAATTCCAAGCTGAGCCTGAGAAAACTGATGTCCAGTTGTTTGGTGGAATACCGTCGCCCTTACCTTTACGGAAAATATAGTAATCCTTGTATTTAGGGTCACCTGCAAGTGCTTTTTGGAACCATTCGTGCTCATCAGAAGTATGATTAACAACAAGGTCCATAACAAGCTTCATACCGCGTTTATGGATTTCATCGAGCATCAAATCGAAATCGTCCATTGTACCGAATTCAGTCATAATCTTGCGATAATCACGGATATCATAGCCCATATCATCATTAGGTGAATCGTAAATAGGACTTAACCACAATACATCAACACCTAAATCCTTAAGGTAGTCAAGCTTTGAGATAATACCCTGTAAGTCACCGATACCGTCACCATTTGAGTCCATAAATGAACGAGGATAAATCTGATAAATAACAGACTCCTTCCACCATTTCGGGTCAACCTCATCCTTTGTAATAACCTTTTCAGGTGTTAAATTCAAGAGATTGCACATATGCTCAATAGTTTCCATAGGAAGCTTATCACCTAAAAGCTTAGGGATAGTCTTCAACTTCATTTTACCAACCAACGGATTGTGGATTACTGCACCGGGAATACCTGTATGATAAGCCACCATTTCCACAAGGTCGTTACCGACAGGAGTATTCATAACATCCTTTAATGTACTTGCAGGAGTAATTTTCATAAAAAACGCCCTTTCACCAACAAAATATATAACTTAATAATTATAATATAATTTACAAAAAAATTCAATATTGTAAAATATTGAAATAACACAATTTTTATGTTATTATGCAGAATGTAAAAGCAATAATATTAAAAAGGATTGATTATATGAAAAAGATTTTAAGTGTTATACTTTCAGTTGTAATGATTTTGAGTATTCTTCCCTTGTCATCTTCTGCTTTGAATGAAAATATGATTACAACGCAGTCAATTACTGACAGTTTTATCAACATTTTTTACGCTGTTAAGAATACTGTAAACAGTATTTTCGGTTTTCTTGGTGGTGACAAGCGAGTTGACTATGAAAGTTATACTGAAATTCCTTGTGAAGTGCCGGGATTAGATGATGGCTTTATTCCACAGGGAATATGCTTTGTGGAGAATATGGGAATGTTTGCAATAAGCGGATATATGCCTAATGACGCTAACGGAAACAAGCAATTTTCAAGAATTTATTTCGTAAATCCACAGACAAATGAAAGTAAAATGTTCATTATTGACTCATTTACAGGTCACGCAGGCGGAATTGCGTCAAACGGTAATGATATCTGGGTTTCATCAGGCGGAAGTTCAACAACCAACGGTAAAATTTATCATTTTACTGTTGATATGTTCCAAAGCGAAAGTGGTTCTTCGGTAAATTATGACGGATATTTTTCAGTTCCCGTAAAAGGCTCTGTTCTTTACTGTGACGGTGAAAAACTTTGGGTTTCTGAATTTTACAACAATGACAAGGACAGTAACAAGGTGAACAAAGAGCATCATTACGGCTCTAATCACGCTTGGAGCTGTGGTTATGATTTGCCTTTAAATGTTGATTATTCAGCAAAGGAAAAACTTGCGCCAGATATAATACTTTCAATTCCCGACAAGGTTCAGGGAATGTCAATCACTGCCGACGGTGAAGTAATTTTCAGCACATCATATGGCAGACGAAACAACTCAAAGATGCATATATTTGAGTCGTTTACAGAATGGGATACAACAACCGTCAATGTGTTTGACACAGATGTTACTCTTTATGTCGCAAAGAAAAAGAACAGAATTTTAAGATTTAAAATGCCGACACTTATGGAAGGAATTGATTATCACGACGGAAAACTTTATGTAATATTTGAGTCAGGTGCAAAAACCTATTCAGATGCAAAGGAAATTAACAAGGACATCTGGGAAATGGATATTGATGCAATAATCAAATAATTATATATACTCAAAGGAGCTGTAAAAAATTAAGTTTTTTTGCAACTCCTTTTTATTTAGAACAATTGAAGTTTGTAGGGATGTTTAAGGTTAGTGTCATTCTGAGGAACAAAGTGACGAAGAATCTCTGTCCTATTTTAACAGACCCTTCGTTTCAATCAGGGCGACTGATGAAATGCGAGAGACTCTTCGCTACGCTCAGAATGACTTACCAAATTGGTTGTTCATCCCGATAAATTATAATTTGAGCATCAATAGTTCTTTGTTGTATTGCATTTCTCCGTTACTTTTACCTATAGACCTCAACGGTTCAAGTTTTCCCTCATACAACTTTTCTATTACATTTGACATATTTAAGCCTCCTGGCCTAATAATATATGTCAATTATAACACCGTTTGATATTAAAACCAATAGTACCATTTGATATTATGATATTATTTTTTCGGGAAGTGATAAATATGAAAACAGCTGAAAGAATCCGTAGTCTGCGTGAAGATAAGGATTTAAGCCAGACACAGGTTGCGGAATATCTTAAAACATCACAAACCGTATATAGCAGATATGAGCGAAATGAAAGAAGTCTGCCCATAGAGATGTTATATGAACTGTGCGATTTTTATGGAGTATCTGCTGACTATATTCTTGGCAGAACAAACAATCCAAAAACAAACAAATAAATACTTGGGGGGAAACATTATGGCAATACATATACTCAATGACAATATTTTTGTCCTTGAAACAAAAAACACCCATTATGTGCTTGGTGTTGACGGTCGTGGTAATAACCGACACATTCATTGGGGTAAAAAGTGTAATATAAATGACTATGAAGCAAAGGATATTTGGGACGAAAATTCCAACCATACAAGCCTTGATATGGCGAAACAGGAATTTTCTGTTTTTGGCGGTATAATGTATCGCGAAAGCAATTTAAAGGTACAATTTCCTGACAAGTGTCGTGAAATCGAACTTGAGTTCGTAGGTGCAGAAGCAGAAGAAAACACTCTTACATTCAAACTTCGTGATAAAGTTTACCCTTTGCAGATTGCACTTAAATACAAAATTCAGGATAATGGCGATATTATTACTCGTTGGGCAGAAATCACAAATACAGGTGACGAGGACATCACAGTTGACAGAGTGTTTTCTGCCGAGCTTACATTACCGTCTGTTTATCCTTACACCTTTAAAAACACAAATGGCAGTTGGGGCGGTGAATATGTTGAAACAGAGTCAGAGCTTCAGGGTGGTGCTCTTGTTTTCGACAGTAAACGAGGTACATCAGGACATAATCAGTCACCGTATTTTATAGCGTACCAGAATGCCGATGAAAACAACGGTGACGTTTATTTCGGTACACTTGCATACAGCGGAAATTTCAAGGTGCTTTGCACTCGCGACCTTTTCTACACAACAAGAATAAGTCTTGGACTTAATGACCACGATTTCAAATACATTTTAAAGGCAAATGAAACCTTCGTGACCCCTATGGTTTACTGTGGCTATTCACAGGCAGGCTTTGGTGAAATGAGCCGACAGATGAACCGTTTTGCCATTAATAATGTTCTTCCGAAACAGTTTAACGACAAAATTCTTCCTGTGCTTTATAACTCCTGGGAAGCAACTGAATTTGATGTTAACTGTAAGCACCAGACAGCACTTGCAAAGCTTGCAGCCAAAATGGGCGTTGAACTTTTCGTTATGGATGATGGTTGGTTTGGTGCAAGAAATCACGACAGAGCAGGTCTTGGTGACTGGTTCGTAAATAAAAAGAAGTTCCCAAAGGGCATTGACGAGCTTATAAAAAATGTCAACAATTTAGGTATGGATTTCGGTCTTTGGTTTGAGCCTGAAATGGTCAATCCTGATTCCGATTTATTCCGTAACCATCCTGATTGGGCATATCATTATGATACAAGAACAGCACATACATTGCGTCATCAGTTGGTGCTTAATATGACACGCGAGGATGTTCAGGAATACATTTTCAACTGTATGGACGAAATGCTGACAAATCACAATATCAAGTACATAAAATGGGATATGAACAGACCATTGTCCGAAACAGGGGCCGAGAATCTCGACTGTCCGCAGGAATTATGGTACAGACACACTCAGGCTGTTTACAGCATTGTTGACAGACTTAAAGAAAAGCATCCGGATGTTGCAATTGAAAGCTGTTCATCAGGTGGTGGACGAAGCGACTACGGTGCATTTCTTCACTTTGACCAGGTCTGGACAAGCGACAATACAGACTCTATTGACCGTATGACAATGCAGAAATGGTTCACATATCTTAAGCCCACAAAGACAATGCGTGCGTGGGTTACTGACATTAACTGGTACAACTCACCAATGAGCCTTGATTTCCGTTTCAATATTGCTATGCAAGGTTCACTTGGTGTTGGTGGAAATCTTACAAAATATAGCAAAGACGACCTTGCAATCGGCAAGAAAAATGTCACTCTCTACAAGGAAATCCGCCATCTTGTGCAGTTCGGTGACCTTTATCGAATTCTTGATGCGAAAAAAGATGAAATTCTCTTTAATCTCTATGTAAGTGAAGATAAAAATGAGGCTGTGGCTTTCCTTGCGTCTGCACATACAAGCTTTATGAAAAAAGAAATTCCGCTTCAATTCTATGGCCTTGACGACGACAAAGTTTACACATTCAATCTTAACGGTCGTGACTGGGAAAAGAGTGGCTCATACCTTAAAAATGTCGGTATTCCGACTTGTGTTCGTGGTATGGGATATAACAAAATTATAAAAATCAAAGCAAAATAGAACAAAAAATCGGACAAGAAAATCTTGCCCGATTTTTTCTGTTGTTCTCTCTACATAAGGTATTCCAGAATTCCCTCTTTTGACTCTGCTACAATTTTACCCTGTGCGTAGGTGTCACGTCCTCCGCCTTTACCGTTAAAGGCTTTGTTGAGATTCTGCACCTGTTCACGCACATTGTTTTCCTTGCTTGACACAACATAAATATAGTTATTTTCATCAGTATTTGAGAAAAGATAGCAGTATTCAAATTCTTCTATGAGTTCATTTGAGCAGTTTCTCAATTCATCATAAGAAACACCGTCAATAAACACGCAGACGCTGTTATCAAAGGCATGTTTTTCCATTTTAAGCGACGCAATTTCAGCCATAAGCTTTTTGTTTTCTGTTTTTTGGGCAGAAAGCTCATTCTGAATTCTGTCAACTGAGTCAGCAATTTCAAATCTCTTTGCAGAAAGCATATTCATAACCGACTTGTTTGTACTGTGAAGATTTCTGTAATCTTCAAGTGCCAAAAAACCACAAATCATTTCAATTCGAGTGCCCTTTTTATATGGAATATATGACAGAATTTTGATAATTCCGATTTCACCTGTCCTTGCAACGTGCGGTGCACAGCATGCACAAAGGTCGTAATCCTCAATTTCAATAAGACGGACACCTTCTGTAATATCAAGCTTACTACGATAGTCGTAGCCTGGCAATTCTTCGGCTGCAGGATAAATGGCTTTTACGCTTTTGTTGTCGTAAATTGCTTTGTTTGACTTCATTTCAACAGCCTTAATGTCATCATCTGTCAATGGTCCGTCAACATCAAGTGTAATCACCGTGTCATTCATATGAAATCCCACATTGTTGTAACCGAAAAGACTGTGAATCACACCTGAAACAATGTGTTCACCTGTATGATTCTGCATTCGTGAAAAGCGGGTTTCCCAATCAAGTGTACAGGTCACCTTTTCGTTTTCATTAAAGACTTTGTTTACCTTATGATAAATAATGTCATTCTTAATCTGCACATCAAGGACATCTGCATCGTTTATTTTGCCCTTGTCAGCATCCTGACCACCACCTTCAGGGAAAAAGGCAGTCTCATTAAGGACAAGAAGATATGCACCGTCTTTTTCTTCACAAGAAAACACAGTCGCAGAAAATTCATTTATATATGAATCATTTTCATAGAGTTTAATTGTTGGAGTAATCATATAAACACCTCGCGATAATTATACTAAATATCCACCACTTTATCAACTGTTTTATTATGTAACATATGTTTAACAAATTGGAGTTTGTAGGGATGTTTAAGGTTAGTGTCATTCTGAGGAACGAAGTGACGAAGAATCTCTTTTGGTTGATATGTTACTGTTGGAGAGATTCTTCGCTACGCTCAGAATGACTTACCAAATTGGTTATTCATCCCGACAAATTATAATTTATCTCCCTGTTAATGCTTCAACAATGTTTTTCTCAATATATTCCACTCTATCAAAGACCATAGGCTTAAAATGTGCCGTTATGGCTACTACAATTCGATTTTTTCTATCAATATATATAACATTACCACCGTCACCAATCGCAGCAATCACATCACTTGTTCTGTGTGGAAGCCACCACAAAAAGCCATAATCTTGATTTCCGAATTTTTCATCAGTAGATACATAGGATTTTGTCATCGTTTCAATCCAATTTTCACTTACAATACGAGTATTATTATAAACACCATTGTTAAGCACCATCAAGCCTATCTGTGCCATTTCATAAGCAGAAAGAGATAATCCCCAACCTGCAGTCGGCATACCTGTCGGGTCCAAAAACCAAACTTTTCCATGGTCGTTTTTGTTCATTAAATACTCAAACTGGTCTTCCTTACTCTCGCAACCTGCATTGCTTCTCGGTTCAATTCCTAAAGGCTTAAAAAGATATTCATTAGCGAAATCAAGCACATTCATACCACTTGTAATCCTGATAATTCCCAAAAGGATTTGAACACCGAGAGTATGGTATCTGAATTCATTTGTGATACCTTTACGACCACCTAAAATATCCATCGTTGTCAATGTCCAGTCTTTTGATGTGCAAACCTTTTTCCAAGGCTCGCTTTTTCCCTTATACGGTGCTGTCATTGTAAGCAAATGCTTAATTGTGACCTCAAATATAGTCTGCTCGCCTCTTTTAGGCGTGTAAATTCCCTTATAATAGTCCATCACAAGGTCATCGACGCTGTTTATCAACCCTTGGTCAATGGCAATACCAATAAGCAATGATGTTACAGATTTCGTCACACTCATCACATTCATTGTGTCATCCCTTTTAAAATCGTCTTTATACTCTTCAATTTCAAGAATGTTATCCTTATAGGCTACAATCTGTTTTATATTTATATCGTTTTTACTTGAATAAGCATCTAAAACCTTCTTCATCAAAACTTCCTCCTGTAAAGCAGAAAATCATATTGCTTGAACAACCTATAATAAGGTTAAATGAATTAAAAATTAATTTCAAGAGTTTTTCACAAATAAATTGTAATGAAAAAATCCGTCCACTATCGTGAACGGAATCTTCTGTATTTATTTTACCTTTTCGAACCCTTATTTTCTAATAAATTCCGATACCGAATGAGAAACATTTTCATTATCTTTATACTCTATGCGAGATATAAGCTTCATTCCTAAACTGTTACAAAGCTCATCGAGATTTTTCAAATCGCTATACATTCTGCAATCATTAAGAATTTCAATAGTTTCTTTTTCTGTAAATCCAAAAGGCTCTAAAATTCTGTATTGTCGCATAAATGCATTATTTCTTGAAATAACAACAAATCTACCGTTATCTGCCAATATTCTTGCGACTTCTTTTAAAGTTTCAATAATCTCTCTTGACTCATCCAACCCACAAGCAGTACAAATTGTTTTAAATGATTTATCTTTGAAAGGTAAATACCAAAAATTCGCACATACAGGAATAATATTTTTCTTTTGATATTTTGCAATACCTAAAGCATTTCCAAGACAGTCAAAACCTATGTCAACAGTATATAAATCACAATCATTTGACATATACAATGCGACTGAAGCAGTTCCACCACCTGCACCTGTTGCTAATTCCAATATTTTATCAGTTGGTTCCTTACAAACCAATTCACCAAAGTAACGATACCTATCCCAAAGAGAACCTGTCCCATTGATTTTAGTAACTGTCCTTTTTTCGCCTATGCGCTTTTGATTAAATTTCTCAAAAGCTTCAATTTGTTTCTTTGTTATATTTCCGCTTTTATCACCTGTAATCCAAACATCTGTATCTTTTTTCTTATATGAATCAAAAGCTTTTAAAATTTTTTCTTTTGTTCCGTGTATTTCTTTTATATATTTGAGATAAACTTCGTTCCAATCATCAACATTATCTCTTTCAATTTCTTCATAAATTTCTGGAATTACATCAGGATGTTCCCAAAAAATAATCTCGATAAGTTCACGACTCCAATCGGGGTTTGTTTTTTCAGGAAGCAAAACGGGAACACCTTTAATTACAGAGTAACTTTCTATTCCATCAATTGAAACAAGCTCATTATTATTTAAAATCAATTCTTTGTGGCTTTGCGGTGCAACAAAAATCATTTCATATTCTCCTTGGCAGTATTGATAGATGCAATCAATAATCTCCTAATTGTTCCGCATTGATTATATAAATCTTTTGCAACATCTCTGTCTAAAATATCAGCTTTGACAAACAACTCTATCCAATACTCTGTTTCGTAACATTCTTTTAATGCAATCTGCAATTTTGAAACAAAATCCTTTTTACCTTGAGCATAATTTGCTTCACGGATATTTGCACCTATACTTGTACCTGAACGTTCAAGTTGATTGTTAGTTGAATAATGTCCTTTAATATTATCGCATGTTTTCATTATCTTCACTGCAAAATCCATTGATAAATCTACAAGCTTATTCTCTTTCATTTTTATCACCAAATACATTGTAACACATTAAATGAAATATTGCTATGCAATATGAAATAATCTTACGATTATAAAATATTTTGTCTTGCGACAAAATGTGAAATAAAATTCGCCACTACAATCATATGCGTAAGCATATTTCATACACGAAGTGTATTTCATATCGCAGATATTTCACTCGCCGAAAGACGAATTTCATTGAAAAAGAAAAGACACGCTCTCGCGTGTCTTTCTTTTTCTGGCTCCCCCAGTTGGACTCGAACCAACGACCCTGCGGTTAACAGCCGCATGCTCTACCGACTGAGCTATAGAGGAATATTTATGTCGGCATTACCTATTTTCCCGGGCCGCTTCCAGCCAAGTATCTTCGGCGCGAATGAGCTTAACTACTGTGTTCGGGATGGGAACAGGTGGACCCTCATCGCAATCAACACCGACTTTTATCAACCTTTTAAGCTGATAATTTGTAATATTTAAAGACCTTTTAGTCTATGGTGACCCGTACGAGATTCGAACTCGTGTTGCCGGCGTGAGAGGCCGGAGTCTTAGGCCACTTGACCAACGGGCCAAATCTGACGTGGTACACCTTCAGGGACTCGAACCCTGGACACCCTGATTAAGAGTCAGGTGCTCTACCAACTGAGCTAAAGGTGCTTATACACCCTGAAAACTGAACAAAGGGGAAGTGATGAATATTGTCATCATTTTGAGAAATTGTACTGTTTAAACCAAGCATAATGGTCAAGCCCTCGACCTATTAGTACTGGCAAGCTAAACACGTCACCGTGCGTACACCTCCAGCCTATCAACCATATAGTCCATATGGGGTCTTACTAGCTTATGCT
>JAZNZX010000043.1:0-42170 GCA_045595185.1 Candidatus Fimenecus sp. | reverse complement strand
GTTAATTTTTGCTCTGTCAAGAAGTGATTTCTTTGCAGTTTCTCTTAAAGGATAAACATAAGTTTCCCCTTCACTTTCAAACTCGATGCCGAGTCGAAGGTGCATCATTGTGTCACCAGAAGCTTCGCTTAATGCAGATGGAATATTTGCGTCGATTTCATCGCCAGCATCTTCAAGAGCAAAAACAGATAAACCAGAGATTACAACTCTCTTATATTCATCTTCATTTTCGTACTCTTTTACTGTATCAATGAAATCCTTACAGCTTAAAGAATAAAACCTGTAGGCATCGTTAAACATCTTAAGAGGAAGTAATGTTGTCTGTACAGGAACAGAAGTTGTTGTGTTGTTAGTTGTTACATTGTTTGTTGACATAAATTTCACCTTTTCTTTAAGTTTTATTTTGATTTTTTTATTTTGGGAATTTCCCAACCATAGACTTTTGCGATATGGTCGCCAAGGCGTTCTGTTACTCTTGTAATATCAGCCCTTGTAACCGTACCATCAAGAATTTTGCCATAGAAGTTATCAAGTTGAACATCCGACACTGTGGATTTGATTGCACGGTAAAGGTAATAATTTGTACCGTCGTGATGAATTGCTCTGCAACGAAGGTCGCCGAGTTCATCCACATACCATTCCGCATAATCAAGTTCAGTCTGAAGACAATCTTTGATATTACCAGACTCAATAATTCCGTAACTTCTACATCTGCCATTCCAACGACCAATATCATCAATTCTGATGATAGGCTGATTAAGTTGAATGTTGAGATTTACACGCTCGTCGTAAAGATAATTACGATTTGTGTCGTGCATTATCTCAATTAACTCACTTTCAGGCAGGTCGGGATATTCTTCTTTGAGGTCGTTTTTCCAATCCTCAAATTTGAGGTCAATATTGCCCCAAATTTTATGTGTCGTGCGTTTTTTGATTTTAGCCATAATTTTTCCTTCTTTCTTTAAAATCTTGTTATGGGGAGTTTTTTGCCACGGTTTTCTGCACACTTGATGAATTCTTCCACAAGTTCTTCAGAAAGCCCTAAAATCGTTTCGACAGGGTTGTGAGTTGAAGTGTGAAGAATAATCGGGTCAGCGTTTAATACTGTCTGAAAAACTTCAGTATCAACCTCACCGTTTGACTGCTCATAGAAGATTACTTGCATTGGAACGCCGTGATAGTTCTGCTCTTTGAAATATTCAACAAAGTTTTTCGCATTAGTGAAGTGCATTGTTTCTCTCACCTTACCGCAGTCGATAAACTCGATAGCGGCAACAAGTGGCATATAAACAAATGCTTCGTTAATGAGAAAGTTATAAAACTCGTCTGCATTTTTCCAATGATTTCCTTCTTCGTCTTTTGCACGAAAATCCCCGACTTTTTTGGTCGGGGTAAGTGTTACATCTTCAATTTTGAGAATTGAAAGAATATCGTCCAAAAGATTAAGCTCTACATTGATGTCAGAGTTATTCATTTTGACCTCTCCTTTCGCAAATCACTTGTGCATATACGATTATAAATCGCTCTTGCACAACATCCCATAAGAGAAGCAATAATAATGCCTGAAAGCGAAAGTGAAGCTAATATCATATTGCCACTTCCACCAATGATGTGTACAATCATTGCAATTAAAGCAGACAACAAAAATGTAATAATAATTGCTCCGATTAGTAAGACACTTCGTAAAAAACGATTAGTCTTTTCACTTTTAGGCTTTTTGCTTTTTACTTTGCGTGATGTAGTAATTTCAGGGTAAAGAAAAGGTTCTTCGTAATAACCCATAAATCTCTTTTTTGCGAGCTTTTTTTCATATCTTCTTTCGCTGATGTTTTCAACGATAGATGCTATGAAATGGAAGGGTGCTAAAATAAAACCAAGACCTCTGTTCTGAATGGTATTTACAATGATACCTATTAAGACAGTAGCCACAATAGTTACTACAGCAATGATTTCTATTGTATCTTTAGTCATTATTCACACCCCCTGCGGTGGTCTTCAAGAGCCTTGTCGATAATATCATCAATAGCATCGCCATCAAGGATAGTGCCTTTATACAAAGCATCTGCACAGATTTCTATAAGATATTTGAGTGTATCTGCATCGCAGTCACCAACAACATCTTTTTTGTCATCCGTAAGATGAAACTCCGCTTCATCTTTACAGAATTTATAAAAATTAGAATTCTGCTTATGAGCTTCTTCTGTAAGAGGAAGTTCATCAAGAATTGCCGCCGCCAGACTGACTTTATCAGTTACAGGATAAGCGGAATTGCCCTCGCCCGCTGTTGTATCATAGTAGAACAGATTGCAGTTTTCATAGGTTTCAAGACTCTTGAGAAGCTCTGCAACCTTTCTACCCTGCTGAATTCCTTCAGTCACAACATCATAGAGATAAAGACTTCCGTAAAGGTTGTTTTCATCAACCAGATTGTTGCAAATCTGACGCATCTGTTCAAAAGAACAGTTTTCATCAGCAACAAGGCTCTGCAACACTTCGCGTAAGGTTTCATTAGACAATGGTGTCTTACCCTTAACCTTAAAATATGCGTTTACCGTGCCGCGAGGAGTAAGATAGAAGTCTTCAGGAATTAAGAACATATTGCGATATTTAACCGCAAGTTCATCCGAAAGACTTTCAAAATCTTCACTGTTAGAAGGTGCTCCAATGATGAAAAAATCACCCTGCACAAAAGTTGTTACGCCGTCTTCGTAAACAAGTTCACGATTATATGGCAAATCCAACAACTTTGCTTCTTCATTCCAAAGAACAGCAACCTCGTCGCTAAAAGGATAAGCCCTTTCAATAAGACCGCCTACAATGGACTGAAGGCTTTCAAGTTCTCTGGAAATTTCTGTAATCTCGGCATATTCACCCACCTTGACTACAACGACTTTCAATGTGTTTGCTTTTTTCTGTGACATAAAATCACCTTTTCCTTTCTGCCTTAATCGGCAATAAATTTTTATAGTTTTTATATATAAATCTCCGCAAGTAACACTTACGAAGAATTTATGAGGAAATAAAAAAAGCACCCAACGAAAATCTAAAAAAAATTAGAAAACATTGAGTGCTTTATTAAAGTTCCGAAAAACTTATATCTTTAATTATACTATCCCACACTAATTCGTGTGGAAATAAAAAAAGTGCCTATTATTCATACGAAAAATAGACACTTAAAAAATCATAAACTTTAAGAAAAACCCCGAAGGGTTAAACTTTACATAAACTAACAAGTTTATTATATCAGAATTGCTGAAAATGTCAAGTCAGTCCCACAAAAATAAAAATAAAAAAACGGTTGATTTTTGCAATTAAAACTGTGTATAATAATTTCAATCCTACCTTAAGGAGTTATTCACTATGATTAAAAATAAGTTTTTGTTACTTCGCCGACAAAAAGGGCTTTCAATGGAAGAAGTATGTTCTGCTACTGGTATTGCTATTTCTACATTAACAAAATATGAAGACGGTGGACGCTTCCCTGCTGAAAAAACTTTAAAGAAAATAGCAGACTTCTATGGTGTAGATATGTCTTTTTTTAATGAAGGCGGAAGTTTTGCTCCTGCGATAACTATTAAAGCCCTTTTAAAAATGAATGGCGAGCCAGTATGGTATTATAAAACAAGAAAATGGTATCTGGTAAACTCAAAAGAGAAATACATCATTAACTCTACAGGGGAAAAAATTAAATTTAATGAACTTAATGAAACATATCTTACAAAAGAACCAAAGTATGTAGATAAGGTATCCATTCCAATTATTCAAGAGGAAGGAATTGAAACATCTGCAACTCCTTTAAAACCGCGTGAGATATTAACCTTAAAACAAGTCTATGTTGAAGTCATATCTTCTGACGAAGCCATAGCAAAACAATTGAGTGGTATATATGATGTTGTTCCTGAAAAAGATAGTGTTCAAAAAGGAGATATTAAATTCAGTTTTAGAAATTTAGGAAAAAATTGGTTAGCGTTTTCACCCGAAGCAAAAAATATATAAAAAAAGAAGGCAAGGATTTTAATAATCCCTGCCTTTATTATTTTTCTGACCCTAAAAGCATTTCAGTAGTAACCTTAAGAGCATCTGCTAAAAGTTTAAGATTTTCGGGTGTTGGGTTTCTGCTTCCTGTTTCGTAACGAGCAATAGAAGCCCTGCTAACTCCACTTATTTCTGCCAGATAGTCTTGACTGTAAAGCTTATTGATACGGTACATCTTTAGTCTGTCGGCAAAAGTGTCAAAGTCTTTAACACGCTCAATGCCGTATAATTTTGATGGATAAACAACAATTTCAGACTCACCACAACCATCAAAGTATGCAAAAATATTTTCTTTTTTTATTCTCGCACGATAAACTGTACCATTTTCTTCAAATCTGTCTGCAAACCATTTTGCAGTATCGTATGAAAGAGTCCAAGAAAGAACATCCACTCTTGCTTTAGGTTTCACACCACGATAGATAATTACTTCATCGGGCAGGTTTTTCAGAACTCTTCTTTCTTTATTACTCATAAGTATCTCTTTATCGGCGTTTTGGAAAGCAGATGTAAAAGTTTTAAGAGAAGCATCAGGACAATTGTTTGGATACTCAACTCGAACCCACATTTCTGCAAGAAATTCTGAATAATCTTTGCTTGAAAAATATTTAATAGATTTCTTAAAAAACAATGGCAAATATGGAGTCCTTAAGAGAGTAAAAAAATCATTGCATTTTTCTATCCTGTCAATAAGCCCTTCATAATACTGACGAGCCAGTTTGAGTCCGTCTATAGTTGTGATGTCAGTCATTACATTTTTGCCATCAACACGAACCATTGTATGTATAGTAGTAAAAAATGGGTGGTAAACAAGCAAACCAGTCAAATCATCAACCACTATAGGATAGTAAAGTAATTCCTTCGCTACCCTTTTCATACTTTTTATACCAGTCGTTTGATTAAACTCTCTCATTGCTTTCCTTCCTCAACAATATCTGATATTAAATCTCTTAAAGCATCAATATCACTGGCGTATTCAAGGTGTGAACCATCAGAAAAAGCATAGCCTTCCTTCAGATTGATTTCATACTCAACACCTTCGTTGAATTCTTCAGCATCTACCTTTGTAATGTCATATCTTTTGGTATGGAATTTCATTTATTATCACCCTCAAGGATTTTAATAATTGCTTCTGCCTGTTCGCCGTTGATGTTTGCCGCTTTTTCGCTGTGCATAAGTGCTTTCGCTTTTGCTATGAGTTGAATATCACGAACTTGCTGAACAGCTTCTTTAGTAGCTTCGTGAAGAACATTTACTTCCCAGACGCTACATCCACGCATAACACCATCTTTATTATATAACACACCATTTACCTTAATCAAGCCTGAAGGAGTGATTTTTTCAACTTTTCTTAAATGCTGACAAAGACGAGTCTGAACAATAACCAAATCGCCTTCTTTAAGATTTTCTATCCAATTAGCCATAATAAAACCTCATTTCTTTACATCTTTGTATTTTTCCAAGAAAGTTTCAATATTCTTTGTTGTATCATTTTTTAGATAGACTTCCCATTGTCTTCCAATCTTGTCTATGGTTTTGTGAGTGTCGATAGTTAAGATTTTCTTCTTATTTTTCTTAACAAAATCATATATTTCTGGTGTTACATCTTCCGCATCAGTAAAGTATTTCAGTCGAAACCCCTTGTAATGTCGTTTGTCTTCAATTCTAATTGTAATCACAACAAACTACCTACCTTTCAATGTTTAGTTACTTTTGTGATTTTTTCTTCCAGTTTTCTCTTCTTTCGGGACACTGTTTAGGACTGTATCTCAACTTGTTGTTTCTTATGGTGCAGTCTTGTCTGCCACATTCTTTGCACTTCGGCACAGGAAGATAATACCAACGCTGATAGCATTTTTTACTACAATATTGTTGGTCTGACCTTGACGGCACATAAGGTCTTCCACAATACCAACATTGTTTATTTGCCATAATTTTTCCTACCTTTCGAGAAGAAAGCGTCAGAAAGCCGTACAGAGCAAGTCTGACGCTGTTTTTTCTATTTATTATACCATTTTGCAAATCTCTTTGCTTGATAATCATTGATACTGCGAACACCTTTTTCAAGTTTCCACTCTGAAAGTGATGCCCACATATCGTCTGTGATTTCAACATACTGACTGAGCCACTTTGCTTCCTCTTCTTCACGCTTCTTAATAAACTTAAGAGCGTCATTAAGATAACGAATTGCTTCAGCATAATGTCCGAGTCTGCGTCTTGTATCGCCAAGATGTTGAGTAGTGATAACATATTTGAGCCAAGCAGAGTTCATATATGTAAGGTTGATGAATTCATCATCATAAACTCTGAAGAGTGCATAAGCATCTCTCTTGCGTTCATAACAGTTATAACCTCTATATACCACTTCATCATCATAATTTTTCTTGAGAGAAATATAATACTTAACTTTTGACAACCAGTGGTTATTTTTTATTTCTTCGTCAGTATGTCTTTCAACAAGACGAATTTGATATATACCTCTATCTTTTATAGAAACATCACGAGTAAGGTTTCTGTAATCACTATGACCTCTGTAACCCTCATTGTCGCTTTGATATTCAAGAGTGAGAACATAGTCCCCTGCAATAATACGGCTATTACACTTTTTAATCATTTCATCAAATGTACCATATCTGTTATCAGTTAACCAAGTATCTGCAATTGAATAGATAATGTACTGTGATGGTCTTGTGAAATCTGGATTAACCTCTTCAGGAAGAGCAAGAAGTTTTGAGTTACACAAAGCACCCTGTAAGATGCTGAATACGAAGTATCGGCTTACCATTTCATTTACAGATGTTTCTTTCATTCTGTCCTTATCTTCTTCGTTAATAACCTTTTTATCTTCAGGAGCATAGAAGAAGTTATCGTCATTTATGTTGATTTTTTCATCATCAGTCCAACCGATATAAAGGTTTTCGCCATTACGAATAAGGATACCGATTGTCATACCGTGATACACTTCATATTCTGTAAGCATTTCACGAATATCACACCAACCGTAATATTCGCCTGTTTTTGAAATTCTAATAAGGGAAATACACTTGTCATTAGGACAAAATACATCAACAATGTCGTCCCTATATTTAAGGAGTCTTTCAAATTTCTTTATATCATCAAAATCAAAATTATAGATGCTGACGAGCTTACCAAGTTCTTCATCAAGAAAGCGTATCTTTTGGAAAAGAGTAATCGGAGCATCCACAGGAGCAGAAGCACCTGAACGAAGTTTTACAAAATCAACTACCTCGCCCAAGAAACAACGAATTGAATAAATCTCACTTTCGAGCATATACAATTCTCTTTCAAGTTCTTCTTTTTTTGCGTTAAGTTCATTTTCTTTTGCTTCAAGCTCTGCAAGTAAATCCTGTTTCTTTTTTTTGTAAACAGCCATTTTATCCTCAATCTCTTTTTTGAGCTTTGCAAGTTCATCGGTTTTGCCATCTTCAATTTCTTTCATTTGAGATTTAAGGTTAGCCATTCTGTCATTTGCATTATTGATTTCATCTTTAACCTGTGCTTGTGATGTGGTTGAAAGAGCAGAACCGATAGGAATGATGCCCTGACCCATACCGTCAAGAGATTTTAATGAACGGATTTCAGATAATGCTCGGTCTGAATAATCCTTAAGCATTTCTTTTCTGATAGCCCATTTAGGAACGATAAACTGATTATTACCGAAAAAGATAATGTCAAACTTATCTTCGTGTTCGTAAGTCAGTTTGAAAGTCAAAGGCATATCTGGAGTTGAGAATTCCTCAATGTATTCTACGCACTTCTTTAATGGTTCAATGTAGGCACTTATAATAGGATTGCTTACATAACGCTGTTTCCAATTTTTAGAATTGCATTTATCGTGTAATTTGCCAACATTTACGCCTTGAATTTCTCCCTGCAAATGATAAAGGCAACCAGTCCAAAGATTTTCGATAGAGAAGAACTCTTCCGCTTCTTCAGTTGTAAGCCAATCTATGTACTTTGGTAAATCAACAAAATAGGCTTTACCAATAACAATAGGTTTTAATTCATTATTCTTATTTGCCATTAAACTCACACTCCTTTTCGTGTCTATGTAAATCTGCCAAATAAGGAACAATTTTATCCTTATAAAAAGCTTCGCTGTAAACTCTTACAACCTTGTTTTCATAGTCTAAAAGGCAGTTGCAATATTTACAAAGATACCAAACAATAAATTTTTCAATTAGTCTTTTCATTCATTACCACCATTTTTCTTTCTTGCCATTGAAAACTTCGGTTACTTCATCAATGATGTCGTCTATATGACAAGAGTTAATGTTACCCTCGTCGTCAATTGAATAAGTTAAGCGTTCTTTAAGCAGTTCAGCATATTTTTCTGCTTGATTTTCACGATTGCCACCTTTTTCTTTTACAAGGTTGTCAATAGCATTGAGAACATCTACTGTTTCGTATCCGACTTTAATGGTAACTCCAAAATCACCACTTTCAATCACGGTATCACATAATTGGAGTTTCTCTTTTAATTCTTCTGCAAAACCACTGATGATTTCAGCTTTGATTTTTTCAATATTCAAATGAGTCTGGATTGCTTCAACAATATATTCTTTAGGAAAATAACCTTTAGCACCGTTTACTTCCAAAAGAAGACCATTTTCAGTTTCTTGATTTTCATTTTCAAGCAAATCAATCGGAAACGGAACGCCCTGTTTGATTACAATTTGTTTATAAAGAACCGAGATAAGTTCTGAAACAGATACATTCAAGTCGTTAAGAATTTTTTCTGCTTCAACCTTAAGTTCAGGTTCAATTCGTATAGATATACCTGCTGTCTTCTTTGCCACAGCAATCACTCCTTTTCTATGACCTTATTATACCACATTGTATTGTAAATTGCAATACATTTTGTCTGTTTTTTTGCATATTTTTGTATTTTTGTCTGTTTTTATAGTGCTTTTCTGTCAGACTGACTTTAAAATAAAAAAGTGTGCAAAAACTGCAACACGCAAAAAAAATAAGAGCCGTAAAACCTTACGACTCTTTTAAATGCTATATTGTAAATATGTCAAAATCAACATCTTCGTCCACTTCAGTCTGGAGAAATACAAAACAAGCTTCGTAGTCACCTGAATAAAGTTTTTCAGACTCACTATCCTCAATCTGCCTTTTCAAAATAGAAATATCACCATCAGACTCAATCCAATAATGAATTCCGTCAATATGTACTTCGTATTTAACACAACCCATCGTTCTATTACTTTTTATCCCCCATTTTTTTGTCATACTCTCTGAAAAAAGTTTCAAGATTGTCACAACAGTCATTAAGTGCTCCTAAAAAGACCTTATCATTAAATTCAGCCTCAAGGAACAATACCGCCCTTGCAGAACAGGTGTTGCGACTTTCATTCAGTTCCAATATACCGTGATATTTTTCATTTGTTTTATTCAAAGACTCGACCAACTTATAATCGGCATCAGAAACCTTATTTTGAAGTTTTTTTACAACGCGAACCGCAATTAAAGTAAGCATATCTGAATATTCTACATCACCATAAAAACCGCGATATGTGAATATAGTTTTAAACTCTTTGTCAGCTTTGACTTTAACGCAATCACAGACAAGAGATTTCGCCGCAGACACAAAGTTTTTTCCAACTTTCGGAGAGAGCCTTAAATCGTCTAATTCCATTGAAAATACGCCCCTTTCAATGATTTAATTATACACAAAACCGTACAAAAGTTCAAGATATAAGACAAAAAAAGAAGAGCCGTGAAAAATCACGGCTTATTTCTTCTTAAAAATGTTTTGCAAGATTAAAAGGTCTATAATAAGAAAATTTAGTATAATTTTTACTCTTATGCCTTACCAAACACCAACTACCAAAAAGATGGATAGGATTGTACCCGTTATTTTTGAAACGAGTATAGTGCCAAGATACATACTTTTCCTTTGTTTCAAAACCGTTAGCATCATCTGCATCAATTGATACTTCTTTTGGATTTTTAATGTTGTATGAAACAGACACTTTGCTTCCCAATTCTATGCAATTACAGGGTATGCTTATTTGAAAAGTTTTAGCGTATGTATTGTCACCGCGTTTTTTTCTTCTGTTAGAAAGAAACTTTTTCTCCACAGGATACACAACGGTTATAAGTAGATGTTTGTCTTTTTTAGTCCAACTCTCTATAATGCCTTCAGTTCTATAATAAAGTTTTTGTTTACTCATAAAAATCAATTCTCCTTAACAATTCATTTTATATTGATTACCGTCAATATATGCTTGTGCGGGATTGCGAGAGTTATATACAACAGTAACCTGTGTGCCAATCTCAATTGATGGTAATCTTGGTGCTTTTTTCTGACCTATTGGTAGAAATCCAAACTTAATCAGTTTACTTTTTAACTTTACCGACTCAACCAAAGAAAAACGAACATCATCAACGAAGTATTCAACCTCAATATTTGTTGGATAGTCTAACCCACAATTTTTGGCAGAAATGATTTTGCCTTTTGTTGTTTCAGTAACATCTAAAAGCGTAATTGTTTTTGGCAACTCAATTCTCCTCTCCGTGACAGCAATATGTATCCTTGGTAATCTTTTTGAGTCCCTCTGGATGAACACAGAATGGAGTTCCAACTCCCGATACTCGCTTATGTTTGCAGTATTCACAACGAACAACCTTTTCTGCATCTACTATAAGTTCATCATCAACCTTATAAAAGTAGCTTTGTTCGTGAGGCGACCATTGACACAATTTGCCATTATTTTTTAAAGCCACCGCATCAATAAAGCGTGGTGTTCTATCACGAAAGTCGAGGTCTTTAACAAGAACAGGCAAAGGAATTCCGTCTGATTTGCTTACGATTTTCAATTCTCTTGCTCTGTTTAAGAAATATGTACAAGCATCCTTTTCATTTTTGAAAATATGACGATTGAACTTTCTACCAAACCTCTCACCTTCAAAGATTTCCCATTCTCCATTTTCATTTCGTTGAACACACAAAGCATCTTCTTTGTATTCATCAAAAGAGTACGAACTTGGAGAGATACCCGAATTTTTGAGTTTTGTTTTTAACATTGAAATATTATCAATCATTGCTGTTCACCATTTTCTCTATTTGCTTTTTATTAAATTCATTTTTTACATATTTCGCAAGTTTTTCAGATGTTATTACCTTTACTTTATGTTCTTTATACCTACAAATAGGATATGTGAACAACGCTACGAAAGAGCCGATAAGAAAGAACGCTTCGAGCAAAAGAGGTCCTTTCAGTAATGAAGTTAAATTTTCTGCTGTCATATAGAAAACCATAAACCACAAAGCAATATTTGTTTTACGAGTTATCAACACTTGCTCATTCATCAAACAAATAAGTTCTGGTTCAGTTGTAAGCAATCTTTGTCGCAACTTCAAACAATCCTTGCAAAAATTAAGTTTTGGATTTTCTACGAAATTTCCGCAGTGTTCACATTTTTTCCTTATCATTTTATCCAACTCCTTTAAATTGCTGAATTTTACCTATTTTTACATCGCCGTGAGGTTTTTCTTTTGCGATACCCACGAGCAACCCACAGCCCATACAATGAACTGCTTCCATATCATCAGGGTCAAGCCCTGCACCGTCTGTAAAAGATTTGGTTTTTGTATTCAGCAGTTTGTTACCGCATTTTGTACACTTATAATCATTATTGATAATAGAAATTTTCCAAGTTACTGCCAAATCAGACATCTTATCACGCTCCTTTTACGCACCTAAAATGTAATAAAGTTTGTTTTCCAAACTCACATCAAGTTTATAGTCTTTTAGCGGATATACCGCTATAACATTTTTTATATCACCGACATACACAAGGTAGTATTCATCGCCCACATTAGCTCTCCGCCACACCCTGCGAGTTGTGACATAATATTTGTTAGTTTCTTTAGAAAATCTTTTAAAAGCGATTTGAAACTCTTTACGGTTATCTTTGAGATGTTTTACTTTCACAACCGTGTCTTTTGTAATTTTAAAAGTATTTTTTTTGAAAGCGTTTCTCATTTCCAAAAGCCATACCAATTCTTTAATACCAAATGTATATCCAAGCGGAATTCCAAAAAGGAACGCACATAAAAAGACGCCGAGAATTTTTGTTAACGGAGTTTCCGCTATTAAGGGTAAAAGCGGTATGACAACGCCAAATACCGTTGAAATGATTGCAGGAACAAATCTCGACTTCAAATACTGTTCTTTTTCAATAAGTGATTTAGTCAAAACTTTTTTCATTTTGCGTATTTCCTTTCAAAAAGAATTTTTATGTCCGTCAGTTCCAATCATACGGAAGAATGATGGTATTGTATCTGCGAACATTTGTGAATAATGAAGGTCATAATTGCGAATATCCAAAAAACCTCTTTTTAAAAATTTTTTGTCACAAAACCGAATTTTTGTACGATTTCATATATAAAAGAAACATATTGAAAAGTAGGAATGAGATGAAAAAGAGAAATCGAAAAAATCAAATACCAGAAATAGAAGAAATACCATCTAATCTTAAATTAGCTATAGAATTGTCATTTCAAGAATGGTTAGATAGTCTTCCTAATGAAGAAGATTTACCAAAAATTGAATATAGTGAACGGCACAAACGCCAAATGGCTATATTATTTGATAAAATGCGTGGTGACCGCTATCACCGTTTTACACGAAAAACTACTGCGGTTTTGATAACTATAGCAATAATATTTTCGCTTTCAATTACAACAGTTGCTATTGTTAAAATAGCTCCATACATAATTAAAGAATTCAACGACCACGCAATATTCCAGACTGAAAGTGAGTCTGATGAAAAGGTTAATGGCAATCTCGAATGTGCGTATGTTCCCGATGAATATGAATTAGTAAACAAACACGCAAGTGACGGATATTGTTTACAAACCTATAACTGTTCTGATGATAAGCATTTTTCTGTATTCAAAGTACAAAACGGTAATGAAATGGGCTTCGATAATGAAGACTCACAAAAAACTGTTTATAACACCGAAAATATGGAATATGTTGTTTATGAAAAAGACAATGGTAATATTCAAGTAGTCTGGTGTGATGAAAATTACACCTACCGTATTGACGGCAACATCCCCTGTGACCTTGCATTAAAAATTGCTGAAAATGTTAAATAAATTTTCACAATACAATATCAAAGGGGGTGAAATGATGAAAAAGTTTATTAGTATCTTACTTTGTATGGTAATGATGTTCTCCGTCTTTTCCGTTTCTTTAGTATCTAATGCGGCAGAAACCAATGAAGAAACAGTTATAATGCCACGATATTCAACTATTTCAGGTTATAGCGTTGGATTTGATGTAAGTGGTTTTACTGCAACTGCAACAGTAACGCTCTCTGCACAAGTTTCTACCAATCTTAAAATAGTAATCTATTTACAGAAAGAAACAAGTGACGGATACGAAACAGTAAAGACTTGGACTCATACCGACACAGGTTATGCGACAGGTGTGGAAAAGGAAGCAACCGCGAACATTTTCTTAAACTATCGCATTAAGGTTGTTATGACCGCAGGTTCAGAAACCATCACAGTTTTCCGTTATGAATAATTGAACACTTACGAATGAAAGCCGATGTATCTTTTGATATGTCGGTTTTTCTTTTATTCTCCTTCACTTTATAAAATCTTTCATTAAACCAATTAAAGCTAATGCAAGTAATAAGCCACCTGATACTCCTGTAATACAACCCGCTATTGTCGAAGCACCGCCTTTTTGACGGAGATATAAAACCATCCACGACAAAAAACTCACGGCAAAAATAAATATAAGCAATTCAACCATAGTAATTATTCCTTATATAAGTAAAATAAGTGATAACATACCAGCAATAACAAATGAAATACCTGTTATTAAAATGCCGTCATACTTGTGTTTTGAGTCAAAACGCATTTTATTGTTTTTGTCCTTACGAAAACCATATAAATAGGCAACTCCTATCAAGAGAAGACCGATAAGGATAATTATGATTGAAAGTATAATAAGCTCTTTCACAATTACGCCACCTTTACGAGTTCTTCAACTGTAACGCCAAGAGCCAAAGCAATGTCAAACGCAACATAAACTGAAGGTGTACTCACATCGTTTTCATACTTACTAATATCGCATTGTGGAATACCGCTTACATTTGAAAGTTTCTTTTGCGACCAGTTTTTTGCTGTCCTTATTCTTTTAAGATTTGCACCAAATGACATATTATTTACCTCACTATTTTATGCCGACAGCTTTTTTTGCAAGTCTGTCCGCCATATCGTTGTATTTATCGCCAGAATGAGCCTCAACCTTTTGAAACATTATCTTGATGTCTTTACCCATATTTTCGATAAACTTCTTATATGCGATTGTACCAGTCTTATTGGCACTCCAACCGCCGTTTGCCCATTCAGATATTCCTGCATAGTCGTGATGAATTATGATACGCTTTGCACCGCGTTTGATAGCTTCTTTTACTGCCATACTGACAGCGGCAAGTTCACCGCCCACATTTCGCATTTTTACGAGTTCAGAACTCTTACCAGACTGACTTAATTCAATCGTTTCGCCATTGAAGAAGAGCACCACGCCACTTCCATATTGTTTTGTGAACTGATTAAAACTACCGTCAACATAAGCAATTGCGGTATTCTTTGTAACCGCAGGCTTTCTTTTGCTTTTGCCATAAAGGAAATCTTCTGCATCCTCTTTATTTTTAAAGCTCTTGTAATCGGCATTTGGATAACCCAGTACAGATGCTTTACACTCATTCCAATCTTCTAATATTCCTGTTTTTCTTCCTACTCTTACAGCATAATATTTTTCAGGTTCTTGATTGAATGGTTTATTACTCATTTATTTCACCTTTAAAAAAATTTAGTTAGGGACTCCCCTACTTATTAAATATCACTTGTGTAGCTGAAAGCCAACAAAAATCTTATTTACTCCTTCGCTTTGAAATAAAGAAAATAAAAATATATATCGTACCGATTATAGCCATTGGAGTTAGAAACAAACCCGAAAACAAATCCAATTCCCAAGCTTCAAAACCATAAACACTTCCTACTCCAAACAAGCCAACATTATATCCTGTAAAAAATGTCTTTATATGATATAAAATATATCCTATATCGAAGCCTATAAAAAAGTACGCAAAATGCCAACCTAAAGACTTACGAAAACCTCTTTTTTTTACCGAAATAATGAAGGCAACAAATGCAATAAAAAATGGGAATATAAAACTCATTGCAAATACCTCTCTTGTTATCTTCCTGAACGCAACATACAAAACAGAAGTTCTGTCATAGAGCGTTCCCTTGAGTGTGGGTGTGCGGAATTTATAATATGTAATCTCCAATTTGTATCGGGAGTATCAATAGGAGTTGGATTTTCAAATTCATCATATACATCTCGGTCTGATGGAACTGCAACCATAACGCCTACATAATGTGGAAAATCCTTACTGCGGATTTCGGGCATCAAATCCTTGTAGGTCTTCATTGTGGTTACAAGATAGTTTCTGTCGCCCTCAAATGTAAGACCATTACCGCTGTGATAATCTGCTTTACAAGACTTGACTTCATAGAAAATGAATTCGCCTTTTTCAATGCCACTTACCGAGTATGCGTTTTGTGGTTCAAACTGAATGAAATCTACTCTCTTCTGAACACCTTTACCCATACCAAAATCAAGTGTGACTTCACTGGCGTAATGTTTACCCATACCTGAAAAACGAGAAGATATGAGCAAACGGCTCAAGAATTCAGTTGTTTGTTTTCTATTCATTTACACCACCAACAATTCAATAATCTTTTCCATATCAATTACGGCATCTATGTCACGGTTATCCCAATCTCTACCGCATCGCTTAACGGAAGCAGTATTTTCCTTTTTGTCGAAAGTCACATTGTAGCAATTACCTTGATAAAAGATGTAATATAGATGTGTAATTTTAAAAAACAATCTACGAAAGTTTTTTACCGAGCTATCGGCTTTCAATTTTTCTATCCAGTCGTAGCCCCAGTGAGCACAATGTTCTTTCAATCCGTTTGCAACAATTTCTACAAAATTTAATTCTGGCAAATTACACACCTTCTCCTACATAACACCAATACCTCGGTGGCTTTTTCACACGATATAGGTCACAATCTTTGACACGTAAACATCTTAAATAGCATTTATGACATTGATGAAATTCGTTTACTTCTTTTGGCGTGTCATACACCCTCACATTTTTAATTTGTGAGCCGTACACCTTTGTTCCGTATGTCGAAGAATATAAACGGTCTTCTGTATAACAAGCCTGATGAATGAGAGTCTGTGATGTGCAATCCAAAGCAATAGCACCACCGCCGACAATACCTACTGAAATAGGCTGAAACTGATTACAAATGATTTCACCGACAACCTTACCTGTGTTCTTATCCATTTCATTCGAGGATTTCAAATAGTTTTTCGTTTCAGTCTGGAGAAGATACGCCTTAAATGGATAAGGTATCCTCGTTGGAATTGCTTTCAGTATGATAGCTTTTTGCGTACCAGACTCAATTCGCGAAATTTCCTTAATATCAATAGGAAGAAGAATAGCATTTGGCATTTTTTTCTCTCCTCACACGATTAACCTCTTTTTTCAAGTTCTATTTTAAGAACTTTAATCTTTGTTTTATTTCCCTGTTCGGGAAGAACACTTAACACAAGCTCAATATCCTCTTTTGTCGCACTTTTTAAATGTGTAATATAGTTACCATCACTACAAGGGCAAGAATGAAGCCACCTTGTATGTTCGCCCTTATAGATTTTTGAAAGTTTATCTTGCATTTCGCTCTCCTTTTTTGCATCGTTAACGAAAATCTCTTCATCCAATATCATTTCAATGTTGGTAAGAGAGAGTTGCAGTTCTTTGCCATTTTTCAAAGCAACAGTAACGGGTGCATTATTATCAATAATCATTATTGATAGCACATTGTCAATTATTTTTTCTGATTGACCGTTGTTATAATGAATTCTCACAATGCTCTACTCCCCTGTTATGAGTTTTTCAGCCTCGTCGTAGGCTTCTTTTATTTGTCTGAAATATGCCTCGCTACCGCTTTTTGCGTTGTCAGGATGTGAAATCTTTGCCAACTCACGATAACGCGATTTAAGCTCGTCTGCGGATGGCAAAGCGGTAAATCCAAGAGTTTTTAAACAATCGGGCACTTCCGATGCTTTGGGTAATGCTTTTAATCCTGCAACCCAAGTCTGAAGCTCATAAATGCCACGCTCGGTCATACGAGCAATGTCTTCAAGAGTTAATACTAACTGTGCAAAAGCATCAGAACCATACTGAATATTTACGCCGTGGTCTTTTGCATTTTGAACACTGTGCTCAAAGCGATACAACTGACCCTTGTAATAGAATTCGACCCAACAAGCAAGTCTGGACCAATCGAAGTTATATTTCTCAACACCGAGGCGTTCCATAACTCTATCGAGCTTGTCTTCGTATGCTTCAGGTTGTGAATACTTTTTAGGCATTGGTTATCGCTCCTTTATAATATTTTCCTTAAGCTCATTTTCAAGCTCTTTGTATCTACCATTCACAGTATGCTTGATGATGTGATACACACGGCTTATTGGGTTAAAACCGATAAATTCGTGCTTGTACAACTTTTTAAAAGTCTTGTAAGTCTTTCTTCTATTCCACTGATATACAGCGTCATAGAAAGAAATCTTTTCTGAATGTGTTTTTACGCGGTGTAACTCAACTCGTTGCCATTTATATGTGATAACAGGCTCAAGTTTGAAGGTGTACTTTGCCATAATTCCCCACCCTATTCTTTCGTCGCAAACTGACTGCAACCGTTAGGATAAATATCCTTGTATAAACAAGAATTCTCGTTTCGACAATGCTCACAATCTGTTGGTGTTTCATCAGATTGACTTTCTGTTTCATCATCGCGTTTAACTGCGGATACTTCGTAAACACAATTTTCGCCTTTGGGTTTTTCAAAATATTGAATTGCGATGTCACAAATATCATCAATAACGGTGTCAATATCTTCTAATTCAAGGGCTTTTGCAATCTGTGCAACATAATATCCCAAAAGATGTTTTTGGTCTGCAAGAGAACCTTCAGCAGAGCATATAATGCGACCAGACCCGATTACTTTTCTTAAAATAATTTCAGCATTATAAATATTTTCCATAAAAAATACCTCACTTTTTCTTCTGTGGTTCGAGCTTACGGAGCGTATAACCTACAGTGCATTTGCATATTGCCAAATGTTCCTTACAAACGGGGCAAATTTCCTTTTTACAGTTGTATTGATGATATTGACCGTATGTAGCTCCACAGCCACTACAAGCTCCTTCAGACTCAAACGGAATTCGTTTTACTGAACGACCTTTTCTTGTAATAACATAAGTCATTGTTACAATGCCGTCTTTATTATTGATTTTATTGATGCCGTCTTCAAGCATTGGCGAATGATTATATGGTTCAAGTACAATAATCGTTACCTTTCCTGTGGTATCATCTACCTTACGGTCAAGAACCTTTGCACCCAATTTGTCTGTAAGGTACATTTCGCATTGACTGTTGTTGTCAAATTCAATGACCTTTTTGATGTGAGCTGATTTAATTTTTTTTGCCATTTTCATTCTCCTTTTTAAGACAATCGTAAATGAAATTAGTAAAAAGCCGCCAAGCGTTCTGCAACTTCATTGGTATGCTCTGTATTACCGATTTTGTAACACGGCTTATTGCGTGAGTCATAAAAAGTCAATCGGTCCATAGTTACTTACCCCATTCAATTTTTTATCTTCAAATAATTTTAAAAACCAATCTTTGAAATCCAAACTTTCTTCATAAATACGCTTCTGGATTTTAACATCAGATTTACTATCAATATCAATTGAAGCAATCACTGTATATCTGTTATCAAAAATATTTTGATAATTTTCATCAAGTCTATAAACGAGATATTAAATTTAACTTCTTTTTATATTCCTTTAAATTTTTGCAAGGCTTTCATCGAACCAATCAATGACAACCTCAACTTCAAATCCTTTAAGGGAAAGTTCCGATAAAAATACAACGGTATGATATATGTATTCCACGAAAGCATAACTGCCGTTTATAAAATCAATATAACCTCTCGCCGTAGCGTGAGATGTGTTGCTTGTTGTCAATCTGCACTCGTTGAACTGCCAGATGTCTTTGCCATTTTTATCCTTAACACCTGTTTCAAGGGAGATAGTATCAGGCTCAACCTCAACCCATTCAATAGTTACCATTTTAGGATGCTGTTCTGATTGAACAGGAAGACCCATATAAATGTGTTCTTTGCCATTGACATCTGTTTGAGTGTTGATGCTCTTGCTTACAATCCACTCATTATTATCTTTTCGTTTTGCTCTATAGCGTTTAAGATTATCCATCATTATCACCTTTTTTTATCGTACAGCCGCAATGTGGGCATATAATTACCGCATCATCAAGATACATTCCGCAACAATCACAACGAGAGGTAGCGAAATCTTCATCATCACAACAATAGATTTCCTTGTCTTCCCAACCGTTGTTGCACTCTATAAAATGACCTGCTTCACAAGTGGGAAACTTTATTGTACAAGTAAAACAATCTTTGCAATCGTCACAAAAGTTTATACCGTCTGCCAACTCACATTTGTCGGCATATTCACAAGTATCGCAGTAGTTCATTTGGCGTTACTCCTTATTTCGCGTAGTAACAAGTAAATGGTCTGAATTCAACGATGCAATAAAACGGATTTTTTACCGCGTCGTCATTTTCAATGGAAGCCGACATAATAAAGCCTTTGTCATAACTGCCATCACCGCCAGAGTGTTCAAAATCCTGCTTTTTAAGATGCTGAATAATGATTGCAGAGATAATATCCAAATCAAAATCGAAATGAAATTCATTCCAACCTTTTTTAACTTCAACTGCATCAAATGGCGACCAGCCGATACAAAAACTGCCTTTATCTGTGATTTGATAAACACATTTTGTTGGTCTGTCTGGTCTTGTAAAAATAGGTAGATTGCCCGATGCTTTTAAAGCAAACTCCAAAGCATTTCTTAACTCGTTTGTGTGAGTTAAGCAACCACTTACCTCTAATATTTGATTACTCGAAAACATCATATTAAGTCACCTACGATTTCTGGATTTTCTTCACGGAGAGCATCACAGCCCTCTTTAATATTTTTGTTAAATTTCGTGGGTTTGTCTTCAAAGTCAGACTTTGGGAAAGTTTCGTCAATCGTATGGTCGATTACCGTAACATAAGGTGTTTTACCATTTCGGAAGCCTACACCTTCAGGCTTATTTTCACCGTCAAATTCGGGAAGTTTGATTTCACCTGAAAGATTTGGGTTATTTGCAAAGTTTTTTGCAAACCCTTCGCCAATAGGAGTAACTGCATCAGGAATTTTGAAACCGTCGCCGTTATACTCAACAACTTCAATCCAAATATCCCCTGTATTCTTTGCCGAGAAGATTTCTGAAAACTTCATCTTCTGACCGTCAGGGAACTTAACCGAATGACAAGCAAGGTGTTTATCATAGAACACATCACCGATGCGGACTTTATCCCTCAAACTGACTCTCAAATGGCTGTTATCCCAAATGTCAACGCCGTTTCTATCAGTCTGACCTGTGTGCTGTGTCACGCTCTTACCTTCGACCTCAATCGCTCCATTGAGAGAAGTAGTGTTTTCGGGGATAATATAATGTCTTACACCGTCGGGAGTTATTGCACCTGTAATGGTTTCACCGATTTTGCAGTGATAACCAATAACCTCGCCACCGCCGTTTACTCTTTTACCTTTAAATAATCTTTTACTCATAATAATTCTCCTTTGATTTTTCAAATTCTTCATCCCACTTGTTAGAATGAAGTTGTCTGTTCCCTGCATAAACGCAATGCTCGGATGTGCAATCAACACCATCACGCTTTTGCTTCATATAGCATCGCTTACAACGGTTATATTCGTAACTGTGATTGATTTCGTATTTACAAGGAACTTTAGCCTCTATTTGAGAAAGCCAATGCCCACCGTTTCGTTCTACAAACGGTTTCTTTGAACAATCAAAACCCTTTTCACATCCTACGAGATAATTACCGTTAATACCTTGAGTAAGGCATTGTTTACATTCCTTCGCTCTTAACTTTTCTCTTTGAGCTTTAGCTTCTTCTTCAGTTGAGTAAACACCACCAACATAGGTGTTTCCGTTTTTACCAACGACCTCTACCTTAAATCCACCAACTTCAACTGGCACAATATGTAAACAAGCATCAAGCCAATATACTGTGTCGCCGATATTACAAGGTGGTAAGAGCATACCCATTTCAAGAAGCTGATTGAGAGTTTTTTCAGCAATCTCGCCAACAGTCTTATTTTGGTCGTTAAGAGTAGAACGCAAAATGCTTTCTATGATAATATCTTTCGCCTTGCTTCTTATATCTGACATATAAAAATCTCCTTTAATACGGGAATTCGTTAGGCACGACCCCAAGTTTTTTTACTCCGCCTGTCGCTTTTTTATCAAGCAGATTACCGACAACACGGCACTTGTGAATAAGTGCTAAAGATAACGGTCTGCTATTGTTTCTTTTTAAAACATAATCAGCTTTACAACGAACACAAACGAGCATTTCGTTATCAATTTTAAGAATATCATTTGTAAAGATAGGTTTACCACGCCAGTATGACGGTTGATTACTGTAACGAAGAAACTCTTCCTGTTCAGTCTGGGAAAGAGCATCCCAAGGTGTACCGTCATAGAGTCCTGAAAACTGGCAAATTGTTTCAGCATCAACTTCAACACACATTCCAGACTGACTCATTGGCAATCCATCTTCACCAAACCAGATGTCGTTAGAATTGATAAAATATTTAATAACCTTTTTGCCATTAGGATAGTGTTCAACGGTTCGAGTCAAATCACCTGTTACCCACTGCTTTGTGTCTTTGGTAACAGCTTTGAATTGACCTGTCATATATTTTTCACTCATAATAATCTCCTATCTGCAAGAGCCTGTGTTCCACTCATTTATTGCATTTTCTCTGCTTGAATTGAACTGTGTTTTTGCTCCGCAGTTTTCACAAACTATGTAATAATAGGTTTTTTGTGCAGGAACATCTTCAACCTTTGTATGAAGTTTTCCCTTTACTTTTCCACAACAATGGCAAAGACGAGAAATTGTTTTACCAGAAGTTTTTTCTAAATCGTCAAGGGTAACACCTAATTTGTTTAAGAAATTGTTATCTTCTTCATATTTTTTACGAGAAGTTTTAACAACTTCTGCTTGTCTTTCAATTAACAATTCTATGTACTTTTCTGGGTTTGGTTTAGAGTCATACATAACAGGCAAACTGTCGTTGTCCATACCTAATGGGTTCTTATGAAGACGTCCGAATGAGTCGTCAAAAACGGTATCAATACTCGTTTTATAAACAATAGATTTACCACAAGAAGATTGTCTTAAAACACGACATTCTACTATCTCTACTCTTTTTCTTGCGGTATCGTATTGATGTCTATATATTTTTGTATTTTTTTCATTTGACATAATTAAAATCTCCTTTTTGATTTTTGTTCAGCTATCTGTTGTTTAGCTCTTTTACAATTCCCGCAGTTGTTTGTATTTCTGCATCGGTGACAATCTTCACCAACACCGTTTGCGGTAAGCCAAGACCACCGAGGCGGATTAGGTTTTATTTTTCGCTTTTTGCGTTTCATCAGACTCACCTACGCTAAAAAGTAGCCTTGTTCTTTTTCTTGTTCCCACGCATCTTTTCTTGTGTTGTGGATTTTTCGTTCTGTTACACCCCAACAGTTGCAAGTTAAATCTACTTCAACCCAGTCTGGATTATCTTTGTCGGGAGTGACGCTATGAACCTCTTCGATGTAATGTTCCAACAAATTCATAGTTATTCCCTCACTTTTACAATTTCATATAAGGTGTCAACTGCACTACATTCAATTTCTTTAAGTTCAAACACACTGTTCCAAAACTTGAGAGCAGGAACATTATTATTAACGATATGAAGTCTTGTAGGTGTGTATGGACGCTTGTATCGTCCATACCAATCAAGAGCAAGTTTCTTTGCAAATCCTTGTCTTCTATATTTAGGAAGCACATACAAGCAATCAATATATCCGCTTGTACCACCACACATACCAACGGTTTCACCGTCAATACTGATAAACTCAACAAGCTCAAGTAAATCCTCAACAATTAACGGAATTGAATATTTGTCAATTTCCTTACGAAATATAGAGTACATTTCCTGTGTGCTTTTTGGTGTAGCACCCTTTTCGTTCTCAACAGTAAACTCTTCTACAAAGTCTTCAATAGACCCGACATCAACAACCTGCACATAATGAGCATCTTCTGTTTCGTATGGGACATCCCAAGAATGTTTTTCAATGAGTTTCTCTGCAAACTCTTTAACTGCATCAAGCTTTGCCTGTCTGATTTTTTCTTGAACCTCTTTTTCAGACCACATTTTTTCCTTTTTCTGTGGATAGAAACGACCTTCATCCATTACCAAATCAAAACTGCGGTAATGACACAACAAGTCTTGAATAATATCTGCTTTAATTGTTTCATCACCTTCAATATTGATAGCCATTTTAAGCAAATCTTGGTCTGTGAAACTTTCAACATTTTTCAATGAACGAATTAAGTCAATAATATCTTGCCTTATCTTGTTGTAAGGTCTTTCATTTTTTGCTATATCTTGCATAATTTTCTCCTTTTCTTAACCGACTTTATCCACACTCCGTAAGTTTATGGATGGCTCGTCACTTTATTTGTAGTTTCCCTCGGAGTCGAACCGAGTTGCCGCCTCTCTCAAGCCTTCTACCCTTCCTATCCGCTACAAACTGGCAATCTGTGCTTCCACGCTTGTTCCTTACGCTACTTACACAGCCCAACGAAGTGCAGATAAAGGCGGTTAAGCCTTTATATATTAAATTTTTCATACTACCCATTCAACGCGATATTGTAATCATTGAATTCTTCTTCAGACTGACTTTTACTTGAAGCACTTAATTGCAAAGGACCGCACTCATTAAGCCAAGCAATTTCGTGTTCAAATGCTTCTTTATAGTTGTTAAAGCATAAGCCGTCAGAAGTCCAAAAGGAAGTTACGAGTTTGCCCTCATTGTTTCGCATCATTTGACAAACTACATTGAAATCTGCCATTTCTTCAAGCCCCATAGCCTTAATCTTCTGAAATCGTGTAAGTTCACCGTAAGGTTCACCTGCATCAAATATCATTGACCTTGCATTAGGCAAGACAGAAAGAATTTTTTCTTTTACTTCAAGTGTGTTGTTGTCACCATCTAAACAAATTGTTACTTTATTCATAAATAAATCTCCTTTTCAGGTATTGACAAGTGAACTTTTCCTTATTTGATATAATCTCATAATTCATACAGGTAAGTCCCAAACCTGTTTAGCATTTTTCTTTACTGTAATATGAGTGAACACTTTTCTATTTTATAGATTGTCGGAGCAGTCCCCTCTCCGTTGTATATTATTTATAACGCCAAGTAATTCTGCCGTTATTAAGGTCATACGGTGAAATTTCAACCGTTACCCTGTCACCCTGAAGAATTCTGATGTAATTCAAACGAAGTTTGCCAGAAATCTTTGCGTGAACCTTATGACCGTTATTAAGAGTAACGATAAAATTTGTACTTGGAAGGACCTCTGTAACAACACCTTCCATTTCAATTGTCTGTTCTTTAGCCATTTTTATCTCCTTTTTATGTAATCAGATATTGTGAACATTTACTTGTTTCGGCTTATCTCTGCAAGTGTTATACAGGAATGTTCCAACCTGTGTTTTTATTACTTTGCCAAACATATTTTTATATAAGTGCACCAACGGGTGAAATTGATTTCTCTTCCTGCCGACGTAATATCAGTCAGGCAATCCCGACCTTTCCAAGCCGTTCTGTATTTTTTAGGAAAGACTACTCAAGCCTTCCGCAAGAATATTTTTTGCCGAATTCACATTGCGTTCAATCTCTGCTCCACATTCAGGGCAGACCCAAAGCTTATCGCTCGGTTTTATGGACTCTTCGAGTTTACATCCACATTCAGAACAAATCTGATTACTTGCAAAAGATTTGTCGAGTTTTATGTACTGCCTGCCATTCCACTGTGCCTTGTATGTAAGTTGAGTAGTAAGCTCATAAAGTGAAGCATCACCAATTTGTCTTGCAATAAGATTATCTTTCATCATCTGCTGAATAGCCAAGGTTTCGCTTACAATGACTTGATTTTCCTGCACGAGCTGATGTGAAATCTTATGAAGATTATCTCTTCTCACATTTGAAATCTTTTCGTGAACCTTTGCAATTTGCTTTCTTGTTTTCTCGTAGTTGTTACTACCCTGTTGCTGACGAGCCAACTTTTGCTGTAAAAGTGCAAGTCTTCTCTGATATTTAGCGAGAGTCTTTGGGTTTTCAAATGTCACGCCGTCAGATGTAGTTACAAGGTTTGTAATACCCAAATCAATACCGACCTTTTTATCTGTTTCAGGCAACGGTTCAGGGTCGGGCACTTCAACGATAAACGAAACAAAGTATTTACCGCTTGGTACTTGAGAAAGAGTTGCGTTCTTAATAATACCGTCAAAGCGTCTGTGCAGTGTTGCAGGTATCCATTTCAGTTTGGGGAGCTTAATCATATTGGTTTCAAAATTAACTTCAATATTCTTTGCTCCTGTTCCCGATATATTTGTCGTATATGACTTGTGATTATCATATCGGCTTTTGAATTTCGGGTATCCTGCCTTTTCACCTTTTTTAATATTACGGAAGAAATTTTGAAACGCACTGTCTAAATTTCTTACAGCATTACTCAAAGCCCATTTGTCAGGCTCTCGAAGCCACGGATACTCATTCTTGAGAACCTGATTGACATAATTACTACAATCGAAACCACTTACATTTTTCTGTTCGGTTTCCCATAAATTTTTACGCCAGTCGAGGACCGCGTTATATACAAATCGGCAACAGCCGAATGTTTTCTGAATTAACTCTTCCTGAACTGCATCAGGATAAATTCTGTATTTATATGCTTTGTACATTTGGGTAATCTCCTTCGTTTTTTATAAATAAAACTATGTAAACTTGCAATAACAGGTATCAACATTATCGTGGTGAACCGCTTACGCTTCCTGACGATTGGAAATCATTCAGGCATTGTATTCGGAGCGTCCCTGCCCCTACTGTATATTAAAATATTTTCATTATACAAATTTCCAAGTATATTGTGTGAGCTTCATATTGCCGAGCTTTGGTGAGCATTTGATTGCTCGTTAGCCTTACAACTTATACGAGGTAGCCCCTCACCCCGTTGTTCTTTCTATTTAATTAGTTCATCAAGGGTTTTGCCAAATACATCCGCTATTGCAATCAAAGCATCAAGGTCGTATGCCTTTACATTTTCGTCGGTTGCATATCGGTGTATTGTAGATTTAGGAACTCCAGACAAATCAGCAAGATGTCTGTATGTGTATTGTTTGCGAATTATCAGTCTGGAGAGATTACGAGCAAGGTTATGCTTACTCATTGAGTTTCTCCGATGATGGATAAGTTACTTTGCCCTTGATGTCCTCGGCGTGTATAAATGGTTCTTCCCAATATCGTGAGTCCCACGAATTGTTTGGATTATCTCCAAGCATATAGAATTCGCCATCTTTTAAAGTTACCTCTGTATCGCCTATTTGAACAGTATCACCTGATACAGCGGCAATTCGCTTTATAAAGGTTTTGGTTTTACCAGACTGATTTTTATGTTCAAATGCAATTACATCGCCAACCTGAAGTTCTGATGTATCAATCAATCTTGTACCAAAAACAATTTGGTTAATCTCGTAGGTAGGATACATTGAACTTGACTCAACATTTCCCCACCAAAAGACAAAATTAAAAAGTAAGTACACGATTATGCAGAAACTCCAAACGAATATATACCATTTGTTTTTTCTCAAAAATTTCTTCATTATAATCACCAACCAAAAAGTTTAACGAATTCGTTATCCTTTCTGAAATAATTTTTTGCTCGCGAGATGTATGAAGAAACACACTTTTTATTCTCAATGCCATATTCCTGTGCAATTTCACCGTGGCTATAGCCCTGTGCTTCTAATATAAGGAACTTGATACCTTTACTTACGCTTCCGCTTACCTCTTTAGCTCTTTCTGTCAAATACTCAATCAGATACTTGTCGTAAACGCTCGCAGAGTTAGGTTCAACCTTAAGATAAATAGCAGGTGGCATACCAGTTATAACCTCATTGCCATCTTCGTCATACTCTACATCTGGGAGAATTTCCTTTGAGAACTTTTTGGTTAATTCAATTTTTCTTAACATAGCGTTGTAAATAGAGGTTTTTAAATAGCTCTGAAAATAGGGGTTTTCAGGGTCGCCTAAATCAACAGCTTTAATCAAACCAATACAACCTTCTTGATAGAGGTCTTCAAGTGTATTAACACCAATATTAGCTGTTTTGAAACGCTTAACTACTTCATCTACAAGATGAAGATTGTCAACAATTAACATATCTCTGTCTGCCATAGTAAATTCTCCTTTCTATTGAATTTCGATAAGGCTTTGGTTAAGCACTCATAAAGTGTTGAGGATTGTTATACATAAATTTGCCTGCCGCTTTGATTACAAGCTTACAGTTGTATTCAGTGAATTGCCCGATATGAGCCTGTTGCATTGTGCAACCCATCTCTTTTTTAAGCCACACATAAGCATCCTGCTTTGTCATATACCCACTTGTATAGAGCTTATTGAATACATAATGTGTCTTTCGTCTTAATGCTCGAAGTTCTCCGTTTGCTACAGTTCCGCGAGGCTTTTGCGAATTTTTGATTGTTCTTACATAAGCGTCACATTCAGGGTAGTTTGAACACGCCCAAAAATTGACTCCCTCTTCTGTTTCGATACCCATCTGCTCTGCGGTTCGGAATATAAGCTTATGTCCGCAGTAGGGGCAACGCAATTGTGTATAATCCCATTTCTCTTTTCTGTGGGGGTGACACTTTGCGTTATTTCTTGCTTTATGTCTTCCCATTGTTGTATAAATACCTTTCTGCCTTACAAGGCGTTGAATTAAAAAAATAAACCGAAGCGAGTTGCTGTGTTACTCACTTCGGCTCTGGAAGAGGTTTAATCTTACCTCTATTGTCTATTACGGTGTACCCTGCTGATTTAAGCTGTTTAATCTCTTCTTTTGAAGGGACGCAACTCAAATGGAAACATCCAAACATCGGGACTCCGTTCTTCAAGACTTGAAAAAGTCTATCAGTCTTATTCATAATTGTAGCTCCAAAATCGTAGTAAGTAGTAGATTTGAGCCGCAAAACAGAATAAAAGGAAAACTGGGAAAGGTTGTGTGAAAAAGGAAAACCTGTGACCGACTTATCACAGTCATAGTAACTGCGGCGTTTAATACGCGGGTCACTTCCCACAGTAAGCCGTTTTTTAGACGGTCACATTCATTGGTTAAATTAACCTCTGAAGTCTGTGGACTTGAGGACGGAACAGTTTTTATCCCGACCTAAAAACATTGAAAAAGGATGAAATCAAAATCAAAAAAACATAATGAAAAAAATACAACCGATTTCCTTTTATTCAATTTTACTCAAAACTCAAATGTAAGATACCTACACGGCGGAGTTACCCAGAAACACTTCAGAAGTACAACCAGAAATCTAATGAGGCTTCCCAACCTCTTAATTAGCTCTTTGATGTAGTTCACTGATAAGCCGTTGCAATCAGCTTTCAGCTTTTCCGTATCTCTTTCTTACAGTTCATAGTGTACCACATTCGGGACTAAATTACAAGCACTTTTGTCTGTTTTTTTGCAGTTTTTAATCAATTTTGTCTGTTTTTACAAATATTTTTCGTCAGACTGACATACGACCCTCGTTTTCGTCGAAATGACGAAAATCAAGACAAGGTTAAGAAAAAATTCGCTGTGTGTTCAGCTAAAAGAACGAAAAAAACATACCATAAAACACCGACCCAAAGAATAATCCGAAGCAAAGTTTCTCCAAAACTACCAGCTTCAATTGCAAGAACATACGGAGTTAAATGAAATTGCTTATTCCATATTGGCGAAAAAATTGCAACGCCTTTGAAATTGAGCATATCAAGAATGATATGACTTAAATCCCCTACTGCCCATCCAAGAAGCACCAACATAAGATATGGACTCATTGTTGGATAGTACATACATAGAAAAACAAATAAAAATGGAAAGAAAATCGAATGAGTTATACCCCTGTGTTGAAAACACTTGAATGGTAATTTTGCAAGTAATTTGTATGGCATTGAAAATATTGGAACTCTTTTTGAAAAAGTGCTCTGTTCAATATCAATATCTGGAGCTAAAGAGCCTATCAATGCCGAAGCAGTTACAATACCGAGAACTGCATATTCGTTTATCACAGGAAAATGGTTTGCGACGAAGTGTGACAAAGCAAGTCCTGAACCTATGCCTGCGATTGAGTGTGTACGACCCATCATAAATAATCACTCCTTCAGATAAATGAAAGAGTGTAGTGAATGAAAACAATAAAAAGACCCACCGAAGTGAGTCTGACAGACTGAACTAATCAATCCTTTTTCTTTTTTGTCTTTGGTTTGCGTTCTATGATGTATGCAACACCACCGAGAAATACCAGCACTACAATTACAATAACAATCCCTATCGGAAATTTTGTACCAGAGTCATTTTTTTCTTCGTCAGACTCAACCTTTTCCGTTTCTTCAGGCTCGTTGCTTATAGAGAGGTCATTTGAAGCATCTTCTTGCGAATTATCAGCAGAACTATCCGTGTTTGGTTCTAACCTTTCTCCATTAGAACCGAGAATATGAAATGTTGTTGTTTCATCAGGATTAAAGATTTCTCCTGTATGTCTGATAACATATTTATCACTTCCACCTATTTCAAGTTTCAATGTACCATATTCATCAGCATAGATAGTTTCTGGGTATGTACCATAATCTAATTCGAGTTTAAAACCGTGATATGCAAAATCACTACCAAGTTGTATTTCAAGTTCTTCAGGTTGCATTATATGGAGAACCTCACCCTCTACTCCCTGATTAGGCATATATGGTTCTCTTGTCGTGCTTTCTTCTGCGAACACAGGAAGCATTGAACACAAGAGAATTGCAATAGTCGTAAATAAGGTTATGAATTTTTTCATAATAATCTCTCCCTAAATAAAAAAATAGGGCAGAACAAGGTTTCCCCTGCTCCGCCCTAAAGACTTATTTTACTGCTTTTTTGTTGGCTTTCTTCTTTGCTAACTTTGGTTTAAGCACATAGAAGTAACCAACAACAAGGATAAACACACTACCGCCAAGCCAAATGATAAGGAAGAAGTATCCATTGTCCTCTTCTTCATTTATATCTGCCTCGTCTTCAGCTTCGTTTACCGCGTCAGTATTTGGAATAATTACCTGAAGAGCGTTATAGAACTCTACATCAAGAGTCATACCATCAACAAGAGTTACTACTACAGCTTCAGGTCTAACATAACCAGCACTTGCTTCATCTTCAATTTCCTCGATTACATATTCAGAGTCAACTCGGAGATTTTCAACAAGAGCTTTACCTTCAGCGTCAGTTGTAACGATAATGCTGATGCCGTTACCAGTAACAAGGAATGAGAAACCTTCCTTTTTACCGTCTTCAGAGTTTTTGATAATAAGAATGTTGCCAAGCTTAATACCATTTACGAATAAGCCTGTACCTTCAATGTTTTCTACTACTACTGTTTCGCCATCTGTAAGAACAGCTACATAGTAATAACCGCCGTCAGCGATATAGTGTGTAGGAGCAGTCTTTTCGTGAATGAAATATCCGCCATAACGAACATCATCAATGCGATAGATACCGATTTCAGTTTCATTCATCACACCTACAAGAATGTCGATTTCTGGCTCAAAGATACCGTTGTCATTTACATCAAAGTAAACTTCAAACTCTGCTCCTGAAAGGAGTTTATCTCTAATGTCATTATCAACCTTTGTAAGTGTAATATTACCGTGCTTAAGTTCATTGTAGAATTCAACCTCTGAAGTGAGTTCGTATTCTACATAAACAATCTGTGCTTCGGGAACTAAATATCGGTCTGCTGTTTCAACCTCTTCGATTACATAACCGTCAAGGTCAGAGATAAGAATGTTTTCAAACACTGCAATGCCGTTTTCATCGGTTACTGCGTATTCGTCAACAAAGATGCCTGCAAGTGACATACCATAGAGATGGAACTTATGACCTGCGAGAATGTCGTCTTCAGCAGTCTTATGAACCACAAGGTTGCCACGCTTGAGAGCATTGTGTACATTAACTTCTGTTATCTTACCTGTTTCAACTGAAACGGTAACATCATCAGGAGCAATGTATCTGTCAGCAACATTAAGTTCTGTTACTGTATATGTACCAATGCGAAGATTTTCAATATGAATTCTACCATTTGCATCAGTAACAAAGATTTCATCATAAGACTGACCTGTGATTGTTGTACCTGTAACTCTGAATTCAAAGCCTTCAACAATACCGTCTTCGCTTGTCTTAATGATGTCGATTGAACCCAATGCAGGGTTATTGATAAAGCATCCGCTTGTATCATTACTTACAGTATAGGTCATACCGTCGATTTCAATGAATACTTCGTAAACATTGTCGTCAACAAGGAAGCCTATAGGAGCTACAAGTTCCTTAACAAGATAATGACCGTAAGGAATATCTTTAAGCTCGTAAATACCCTCGCTGGTTTCAATGAGATTTGCGTAGAAAGCGTCTTTGCTATCAAGAATACCATTCTCATTGACATCAAGATAAACGCCAAATACCGCATTTGTGAGTTTGTTTTCGGGGTAATCAACATCAATCTTTGTAAGAGTCATATTACCCTTTTTAAGCATATTCTCGAATTTAAGAGTTGCTGTTCTGTTATACTCTACTGTTACATTCTGTGAAGAAACAGGAAGGTATCTTGCAGGAACATTAACTTCCTCAACTGTGTAGTTGCCTACTGGAATATCCTTAAACATTGCTACGCCGTTTTTGTCGGTCTTTGCATAAGTTTCAAAGTAATCGCCTACTGTAGATGTACCATAGAGTTTAAATTCAACATTTTCGATAATGCCGTCTTCAGCATCTTTAGTAACAACTACATCGCCACGCTCAAGAGCATTATAAACTTCGACGATTAAAACATTACCGTGACCTACATACACTTCAACTGTTTCGGGCTGAATGTATCCATCAGGTGTGTTAATTTCTTCGATTGTGTAATAACCTTCTCGAAGTTCGGGAATATAAATCTCGCCATCAGCGTCTGTCTTAAATGTGCCTTCAAAGTAGTGACCTGTGATAGATGTGCCAGTTACTTTAAATTCTCTGCCGATTACTCGATTGTCTTCAGCTTCCTTAACAATATTAAGGTCGCCAAGTCTGGGAGCATTAACGAAAAGACCGCTTCCGTCGTTGCTTACTGTATAAACCTTGCCATTAGTGTCAATAAACACTTCGTAAGGTGTTGCGTCAGCAACAAAGCCTAAAGGAGCTTTTGTTTCTTTGACAAAGTATCTGCCATAGATAAGAAGCTCGGATTTATATACACCAGTTGATGCTTCAGTAAGAGTTCCTACCTTTTCATCGCCTATGTTATATATACCGTTATTGTCGCTGTCACGATAGATTGTAAAGGTTGCGTTTGAGAGAAGCTCGTCGCGATAATCTCTGTCAACCTTTGTAAGAGTAATTGTGCCACGCTTATATTCGTTGAAAAATTCAACTTGTGATGTGGAATTGTATTTAACATCAACTTTCTGTGCATCAGGAGCGATGTACTGGTCTGCAACTTCAACTTCTTCAATTACATAACCATTGAGATTAGAAATGAGGATATTGTCAAATCTTACAACACCATTTTCATCACTTACTGCATACTCGTCAACAGGGATACCTGCAAGTGACATACCGTAAAGGTGGAATTTGTGTCCTGCAAGGATATTGTCCTCTGAAGTCTTATATACAACCACATTACCGCGTTTGAGTGCGTTATGGATTTCTACCTTTGCTGTCTTATTTGTTTCAATTGAAACTGTTGCAACAGCAGGAACGATATATCTTTCAGCAACATTAAGTTCTGTTACTGTGTAAGTGCCAATACGGAGATTTTCAATATGAATTTCGCCGTTCTTGTCAGTTACAAATGTTTTATCGTATTTATGACCTGTAATAGATGTGCCTGTTACTCTAAACTGGAAGCCTTCGAGAACGCCATCCTCACTGGTCTTAACAATGTCGAGATTTCCCAACATTGGATTATTGATAAAGCAACCACTTGTATCATTGCTTACTGTGTAAGTCATACCGTCAATTCTAATGGATACTTTGTAAACATTATTATCAACGAGGAAACCTGTGGGAGCTTGAAGTTCCTTAACGAGATAATCGCCGTAAGGAATGTTTTTAAGTTCATATACACCCTTGCTTGTTTCCACAAGGTTTGCATACAAACCGTCACTATCATCAAGGATACCGTTTTTGTTTACATCTTCGTAAACACCAAAGGTAGCATCTGAAAGTTTGTTGTCGGGATAATCAACATCCACTTTTGTGAGTGTGATATTTCCCTTTTTAAGAACATTTTCAAAGTTAAGAGCAGAAGTTTTATTAAACTCTACCACTACACTTTGAGAAGCTGGAGTTAAATATCTGTCAGGAACATTGATTTCTTCTACCTTGTAGTTACCAATCGGAATGTCCTTGAACATCGCAACACCGTTTGTATCGGTAGTTGCAGTCATTTCAATATAATTGCCAACAAGAGAAGTGCCATAAAGTTTAAATTCGATACCAAAAACAACATTATCTTCAGAAGTCTTATTAACCTTTACATCACCCTTCTGTAAAGCATTGTAGAATGTGATTTCTATTGTTGTACCATTTTTAACTGTTACTGTCTGTGCTTCAGGCTGAACATATCCGTTTGCGAGGTTGATTTCCTCAACTGTATATGTGCCTTCACGAAGACCAGTGATGTGAATAATGCCGTTTGAGTCTGTAGTAAAGGTGTTTTCATAGTAATGACCTGTAACATCAGTTCCAAATACTTTGAAATCTTTACCCTCTACTCTGCCATCTTCCGCAGTTTTCACTATATCAAGATTGCCTTTCTTTGCGGTATTAAGGAAAAGACCGCTTTCATCATTGCTGATTGTATATACCTTGCCGTTTTCTCTGATAAATACTTCATAAGTATTATTATCAATGAGGAAACCGTTTGGTGCGGTAATTTCTTTAATAAAATATCTACCGTAAAGCAAAAGGTCAGTGCTGTACACTCCGAGAGAAGTTTCTGCAAACTCTCCTACTTTCTCGTCGCCTGCGTTATACACGCCGTTGTTATCAGTATCCTTATACACATAGAATACTGCACCAGAAAGAAGTTCATCTGTGTACTCTGCGTCTGCCTTTGTCAATTTAAGGCTACCTTTAATATGCTCGTTAACAATAGTCAACTGTTTGTTTTCACCGTTGTTTGCAATCGTTACAGTAAACACGGTTTCGTTAAGCATAAAGCCTTCAAGAGCAGAAATTTCCTTAACATACCAAGTTCCTACGGGTACATCAAAACGGAAAACACCATTTGAGTCTGATTTAACCGTAGCAATAGGTGTGGTTGCGTCTTTTGTAAGGAAAAGCCCAATAACAGCATTAGCAACAGGTTCACCATTTTCATCAAGCTTCAAGCCTTCGATAGAACCTTGTTTCAAACTGTTAAAAATAACACCGTCATTTACAGTAAGAGATACAACATTTGTATCTTGACCTGCGTATGAGAATGTAACGAGATACTTTGTACCGTTAAGTACATAGTGTTCATCGGTTGCTATTTCCTTGACATAATACTGACCGAAAGGAATATCACTATAAAATTTCACTGTACCATCAGGATTTGCATAAGCTACTTCAATAAGCCCATCTTTTGGAATTACCGTACCGTTAGCCGCTGTAATTATCTGATTAGCATAAAGTCCAAACTTAATGTTTGCAAATTCGCCATTGTTACCAATGTCAAAAGCGTCATTTAATTCAAGAACTTTCGTGAAACTAATGTCTGCTTTCTGTCTGTCATTTGTGAAAGAAATACCAGTTGAAACAAGAGTTTCAGTCTGGTCGCCATAAGCAAGTACAACCTGTTTAGGTGTTGTATCTTTCACATAGCCTTCAGGAGCAGAAATCTCTACTACCTCATACTTACCGAGATAAAGAGCTTTACTTGTTGCATAACCAGTTGAGTCTGTTGTGATTGTATCAACAAGAGTTCCCTTGGTTACTCGAACTGTACCATCAAGAGTAGTAATGTCTTCTGCCGCATAAATTTCATATACTGCACCTGCAAGACCCATAGCCTTATATTCAGGAGTGTATCTGCCGTCAGACTCACTTACATTATGGAAAACTTCACCCTGTTTATATACAGAGATTGTACCCTTCTGCGAAAAGTCCTCTTTATATACCTTAACAACTGTAAGACCATCTTCAACAACCATTGTAGAGTTTTTAATTGAGAACGGTACAGGAGTTGAGTCAAGAACATATCCGTATGGTGCAATTACTTCTACCAAAGTGTAATCACCGTATGCAAGTTCAACAGGAGTAATGAGAATACCATTTACATCTGTATAGAAAACATCAACTACCTCGTTGTTAGCATTTTTCGCAGTTACGAGATTGCCGTCTTCATCATAGATTTGGAAGCCAGCACCAGAATAAGCAATAGGTTTACCTGTTTCAGCATCGGTCTTTGTGACCTTAACATACGCTGTGAAAACATCGTCGTTCAGGATATAATTATAAGTCTTATTGTTTTCACTGATAAAGACTTCAAAATCTTCAACATCTTTGTATCCTTCCCATCCCTTTGTTTGATGCACAAGATATGTGCCGTAAGGAAGCGAAGAAGATGTTGCAGAACCATTTTCATCAATGGTAAGAGTTTCAACTACCTCACCTGTGCTTTTAAGCGTTATGGTGAATTCTGCTCCAGCTTCGGGAGTCTGAACACCATTCTTAACAGCATACTTGGTAATGTCAATCTGACCCTTAATTACATCTTCGGGGAAATCAATTGATACATAATTGTAATCTTTATTATACTCACTTGATGTTGCGTTGATGTTTATCGGCTTTGAATTAAGCACATAACCAGTTGGAGCACTTACTTCTCTAATGATATATGCGTCATTGCAAGGAACTAAATCAGTGATAAAGTATCCTGTTTCATCAGTAGTATATGTTCCAACTACTTGGTTTTTAGAGTTATACAACTGGAACACTGCACCCTCAAGAGTAGCATCACCCTGCGGTGTAGTTGTTTCGCTGTCAGCCTTTTGAACTTCAAAGCAAATCTTACGAAGCACATTATGGAATTTAACTGTTGTAGTCTTATTAGCTTCAACAGTTACAGTCTTTGATGCAGGCTGAATGTATGAACTGCCTAAATTCATTTCCTTAAGGATATATGTTCCAACAGGGATATTTGTAAATGTTGCAACGCCGTTTTCATCGGTAGTTGCAGATTTTAACAAGTGTCCTTTACCATTTGATGCGGCAGGCGAACCTGAAAGTTGGAACTTAACACCTGAAACATTACCATCTTCCGATGTTTTAATAACCTGAAGACTTCCTTTAGAAAGAACATTGTTGACTGTCAATTCAACATAAGCGTAGTTTTCTCTGAAATCAAGGTCTTCAACTACGAGAGGCTCATAACCAACAGCATTGATTTCTGTCAAAGTATATGCTCCGATTTCACTGAATGGAATATCCTTGAAAACGAGTTTACCGTTTTCATCGGTTACTCCAGTAGCCGTATATGTGCTACCGTCCAATGTAGTTCCTGAAAGTTCAAACTCAAAGCCCTCAACTATACCAGACTCACTTGTTTTTGTTACTTCAAGAATACCCGTCTTTAAGGCATTATAGAAAAATCTTACAACCGCATTACCTCTGTTTGTAACAGTAACAGACTGTGGTGCTGGAGCAATGTAACGGTCCGCTACATTGACTTCCTCAAGTGTGTATGTTCCCAAAGGAACATTAGCAAAAAATGCTTCGCCAACGCCATCAGTTGTTGCAGTCATATCGACCTCAACACCAGAGTTTGATGTACCATATAGATGGAATGTATGACCTAAAACAAGACCATCTTCTGATGTCTTCTGAACATATACGCCCTTTGTACGAAGCTTATCAACTACCGTACCAATATCGTATGTTCCGCCTTTTGTTACTGTTGCAGTAAAGACTGTACCGTTAGCAATGTGAGTTGAACTGTAATCGCCCAATGATGTTTCAACAACATAATATGTACCTGCTTTGAGATAACCCGATGTTGCTACGCCATTAGCATTAGTCTTCATAGTGCCAACCGATTTAGTACAATCCTTATCAGAATAAATCGTGAATGTAATACCTTCCATAACAACACCCGTTTCACATTTCTTTGTGAGGGTGATTTTGCCTTGTCGGTTATCAACGATTTTTGTTGACGCATAGGTTGTCTTATCTGCCACTACTGTAGCTGAAACAACCTGTGTTGACTTATCATAACCAGTTGGAGCAGTAGTTTCCTTGAAGTAAACAGTTGTACCTTCATCAAGTGGGGTTGCGTATTTTGCATTACCACTTGAGTCGGTTGTTAATGTAGTAATAAGATTTGTACAAGCACTATCACTGTACAAACCAATTTTTGCACCACTTACTGCTTTACCTGCATCATCAACCTTCTGAACACCTACATAACCTGTCGCTACTGGAACTATTGGGATATACGCCGCATCAACTGTGTAATATTCATCAGATGATTTAAGGAAATACTCAATGGTCTGAATTTCAGGACCTCGGCTATTACCCACGTGGTTCTGAAAGTGTCTTCCATTTTTATAACCTGCGTAGATACTTACGTGATGATACGCACCTGCGGAGTCTTTAAAGGTAATAATAGAACCAATAGGAACATCATCCAATTTATCCAAATTCTTATGTGTTGAAGCCTTCGGATTAGTTGAACCGTTAATAGTCACCTTTGTTGCATATCCACCACTTACCCACTTTTCCATAGCAGTTCTCCACGAAGTAGCAGAGCGATAATTAGATGGCTTTGCCCAATCTGAAGTATCTATACCATAGACATTAGGTAAATAATTGAAAATACAATAACTTACATAAGAAGCACAACACAATCCTTTGGACTCAAATGTAGAAACATTTGGTTTTCCTGCTGATGTTTTTTCTATACCATCTGCACCCGCGGTATTGTATCCAATGTCTGTTCGATATTTTTCAGCAACACTCGAACCATACTCGCCGTGTGTAGTAAATCTCGTTGTATCATAGCCAAGATACGAAAGTGCATTAAGGAATACATTGCTATTTACTGTTCCGCCTTCCCACGGATTACTCGCCGTGGCGGCAAACAACTGTGAAGGAACTGCTGATACCAACATCAAAGTCGCTAATACCACTGACAGAACCTTTTTAAAATTTGTACTGTTCATATATAAACAGCTCCTTTGTCGTTTTAAAAATTTTTGCAAAAAATTTTATTTGCTATATTAAGTTAATTTGCTCTCTACCCTTGAGCGTGGGTCGGTTAATGGTTAAGTCTGCATTGGACTCACCCCTTTCATTGAATTTTGAGTATAAAAAAGACCCTGTAAAATACAGAGTCTTGATTTAGTAATTTATTTAAAATTTGCAGTTCTATCGCTATGTGAACATTTACTTGCTTTGATTTATCTCTACAAGTGTTAAGTAGGAATGTCCCAACCAACTGTTTTCAGATATAACAAAAGCCCTTACGAAATGTAAGAGCTTAATTGTTTATTACATAAGTGGATAACAAACCCAATAGCCATCACATCTTGCACAAACACAATGGGTTGAGTTTTCATTCATTAAAATAGTTTTATATCTGCTTGAACTCATAAGAGAATTAAATGCACCTAAAAAGTTCCCTTCACTTATTATACAATGTCACTACAAGGTCCAAAAACGCTCATTTCCCAATACTTATTACATCTTGCGGCAACAAAATGAGTTGCACCTTTTCTCAATATCGTACCTTTATGGGCACTTGAATTCATCCAAGCATCAAATGCCTGTTTAGCTGTTAACGCACCTGAAACAATGTTTTCTCCGCCAGACATATAGTTATATCCTTCTTCACTGTAACAATAGTTTTCTTCAGATGTTCCCCAAATACCAAGGTTATAAACAGAAGTACAAGGCATACCATTTGGTCTTGTGTGTGAAAAATTAACCGTAAGTTCCTTTGCTCTTGTATTTGCACCTTTTTGGAAATCATCTACATAAACAAGTTCGTTAAGTCCAGCTTTGCGTCTTGCTTCGTTGATATAACCAAGAAGTTCAAGATATTCACTTTTTGAACCCATAAAATCATCGGGATTGAACTCTTTCTCTTCTTTTTTTCTATCATCGCATTTACTACATTTGTAAACATAATAACCGTTAGTATATGAAAGCAACTTCCAACTATGCTTACAAGAAACATTTGTGGTTGTTTCTTTTGGTTGTGTTGTAGTAGTTGTTACCTTATTAGAACTGCCAGATGAAGAATTCTTCTTTGTTGTAGTTTCCTTGCCACTTGAAGAAGTGTTCTTTTTCGTAGTGGTTTCTGAAGAATTATACTTTGAAGTATTATTATCTTCAGTATCATTCTTTACACTTGAAGACTCTTCATCAACAACTGAAGTAGAATTGTCTATGTCGGTCTGATTATCACTTTCTACGATATTATCATCATTTGAGTTTGCCGCATTATCGCCAGACTGACTTGAACCAACAGCTTCCGTTGTTGTCTTATTTGCATCGGTATTCACAGGCTCATTTTTTGTGCAACCTACGAGCATAACCGCTAACATTACGAAAGCAAGAGCAAATGCAATAATCTTTTTTGATGTAATTGTATATCTTGTGTCTTTCATATTGACACCCCCATATATAGTATGTAGAAGTTCCCTTCACTTATTATATATCACTTGAGGTCAAAAAAGTCAACTGAATATGTCAGTCTGACAAGAAAGCCCTTGCAAACCGAGCTAAATTAGTGGCGAATTCAAATACCAACACCTCTACATCTGAAACATTTCTGTGAACATTTGCTTGTTTTGAATACTCTCCACAAGCTTTAAATAGGAATGTCCCTACCTATTGTAAAATGCTTAAAAAAGCAAAACCGCCTTTGATTTAACAAAGACGGTTTCTCCGCATATCTACTCGTGGCAGATGAGCTATTTAATTATATGCTATGAAAAGTTGCCGAACTCCATAGTTGACAAAACCCAATTCATAGCATATAATATAAGTGAAACAAGGCAATCCGTATAGACGGTTAGCCAAAATTGTTAGTTAGAAATAACCGCGACTTTGACGAGGGCGGTTATTTCTTTTTTGTTATTGATATAACAAGTGCTATTATTGAAACAATTAAAGTAAGTAAAGAAAATAACTCACCGTATGTAATCATAAGCACCGCCCCCTTTCAAAGAGGGCGAAAGTGCCCTCAAAATAAAAGAGGGCTAACCGCCTACCGTTTAGGCTCACCTTGTTTCACTTATATTATACCATATTTGACAATTACAGTCAACGAAAAACAGCCTACTTGAAAAATCAGTAGGCTGTTTTCTTTATACGATTTTGTGAGGACAAAAGCATTTACAACTTTTGCAGTCTAATAATATCATATCCCCAAAAATCTCACAATAGTTTCACGCAAAAAAAGTATGCTTATTGGAATATTAAAGGCATAACAAAACACCCTTGAAGGTGTCGAAACTTCAAGGGTGTCTTGTTTAATTTTTTAAATGAAAGGAAATTTTATGCCACTACCAACACGCCTTATTTGTTGGAGCAACGGCTAATTGAAGGTCCTGTATCTTCAATTACAAGTTAAGTATAGCACATCAAAACGTATTTGTCAATACTTTTTGTCTGTTTTTCTGCATTTTTTGGATATTTTTGTCCGTTAATTTGTATTTTCATCAAACATAAAATATTTCAATATTTTTTGTGCTTCAGCATCATATCTTTTAAGCATTTCATAAAAGATTTTTGAGGATAAAACTCCATCCAACCATTGTGTTGCTTGAAAGTAATATCGGTTCTTTTCTCTATCAAAGCAATGAGAACCATATACGCAGTCTTTTGTTAAATCGTTAGCAATTTTATACAGTTCATAACTTACAGGTATCTCTAAAAATTTTACAAGTCGTATTACCATAAGAGGTTGAATATCTGAAAAAAAGATTTCAACCACATAGTCGCGAAAATTCAACACCATTTTGGTTTCGTTTTCGCCAACCACTTCAGCAGAACGACTTATCATTTTTCTGTTACCTTCAACAATAATTTTTCCGTTTTTTTGCCGTTCAATAGCCTTTATAATTTCATTTGTCTGACTCACGGCTTATTCCTTCTTTCTCTTCATTCTCAACATTGTACCGCACAAAACAACCGCAAACATCAAGTATGTAGTTGGTCGCAAGTATGCAAAAAAGTTTTCTTGAAATACGACTGACGCAGATATGAGCGACAGTATGGATATGAAAACAGAGTGAGTTGCCATTGTTAAAGCAACACTCTTCTGCGGTGTATTTTTCTTAATGATTTCCATTATTATCTCCTCTTCCGTTATGAGCATAATAGTCAGATTTGTCGTATTGGTTTTCAAATTGATTGTCGCTTTCTTTTGCAACTTTACAAGAGCAAATCAAAAAGGCAATAAGCAAACAAAGAAAACCTGCACAAGCTAAAGTTAAAATAAGAATTTTAGGTGGCATTAAAAACACTCCCTTGTCAAAAGTTCATTGTTTCAAATCCATCCTTTAAAACGGACTTGAAACAGAGTTTCTAAACTCGAATTGAGAACCCTATGAAGAGTTGTCAATTCCAAATTGGAAACAGAAGAAAAGCGGTAAGGTTATCCCCTACCGCCTTGTTGTAAATAAGTTATATTCAATTATATCAGTCAGCGTTTATGTACTCAATTC